>JAEUGY010000066.1 GCA_016794625.1 Opitutaceae bacterium
CCTGAATCGCCCAATTCCCCGGTGTCTGCGCCCGGCTTGTCACTCCCGTCAAGGCCACCAGCGCTCCGAGCACGAGCCTGAAGAAGAACAGCACCGATGTGTCTAAACGCTCGTTCCGTTGGCACGTCATCCCACGGAGAGAGGGATGGATTCTAGCTAAATGCAATTAGCATTCACGTGTCTGGTGCAAGCGTTTATCACGTAGTTTATTGCGATCCGACTTATCCGCCTCGTTTCCGGATACGTCGCGGGTGGCTAGAGATTTCTACACGCCCGGACAGGCGAGGAAGCCGCCGTCAATCGGCAGGGTCACCCCGGTCACAAACGCCGCCTGTTCGTCGTTGAGCAGCCACAACACGCCGCCGAGGAGTTCACTGGCTTCGCCAAAACGTTTGAAGGGGGTATGCTGCATCACGTTCCGCCCGCGCGCGGAAAGGGATCCGTCGGGATTCTGGAGGATCTTGCGACTGCGCTCGTTGACGAAGAATCCCGGCGCCACTCCGTTCACCCGCACGCCGGCGGGTGCGAGGTAGGCGGCGAGCCAGGCGGTGAAGTTTACGATGCCCGCCTTGGCGGTCGCATAGGCGGCGACACGTGAGATCGGCCGGTAGCTGGTCATCGAGGCGAAGTTGAGAATCGACCCGCGGCCGAGGGCCGCCATGTCGCGGCCGAATATCTGGGAGGGCACCACGGTTCCGAGCGTATTGATCCGGATGACGTCTTCAAAGGTCTGCAGGTTCAAATTGAAGAACCCGCGCAGCTCGGCCGGGCGGTCGGCGGCGAGTTCGGCCGGGTCGAACTCGGTGGTGGTCGTGATGGCGGACGCCTGATTGCCGCCCGCTCCGTTCAGGAGAAACCACGGTGCCCCGAGGGCGCTGGAAATCTCCGCCCGCGCCCGTTCGACTTGATCGGGTTGGGTCACGTCGCAGGCCACCGGCAGCGCGGTGCCGCCGGCCGCGCGGATCTGCATGGCGATTGTTTCCAGCGACGCGAGGGTGCGTCCGAGGAGCGCGACACGTGCTCCTTCGTTTGCCAGTCGGAGGGCAACGGCCGAACACAGGGTGCCGGCGGCGCCCGTGATCACGGCGGTTTTGTCGGTGAAAAAAGAGGAGGATGCGGTCATGGTGAAGACGGGGGGAGTGGCAGTCGCAACCAGGTGCGCGCGTTGTCGTAGGCGATCCGCCGGACGTAATCGGCCAGGAGGTCGTAGTCATCGGGAAAGCGCCCGGCCGCGACCTGTTCGCCGAGGTAGTCGCAGAGGATGCGACGGAAATACTCGTGGCGGGTCATCGAAAGCAGACTCCGCGAATCCGTAGTCATGCCAACGAATGTGGACAGGCAACCATAGTGTGAAAGGGCGTCGAGGTGCTGGCGCATGCCGAGCAGGTGATCGTTGAACCACCAGGCGGGGCCGCACTGCAGTTTTCCGGCCACCCCTTCCTCGGTGAAGGAGCCGGTCAACGTGGCCAGCGGGGCGTAGTCCCCGGGATGGAGCGGATACAGCAGCATGCGTGGCAGCGCCTGCCGTCGCTCCAGGTCGTCCAGGAATCGGCAGAGCAGGGGAATTGGGGTGGGCTGACCGATGGTGGCATAGCCTCCCGTCGGGCCTGTCTGGTCGCGCAACCGCGAGCTGGTGTCCCGTTGGGCACCGAGGTGCAGTTGCATGGCCCAGCCGCGACGCGCGTAGGACGCGCCCAAGGCTGCGAGCAGGTAGGAACGCAGGGCGCGGGATTCGCCGATGTCGAGCGCCACGCCTTCGAGGGCGCGACGGAACGGACGTTCCGCTTCCGGCTCCGAGGTGGTCGCATAATCGAACGTATCCAATCCGTGGTCCGAGAGCAGGCAACCGTGCGCCGCGAAGGCATCGAGACGGCATTCCAGCGCGGCGAGGTAGTCGGCCAGACGGGAGATCCGGGTGCCGGTGAGGTCGCCCAGGGAGCTCACCCAGGCGGGAAAGCTCGGACTCTGCACGGCGAGGGCGTCGTCCGCCCGCAGGGAGGGGAGTACGCGGGGAACGTCCGCCCGCCCGGCCAGCCGGCGGTGATCGTCCAGGGGATCGAGAAAGCGATCCGACGTGCAGACGCACGCGACGCGGGTGGTGCCCAGAAGTCCGCGGGCGGAGTGCGTCGGCCGGGCGAGGAGTGCGCGTGTCCGGTGCCAGATGTCCGGCGCGGAGGCTGCCGACAGCGGGGTGCCGATGTCAAAGTA
The DNA here is from genome assembly GCA_016794625.1 of Opitutaceae bacterium. Lineage (GTDB taxonomy): Bacteria > Verrucomicrobiota > Verrucomicrobiia > Opitutales > Opitutaceae > UBA6669. The sequence continues at coordinate 2,209 of JAEUGY010000066.1, forward strand.
GCGGGCGAGTTCGATCGCGCTCCACGGATGAAGCGGGTGGCCGACCAGGCGAGGCAGCGCTGCCGCCCAGGCGTTAAACTTTTCCTCATCGGGTGCGTCGCCCGTGATCACCCGCTCCGGCACGCCGAGCTGGCGCAGGGCGCGGTGTTTGTAGGGGTCGGGTGTGATCCAAAGCTCCGTCAGCGTGGTGAAGACCCGGTCGTCCGCCAAATCACGCGCACTGAGGTGCGAATGAAAGTCGATGATCGGAAGGTTCGCCGCCTGCTCGTGGTAGAGCTTTCGACCGAGGGGCGTGCGCAGGAGAGAGTGCTCGTCGGTGGCGAAGTTCATGCAGGGGAGGTGGAGGGGAGTCGTTCGACCCGTCCGAGGACAAAAATCAGCACCGCGCAGGCGACGAGGGCGGTCGTTCCGACCGCCCAGAAGACGGACCCGTAGCCGGCCCGGGCCACCACGTGTCCGACGGCGAAGGTGAACGCCGCGCCGCTGAGGCTGGCCGCCGTGCCGGTCGCACCGACCGCGGTTGCCATGCTTCCGGCGGGAAAGATATCCGCGTGCAAGGCGAGGATGTTCGCGCTCCAGCATCCGAACCCAAACGTGGCCACGCAGACCCAGATGATGGCCATGGCGGCGCTGTCCGCGCCCGCCACCTTGACGCCGCCCACCATGAGCAGCGCGCCAAACACCATGACACTCTTGCGCGCGAAGGTCGCGCTCCGCCCGAGGGCGAGCAACCGGTCGGAGGCCGCTCCGCCGATCATTTTTCCCAGATCCACCGCCACGTACGGTATCCAGGCGTAGAGTCCGATGTCTTTGAGCGAAAAACCCCGGGCCTGGCTGAGGTAGTCCGGCAGCCAGAACACATAGAACCACCAGACCGGCGTGGCGAGCAGGCGGGTCAGCATCAGACCCCACAGCGCCCGGGTGCGGATCAACTGGGCGAAGGCATGGCCAAGAGGGGCGCGTCCGGCGGTGCCGCCTGCCTCGGAGGCGACGCGCGCTCGGTCTTCGGCGCTCAGCCAGCGATGGCGGTCCGGGGCATCATAGACCAGCAGCCAGGCGACGACCCAGATGAAGCCGAGGAGGCCGGTCGCGATAAACGCCACCCGCCAGTTGAATTGGAGCGCGAGGAGCGCGACGAGTGGCGGCGCGAGAATGGCGCCAACGGCCGACCCGCCGTCGAACACCGCCATCGCGAACGCCCGGCGCTTCTGGGGGAACCACTGCGCGATCGCCTTGGTGCCGGCTGGCCAGTTGCCCGCTTCGGTCAGCCCGAGCAGGAGGCGGAAGGCGATGAGGGTGAGAACCCCGGCGGTAAACGCATGCAGCACCGCGGCGAGCGACCAGACCGCGGCGAACACGGCGAACCCGATCCGCGTGCCGACGCGGTCGATCCACACACCCGCCGCCAGCTGGCCCACCGTGTAGGCGAGCAGAAACACGGTGGTGACGAGGCCGTAGTCGGTGGCGGACAGGCCCAGATCGGTCCGGAGCGTCGGGATCAGGACCGACAGCGCCTGCCGGTCGATGTAGTTGATCACCGTCGACAGGAAGAGGAGCAGCAGCAGCAGCCACCGGAGTCGTTCCAGGCGCATCAAAAGTACCCGCCCCTCTCGGTGATCTGGCGCACGGTTGTGCCCTCCGCGACCCAGGAAAAGATCTTCTTCTCATTGCTGCGGATCTCCTCCGCCCGCACCAGGACTTCATAGGCCAGGTCCCGCGGCACGACGACGACCCCGTCGATGTCGCCAAGGATTACGTCGCCTGGCTTGATCACGACGCCGCGGATGAGGATGGGGATCTGGTAGTGGGTGATGAGGCAGCGTCCGAGGCTGCCGTTCGGGATGCGGTACTTGTAGAAGACGGGGAAATTCTTCTCGAGGATCTGATGCGTGTCGCGGATTCCTCCGTCGATCAGCGCTCCCCGGATGCCCTTGGCGGCTGCGGTGGCGGTCATGACGCCACCCCACAGGGTGGCTTTCTCGTCGTTGCTCGTATCCCAGACCACAAAGGAGCCGGACTGCATGTCCTCGAGCATCTGGGTGCGGTAGGTCATCTCCCCGGTGATCTTCACGTTGGGGGCGCTCTTTACCGTGAACGCAATCCCGGCCACGGTGCGCTCCGGCCGCAGGGGAATGAGCTGGCCGATGGCCTGGTCGAGGAGGGCGTGCTCGCGCAGGACGTCGCTGATGGCGCCGGTGTAGAGCTGTTCGTAACGCGCCAGCAGCTCGGCCTCCGGGACCGGGAACGGGCGCGTGGAAATCGTCTCCCTGGCCGCGATCAGCCGCTCCAGCTTCATCATTTTGGCCTCTTTTTGGAGGAGTCCTTCATTTTCGGGCGAGGTGTGCATGCGAATGGGAGACGTTCGGGTTTAACGGTAGGAAATGCGGGCGGAATCGAGGATGCCCTTCATGTAGCCGAGGGCGAAGAGCCGGCCGAGGTAGGCGTATCCGTGAGGCAGATTCTCTTCTCCAGCGAGCGACGGCACGTGGTCGACCCGGATGGGACCGCGGAATCCGATCTCGTGATAGTGACGCAGCAGGGCCGGCATGTCGGTCGGACCGGCATCGTGAAAGGTCTCGGTGAAATCGTGCGCGGTGCCGTCGACATCACGAAAGTGCACGAACGCCAGCCGGGGCGCCCAGCGTCGCGCGGTGGCGGCGAGGTCTGCCCCCATCAGGCGGAAGTTGGCCTGGCAGAACGTCACGCCGTGCGCGGGGGAGTCACTCAGCGCCAGCGCCCGGTCGAACGCGGCGACACTGCTGAAGATGCGGGCGACGCCGCGAAGCGGAGAGAGGGGAGGATCGTCGGGATGCAGCCCGAGTCGCACGCCGGCGCGTTCCGCGGCCGGGAGCACGGCCCGGAGGAAGTAAGTGTAGTTTTCCCAGAGCTGTTCGGCGGAGATGCGATCTGTCTCCGCCACCGGTTCCGGCGGGAGCGCCGTGAGTTGAAACCGGTTGGTGAGGGCGCCTCCCCGGGTGGGCACGTGCGTATGGGTGCGGCACCACCCAAGGGTGGCCATGAAGTTGTAGCAGAGCAGGGGAATCCCGAGTTCGCCCAGATGCTGCAGCATGCGTTGGTAGCGCTCGATGTCTTCGTCGCGGCCCGGCCGTCCCAGCTTGATGCGCTGCATGTCGAACTCGTCGCCTTCGAGTCCGTAGACCGTGATCCCCGCCTCGGCGAACCGCCTCTGGATGGTCCGGAGGGTGTCGAGTTCATAGGGCGGGGGGAGATCCGTGTCCCGGGGATGGCATCGCACGATGGCGTGCGACACCCCGGCCTGCAGGGCGTAGTCCCACGATCGGTCGCGTCGGGCAGGCAGGAAGTCGGTCAGGATCATCGGGAGTAACAATCGGCGGGGGTCGCTCGCCTTTAGCGTGCGACGGATGGCATCGGGATCAGCGATCGTTCGGCCAGCAGCAGGGGCGAGTCGTAGACCTGCACGTCGCGGAGGTGGACTCCCTTTGCGTCCTGCGTCCACTGGGTCTTCGCCAGCGCGTAGACGGTGCTGGTGCGTAGGTCCACCAACACGGGTTCGGTGAAATGCCCGGCCGGAAGGTGAAGCTGGATCAGACTCACTCCGTTGGCATCGGCCGGAGGAGCGTCATTGAACCAGAAGGCCACGACCTGACCGTCGAATTTCTGGTGGCGGTAGCCGGTGAGACTGAGGCCACGCAGCGCGGACGAGGTGTGCGGATACGGGGTGAGTCGCTCGAGGTGGGAGTCGAAGATCGAGAACACGCCCTGGACCGCGCTGTAGGCCGGTTTGACATAGTCGACTGTCTGATCGGGGCGCGTGGCGAGCAGTCCCTTGTAGTTCATGCGGAGCACGCCGTCCGCCCCGCCCTGATTGCTCTCCTGGGTGTAGTGCATGTCACAGAGCGTGAAGAGATTCATGGGGACATCGCGGGAGCGATGCGCGAGCAACCGGCGCAGGTCCCACTTGGCGTGGGTGGTTTCGGTGAAGGAAATCTGACGCAGGGCAAAGTTGTCCTGGTAGCGGGACGGAGCTCCGGTCTCGCCCTGACGCAGTGGGATCGGGCGGCCGTGTTTGGCGACTACGGCTTGGAGCTGGTCCAGCGTTCTTAGGTCATCCGGATTGCGCGGGTAGCCGTGGAACGTGATGGCATCGATCAGCTCCAGTTTGCCTTTGGCTTTCATGCCGGCGAGAAAGCGATCCGCGTAGGCGACATCGTGGGCGAGGGCGAGCGCCCAGACCTTTCCCGCGGGTTGCACCTGGCGGACGATCGTGGCGGTGCGAATGTAGAGGTCGACGTAGGCCTCCGCGGTGGCGGTGTCCTTGCGATTGATGTCCGGTTCGTTCCACACCTCCCACTGGTCCACGCGATCCCGGTAACGGAGCACGAGAGCGCGGGCCCACGCGTCCCAGGCTGCGAGCGCTTCCGGCGACGAAGGGAGTCCGCCCCCGAGGCCCGTGTCGCCGCCGCCGGGATAAAGGGTGTTGCCGTAGTTGAATTCCAGCCACGGTTTCACCCCTTGCGCGACGGCGTCATTGACGATCGCGTCGAGCCACTCCCAGGAGTAGACTCCCTTGACCTTTTCGCACTTGGCCCATCCGGCCTGCAGGCGGACACCCTTGGCGCCAAGCGGTCCGAGGAAACGTTTGAAGTGGTCATAGACCGTGAAATCGCGATCGATCGTCTCGGCGCCAATCGACCACGGGGAGTCATGAATCTGGGCGGCCGTGCGCGGGGCCAGCTTCCCCAGGACGGGCAGAGAGATGCCGGTCGTCGGTGTGATGTCCTGGGCTGGAGACAGCGTGGTGAGTGCGCTGGCCAGGCCAACCAGGCAGAATCGATGGGCAAACGTGACTACGTTCATGGTGTGGAGGGAATGCGGGGTTGAGGAGCCTGCAGGAGGGTGTCGGCGAGAGCCCGGACCTCACGGGTACGCTGGAGCGTGGCTCTGAGATTGAGTTTGGTGCTGCCGCGGTACCAGTGAAGCCAGGGTCCCCAGCAGTACTCCTCGGCCCGGGCCATGAGGTGCGAGAACGCGGCCTCGGCCTGCGTGAGAGCGTCGCGACAAGCGCGGGGATGGCCGTTCTCGGCTGCTTCACTGGCCAGGGTGACGGCCTCGACCCAGGTGCTGAGCTGGAGGGAAAGTTCGGCCTGATGACCAAGATTGTCCCGGAGAAAGCGAGCCTCCTCGGCGGCGAGCCGGGCGGCGACAGACTCGACGAGCAGATGGACGCGCGTGAATCCGGCGCGTTGCGCTCCGGCTCCCTGCACCAGGGCCCCGCGCGTGCTCGTGGGATGCATGTCGCGAATCCCGGCCCAGAAGGCGTCCTTGGTCGCACCGGCGTGCCCGCCCACGGAGGGAGGAGCCGAGTGAGCTGAATCCACGACAGCAGGGGTCTTCGGTGCGCCCGACTGGAATCGCTGCGTGAGCTGCCGCAGCAGGGCGTTCCCGGTCTGGAGCATCTGACCGTCCATCAGAAACGGTACACCCTGAGTCGGGTGCACCTGCCAGGTTTCAAAGTAGGAGCGGTAGGCGTGGGCGACGGTGGACTGCCCGGTGGAAAAGCGTGCGGCGATCCACTGGTCCAGCCAGCGCTCCGGTTCGAAGTCGGCCAGGTTCCAGGTCATTTTGGCCGTGGCATCGATGCCCAGCACAAACTCTCGAAGGTTGGAGACATTGCAGATCACGAGGGAGGCGGCTCCGTGCGAGGCGGCGAGCTGCAGGCACTCGTAGGTTTTCCGCGGAGACGGCACCTGTGCGAGATGGGGTCCGGAACCGATCAGGGCGTGGTGATAGTAAACACCGTAGGCGTGTTCGGGCCGGCGAGGCGTCGTGTAAAAGTCGCGCTGCCATTTCCAACCCGGAGAATTGTCCGAGAAGACGACGATGGTGTCGTTCGGAATGGTGAGCAGCTTCTGTTCGTTGAGCTGGGAGCCTTCCGCCCAGAGCGTGGTCGTCTGGTAGCGAGGCGTGGGCGCGCCGACCTCGTCCAGGATCTTCACCTGGGCGGCCATGGCCGCTGAAATCAGTGCGCCCCGGTCGGCGTCCGATTGCGGAGTGGCCGGATCCGCCATCCACATCGGACGATCGGCGATGCCGCGGAGCCCGAGCTGCCAGATGACATTCGGGTAGGCGGACCACTTTTTCGCATAGGCCCGCCAGACCTCCTCCACTTCCCGGGGATGGCTGTAGTAGGAGTATTTTAGTTCGCGTCCCCGTTTCTTCCAGTAGTTGAAGAACGAAAAGGCGCTGACGCCGAGCGGTTCGACATGATGTTGGGAGATGAAGACGCCCCGCCGGGCGCACTCCTGAACCAAGGCCTCCTCGGGCGGATTGAAGAGGTCGATGAAGCTGGCCGGGATGATGAGGTTGCAGCGACTGCGCACGAGCGACTCGGCGATGGCCTGCATTACGTCCCGGGGGATGACGTCGCCGTAGTAAGGGTAGTCGATGTGGCGCTTGCCGCCGGGCTCCTTCCATCCCGTGAGCAAGTCCTCGTCGTTGATGAACCAGCCGCGGAATTTAAAGGTCGGCTCCCCCGAGCTCAGCTCGATCGAATCCCAGCGCAGCGTGGTTCGCTGGGCGGGCGCCCGGGAGGACCACAGATAAAGCGGATCCACTCCGAGGTGAGATTCGATCCACGCGTAGAGCCCGAACATGGTGCCGCGCTCATCACTGCCGGCGATCACGAGCTGATTCCCGTTGCTCTGAACCCGATAGGATTCCCACCGACCCTTGAGCGAGTCGCCCACGCCCGGAGCGGCGCGCGTGAGCAGGGCGTTGGACTCCGGCACACCCACGGTGCCCACCACCACCCGGTTGGGTCCGCTTTCCTCCCAGCGATGCACAACGACCAGCGTTTGACCGGTGATTTTGCGCACATCGCTGACGAAGTCCTGCACCGCCAGTTTAACGCACTCGGGTTCGCCGGCGGCCACGACAATCGTGGCCTTCGACTGAGGAGTGACCAGGTCGAAGGCGTGCACGGGAATTCCGACCAGTGCCTGGCCGAGCACGAAGACCATGAGCAGAGGAAATCTTGGGCCCGTCATGGTGCGGAGGAGTGGCACTTAGAACGAGAACTTCGCCGAGAGCGTGAACTTCCGGCCTTCGGCGATGGCCCACACGGGGATGCTTCCGTTGGGGTTGGCCACGGTCGGGACGAGCTCATCGTGGGTGAACAGGTTCCTGACATTGAGCTGGATTTTGAGCGGGACGCGATTCCGGAAAAGTTTGGTGGCGTAGGACACCCACGCGTCGTAGCGCGTTTCCGTCGGGCCAAAGTACGGATTGCGCACGTCCGAGATGCGCAGGTCGCTGAACTCAGCGATGCCGTCGGACGGGCTCAGATCAGATTCGAAGGTGGCCACCGGGAAGCCGATGGCGGCCTTGTCCTGCCAGCGTACACCGCCGCCGACGCCCCAACCCTTGAACCGACCCTCCTGGAACTGGTAGCTGCCGACGAAGTTCACCCGCCACTCCCGCAGTTCCTGCACCGGGGCTCCGTCGCCCGAGGCGGCGACATTGTAGCGGTTCAGTGCGTTGAGCAGAAAGTTGTTGCCGAGCAGATTGATGTCATTCGAACCCTCCTTGCCGAGGGCACCGGCATTGAGCGCGACTTGGCGCGTCCACGGTTTCTGCCATTCGGCCGCGAGCGACGCTCCGGACGCGGTAGGTGTGTCAAAGAGGAGACGTCGCACGGCCGCGCCGGTGTTGCTGCGGACAGACTCCTGTTGCGCCACATTCAGGACAAAGGAGAGCCCGCGGGTCGGACGGAACGAGACTTCCAGTTCCTTGCCCTCCGTCACGAAGTCGCTCGTATCGCGCACACCCGGATTGGTGGACGTGATGAAGCCGCTGGGCTGGATCTGCACGCCGAATGTCTGGAGGAGCTCGGTGGGAGGAGCCACGTACCCCACGGGAAAACCGTTTCCTCCATCGGGCACCAGCCCCGTTCTCACCATGTTGTAGGCCGTGGTGTGCAACCCGACAATGGTGCCCGGGATGGCGCCCACGACGGAGTTGAAGCTTCCGGTCTGGGTGGTTTTGAATGAATTGAGCCGAATGGATACACGATTATTGAAGGCCTCCAGGTAAATGCCACCCTCCTCGGTCAGCCCGCTGGGCGGTGGAATCTCGTTGCGGAAGGTATCGACCGTACGCGTTTCCGGCGGGCTGAAATTCTCCGATTCCCCATAGTAGAGGTTGAGAGCCGAGAGAAGGGGGATCCGTCGCGTCCACTTTTCGGGCGTTTTCGCCACGGCGCTCCAGGCAAAAAGCGTCTGTTCGAACTCCTGCGGGACCAGTCCCGGCACGTCCAGCCGGTAGTTGGGGCTGTCAACCAACACATAGCCCTCGCCTCCGGGCGCGAACGGAGCATTGGTCCCGATGATCGAGGACTGCTCTTTGCGCCAGCCGGCGGTTCCAATGAGGAGGTCCCCGAGCAGGTAACTCTGAACCGAGAAGGCTTGGGAGTCCAACGTGCGCTCGTTGAGGCTGGCGAAACTGGCGGTGTTTGTGACTTCGCGGTTCTCCCGTAGAATCGTGAGTGGGCCGTAGGTGGGCTGATACTGGGCCTGTCCGGCGACTCCCGCCGTGGGCGCGGGTACGCGCTGGATGATCACGTTTTGCGCGGTCAAGGTGTCCTGGAAGTTGAGCAAGTTCTGCTGGAGGCCCGGAAGCCGGGCTCCCGCCGGACTGGTTGCGCTGGCGAGCGAGGGGCCAAGATATACCCACGTCACGATCTGTTTGCTCTGACCGGCGGTGCGGGCCTGGTTGTTGCCGTTGGCCCAAAAGTCGGGCGTGTAGTGCGTGGAACCGCCTCCGCGATTCTCGGAGGTGAGGGTTTCCTTCTGCGCCAATCCGGAAAAAATGTGCCGGCCGAGAAACCAACCGAGTCGGCGACGCTCCCGTCGGAAATCCAGTTCGAAGAAGGCCTTGGCCCGGGCCGTTTCCGCCTCGATGTCGTTGAAGGTGGCGCGACCCGCCGTCGAGACAAAGGGGCGTCCGTAGTTGGGGTTCGCTTCCCCGGTCCACAGGCGAGTGTTGACGTCGATGGAAATGTAGGGCGCCGACTGCGGCATCAAGCTCTGCAGCCCTTCATCCCACGTCTGCCGGCTGTAGGCGACTTCGAAGCCGGCCTTGCGATTCCAGACCAGCTGCTCGAGCGACACGTCCAGAGCCTTCAGATTGGCGAGACCTTCGGAGTTGGGTCCGATCAGCGTGTTGTTGAAAAAGTCGAAGACGCTGGGGTCCGTCAGATTCTCCGAGGTGTAGAACGCCCCATCCGGCAGGCCGTAGTCGGTGCGCAGACGGCTCATCTCGCGAGTGTAGGCGGCGACGGCGATGCCGGTCAGCCCGGTGGAGGGGTAGAAGACGTTGTTCGACACCATGGGACGGCCGATGACGGTCTGGCCGGCCGCGTTGACCGGGACGTTGTCCCGGGGCGACGTCGCATTGACGTCCTGAAAGAACAGGGTGGGCGATCGGTTGACGTTTTCGATCACGCCGATGCTGGCCGTCCGCGTGGCGACGTTGAAGACATTGAAGGGCCCGCGGGTGGGATCATAGGAGACCTTTTCACGGGCGCCGAGCGCCTCCAGGTCGTCGGGCAGCGTCGAGGAGAACCAGGACGAGAGGCGATCCGACGGCGTCAGCGTGCGCGGACGATTCGAGGCGATCTCGCCCTGCTCGTAGGACGCCCGCAGGGTGGTGGACGAAAGGAGTCCGCGGTTGCGCAACGCACGGACATCCCAGGCGCCGGCGACGTACTGGCGGTCCGTGTCGGTGAAGGCGAATTTCTGCTGGAATTTTTCCCGCGCATGCACCGCGCCCACCCGGAGGGCGAGTTCGTTGGGCAGCAGCACGTGGTTGTAGCGGAGCACTCCGCGGTAGGTGCCGTGGTTGTCGGCCGACACGTCGACGCTTCCGGCCTGTTTGCGCAAGTCCGCCCCGGCGGTGGTGGTATTGATGATACCGGCCGGACTGCCCACACCAAAGAGCAGGGCATTGGCGCCGCGATTGATCTCCACCCGTTCCGTATTGTAACTGTCCATCGGAATGAAGCTCCGGAAGAAGTTCCGGGCCTGCGTCGCTTCCGCGAGTCCGCGCACGCGGGTGCCGGGCGAGCCGCCGCTCAGGCTGGGCTCACTGACGACGCCTCCCGGTGCGGCTTCGGTGCCCGAGAGATTGCCGCCGAAGCCCGTGGTTTCCATGTTGGTCTGGTAAACGAGAAGCTCGCGCAGGTTGGTGGAACCCGTGTCTTCGAGGAACTTGGCATTGATCACCGAGACCGAGGCGCCGATGTCGGTGAGCTTGGTCTTCAAGCCGGTGCCGGCGAGCGACTCGGTCGCCTCGTATCCGACGTCGGCGCTCGCGCCCACCACAAAGGGCGACAACTCGATGGTCGGCTCCGTCTCACCCGTCGCCTTGACGGATGAGGTGACAGGGATCGCGGGGGTGTCAGCGGGTTTGGTTTGCGCGAATGCGGCCGGCGCGACCAGAACCACCCCGAGAAGGGCGGCGGAGGTGGAAAGAAACAGACGGGCGGGGACGGACGGATGGGAGCGGACAGTGGGGGAGTTCAGGGGCGGGACGTTCATGGGGGCGGCAACGAGAAGTCAGAGGTGCACCGCTTGCCTGAGATTGACATGGGGCGCTCAGGGCGGCGGGGTGGCAGTGTGCTCCGAGGATAATTCATCGTGGCCGGATCGTCTATGGTTGCGCCTGACATTGTTTGTCTGAAATTGATTAATTGATGGCCATGACCTTCCACTCCATCGAGCGACTGGGCGCACCCTATGCGTCGGTTTCGGAGTTGGGCTTTGTCATCCCGAAAGGTGGCGAAATTCACCTGGTCAACGTCGAACACAAGGTGGTGTTCTACCTCCAAGCGCGGTGCACGCTGCTGATCGAGGGAGAAGGTGAGTATGCGATTGAGGCGGGTGATGTGGTGGTGGTGCCGCGACACTGTGTGCAGCGTTACCGTGCGGGGGCGGGGGGCGTGGCCCAGCTCCATGCGCTGAAGATTCTCTTCTCCCTGCCGCCCTTGCCGGGGAAAGGGGATGGGCCGGGGCAGGTGGAGGAGCAGGGAGACCCAGAGATCGATCTGACGGCCTTCATCCAACACCACTTTCGCCAGATTCGATACCTTCCACGTGCGCAGACCGCTGCGATGCAGGAGATTCTGCGGGCGATTCGGAGGGAGGCGGAGCATCATGGCCCGGGCATCCGGCATCGGGTCCGCGCGCTGTGCACCAATCTGGTCGTGCATGTCGCCCGCCGGCTTCATGAGGCGCCGTTGGCGCCGGCGACCGCCGCGTCGGGCGCCGGGGCCGGGGCGGTGGTGGTGCAGGCCAAGGAGTTCCTGATTCGCAACCACGCCCGCGACCTCACGCTGGGCGAAGTCGCGTGGTCGGTGAAGAAGAGCGAGGAGCACCTCGCCCGGATCTTTCGGCGCGTGACCGGACAGACGGTCTTTGACTACCTGCGCACGGTGCGTCTGGAGATGGCCAAGACGCTCCTGATCAACTCCGAGAAAACACTGACCGAGATTGCCTCGGCGACCGGGTTTGGGTCGCTCGCGCTTTTCAGTCGGAGCTTCAAGCAGTATGTCGGCATCAATCCCTCGGGCTACCGCCAGCAGCGATCGCAGGCGGTGAGGTGGCTTCCCCCGGCCTCACCGTAGCGGCGGCCATCTTCAGGCTTGGGCGACGGAGCGACGGCAATTCCAGGCTGCCAGCAGGATCAGCACACCGCCGAGGAGACTGAGGGTGCCGCCCGCATCCGGGACGCTGACCGGTGCCGGGGTGGTTTGCGTCTCCTCACCCTCCTGAGCCGCGGCCAGCTGCAGGCCGTCCGGCAGGGTGTCGGAGGGATCCATGCGCCCCATCAGACTGTCGAATCCTCCCTCCGTGGCAAACGAGAAGGTCGCCCGACGGGAGGTGAGGAATCCGGTGTTGAGGCGGAGCGTGTAGTGTCGCTCATTGTCGCCGTCGCCCAGTAAACCACCGACGTCACGGGAGGTGAGGCCCGAGCGGTAGTCAATCGGGCGCGCTTGGTAGCCGGGCAGGGGAGACCCGCCGGAGACGTAGCGCCAGGGCATCGACGTGGCTCCGTCGGTGCAGACGGAAATCACGGTGTCCTGATCAATCACATACACGGAGCAGGTCAGTGCGTTGAAGTCGAACGTCACCACATAGTCGTAACCAAACGTGTTGCGGACCCGGCCGTCCGCGGGCGGGCGGGTGCTCGTGGGGCGGCCCGGGGTAACGTCACCGTCCACATCGATGAAGAGGTGCCCGGATTGCGCCGACGTCGATCCGATCCGGGCGCCGTGTTTGAAATCAAATCCGCCGACCAGCGTGAGAAGAAATTCATTGAGGTACATCGCCTCCAGATCCCATGACTGGCCGGTGATGCGGCAGGAGTTGGGTTCCGTCTCATTGTCTTCGCGACCCCCGTACCACCCTTGGCCATTCCCCGACATGAAGGGATCCGGAATGGTAATGTTGCGGCCCAGAGGCGGCCGGCCGGCCATCGCCGCGGACGCGGAGAGGAGAAGGAGCAGAACGGCGGTAAGGGTTGGCTTCATGGAGAAACGGCAATCGATCCTATTCATGGAGCAGGGTGCTTGCCGCGAGGTCGTCCGGGTGCCCAATCAAGGTGTTAGTAACTATGGAATATGACTTTGTGTGATTGCTGAGGGGGTTTCTACGCAGGTGCTTCACCGGGGATCGAAGCCTGTGTTCTGTAAACCAAGCCGACGGTGGTGTCGGTTGTGCCGACGGTGAACCTGGGCCCGACGGTAACGGGTTCAGCCTCGCCTCTGGCTTGGAAATCGAGCAAGCTTGGCTGGTGCGCTCGCTTCGAATCGGTGCGCGTTTTCTATGCTCGTTTTTCATTCGTTGCGGGTGCTGAAGGCGGTGCGTGCGTCCCTGCTGGTGGGGTGCTTGGGGGGAGTGGGATCAGGGCTCTGGTTGGGTGCGCAAGAGAGCTCGGGCCTGCCGGTGTCGCCGGACCCTGGTTTTGAGCGAACCATGCCCGTGTCGTCGTCCATAGAACGGGTGCCCGTTTATTTCCCGCCGGAACTGCCGCCGCTGGGCGCGATCGCATCCCGTCGTTACGGTGCGGACATTCTGCCGCCGGGCCGAGGCATGCGGAGCGGTTCGGCCTCGGTGGAGGCTGCGGCGGGCGATTTCGTGGCGGAGTTTTTTTACCCCGCGCTGGCCTTGCGCATCAGTGAAGGCGGCGGCTATCGGTCGGTGCCGGAGTCGATTGAACGGTATCGGGTGACGCGTGACAATCTGGTGCGCGACCTGCGTGCGGTTCTGGATCAGGTCCGTGAGCTGCCGGAGCCGGACCGGGAGGCCCGGCTCCGAGTATTCGCCGCGGAACAGAAGCCGGCGCTTGCGGCGCTTGAGGCTTCGGCGGAAAAGGAGCGCGCCCGCTGGTCGTACCGCGATCAGGCGTGGGGCGCGACCCGCACCGGTCGCGTGCGGATCGACGATCCGATGGGGTTTTCGACGGCGGAGCTGGCGCTGCTGGTCCGCGACGTGGCCTATTTCCAGGATGGCCTCGACATCTGGCAGCGCGAACTCCTGCTGGAAGTGGCCCGCGATGTGGCCGTCTACGGAACCCCCACGGCGCTGTCTGAAAATCCCGGCTGGCTCGCATTTCATCCGGAGCCCGCCCGGATTCTGCTGCCCAAGCTGTTGCCGGAGGCGCTGGCCAGCCGGATCGCCCGTTACGAGTCACTCAAGGCCGACGTGAAGCGCGGGCTCTATGAGACGCTGTTGCAAACCGACCGGACCTTCTTTGCCCAGCAGCGGGCGCGAAAGCTGCAGGGCTTCTTCGAGTCCCAGTCCGGCACCCTTCGCGCCCTGGAAGTGCAGGCCGACGAGTTGCGACGCGAGTTGTGCAGGCTGCCGGAGATGCGGCAACTGGTCGCTCCGGCGGCCAGCCCGCTTTCTCCTGTCTTGGCGGAACAATTACAGACCATCGTGGCGGACACCCGGAAACTCCGGCAAGTGACGGCTTCGGCGGTGGATGGGATCCGGCGCCGCGAAACCGCGTTCCTCGTCAGTTACCGGGTCACATCGACCGGATTGGAATACTCCGTGTGGCCCCGGAACGCGCGCCGCTTTCCGCCGGCAAGCCCGCCGAATCCCAAGGTGGAAGCCGTGAAAGCCGAGCTGGCCGGGAAGGCGGGCGATTATGAACGGGCCTTGCAGACCCTGGCCTCGCGCTACCAGGCCCTACGGCAGGCGGTGATGGAGACCCTGCCCAACGCGCCCCAAGCAGTGGGTGCCCTTCTCCAAAATGCCACCTTGGTCGCCTTGCAGCATGAACGAGTGGAGGCGCAGCAGCTCTACTATCAGGCGACGCTGGAGCCCGGATTGTCCACGGCCCAACGTCGTCTCCTGCTCGGCGCGGCCATGGTCGCCCTCGATCTCGAACTGCCTTCCGGTTTGTCCCAGGCGATGCGCAAATGAGTCAGCGACCCCGGATCCGGCGGATAAACTCGAGACATAAAAAAACCCACAAACCACTTGGGCTTGAGGGTTTAAAAGTGGTGGCAAGACCCGGAATCGAACCGGGGACACAAGGATTTTCAGTCCTCTGCTCTACCAACTGAGCTATCTTGCCAAAACCGTGAGGGGTGAGAGCAAAGGGGGAGGCGGGGTGCCGTCAACAGGGATTTTAGTGAGCCGGCGGACGGCGCCGATCGAAGTCAGAGGGCCGGAGCGAACGGGTTCGTGGATTAACTTCCTTGTGGTCAGGGATAAACAAATGAAATCCCTGCGACCGGAAGAGAGTTCCCGCGCAGGGCCGTGAGTCCGCGGTTTCGCGGCCACCCGCGGCTGCGTCGGGCGCGTCCACGTGACGCTCCTCGCGTTGGGTCGCCGACCCCTACGAGCTTCCGCGAACGCAATCCGTGGCCTTGGACCAACGGCTTGCGCCCCCGTGGGCTGGCCCTCGCGGCCACGCCGAGGATAGCGCTAGCCTTGCGTTCCCCGAGCGAGGCATGGCCGCGAGGGCCAGCCCGACAATCGGAAAGTATCGGGCATCGGATACCCACCAGACCGTCCGGCGGATCTTCTCCTTGATCATCTGCATCGACAGCCAATCGCGCAGGGGCAAGACCTACGGGCGACGTGACGTTTTGCCTTTCTCCCCTCTGCTGCCGGACCTTGGCGGTTGTCGTGTTGGCCTGCGCCCTGGACGGGAGTACAGACCTGCGGGCGGAGCCTCTCACTCGTATTGCGGACGTACGCAGGCTGACGCGGGAGGAGGCGGCCGAGCCGAAGACGGTGTTGCTTTCTGGCGTCGTCACCTGGCGCAATGCCGCCGGTCAGTTCGTCATGCAGGACGAGTCGAACGGTATCTGGATCGGCGTGAAGCGGTCGCAACGAAACAAGCTCTGGGCCATGGACGACGCCGCGATCGCCGCGATCCGGGTCGGCCAGCGGGTCGAGGTGGAGGGAGTCAGTGATCCGGCCGGCTTCGCTCCGGTGGTCCTGCCTCGCACTGTTCGCGTTCTGGGCGAACAGGAATTGCCGCCGGCTCAGCGGGTGAGCCTGCCTCGACTCTTCAGTGGGTCGGATGACTGTCTGCGGGTGGAGGTGGGTGGGGTGGTGCAGGCGTTCCAGGAGGTCGGGGACGTTTGGTTGCTCCACCTTCGCACCAGCCAGGGGGCCTTCACTGCGGAATTTCCGATCCAGGCCCTCAGGGCCCCGAGCGAACTGGTGGATGCGGAGGTGCGGGTGACCGGTTTGGCGATCGCCCGCTTCAATACGCGCGGCGAGATCACCATGCCGCGCATTTTTTCCGGCGGGAGCGCAGACCTGATCGTCGATGTGCCGGCGATCGCGGCCTTTGCCGCGCCGTCCGTGCCGTTGGATCGGATTGGTGCGTTTCGCCCGGACCCGCTGGTGCCGCATCGCGTGCGGGTCAGCGGGACGGTGACGTTCGCCTTGCCCGGCAAGTTCCTCTACCTGCAGGCGGGTCCGAGTGCCGTGCGCGTGGAAACGAGGACCACCGAGGCGCTTGGGGCGGGTGATGTCATCGAGGTGTCGGGCTTCGTCGACATGTCGCGCCATATCGGCATGCTCACCGAAGCCCAGGTGCGCAAAGTCGGCCGGGGCCCGGTGCCGGAACCGGTGGCGATCGGCCCGGAGGAGATTGTGGCGCTGAACGCGACCGCGATCGCGACCGGCCAGCTGGCAAAACCCCACGATTTTGACGGGCACCTCGTCCGATTCCCGGCGCGATTGCTCGCGGTGGAGGCGGCGGCGGACCCGCGCCAGCCGCTGCGCCGGCTCACCCTCGAGCGAGGTGGCACGATTTTGGGCGCGATTCTGCACGCCGGCGAACCCGGGCCGCTGGACGCACTGCAACCAGGCAGCGTGCTCGAAGTCACCGCGCTGGTGCAGCTCGAATACACGCCGGTTGAAGGTTCGCGCCGCTCCTTGGTGCCGAGCCGCCTCGATGTGGTGTTGCGGAGCGGGGCGGACATCCAGGTTCTGGAGGCACCCTCGTGGTGGACTCCGAAACGGCTGCTGGGGGTGGTGACGCTGGTGGCGGTCGCATTGGGAGCAGCCCTGCTCTGGGTCTGGCAGCTGCGCCGGCAGGTTCAGAGGAAGACCCTGCAACTCGCCACCGAGATGCGGGCGCGGCGGGATGCGGCCATTGAATTTCAGGCGACTTTACGCGAGCGGAACCGACTGGCCGCGAATCTCCACGATACCCTGCTCCAGACGCTCGGCGGCATCGGATTTCAACTGGAGGCCTGTGAGGCCGAGGCCTCGGTGCCCGCGTCTGCGGGACTGCCCGCGGTGCACCTGCCGGTCGCCCGTCGGATGCTCGACCACGCCGTGGATGAACTGCGCGGCTCAGTGTGGGCGCTGCGCAGCCTGCCGCTTCATGGGCTGGCGTTTTCGGATGCCCTGCAGGCGCTCGTCGAGCGAGCGGGCGCGGGACACGACGCCAAGATCGAGCTGCGCACCACTGGCGATCTGGCGCACGTGCCCGACTTCGTGGCGGGAAACCTGATTCTCACCGCGCAGGAAGCGTTGCACAATGCGCTCACGCATGGCCGTCCAACTCGCGTGATGCTGGAGGTGCAGCCCGCGAAAACAGCCGACTGGATCGCGCTGACGGTGCGCGATGATGGACGCGGCTTCACTCCCGGCGCGCAACGCGGCGCGGCGCAGGGACACTTTGGTCTCACCGGCATGCGGGAGCGCATCGAGCGGCTCAACGGCACGCTGCAGATTGAAAGCGCGCCAGGCCGGGGAACCGTCGTCCACTTCGAAGTGCCTCTGCGCGCCTACGATGAAGCCCTCGCCTGAACGTGCCCACATTGGCCGATCGGACAATAGCGCCGCCTCCCCGTCGTTCGCTAAGGTGTCACGCGCCTTTTCCCGCCACTCCGTCTTGCCCGCATCCTCTCCCATTCGTCTGGTTCTAGTCGACGACCACGCAGTGCTGCGCGCGGGACTCGCCAATGTGCTGAACTTCGATCCCGGTCTCCGGGTCGTGGCGGAGGCGGACGACGGTGAAACAGCGATCAAGGCGTGGCGCGCCCAACCCGCCGATGTGATGTTGCTCGACCTGAGCATGCCGGGCATCGACGGGATCGAAACGCTGCAGCGGCTGCGGAAGGAGTTTCCTGAGGCACGGGTCTTGATGCTCACCTCGTCCGAGGCCCCTGAAGATGTCCGCCACGCCTTGGCGGCGGGGGCGCGCGGCTATGTGACGAAGACGGTGCGGCGCGCTGAACTGGTCGCAGCAATCCGTGCGGTGCATACGGGGGAACAGGTTGTGGGCCAGGATGTCGCCCGACAAATGGCCGCCGAAAGCGCCACCGGTGCTGTCTCGCGGCGGGAAATGGAGGTGCTCGGTCTTGTGCGGCAGGGATTTACCAACGCGGAGATCGGCCGGCTTCTCGGCATCTCCGAACGCACCTCCAAGGCCCATGTCGGAGCGCTTCTCGTCAAGCTGCAGGCGGCCGACCGGGCCGAAGCCGTGGCACGCGGTTTTGAGCGCGGATTGCTCAAGGCGTGATCCGAGTGGGATTGCGTCGCATTCCATAGGGTTCTGGATACGGCGATTGCCCGATCGGACAATGGTGGAATCGCCTCAGGCAGGGTAGACTGGGCTGCTGTTCCACGTCGGCGGACTTCACCCCCTATGGCCTCCCCACATCGACCTGCCGCTGCCGGCTGGCTTCTTCTCTGCGTGATTGGGTTGTGGACGGCCGAGCTTTTCGGTGCGCACGCGGGCGAAACCTCCCGCCCCAACACCCACTTCATCTTCACCGCCGACCACGGCGCTCCGCTGCCGTTCGCGAAGGGGTCGCTCTACGACGCGGGCATCCGCGTTCCGCTGATCACGGCCTGGCCGGGCCGGCTGAAGGCCGGTTCTCTCTCCGATGCCATGGTCTGCTGGCCCGACTTTTTCCCGACGTTCATCGAACTGGCAAGCGGCGAGGTCCCGGTCGGACCCGATGGAAAATCCTTCGCCGGCATTCTCCCCGGCACGACGACGCAGCGACCGGACCCTCCCTTCCAATCTGTGCCAAGCTTATGAAAACCCAGTTCAATCGACGTGAATTTCTCAAGACTTCGGCGGCCGCCACCGCCGCGGGGTGGGTGTTGTCCTCCCTGACATCCTGTGCGGGGACGTCGGTCGCGCGCGTGCGGCGCCCCAAACCCTCGGACCGGATCAACATCGGCATCATCGGCTTCGGCACCATCGCCCACGGCACGGTCATGAACTTCCTCGGCGACGCCCGCGTGCAGGTGGTCGCGGTTGCCGACCCCGTGTCCGACCTGCCCAACTATGGTTACCAGGGGCAACTCCGCGGCGGCCGACTCGTCGGCCAGAAAAAGATCGAGGACTACTATGCCCAGTATTCGGCGGGCGGCACGTTTCGCGGTTGCCGAGTGTATGAGGATTTTCGCGTCATGATCGACAAAGAGGATCTGGACACCGTGTACATCGCGACACCTGACCATTGGCATTGCGCCGCCGCGGTGATCGCCGCCCGCAAGGGGCTTCACATCTACGGACAAAAGCCGCTGGCTGTGACCGTGGAGGAGGGCCAGCGCATCGTGGCTGCCGTCCAGAAGGCGGGAATCACCTGGCAAACCGGCAGCCAGCAGCGAAGTTCCGTGTACTTCCGCACGGCGTGCGAATACGTGCGCAATGGTCGTCTCGGCAAGCTTCGTCGCATCACCGTCGGCTTGCCCGACAAGGGGCACAACGACTGGTCAAAGCTCGGCAGTCGAAAGAAGCCGGAGCCGATTCCAAAAGAAGTGAACTTCGACCTTTGGCTTGGCCCAGCGGCGGAGCGTCCCTACAGCCCGGCGCTACTGCCGCTCAACTGGCGTCACAATTGGGATTTCTCGGGTGGCAGTGTCACCGACTGGGGCGCCCATCACTTCGACATTGTGCAATGGGCCCTCGGTCTGGATGACTCGGGTCCGGTCCTCGTGGAAAACGTGGTGGCGAAGCTTCCGCCTCAATCCGACCTCTACAATACGCCGACCTCCTATGCGTTCGAGGTGGTCTACGCCAACGGCGTGCGACTGTTTGTTTCCAGCGGCGCGGAGGAAGGCATCCTGTTCGAAGGGGAGGGCGACAAGTCGATCTTCGTCAAACGCGATCGCATCGTGATCAAACCGGAGTCACTCCGGCAGGAGAAGATCCGCGACGAAGAAATCCGGCTCTATGAGAGCAAGGTGCAGGAATGGAATTTCATCGACTGTATCTACAGCGGAAAGCCGGCGATCTGCCCGGCCGACGTCTCGCACCGTGCGATCACGATCTCGCACCTTGCCAACATCGCAATCCGGCTCGGCCGGTCGAGCGTGCGGTGGAATCCCGCCACCGAACGGTTTGTTGACGATGTCGTTGCCGACCGAATGCTCTCCCGTCCCATGCGCAAACCCTACGCCGTATGATCGCACGAACGTTCCTCCTTATGACTCCCCGCCTGCTTTTCGTGGCTGCACTTCTTGGTTGCACGGCCGGTGTCGCGCACGCCGCGGCGCCGCGCAACATCGTCATGATCCTGACGGACGACCACCGTTTCGACGCGATGGGTTTTGTCGGGCATCCGTTTCTCGAGACCCCCAACATCGACTCGCTCGCGAGGCAGGGCGCGTATCTGCCCAATGCCTTCGTCACGACGGCTCTCTGTTCCCCCAGCCGGGCGTCGATGCTCACCGGCCTCTATGCCCACAATCATGGCGTGATTGACAACAATCACCCCGTGCGCGCCGACCTCACCTTCTTTCCCCAGGTGCTGCAGCGCGCCGGTTACCGCACCGGATTTTTCGGCAAGTGGCACATGGGCGGGGAGGATGCCGGTCCGCAGCGTGGGTTTGACCGGTGGGTGAGTTTTCGCGGTCAGGGCATGTATTGGGCGGGCAACCGGGGAGGCAGTCGCATGGTGCTGGGCGCGTCCGACACCGGCCTCAACGTCGACGGCCGGCAGGTTCCCCAGAAAGGTTACATCACCGATGAACTGACCGACTATGCCCTGGACTGGCTGAAAACCCAACCGAAGGAACAGCCCTTTCTGATCTACCTGTCGCACAAGGCGGTGCATGCCGAATTCGTCCCGGCCGACCGCCACAAGGGTCGCTACAAGGACAAGCCGCTGCCCGTCCCGGCTTCGCGCAACCGGCACGAGCACGCGCCGATGTGGGTGCAGAACCAGCGCAATTCCTGGCACGGCGTCGACTTTCCGTATCACTCGGACCTGGATGTGGCCGACTACTACCGCCGGTACTGCGAGACCCTCCTCGCGGTCGACGAAAGCGTGGGCCGTGTCGTGGCCGCGCTGCGCGAGCGTGGGCAGTTGGAGAACACCCTCATTGTGTACGCGGGCGACAATGGATTCGCCTTCGGCGAGCACGGCCTGATCGACAAGCGCACCGCCTACGAGTGGTCGATGCGCATTCCGCTCATCCTGCAATGTCCCGAGGCCATCAAGGCCGGCACCGTGGTGAAGCAGGTCGTCGCGAACATTGACTTCGCGCCCACCTTGCTCGCGGCGGCGGGCACGAAGGAAACGCTCCCCCGGATCGACGGACAGAGTTTCTGGCCTCTTGTGCGGGGTGAGTCGATACCGTGGCGGACCGAACTCCTTTACGAATACCTCTGGGAGCGCAACTACCCCCAGACTCCCACGCTCCACGCCTTGCGTGGCGACCGCTACAAGTATGTTCGGGTGCAGGGGGTGTGGGACATCGACGAGTTCTACGACCTCGAAAACGACCCCGGCGAGACCCGCAACCTGATCTTCAGCCCAGACCATCAAACGCTCATCCAACAGTTCAACCGCAAGCTCTTCACGGTGTTGGAGAAGACCGGTGGCACTCAACTCCCACTCCGGCCCGATAGCGGCCGGGTCAACAACGCGCGGCGCGAAGCCGGCAGTGCCCCGGCCGTGTTTCCGCCCGAGCTGATGCGGCGGAGGCCGGACCAACCCTAGACCGGGCGGGTGGTCGGTCTGAACGGAGGGAGGAGAAGGAAGCGTCCTCCTTCCTCTCCGTGCCGCAAGCTTTCGACTCCCCGGAGTGGGCCGCCCGCTCGTTTTTTCACGCTCTCTTGATGCCTTTCTGCAAAAACGGGCTCGGCACGCGGGCGCCCGGCACTTTCAATGGGGCGACATGGGAGTTTTAAGGTCCGGTGCCGTCGCGCTGCTCTGGGCCGGCATTTGGGCCGGCCTGGCGTCGCTGGGGCATGGGCAAATCAGGCCTCCCGATGATCCCATCAACCTCGATCCGATGTTGATCACAACCCGGTCCGACGACGATGGCTACGATGCCACGGGCATGGGGGCTCAGGAAGCGGAGCTGCACGAGCCACCGTTTTCCAACGACCTGTTGACCGGGCAGGGCGAGGATTCCGAAGCGGTCGGCGAGCTGAACATCGAGCTGGGCATGATCGCGACCGCGTCGCCCGCCGATCTCGTCGCCGGTCTCAACCGGCTCAATCTCCGGGGGTTCCCGACCCCGCGTCTGCGCAATGGCTTCATCCAGTTGGGTGTGCCGGAGATCCTCAACGCCGGGGGCGGGGAGCGGATCCAGGGTCCGCTGACACCGGTCACGGGCAAGGCGGCACCCGGGGGCATCGACAATGTGGCCACGGCGCGGCCGCGCGCGACGCCGCTGCGACGGTTTTCGTACGCCATGACGAGTGCGCGCGAGAACTCGGGCTCCTTCGAGCTGAACACGCCCATCGTACCAAAGAAGGCCTGGCAGCGGTGGGCCATGAACTGGCGCAACAAGAACGGGCCCGAGGCGTATTCCGTCAATCGCACCCTGGCTTTGAGCGGAGCCGTGACGGTGAAGCATTCGCGGGCCGCCAGCACGATGTTCCAGCTTGATTTTTCGGATACCGATGCGAATCCCGGTTCGGGTGTGCCCGAGTATCGGCTTTCGCGCACCAGCCCGGTGATCGGGCCCTTCCTGCCGCTGGCCTATCTTCACATCAACGGTCCCGACGGCCGCATCCGCAAGCGGGTGCTGAGCGCGAGCGCGCAGTTCGAGGCGCAGGTGAACAAGGCGATCAGCCTGCGGGCCGGCGCGCAGTGGTTCTGGCGCTCGCTGGTGGATGAGCGCTTCACCAAGGGCGAGTACCTGCTCGACGAGCGTGTCTTCGCCGGCACCCGCGAGCCCCAGTACCAGGAGCAACCGCTGGAGGCGCTCAACGGAGGGGTCGAGGTCACCACCCGCTTCGCCGCCTTCGGGGCCGATCACAAGGTGCTGGTGTCCCTGGAGAGCTCCACGGTCAGCTACACTCGCCTGCAGCGAGGTCTGGACACCGCGGAGCGCAATGCGCTGCCGCTGAGCGTGCGCCGGTTCGACCCGTACAACCCCGACTATTTCCGCCCGGCCCTCGAACCGGGCACGTTCCGGCGTCTCATCGCCGACCGCACCGAGGACACCACCTACACGGCGGTGTCGGTGACCGAGCGCATGGCGCTCGGTCGTGGCAAGACGGTGCTGACCGCGGGGGTGCGGCACGACACGGTGGACCTGGACATCGAGGATCGGCGTCCCGGCATTGCCCGGCCCACGCTGGCCGACGCCACTTCCCAGATCACCTGGTTGGCGGGTGCCAACCACCAGCTCAAGCCCGGCCGGATCCTGCTCTTCGCCAATACCAGCTCCGCCTTCGAGCCCTCGACCCGGGTCGACGCCCGCACCAGTCGTATCCAAGGAAATGAAACGACGCACGGTTTCGAGGCCGGTGTGAAGACCCTCGGACTCGAGCGGCGGCTGAGCACGACGCTGCTCGGATTCTGGTACATCAACGACAATATCTCCCGTCGCAATCCGCTCTACGATGATCCCATTGCCGATGCCAACCAGACCCAGCCGCAGCTGGTCGCCGCCGGCGGCGAACGGTTCACGGGCGGCTCGCTCGACGTGCGGTTCACGCTCAATCCGCAGTGGGTCTTCACCGGTCGGGCCACCTACACCAACGCGATCACGACCGCGTCCCCGGACATTCCCGAGGAGGTTGGCCGGCAGCTGACCCGCCTGCCTTCCGAGACCCTCGCGCTGGGGGCCCGGTATGCGGTCGCCGGCGGTCGGTGGAAAGGGATGAGCCTCTCGGCCAACCTGGCCTATGTCGGTGATTTTGTCGCCTACTATGCGGATCGCAACCGAGCCTACCTCGACTATCCGGCGTACACCCTGGTGGGAGCGAATGTGACCTATGGCTGGGCCACCCGGAAAACCATCCGTCACTCCCTTGGCCTGGGGCTGCGCAACTTTTTTGATCAGGATCTGCTCAAGCTGCTCGCCCGGCCCGGCCAGGGACGAACCTTGACGGCGAGCTACGGGGCGACCTTTTGAACGCAGCCGCCCGCCGGTCTGCGATTGGAAAATTGTGCGCTTGTGCGCGGCCCGGCACCCCGAATGCTGAAGTTTGAGACGCACCATGTCGCCCCGCGGAAAAAAACTCGTCCGAGCCTGCCTGGAATCGCCGACCCGCGGCCTGATTGAGTTGTCGCACGATTGGCGTGCGCGGTATGCTCCGCCTTTGACCCTGGTCGGGGCGCACGCGCCGAAGTGGGCGACGCTGACGCGTGTGCCGGATTACGTGTTTGGCTGCGCCAGCGGTTACTTTGTGAATCGCAAGGAGGAGATCTATTTCTTCCTGCGACTGGAGGACCATCCCGACCTGGCCTTGCCGGAGACGACCGTTTATCTGGCGGGAGACTTCAACGGTTGGGATGCCGTGGGCCGCCTCGATTGGCAGTTGCGACCCGCCTCGCTGGATGGGGAGTCGGTGTTGCTGTGGACGGGCCGGGCGGCCCCGTTTTTTACAAACCCGTGGCCCAGGTTCAAGTTTGTCACCCAGCAGCACCGCTGGATCGACGTGCCGGCGGATGCGCCCAACGCGCAGACCGATGACTTGGGCAATCGCAACCGCGTGGTCGATCCTGAGCGCACCGGTCAGCATCTGTTTGCCTTTACGCTCGCGGAACCGCTGGCGTTGTCGGAAAGCTGGCGCATCACCTGGGCGGATGGTTCAGCGGAGGGGCAATCCGTGCCGCTCATGCCGGGCGCGTTCTTTTTCCACCGGGCCGCGCTTGGGCCGCTCGGCGCGCGGGTGATCGAACATCACACCCACTTTCGGTTGTTCGCACCCAGGGCCCGGTCGGTGGAGCTGTGCGTGAGCGACGACTTGAAGGATGCCGACCGCCTGTCGCGCTACCCCCTGACGCTGCGCGAGGACGGTACCTGGGACATCCTGTTGGATCAGGATCTGCACGGTTGGTTCTACTGGTACCACATCGACGGCCCGCAGGATGCATTCGGACTCTTCGTGCCCGAGCGCGCGGTGTTGGACCCCTACGCGCTCGCGACGGTGGGGCGCGAAGGACCGGGTATCGTGCTCGCGGAACCATGGATCGGCGAGGCCTCGGATGGTTTTCGCACCCCCGCGTGGCATGACCTCGTCATCGTGGAGGTGCATGTGCGGGATCTCGCGGAAAAGGCTCCCGTGCGCGCGGACGCCCGGGAGCGACGCGGTTTTGCGGGGCTCGCAGCCTGGGTGCGCAGTCCGGATTTTTATCTGCATGCACTCGGCGTGAATTGCGTCGAGCTGCAGCCGGTGCAGGAATTCGACAACCGCACCCCCGAGGAGTACCATTGGGGATACATGACGGCGAATTTCTTCGCTCCCTCGAGTGCGTACTCGACGGTGCCCGAGGAAGCGTCCGGGGTGCACGAATTGCAGGATGTCGTCGCTGCGTTCCACGAACGCGGCATGGCGGTGCTGCTGGACGTCGTGTTCAATCATGTGGGCGAACCGGCCCACCTGATGTTCATCGACAAGCTCTACTACTTTGAACAGGACGCCTCGGGGCAGCTCGCGAATTGGAGCGGCTGCGGCAATGACCTGAGGGCGGGCGCGGCGATGAGCAAGCGTCTGATCATCGACAGCTGCACCCATCTCATCCGCGCCTATGGCGTCGACGGGTTCCGTTTCGACCTCGCCGAGCTGCTGGGGGTGGAGGTGCTGAAGGAAATCGAGGTGGCCCTCAAGGCCGTGAAGCCGGATCTCATCCTCATCGCCGAGCCCTGGAGTTTCCGCGGTCATATTGCCGCCGGTCTGCGTGACACCGGCTGGGCCTCCTGGAATGACGGTTACCGGGACTTTGTGCGCACCTTCGTGCGCGGAGGCGGCTCCCGCGGCAGCTACGAGTATTTCCTCAAGGGCTCGCCCTGGCATTTTGCCAAGTGGCCGGCGCAAACCGTGAATTACACCGAGTCCCACGACGACCGCGTTTGGATCGATGTGATCACCGAGAATCACAACTTTGACGGTTTCCAGCCGACGGCGAATGATCGCCGGCGCACGCACCTCATGGTTGCGATGCTCATGATGTCGATCGGCATCCCCATGCTCGCGGCCGGGCAGGACTTCCTGCGATCGAAGCGCGGGGTCAACAACACCTATCAACGAGGCGATCTCAACGCCTTGGATTATTTCCGGCTGTTCCGCTACCCGTCAACGCACGCCTACTTTGCCGATTGGGTGGCCTTTCGTCGCAGCGTCGGGGGCGTGCTCCTCCGCCACTTCTCGCGCGCGAGTGAGGGCTTCTTCCAGTTCTGGTTCGCGCCGGAGTCGAATGCTGCGGCCACTCTCTACAACGCAGATCTTTCGCAAGGCACGACGCGACTGCTCTTCGCACTGAATCCGACCCTGGCCGACGTCACCTTGGAACTGGGTCCGGCGGCGCTGGCGGGAGCGCCTTGGCGGGCCGTGGCGGATGCTGAGCGTTTCTATCATGCAGAGACCAAAGGCACTGCGCCCAAGGTCGAGAGTTCGATCTCCCTGCCCGCGTTGAGCTGCATGCTGTGGGTGAGCGCCGGCCCGGTTGGTTGAAAACGGCCGGTTGCGCGTCGGTCGTCATTGCGCGAATTGCTGTGGAGCATGGGCTTGCGGAGGTGTTGTGTCCGGTCGCGGGTTTGAAATTTTGGTATTCCACGCTGTGAACCAAGAAATGCTGGTGCTTTGCCAGAGACTGCGCAGCCAAAACCCTTGCCTTTGCCGGGTTGGACGCTTTCGCTGACCTCCCCTGCGCCCGCAAGGCGCGGCATTCCTTAGAACAGCTCATAACCACCTAGAAATCGGAGAGTCCCATGGCAGTTAAAGTTGCAATCAATGGCTTCGGCCGCATCGGCCGCCTCGTCTTCCGTGCCCTCGTCGAGCAAGGCCTGCTCGGCTCGACGTTCGACGTCGTCGCGGTTGGTGATATCGTCCCCGCCGACAACCTCGCCTACCTGCTCAAGTACGACTCCACGCAGGGCAAGTTCAATGGCACGGTTTCCTCCAAGAAATCGTCCGCGGACAAGCTTGAGGACGACGTCTTGGTGGTGAACGGCCACGACATCCTCGTCGTCTCGGCCCGCTCGCCGGCCGAACTGCCCTGGGCCAAGCTCGGTGTGCAACTCGTCATCGAGTCGACGGGCCTCTTCACCGAGGCGGAAAAAGCCAAGGGTCACATCACCGCGGGTGCGAAGAAGGTCATCATCTCGGCTCCGGCCAAGGGTGAGGACATCACCGTGGTCATGGGCGTGAACGATCAGAAGATCGATCTCGCGCAACACCACATCATTTCCAACGCCTCGTGCACGACCAACTGTCTGGCCCCGGTCGCCTACGTGCTGCTGAAGGAAGGCTTCGGCATCGCCGAAGGTCTGATGACCACGATCCACGCCTACACGGCCACCCAGAAGACGGTGGACGGTCCCTCGAAGAAGGACTGGAAGGGTGGACGCACCGCCGCGCAGAACATCATCCCGTCCAGCACCGGCGCCGCCAAGGCGGTCGCCCTCGTGCTGCCCGAGGTGAAGGGCAAGCTCACGGGCATGGCCTTCCGCGTGCCGGTTCCGACGGTCTCCGTCGTCGACCTGACGTTCAAGACGACCAAGGACACCTCGCTCGACGAGATCAAGGCCGCCCTGAAGAAGGCGTCCGAGACCTATCTGAATGGTATTCTTGGATACACGGACGAGGAGGTCGTCTCCACGGACTTCATCCACGACAAGCGTTCGTCGATCTTTGACGCCGGCAGTTCGATCGAGCTGAACAAGAATTTCTTCAAGCTCGTCAGCTGGTACGACAACGAGTGGGGTTATAGCAACCGCGTGGTGGACCTCTCGAAGAAGGTCTCCGTCGGTCTCTAAGTCCCCCTTGCTTGGTGTGACCCACGGAGCACACGGAATCACGGAACTGACCTTCATTTCCGTTCTGCCCGTGGGATCCGTGGGTCCTTCATTTTCAGAGGTTCAACATGCCTAAATTCAAGACTATCCGAGAGCTCGATCTGGCCGGGAAACGCGTCTTTCTGCGCGTCGACTTCAATGTCCCCCAGGACAAGACGACCGGGGCCATCACCAACAATCAGCGCATCGCCGCCGCGTTGCCGACGATCAAGTACGCCCTGGAAAAGGGCGCCTCGTTGGTTCTGGCGAGCCATCTGGGACGCCCGGATGGCAAGGTGATCGAAAAATTCTCCCTTCGTCCCGTCGCGGCCGAGCTGCAGAAGCTCCTCGGCCGGCCGGTGGCATTCGCCGCGGATTGCGTCGGCCCGGTGGCCGAGCAGGCCGCCGCCGCCCTCAAGCCGGGCGAGGTGCTGCTGCTTGAGAATCTGCGCTTCCACATCGAGGAGGAAGGCAAGATCAAGTTGGAGGACGGCACGTCGCTCAAGGCCGACAAGGCTGCGGTCGAGGCGTTTCGCGCCAGTCTGTCCAAACTCGGGACGGTGTATGTGAACGATGCCTTCGGCACGGCGCATCGTGCGCATTCGTCGATCGTCGGCGTGAACCTGCCGCAAAAAGCGGCCGGCTTCCTGATGGAAGCCGAACTGAAGGCGTTCGCCGCCGTGCTCGACCATCCGCAGCGTCCGCTGCTCGCCATCCTCGGCGGCGCCAAGATCGCGGACAAGATTCCGTTGATCAAGAACCTGCTCGAAAAGGCGGATGAGATCATCATCGGCGGCGGCATGTCCTACACCTTCAAGAAGGTGCAGAACGGCATGGAGATCGGCAACAGCCTGTTCGATGTCGAGGGCGCCAAGCTGGTGCCCGAGCTCGTCGCCAAGGCGAAGGAGCGCGGGGTCAAGCTGACGTTCCCGGTCGACTACATCGCTGCCGACAAGTTTGCCCCGGATGCCGCGACCCAGCCCGCGACCGACGCCACCGGCATTCCGGTCGGCTGGATGGGGCTCGACGCCGGTCCGAAGTCGATCGCGCTCTATCGCGAATCGATTCTGCGCTCGAAGACCATCGTCTGGAACGGTCCGGCGGGGGTGTTCGAGTTCGATGCGTTTGCCGGCGCGACCAAGGCCATGGCGCAGGCCATTGCCGAGGCGACCGCCCTTGGCGCCACCACGGTGGTGGGCGGAGGCGACACCGCCACCGCGGCGAAAAAATTCAAGGTGGCCGACAAAGTCAGCCACTGCTCCACCGGCGGCGGCGCCAGCTTGGAGTTCCTCGAAGGCAAAGTGCTGCCCGGCGTGCAATTCCTCGAAACCTGAACTGGCGCGCGTCGGCCTCGACGCGTGGTTACGTTTCACCTGGGCGCGTCGAGGTCGGCGCGCCTCCTGCTTCTGACTCCCGATTCCCTATGTCCTCCCGCAAGAAACTCATCGCTGGCAACTGGAAGATGAACAAGACCTCCTCCGACGCGGTTGCGCTCGTCCAGGAGATCGTCGCCGCCGTCGGCAAACAGACCGATGTCGACGTCGTGGTGTGTCCGCCTTTCACCTCCTTGGAATCGGTCGGCAAGGCGCTCGACGGTTCGGTCGTGAAACTGGGCGCCCAGAATGTCCATCCGGAGCCGAGCGGCGCCTTCACCGGGGAGACGTCGGTCGGCATGCTGCGCGCGCTCTTTTCGAGCTACGTCATCATCGGGCACAGCGAACGGCGGAGCTACTTCGGCGAAACGGATGGCTTCATCAACCAGAAGGTGCTGGCCGCGCTCAAGGGCCAGCTCAAGCCGATCCTCTGCGTGGGCGAGACGCTTGGGCAGCGTGAAAGCGGTCAGACGCTGAGCGTGGTGCAGACCCAGCTGGAGGGCGGTCTCGAAGGTGTCTCCAAGGACCAGCTGACCAGCATTGTTGTCGCGTACGAGCCGGTCTGGGCCATCGGTACTGGGAAAGTGGCGACCACGGAACAGGCTCAGGAAGTGCATGCCTTCATCCGCAGCCTGCTGGCGAAGAGTTTTGGCGAGGCGGTGGCAGAGAAGGTCCGCATCCTTTACGGCGGCTCGATGAAGCCGGCCAACGCTCCCGAATTGCTCGGGCAAAAGGACATCGACGGCGGATTGATCGGGGGCGCGAGTCTTGAGGCCCGCAGCTTCGTCGATCTCGTGAAGTCGGCGGCAGCTTCGAAATAGCCGTTCTCCCGCCCGCCGGGTCGGGGGCATCCGCTGCCTCCCGGCCTGCAGTTAGCGGCGCGGACTGATCGCCCCGCGCGTCGCGCCCTCCACCAAGGTGGGTGCGACGGCTCCGTAGCCGGGGCCTTGACGGCCCGTCGCTCCGCGGAGGGCCCGGCGCACGGCACCGAGCCCTTTCCACGTCGCGCGGAACAGCCACATGAGCTGTAGCGCCATGCAGACGAGCCAGGTCACGGGATCGATCACGTAGTCCCAGGCATTCTCCGACTCCAGCGCGCGGAGCGTGTAGGCCATGAGCGAAAGCAGAATGAGCACGCCCATGCGGTTGCCGGCCAGGAGATAGGCGACGGCCACCGCCGCCATGGTCCAGATGGCGGCCTGATCCAACCAGCCCCAGTAGTAGAGATCGCTCGCATTGGGCCAGAGGGTGTGGAGGTAAAGCACGCTGCCCACCACGGTGCCAAACAGCAGGAGTGCGCGCAGGTCGGCTCCCTTGAGCAGGACTCCGCCGAAGAGTCGATGATACAGGGCCGCGCCAATCAGGCAGAACCCGGGGACACTCGGATTCGGATGGAAACTCTGGATCCAGGTGCCGACGGTGGACCCGCCGAGCGGCAGCAGGAGCAACCCGGCTGTCGCGCCGCCGGTGGCCAGCTTGACGCCCAGTCCGGCGCTCTTGCCGGTGACGCGGAAGTGCAGCCACAGCAGGATCAGCCAGAGTCCCGCGCCGATGCCCGCGAGGTGGTAGGCGGAGTCAATCCATGAACTCATGGCAGGGAAGCCGTGACGGGCGTGGAGGCCTGATCCAGCCAGGCGACATTAAATTCCACGTGTTTGATGCGTTTGCGTTGCCAGGTGTACGTCACATGAATCCGGCCGTCTTTGTCTTCCGTCATGGAGGGATAGGAGAACTCCTTGAGGGCTTCGTGCTCCAGCACGGGACCGGGCCGCCAGCTCACGCCGTCATCGTTGGAGAGCGCCAGACGCAGGGTTTCCCGGCCCTGCAGGGCGTCATTGTAAACCAACAACACGCGACCGTCGCGCAGGCGCAACGCATCCACCGCCGAGTCCGGGTTGGGCAGGTTGCTGTGCACCGGATTCGACCAGGTCCAGCCATTGTCGTGCGAAAAGGCGGTGTGCAGTACGCGCTCCGGGCCGCCATCGCGCAGGACCATCAGCACGCGGTCGTTGCCCAAGGGCACGAGTGTGGGCTGGATGAGGTCGTCCTTGCGGGGGAGGCTGCGCAACTGGTAGTCGCGCAACGAACCGTCCGACCCCGGCGTGAGCCAGAGGATCTGCGGGTACTTCAATGCCATTTCGTGATAGACGGGCAGGCCGATGCGGCCGTCGCTGGCGTAGATCGGACGGCTGCGCACGAGCGTGCTGAGATTGAGAAAGGGATTCAGGTTGAGGCGGTGACTGCTCCCCCAGGTGCGACCCTGATCGGTCGATGTCTTCACGTTGAGGGTACAACCCGACCAGCCCCCGACGGTCACGCTGACATACACCATCCAGAGGTGTCCGAATTGATCCGGGAACACGACGGTATTGCCGACCTTCTTGATCGGACGACCCAGCTCTTCTTCCGCCATGCTCCGATCGACCGCACGTTTGGGCGCGGCCCAGGCTCCGTCCGAACCGGCCAGCCGCGAGGTGAACACCGCCACATCGCCCGCTCCCTCCCGCGCTCCGCCATACCAAACCGCCAGCAGATCGCCATTGGGCAGTGGGGCGAGGGTGCTGCAATGCACGGTCGGGGTGTGGTCGAGGGGGGAGATCCACGACTCCGCGTGAAAGGGCTGTGCGTCGGCCGCGCTCACCCGATCCGTCGCAGCCGGGCGGAGCGTCATCAGACGCTGGGGCGCGGTCGATTCGGGCCCGTTCGCCTGGAGTCCGGCGAGGGCCGCGGCGACCAGCGTGCACAGCGCCAAGCCTGCCCGGCGATAGGGCGCAAGAGATCGATCAACGCCGGCCGCAGACCCGTGCGCGGCCGAAGAGCGAGGAAGTGTCATGGGTAACGTGACGCAAATAACAAGCGAACGGACCGCGTGGGTGGCGCGGGATGCTGAAGGCTGGAAACTGGCGGGAAGACTCACGTATCCGCTTCTTGCGTCAATCTCTGTCCGCTTCGGACCGCGAAGAAGCCGGGCCGGTGGCCAAAATTCATTTGAAATCGCAAACCCTAAGCAACGCCGGGCCTTTTCATCGGACCCGATCACGCTCGGGGCCCGAGGGGGCCTTCGAGAATGAGGCGCAAGGAATCGAGCCGGAGGCGGGCGGCGCGGATCGCTTCGAGGGTTCGTTCGCGTTGTTCTCGCGCCAGGGCGATTTCCTCGGGCCGCACGTGATCGTTGACGGCCTGGAGATCGGTCAGTCGCTGAAGCTCCTGCCCCAGGGCCTGTTCCGCCCGGGACTCGGCTTGGCGGAGGACCGTCTGCGCCTGTGCTGTGGCCCGCTCCTCCGCATGGGCCAGCATGGTCTTGAGCATTCCGGCCGTGAAGCCCGGTTTGGCGAGGAAACGGGTCAGATTTCCTTCCTCGACATCCGCGGAGATCTGGGCGGCGGTGCGGGTCGGCGTCTGGTCTTGTCCCCGGAAGTCGACCAGGACGCGAAGCGGTGTGGGAGCGAGAAACTGATCCACGTGCCAGCGGGTGTCGGCCACGGTTTCGAGGACGAAGACCGCTTCGAGCAGGAGATTGGGCGTGGTGGAGGGCAGGTGTGCGAAGGCCGTGGTTCCGGATTGCGAATCCACGAGCAGTTCCATCGCGTCCCGGACCAGCGGGTGGTCGGGAGAAAGGAAGCGGATGTCTTCTCGGACCAAGGCGCGTCGGCGGTCGAAGGTCGCAAGCATGCCGTCGCGGGGCAGGGAGGGGAACCCTTCGATGAAGGCGTGGCTGGGATCGAGAAATACGTCTCCTTCCTCGTGCTCCTTGATGCGAACGCCGAAGTGGTCGAGCAACTCGGGCAGGAAGGTGCGCAGGAACGGATCCGCGTCGACGGCCCGGATTTTGTCGACGATGCGCGCGGCCGCGGTGGCGTCATACGAGTTCAGCTCCAGCAGCCGGTCCCGTCCCTTGCGGAGTTTCAAGGCCAGCTTTTTTCGAAAGGCCGCTGTCTCCGCAATCAGGTCCTCCCAGTCGTCCGGCGGCCGGCCGGCGGCGACCGCGCTGGAGGCGAGCGCCTGCAGCAAGCGGGGTCGGAACGGGTCGAGGTACTCGGAGCCTCCCTGCAGGGGGGCCTCGAACGCCTGGAGTCCGCGGTGATACCAGTCGAGCACCAGCGCGTCCGCGCCCGAGGCGATCACTGGAA
Organism: Opitutaceae bacterium; assembly: GCA_016794625.1. Classification (GTDB taxonomy): domain Bacteria; phylum Verrucomicrobiota; class Verrucomicrobiia; order Opitutales; family Opitutaceae; genus UBA6669. The sequence goes on from JAEUGY010000066.1 coordinate 35,431, forward strand.
TATGGATACGAATGGTCTCGGTCTGGCCGATCCGGTCGAGGCGGCCGATGCGCTGTTCGATGAGACCCGGATTGAGCGGCAGGTCGAAGAGCACCAGATGGTGGGCGAACTGGAAATTGCGGCCTTCGCTGCCGATCTCGGAGCAGAGCAGTAGCTGGGCGCCGCCGGGTTCGCCGAACCAGGCCGCCTGGCGGTCGCGCTGGACGAGGGCGAGTCCTTCATGGAAGAGACCGATGCTGGTGTTGGTGCGCTCCTTGAGCGCCGTTTCCAGCGCCATGACCTTGCGTGCGGAACGGCAGATGAGGAGGAGTTTGGCGGGGGCCAGTTGCTGCATCAACTCGACGAGCCAGGTGACGCGGGGGTCCTCGCGAAAGGAATGGCGCACGGTGCCTTCGGCACCGGTCTCCTCGGCGAGGGTCTCGCGGGCGACGCGCGCGAGCAGCGCGGGGGAGGGGGCGGGCAGGGCGACGGGCAACAGGCTGCGCTGCGGAAATCCGGTCATCGCCGGACGCGTGGTGCGAAAGACCACGCGTCCGGTGCCGTGCTGATCAAGCAGGGTGCGCAGGAGCGCTTCGCGCGCCCCGGGTTCCTGACGGACAAAGGCGTCAAGCAGGGACGTCAGTCGCGCCGGATCGCGATTGAAGATGCGCTGCAGGGTGTGCAGGTCGCGCTCACTCAGAGGCTGGGCTTCGATGATGCGCTCCGAAATCTCGGCGACCCGTCCAAACTCCTTCGCTTCCTGGCGGAAGCGGGAAAGGTGGTCATAGCGGGCGGGGTCGAGCAGGCGCAGTCGCGCGAAATGGCCTTCCAGCCCGAGTTGGGTGGGGGTCGCGGTGAGGAGCAGGAGCCCGGGGCACCGGCGGGCCAACGACTCCACCAGCCGATACGCGGCGCTGGCGTGCGTTTCGCTCCATTCGAGGTGATGGGCCTCGTCGACCACGACCAAATCCCATCCCGCCTCCACCGCCTGGGCGCCGCGACGCGCGGGATCCGGCGCATCCAGCGGGGCGGGGGTGGGCACCTCTGCGTCCTCGTCCGCGCTGCCCGCGGTCGGACCGGTGGCCGTGACCGGAGTTTCCGCGGCGAGGAAGGAGGTGCTGCAGATGGCGAGCTGCGTGGCGAGAAACGGATTCTGCCCGGGGTCGCTTTCCTCGCACGCCGCGCAGCGGGCTTCGTCGTAGAGACTGAACCAGAGATTGAAGCGGCGCAGCAGTTCGACGAACCACTGGTGGGTGAGCGACTCCGGCACGAGGACAAGCACGCGACGGGCCTGGCCGGTGATGAGGAGGCGTTGCAGAATGAGGCAGGCTTCGATGGTCTTGCCGAGGCCTACTTCGTCCGCGAGGAGCACCCGGGGAGCCTGGCGTCGCGCCACCTGGTCCAGGAGGTAAAGCTGGTGCGGAATCAACTCCAGGCGGCCGCCCAGGTAGCCGCGGACCTCCGATTGGCGGAATCGTGCCTGAGCCTGCAGCGTGCGCAGGCGCAGGTCGAACACCTCACTCGGGTCGGCCTGCCCGGCCATCAGCCGCTCCTGCGGCAGGGTGATCCGCGTCAGGTCCGAAAGGGCGTCCTCGCGTACCGTTCGCCCGGCCCCGGTGTACTCCAGGAGTCCGTCGTCCCGGGTTTGTACGGATTCGATCGTCAGCGCGCCGCCGGCGCGGAGCGTGACCGTCTCGCCGACCTGAAACTGCACGCGTTTGAGCACACCGGTGCCAAGGGCATACAGCCGTTGCTCGCCGCTGGCGGGAAACCGTATTTCAATGCGACTGCGGTCGACGCGGGTCACCAGCCCGAGCCCCAGCTCGGGCTCGCGTTCGCTGACACATCGTTGCCCCACCGTTCCCAATGACATGACTCCATCAGGCGCGAGGAGGCGGCGGGTGGGAAGCGCTTTCTCGTGCCCGGCAAGTTCTTCTCGCCCCCACCGGGCTCCTGGCCTACCTCCTCCGGCATGCTTCACTTCTTGACGGATGGGCAACGGTGGCTGCGGGCGCTCGGCGGGTGCGGTCTGCTGCTCGGTGTGGTCGCCGGCGCGATGGCCGGGGGGACGCCGGCGGGGTTGCGCGGGGCGTTGATCCTCAATGAGGACAACAGCCACTTTTTTGGTTCCCGTCCGGCCGAGGCCATGACCCGGCAGGGGGTGGAGGCCTTGATTGATGGATACGCCGGGAGTGCCGTGACGCATCTGTTCCTCAACCCCAACTCCATGCGCACCAGCTACCGCAGCGCGGTTCGCGACGCCATTTGGGAGCCGGTCAACGGGGTGGTGCCGACCGGGCTCTGGCCGCTGAACGCGCAGCGGCTCGATGCCGCCGGACTCGATCCCTACGCGATCTGGATCGCGCGCAGCCGCCACCACGGAATTTCACCCTGGATTTCGATGCGGATGAACGATGTCCATGCGGCCGACGATCCCGAGAGTTTCCTCCACTCCGAATTCTGGCGCCGGCATCCGGAGCTGCGGCGCGTGCCTGGCGGCCCGGCCGTTCCCTGGGTGAGCCAGGCTCTGAACTACGCCCATCCGGCGGTGCGCGCCCACCAGCTGGATCTGGTGCGGGAGTTGTTGGAGCGATACGATGCAGACGGACTCGAGCTGGACTGGATGCGCTTTGGATATCATCTCACGCCGGGACGGGAGCGCGAGGAAAGGGAAATTCTGTCCGACGTGGTGCGGGAAGTCCGTCAGCTGACCGAGACCTGGGCCAAGCGGAGGGGGCATCCCATCCGGCTCGGCGTCCGGGTCCCCGCGCACCCGGATGCGGCGGCCGGGCTGGGCATGGACGCGATCGAATGGGCCAGGCGGGGCTGGGTGGACTTGATCGTGCCCTGTCCCTTCTGGTCGACGTCTGACTTCGACATTCCGGTCGAACTTTGGCGCGAGCGACTCGGAGATCGGGCCGTCGACGTCGTCGTGGCGCCGGGCTTCGAGCACAATCTGCGGCCCTCGCCGCAGGCCAAACCCGTGGCCAACGACCTCGCGACGCTGCGTGGATTTGCGGCCTCGGCCCGGCAGCGCGGCGCGGAGACGCTGTACCTGTTCAACTGGATGGACAGCCAGACGCGTCCGGTTTCCGCCGAGGACTATGCCGTCTTGATCAAGGGGGGACTGGGCGAAACCGTGCTGACCGGAGCTCCCCGGCGCCACCCGCTCACCTACCGGGACACCGTACCGGCCGGATTTCCGAACGGAGTACAGTTGCCCGTGGAGCTGAAGGGCACGATCAGCGTCACCCTCCCGGCGACGCGACATGCCGGTGACACCTCTGCGTCGGTGATCATCGGACTCGCGGGCCGCGCCGGGGTGGAACAGACGCACGTGAAGGTGCGCTTGAATGGACGCGAGCTGCCTCCCGGTGAACCGCTGGCCAGCCTGACCGGGCTCAGCGCAGTGACGCGAGCCCTGCGATTTCGCTGTTCCCCGGAAGCGGTGCTCGACGGGGTCAACACCGTGACGCTCGAGCAGCTCCGGCCGGAGGCAGTCCAGGAGGTATCCTGGGTGGAGATCCGGATGAACACCGACTGAGCCCGGTGTCAGCGTAGGTGCGATCTAAGGTCGACGTCCGTTGTAGGCGGGGTCGCTGACCCCGCGGAGATGGGCGTAGCTTCGAGAAATCGGACAACGGAGACGGGACCCAGCGGTCCCGTCGCGGCCTCATCGAGGCCACCTCCAACGAATTTCGCCGCCTGCTCTTCAAGTTGAGGCACAGACGCAGGTGCGGGAGGACGCTTCAGGCGGGCAGCTGCCAGAGGATGGGCGGTTGACCCGACTCCTCCAGGTGCCGGTTGACGGCGGAAAAGCACCGACAACCGAAAAAAAGCCGGGCCGAGAGCGGTGAGGGATGGGCGCAGGCCACGATGGCATGGTGTTCGCCCGTGATCAGAGAGCGCTTCTTGTGGGCCGAGTTCCCCCACAGCAGGAAGACCACGCGCTTCGACTTCCGGTTGAGGTGAGCAATGATGCGATCCGTGAACGTCTCCCACCCCCGGCCGCGATGCGACTGCGGTTCGTGCGGCCGCACGGTGAGCACCGTGTTGAGCAGAAGCATGCCCTGTCGCGCCCACGACTCGAGATTCCCGTGGTCGGGAGCGGTGAAACCCGGAATGTCCGCGGCCAGTTCGCGGTAGATGTTGCGGAGCGAGCGCGGCACGGGCCGGTCCCGGCGCACCGAAAAGCAGAGACCATGGGCGTCGCCGGGTGTTGGATACGGATCCTGCCCGAGCAGGACGACGCGGACGTCTTCGTAGGGCGTGAGGTCGAGGGCGGCGAAGATCTCTTGCGCCGCCGGGAGCACGGCTCGTCCGGCCGCGGCTTCTGCGGTCAGAAAACGGCTGAGATCCTGAAAGTAGGGCTCCTCCACCTCGGAGCGGAGCAGGGGGTTCCAGGACAGGGGGAGGGGTGGGAGCAGGGTCAAGGGGAGGGACGGTCGGGTTCCCAGTCAGACGGCTTCGCTCACCGCGGCCAGCCGAAAGACGGCGGGTTGCGGGAGGCGGAGACGCGGGGAGCGCGGTTGGCCCCGGCCGGACGGTGACCCCGTCGGACATTCTTTTGCCGGCGGCTTGCCCTCGCCGAGGATACGGTGCAGCCTCGCTTCCCAGCAATGCGACCCATGACCTTGAAACACGCCCTGATCGCGCTTGGACTTCTGGCCGGCGCTGCCTCTTCTATTTTCGCGCAGGAGGCGGCTCCCGCCCCTGCCCCTGCCGCGCCGGCCCCGACGGCCAAGGCGGAGCTGGACGCCTTGGTGGCGCGCATCAATGCGCAGCTCCGGGCAGGCAAGAACACGCCCGAGGCTCTCGCTGAGGAGCTGGCCGCGTTTGATGCGCTTTCGGCGAAGTACGGAGCCGACAAGAGCGAGGAGGCGGCGCAGATTCTCATGATGAAAGGGGCGCTCTACGCGCAGGCCCTGAAGGACACGGTCAAGGGTACGGAAATGCTCCAGCGGGTGGCGGTGGATTACCCCGGCACCAAAGCGGCCGTAAACGCCGGCCGCATGCTGGCGATGATGGAAAAACAGGCGCAGGCCAAAGTGACGCAGGCGGCGCTGGTCGGCAAGGCGGCTCCGAACCTCGATTTTACCTGGCGCAGTGACGAAGGACCGAAGACCCTGGATGGCTACAAAGGCAAGGTCGTCATTCTGGACTTTTGGGCCACCTGGTGCGGCCCCTGCATCGCCTCGTTTCCGAATGTGGCGGAAGTGGTGAAACGTTACGAGGGATACGATGTTGCCGTGGTCGGGGTCACCAGCCTGCAGGGATTTGTCAGCGGCCTGGAGGGTGGTCGGGTGGATACGAAGGGCAACCCGGAGAAGGAAATGGCCCTGATGAGGGACTTCATGAAGGCCAAGGCGATGACCTGGACCGTGGCCTTCAGCCAGCAGGAGGTCTTTAATCCCGACTATGGCATTCTGGGCATCCCGTATGTCGCCATCATTGCGCCGGACGGCACGGTGCGCCATGCCGGCCTGCATCCGGGTGGCCCCCTCGCCGAGAAGGCCGAGAAAATCGATGCGATCCTCAAGGAGTTTAAGCTCAAGGCACCCGCAACCCTGGAGAAATCCTCGTGAACACCCCCTCCCGCCGCCGATTCCTGCAACTCTCCGGGGCGTCCGCCCTGCTCGCGCTGGCGCCGGCGTCGTTGGCGGCGCCAGCCACTCCGCCGGTGCCCGCGTTCGGTCGCAAAGGAGCGGCCCGCCTGCGCCTGAGTCTGGCCGCTTATTCGTTTCGGGAATTTTTCCCGGTCATGCGGGGCAAGCCGAATACGAAGGTGCCGCCGGGGCGTGGCATCGACATGGAGCGGTTCGCGGATTACTGCCTGGAGCAGGGGTGCGATGGCGCGGAGCTGACGAGTTATTTCTTTTCCGAGGAAACCGATGCGTATCTGCTCGGTTTGCGGCGGTATTGTTTCCTCCGCGGTCTGCCGATCAGCGGGACGGCGATCGGGAACAACTTCTCGCATCCCCCGGGGCCCAAGCATGCGGCCGAGATTGAAACCACGAAAAAGTGGATTGACCGTGCGGCCTTGCTGGGCGCTCCCCATATCCGGGTGTTTGCCGGGGTCAGCCAGGAGTGGCCGCGCGATCAGGCGGACCGCCAGGTGGTGCAGGCGCTGGAAGAGGTGTGCGACTACGCCGGACGGCGCGGGATTTTCCTGGGCCTGGAGAATCACGATTCCATCGGAAGTGCGGCCACGCTTCTGCCGATGGTCAAGGCGGTGAAAAGCCCGTGGATCGGGGTGAATCTCGATTCCGGCAATTTCCGCACGGATGATCCGTATCGCGACTTTGCCGAGTGCGTGCCCTATGCGGTGAATGTGCAGATCAAGGTCGAGATGGGCCGCAATGGAGGACGGGCGTCGGAGCCGGCGGACCTTGCCCGCTTGGTGCGCATCCTGCGGGATGGCGGCTACCAGGGCTGGGTGGCGCTGGAATACGAGGCCAAGGAAGACCCCTGGGTCGCGGTGCCTCGGCACCTGGCTTCCCTCCGCGCGTTGATTGACGCGTAGTTGGAGATAAATTACCAGCGGGTGTCCGGGTGACGGTGCGGCTCCGCGCCTTCACCCGGCGGTGGACACCCTCGCCAGCGGGTGCGGAGCCTCAGGCGAGAGGCGCCGGCTCGACCGGAGTGATCACCGCGCTCAGCGCATCGCGCAGGGCATGCAGACGTTCCGGGTCGGAAATGGCGCTGTGGGAGGCATCCTCGATGTAGAAGGTGTCGATGGCGACACCCCGCTCGGTGCCGATCCGGGCGAACGTGATGTCGAAGCCCTGGTCGCTGATGGTCTTGGCCAGACGAAACAACAGGCCGATCTCATCGCGGGCCTGGATCTCGATGATCGTGCGCTGCATCGAAAGCTCGTGGTAGACGTCCACGGTCGGCGGAAAGGAGGTATGCAGCGCGTCGCCGGCTTTTGAGGAGGTCGAGTACCGCGACGACGCCGCCAGCTTCTTGGCCTGGGCGACAATATCGGGGAAAAGGTCCTTGTTCTGCACGAGTGCCGATTCGACCGTGCGGGCAAACGTCTCCTGCGCGGTGGCGCTCTGCACCACGCCGCGTCCCGGCTCGACGACGTAGAACGTGTCGATCGCGATGTGATCACTGCGGGAAATCACCTTGGCGCCGAGAATGGAGAGACCGGCGACACTGAACGCGCCGGCGAGCTTGTAAAAGAGACCCGCGCGATCCCACGTGACCACATTGACGACCGTGAGCGAGCGGTTGAGATCGTCCTTCCATTCGATGACGGGTTTGAGCGAGCTGACTGAGTCAGCGGCGGTGATCGATCGCAGCAGGCGATTCACCATTTGGATGTGAAGAGCGATCTCGCTGGTATCGGTGTGGATGAAGTAACGCTCCGGCAGCAGATTGAAGTGCGCGGCGATCTCGTCCTGGCTGATGCCGGGAATGTTCTTGGTGACGAGTTCCTGGAAGGTCATTTGCAGACGTTGCGAATTGCGGGTGGCGAGTGCCTCACCGTGGATGAAGTGTTCTAGCGTCGCTCGAAAAAGCGTTGTGTGAAGGGTGTCCTTGTAGCCATTCCAGAGCCCCGCCGAGGTGCCACGGGCATCGCAGAACGTATGGACATAGAGGTAGCGAAGACGTTCTGCGTCGCCGACCAGTTCGGCAAAAGCGGAGGCGGTGTTGGGATCATCGACATCACGCTTCTGCCAAAAGCGTGCCATGATGAGGTGATTTTTGATGACGAATGAAACTAATTCAAGGCTGGTGGCATCCACCTCCATGCGTTCGAGCAAGGGAACGGCGATCGCCACCCCGCTTTCCGCGTGTCCCTTGATGCCGCGCGCTTTGCCGATATCGTGCAGAAGCAGAATCAGATAAAGCAGCGTGGGAGATGCTGTTTCGTGGAGCGTGGCGCGGTACTTCAGGCTGACCGGGGAGGCGTCGGTAAAAATGTTGTCCAGTTCCCGGATGGCATGAAGCGTATGGATGTCGGCGGTGTAGCGGTGGTAAAATTCGTGCTGCACGAGGCAGGTCAGAGCGTCGAATTCGGGGATGAACCGGCCGAGCACCCCCAGTTCGTGCATCAGGGATAGGATCGGGTAGACGGCGCCTGCCTCCTCGAGGATGGAGCGGAAGGAGATGTTGGCGTCGGGGGATTGCTGGATGCGTCGGGTGAGCAGAGGCAGTCCTTCGCGGATCAGGGCTTGGAGGGCGAAGTCGGGTTTTGCTCCGAGTTGCTGGCAGTGGCGGAAGACCCGAATCAATCGGACCGGATCCTGACGAAAAACCTCGACGGATTCCGGGGCCAGTTCACCCGAGCGCAGGACAAAGCCATCGATGCGTTTTGTCCGTTCCATCCGGCGGGCTCGGATGGCATCACGAAACGAGACTTTACTCCCGTCCGGCGTTTCCAGGGTCAGGGCGAGCCGATTCTCAATCAGCTTTGAGATGCGGTAGATGGTCTGGGCCGCCCGGTAGTAGTCGTGCATGAACTGCTCGACCCGACCCAAGGCGTCGTGGTGAGTGTAGCCGAGCCCGAGGGCGATTCGGGGCTGGATATCGAGCGCCAGCACATCCGTCGGACGTTTGCTCTGGAAGTGCAGTTCGTTTCTGACCCGTTGCAGGAAGGTGTAGGCTCGCTGAAAGTCGCGCACTTCGTTGCGGCGCAGGTAGGACTGGGTTGCGAGTTCGTCGAGCGTCATGATCCCGAGTTTGACCCGGGCCATCCAGATGGAGTTTTGGTAATCTCGCAGGCCACCCACGCCGTTCTTGATGTCGGGTTCCTGAAGGAAAACCGTGTCACCGTATTTGGCGCGACGCTGCGCCTGGTCCGCCAGTCGCGCCGCGATGTAGCTCCGTGGATCCTCCTCGGTGTAAAACGACCGGTAGGCGACAGCAAATGCGTCGTAGAGTGCGACCGTTCCGGCGATCAAGCGGGCCTCGAGCAAAGCGGTTTTCGTTTGGATGTCGTTTCTCGCTTCCGTGAAGGTCTCGTCGACGGTGCGGGTCGAGTGGCCGACCTTCAGTCCGCAGTCCCAGAGAATATAGAGGATTTCATTCGATAAATGCTCTTGCAGTGGCTTGATGACCAGGGGTTTGGCCTTTGGGGGAAACAGGAAGAGCAGATCGATGTCACTCAGGGGGCTCAACTCCGCCCGACCGTAGCCGCCCAAGGCGACGAGGGCGACCGACGAAGGCATTTCCCCGTGTTTGCGAACGTAGGTCGCAAGGGCGTAGTCGAAGAGGTGTGCGAGGAGAACATCGACCATCGCGGCTCGGGCGTGGGCGATATCGAGCCCCGGTTCACCCGCATCGTGACGCATCCGGATCATCGCGCTTTCCAGCCGGAGGAACGTCTTGCAGGCCGCGAGCCGCTCAGCGACGGGAAGATCGCCGACAAAGTTCAGTCGTTCGCGAGCGTGTTTTTGGAGGCGACCGGTCATGGAAAAAAGGACGGCACAAGCGTGGCAGCGCGAAGCATCGCTTGCCGGGCAGGCTGCATTCAACGTTCAAGTTGGAGGAGCATCGACCTCTGCAGCGTCCTCCCAGTCCGCCCCGCCACCTGACGTTGCTCCGCGATCAGAGCCCCAAAACTTAGGGACAGGCTCATTTTGTTCCATCCCACACTTAGGGACAGACGGATTTAACCATCTAAGGGACAGACGGATTAGAAAATGGGGATCGCAATGGGTTTTTAATTGCAAATTAAATGCTAAATGCCTGAATGGGCTTCATGCGCTCCTCTCGCCTAAAGCCTTCTCCGGACCTCGGCGTAGCTGCTTATCATGTGATCAGTCGAACCGTGAACGGGGAGTTTCTCTTCGACGAAGAGGCCAAAGGGGTCCTCCGACAGCAGCTGTGGAGAGTATCAGACTATTGCGGGGTCCAGATCGTCACTTACGCGATAATGAGCAATCACTTCCACGTTTTGGTCGTGGTCCCCCAAAGAGCCCCTGTTGATGATGCGGAACTTCTTCGGCGGTATCGCGTTCTGTACCCCCAGCCCACGAAGTACCAGGCTGCTCGGCTGGAAGTGATTGAAGCTCAACTGGCGACCAACGGGCCTCTCGCTGTGGCGTGGCGTCGGCGACAGTTGGCTTTGATGGGAGACCTCTCGCCGTTCGTTCAACTGCTTAAGCAGCGGTTTTCGATCTGGTTCAACCGGAACCACGGTCGCTTCGGCACGCTCTGGGCCGAACGCTTCAAGAGTGACCTCATTGAGCCTGCGCGCCACGCACTTAAAGTTACTGCGGCCTATATCGACTTGAATTGCATCCGAGCGGGTCTCGTTGCCGATCCAAAGGACTATTCATTTTGCGGGTACGCCGATGCAGTCGCGGGCCATCAGCGAGCACAGCAGGGCCTTTACCTGGTTTCTGGCGAACGAAATTGGGAGCAGGTTCAGGAGAGTTATCGCCAGTTCCTGTTTTCTTTGGGAACGGTGGAGGTGGAGGGGAAGGCGCGAATCCAGCCCGGACAATTTGAGGCGGTCATTGAGGCGGGCGGTAAGTTGCCGCTGCCTTTGGCTTTGCTCTGTCGGAATCGGTTCTTCTCGGATGGAGGGGTGCTAGGATCGCGTCACTACGTGGAAGCACAGCTGGAACTCTATCGCGAAAAGACCGGCTGCCGACGCAACGCCACCGTGCGACCGCTACCCTCGTCCATCGCCGAGTGGGGAGACCTTTATGTGCTCCGCGGACTGAGAAAGAAGGCGATCGTGTTTCCCAAGGCCTAGCCGAGCGTCGACGGCTTTGGACTTAGGGGTATTGCGTTCCAGCCTCAATCCACTCCTGCGTCGGGCAGCGACAGGTTCGCCGCCGACGCGGCTCTATGTCTGTCGCTGCGGAGTTGCGCGCGGGTAAATGGTCTGGCGAATCGATTTTGCCCGATCGCATTCCAGCGATTGCGCGGTCGGTTGGAGGTCATTTGGACCGACCGGGTTTTTGGCTGCTCTTCGGCGGCCCATTTTCTGACCTGTCCCTTTTGGTGGGAGTTTTTGGGCTGTCCCTTATTGCGGTGGGAAGCCGCTTGCCTCATGGGGGCAGGGGCGGTTGCCTCTTGGGTTCATCGTCAACGACCATGCCCGAGATCACCAAAAGCTACGAACCGCGTGATGTGGAAGCCCGCTGGTATGCTGCCTGGCAGCAGGCCAAGTGCTTTGCCGGCAAGGCATTGCCTGGCCAGGAAACCTATACGATCGTCATTCCGCCGCCGAATGTGACCGGTATTCTGCACATGGGCCATGTGCTGAACAACACCCTGCAGGACGCACTCATTCGGCGGGCCCGATTGGAAGGCAAGGCGGCCTGCTGGATTCCGGGAACGGATCACGCGGGCATCGCCACGCAGACCATGGTCGAAAAGCACTTGAAGAAGTCCGAGGGCAAGGGTCGTCGCGATCTTGGGCGCGACGCCTTTCTCGAACGGGTTTGGTCGTGGCGTGGCGAAAAGGGTGACATCATCCTAAAGCAGCTGCGCGAGCTGGGATGTTCCTGCGATTGGGATCGCACCCACTTTACGATGGATCCGGGCTACAGCCGGGCGGTGCTCACGTCGTTTGTCCACCTGTTTCGGAAGGGCCACATTTATCGTGGCAAGCGCATGGTGAACTGGTGCCCGGCTTCTCTGACGGCGCTTTCCGACGAGGAGGTGGAGATGCGTCCGACGAAGGGCTTCATCTATAAACTCCGATACGACTTGGTGACTCCGTCCGGCGAAACCACCCACCTCGTGGTGGAGACGACACGCCCCGAGACCATTCCTGCAGATGTGGCGTTGGCGGTGCATCCCGACGATGCGCGTTACCGGCACCTCGTCGGTCAGCACGTCTGGCGACCGCTGGGGGAACGTGCGCCCCTGCCGATCGTGGCGGACGCGGCGGTGGATCCGGTGTTTGCCGCTGGAGTGCTCAAGGTCACTCCGGCGCATGACAAAGTCGACTTTGAGATCGGCCAGCGTCATCGCCTGCCGGTCATCGACGCACTCAACGCCGATGGCACCCTCAACGAAGCGGCCGGTCCCGAGCTGGCCGGAATGGAACGGTTTGCCGGTCGCAAGAAGGCAGCGGAGCTCCTGCGCGAACGCGGCGCGTTGCTTGAGGAAAAGCCCTACGAAAACAACGTGGGTTATTCCCAGCGCGCCGGTGTGCCCATCGAACCCCGCCTGACCCAGCAATGGTGGCTGCGCTATCCACGGGTGGAAGAGGCTAAACAGGTGGTGCGAGACGGTCTCATCCAGTTCCATCCGGAGCGTTGGAGCAAAGTTTACCTTAACTGGCTGGAAAACATCCAGGATTGGTGCATCAGCCGTCAGCTTTGGTGGGGACATCGCATTCCCGTGTGGTACCGCAAGGGCATCGACCGGGAGAAACTGACCGAGGCAGACCTGCTTGATCCGACCAAGGTGCACGTGTCGCTCGACGGCCCCTCCGACCCCCAGGGATGGGAACAGGAGGAGGACGTTTTGGATACCTGGGCTTCGTCCTGGCTCTGGCCCTTCGCGACGCTGGGTTGGCCCGATCCGTCGGCGATGGCGAAGGCGAACTATTCCGCTTTTTATCCGACCACCACGCTCGCGACCGGGGCGGACATCATCTTTTTCTGGGTCGCCCGCATGATCATGGCGGGACTTGAATTCACCGGCGACGATCGCGCCTCGCTCTCGCACGAGGAACTCGCCCGCCGGGTTCCGTTCCGGCATGTGTACTTCAACGGCATCGTGCGCGACAAGACCGGGCGGAAGATGTCGAAGACGCTCGGCAATTCTCCCGATCCGCTCGATCTCATTGCCAAGTACGGCGCGGATGGCCTGCGCTTCGGCCTGCTCCAGATCGCGCCGCTGGGACAGGACGTGAAGTTCGACGAGGACCGCATCGAGAGTGGAAAGAACTTCTGCAACAAGCTCTGGAACGCATGCCGTTTTCGCCAGATGAGCGGGCCGATGGCAGACAACCGGTCGCCGGAGGCGATCTTCGCCCGCCTCGTGCCGGCCAAGCTCGACGACGACGATCACGCGTTGCTGGCCGCTTTAGTCGACACCGTGCGCACCGTGGAGCGTGGCTTCAGCGACTTCGAATTCGCGGGTGCCACCCAGCGCCTGTATTCCTTTTTCTGGAACGACTTTTGCGACTGGTACGTCGAAGTGGCCAAGACCCGCGTGCAAGATCCGGCCGCCCAGCCGCATGTGCTGGCGGTACAGGATCTCGTCATTCGCGAGTTTCTGCTCCTTTTTGCGCCGTTCGCCCCCTTCATCACCGAAGAGCTTTGGCATCTGCTGGGCTACGGCGGCGACGGCGAGTTCCTGCAATCGACCCGGATTGGCACCTCGGACGGGCTCACTGCTCAGCTCGCCTCACTGGGGATCCGGATCGATTCCGAGGCTACGGCCCGGGTGGAGACGCTGAAGCAAGTGACCAGTCTGGCCCGCCAACTGAAGGCGGATCAGGCCGTGGCGCAGAAGCGCGACGTGACCTTCCATGTTCTGGCCGGCGACGCGGAGTGGTCCCTGGTGGCGGTTTCCATGGCCAAGATCACCCGGTTGGTGGGGGCGGCGTCGCTGTTGCGCACGGCGGACAAGCCGGCGTTTCCGGCGATGGTGACGCCGTTGGGCACCTTCTTTCTCGACACCGGAATCAAGGTCGATGCGGCGGCGGAAAAGCAGCGGCTGACGAAGGAGCTCGATCAGGTCAGCAAACACGTCGCCGCCACGGAGGCACGCCTGTCGAACGAGGCCTTTGTCAGCAAAGCCCCTCCCGCGGTGCTCGAAGGCGCTCGCAAGCAGCTCGCCGACCAGAAGGCGAAGCGGGCTGAAATCGAGCGACTCTTGGCTGCGCTTTGAGGCTACGTTTGGGGTGCCCCCGTGGCAAGCGAGGCGGGCCGAGCCTCGAGGTTTCGGCCTCCTCGCCGCAGCCTGCGTTTGCCCGGATGACGGGCCAGCAATCCACTTGATGGGGGCCGGACTCAATCGTGGCTGATCGGGGGTCGTAGTTCGCCTGTCCCTTTGTGTGTTTCGCCTGTCCCCTAGTGGAGAGCGGGGTTTGGCTGCCTGCTTTTGATTTCAGACTTCGGCCGTGCGCTCCGACCCTTGGACGCGTTGTATCGGCTGCGGCCGAACTCCTCGGAAACAACCGGGCGGGCTTGTACTGTCACACGATGGGCTGCGATGCGGCGAACGGACTCGTTCGCCAGGCTACGACTCGCCGCACTTAGCGCGGCAGGGCAGGGCGGACGGTGGGCGATGGACGCGTCAGCGTATTCAGCCAGTTTCCACCCCCGCGCTGCTCGTAGAGGGCCACTCGGCTGTCGCCGCCCAGAATCGACGAAATCCGGCCGCGGGCGTCGGCGGCGAGTGACGCCAACTGGGCGGTGCGCGTCTCGGGGGTGAGCGAGGAGTCGCGTCGGATTTCCGCGGCGCGCTGCTGTGTCGTGGTCTGGGTCGTGGCGATGGTGCGGGCCGCGGACAGCGGCAGTTCAAGTTGCGTGACGAGTCGGGCCAACGAGCTCGTCTGTGGATCGGTCGCCAGCTTGTAATCTGCTGCCCGCTCGGGAGAGAGCTGGGCCATGAACTGGGACTGGAGTTGATTGAGTTGACCGTAAAGCTGGGCGTAGTTGGAGGGTGTGCCGAATGGATCGGGCGGGAACACGGTGGTGGACGAAGCCAGCAGACGGTAGAAGGAGCGAAATTCCGCTTCGGATGGATTGAAGCCGGACAATTGGGAACGAAGGAAATTTGCCGTGCCGGAGGAGCGGACGGCGTAGTCTTCGAACTCCGACGTTGTCAGCAGGGCCTGGAGGTCTTTCCACTTTTGTTCCTGCAGGTAGGCGAGTCGCTCGGTCTCTTCGGGCAACAGGATGACGCGTCCTGGCCCCCCCGGGGCAATCGCTTGCTGAATAATCTCATTCGTGAGTTCGTCGTAGTCGCGGAGCAGCGCCCGAACGTGCGCGCGCTTGTCTTCGGGCACTCCGCCCAACTCGATCCGGTTTTGGCGCAAGGTGTTTTCGACGGACTGTTCGTACATCTCTTCCGGGCCGAGCAACTCCTTCAACAGGGCGCGCTGGGCCTTGAATTCAGCGTTCGCGGCTTCGAGGGCTTCTTTCGGGAATTCGGAGTACTTCCAGTAAGGTTTGGAAAGGCGTTCGCGCTGCAATCGTCCCGAGGTTCCGGCTGAGGGATCGGCAGCCTGGGCACGCACCAGCAAACGGAGCAGATCGGGCGGGCAGCCGGCAGCACGAAGATTCTGCACATAGGTTCGCAGGTCGACGTGGGATATCCCGGTGAACGATCTGCGAAGGGCTTCCGCCTCGACGGGAGTGAGGTTGAGAGCGGCGGCTTGCTCAGCACTGGTTCCGGAAAGGGACTGAGATGGACCTGGAAGGGTCGCAGGCGGTGGTGCAATCCGCGCGGAAGCGGGATCCTGCCGCGCGAGCGTGTAGGCCAACACGAGGTTTCCGGCCAACGAGAGGACGAGGAAGATGCGTTTCATGGCCGTTTCGATCACCGCGGAGGGGTCGTGGGGGTCGAGGGAGAAGGAGTTGGCACGACCACAGGCGTGAGATTCTGCAGCCAATAGCCCCCGTTCTTCTTGTACGTCTCGATTCCCCGGTCCCCTCCAAGCAACGGGCTCAACCGCTGGTTGGCCTCGGCGGCGAGTGCCGCGAGCTGGCGCTGACGGTCCGCAAAGGTCGTGGCGGGAACGGTGCGGAGCTGGGCGGCCCGTTGTTCGATGTCCTGCTGCACGGCGATCACTTGCGGGACGTTGGTGGCGGGCAATCCAAGACGGCTCACCACTGCCTGCGTAGTGAAGTACTCAGGACTGCGCATCTGCTCGTAGCGCGCGCCCAGTTCGGGACCGATGGCGGCCTTGATGTCTGCGCTAAGCTTGGCCTCGGCGGCGCGTTGCTCGGGTGACACGTCCGGGCGGGTGCCGACAAAGCTCGTATTGCTGGGGTTGTACTGATCGTCAAAGGCCCTCTGCAAACGGTAGATCGCGGTGAACTGGTCTTCACTCAGGTCCAAAGCGGCGGTCGATCCACGTATCCGGGCGGTGGTGGACGACGTGCGCATCTCGTAGGCGTCCAGCTGCTCGGGACTGAGAATGGCTGCGAGGTCCTTGCGTCGTTCCGACTCGAGCAGGGCGAGCCGCTCACGAAACTCCGGAAGAGGCGTTCGCAGCAGTTGTGAACGGGCCTGCGCCAGAAGGTCCTGGTAGTCCTCGTCGATGCGTTGAATTTGGCGGGCGGTCTGGCGCGAGACGTCGCCGTACCTCCGAGATCGTTCGAGGTCCTCCCAGGGCGAGAGGTCGACTCCATCGTCTCCCAGTGTGGCGCTCAGCACATCGGCTTCCTCCCGGGCGATTGTCTTCATGCCCGCGGAAAACTCAATGTCTCGTGAACGGCCGGGTGCGTCACGCCAGTACGGATACTGCGGCAGACTCTGTGCCAGCGCGACCCGTTTGGCGTCAAACGCGGCGCGTACCTTCAGCTGAACGATGGCCGCGACGACCTGCCGGCTCAACCCCGCATGCCGAAGGCGTGCGGCAAGGAGTTTCAGGTCGGTGGTGTCGAAGTGCTCCCAAGGGACCTGCGGCACGTTCATCACGGTGGCCGCTAGTGATGCCGAGGCGGCCGATCCCGGGCCGTTCGGGCGGAAGGCGGGCGCGGCGGATTCGACCGAGGGGCTGGGTGTGTTGCGGCTTCGCAGGACCACAACCGCGGCCAAGGCTCCATTCAGCAGAAGGGACGCGACCAAGCACCAGCGGCCAAGGTTCATAAGATGGGAGAAGGACTGAAGCGCGCGACGGGCCGACAGACTTGAACGGACAAGACGCAATTGCGAGCCCAAAGCCTGTGACATGCAATCCACGTCGAGGCGGAAAACCGGATAATCAATTCCAATTAAGAGGCTTAAGAATGCCTACAGCTGAATCATGATCTTATAGATGTATGAACTAGATTTTTCCGGCGTTCCTGCTATCTTAAGTCAATGCATGTCCTCGCCGACCCTACTCGATCCGCGTTTTCCGCGGTGGATCTGGAGGCGGGGAGTGCCGAGGATCGGGTGCGTTGGGCGGTGGAGACCTTTGGCGAGAAGTTGGTGCTGACGACCAGTTTTGGGATCCAGTCGGCGGTGATGCTGCACTTGGTCACACAGGTGGTTCCGAAGATCCCGGTGATCTTCATCGATACGGGGTATCACTTTCCCGAAACCTACCGGTTTGCCGCAGATTTGACCACCCGACTTGGGCTCAACCTCAAGACCTTTGTGCCTGCCATGACGGCGGCGCATCAGGAGGCGGTCTATGGTCGACTTTGGGAAAAGGACCTCGAAGGGCTCAAGCGCTACAATTTCATCAACAAGGTTGAGCCGATGGAGCGGGCGGTGCGCGAGTTGGGGGCCACGGCTTGGCTGGCCGGACTGCGTCGTTCGCAGGCGAGTACCCGGGAAACGCTGCGGGTGGCCCAGGTGCAGAACAAGGTCACCAAGGTGCACCCCATCTTGGATTGGGACAATCGCCGCGTGCATCGTTACCTCACTCAGCACGGCCTGCCTTATCATCCGCTTTGGGATCAGGGGTATGTTTCCATTGGCGATTGGCATAGTACGTCAAAATTGGAAGCCGGCATGACCGAGGAGCAGACGCGGTTCGGTGGCCTCAAGCGCGAATGCGGCCTGCACGAGACGAGCGGCAAAGACGATTTCCAGATCTAGGATTCACGGAGTGACCTGATGGGTCGGAGCTGTTTTGTTCGCCGGCATGTTACCGCGATTTCTGCTGCTTGGGCTGGTTTGTGTGCTGGTGGTCCGGGCCGCGCCGATCGATCGCGAGGCGTGGGTTTCTCGTCACCACCCGGTGAATCGCGCGGTGGATTTCGACGCCCCATTGACCGTGGGCAACGGTGGGTTCGCCTTCACCGCGGACATCACCGGCCTGCAAACGCTGGCGGGTGACTATCATCGCCACGGCGTGCCGACTGAAACGCTTTCCCGCTGGTGCTGGGTGACCGACGACAATCCGCAGGGGTACCAACTTTCGGATACCAACCAACCTTTCCGGATGGCGGACGGGCGGACCCTGGGATTTCCCACCCGCCAGGGCACCCCGGCCGGCGAATGGTTGCGGCGGAATCCGCGCAGCCACCCGCTGGGTGTGCTCGCGCTGGAGTGGGACAAGGCGGATGGATCCCCGCTCTCGCCGGCGGACATTGAGTCGCCTGATCAGGTGCTCGACCTCTGGCGCGGCGTGCTGACCAGCCGGTTCAATCTCGGCGGAGTGCCCGTGACGGTGGTTACGGTGTGCGATCCCGCGAGCGACACGGTGGGGGTCCGGGTGACATCCGAGTGGGTCGAGCGCGGGCGCCTGCGAGTACGTCTCGCGTTCCCACGCGGTCACGATCCGGCAGTCAAGAACACCCCGGGCTTCGATTGGAGCCAGCCCGACCGGCATCGTTCCGAGCTGCGGGACGGCGCGCGGGGTGGAGCGGTCGTTCGCCGGACGGTGGGCGCGACCACCTATCATGTGGCGGTCAGCCGTCCGTTGCGCCAGGCGGGAGCACATGCCTTTCTGATCGAGACACCTCCGATGGGTGGACGGGAGCTCGCCTTCACGGTAGGCTTTTCCTCAGACGAGTCGGAGGCCGTGGCAGGTGCGTCGGTGGACGCCCTGCTGACGGCCAGCGCGAAGGCGTGGACCTCCTTCTGGCAAACGACGGCGGCGGTCGATTTTTCCGGGAGCACGAATCCCCTCGCGATGAAACTCGAGCGACGCGTGGTCTTGTCGCGTTATCTCGCCGCCGTGCAGCTCGTCGGGGATGTGCCGCCCCAGGAGAGCGGCCTCACCTGCAACACCTGGTATGGAAAGCATCACACCGAGATGATCTGGTGGCATGCGGCGCACTTCGCGCTGTGGGGGCAGGATGCGGCGCTGGAGAAAAACCTGTCGTGGTATCGCGCGCAACTGCCGGCGGCGCGCCGGTTGGCGGCGAGTCGCGGATTGCCCGGTGCCCGCTGGGCCAAGATGACCGGCCCGGATCTGCGGGAGAGCCCCGGCGGCAATCCGCTCATTGTCTGGAATCAACCCCATCCCATCTACCTGGCGGAGTTGTTGTATCGGAACCGCCCCACACCCGAGCTGCTGGCCACCTACCGCGACCTCGTGCTCGAAACGGCGGAAACCCTCGCGGGCATGCTCCATTGGGACGCTGCGCGCGGTGTCTATGGGCTTGGCCCTCCGCTGTGGATCGTGCAGGAAATCCATGATCCGGCGACGAGTCAGAATCCGACCTTTGAGCTGGCCTACTGGCGATGGGCGCTCGGCGTGGCGCAGCAGTGGCGTGAGCGGCTCGGTCTGCCGCGCGAACCGACGTGGGATCATGCTGTGGCGCACCTTCCGCCCTTGGCCCAGCGCGACGGAAAGTACGTTGCCCTCGAGTCACATCCCGACACCTGGACCCGCCGCGACAGTCGTCACGATCATCCGGAGATGCTGATGCCCCTCGGGGTCCTGCCCGGCGGGCCGGACGTCGACCGCGGCACCATGGAGCGAACGCTTGATGCCGTGCTGGCGGAGTGGGACTGGGAAACGAAGATCTGGGGCTGGGACTATCCGATGATCGCCATGACCGCAGCGCGTCTGGGACGACCGGAGACCGCGGTTGAGATCCTTCTTCGGGACGGCCCGAACAACCGGTATCTGCCGAATGGACACTGCCCGCAGCGCAGCGATGAGAAGATGGATCCGTCGGCTCCGCCCGGATCCCGGCGTCGTGAGATCGCGGTCTACCTCCCCGCCAATGGCGCGTTTCTGGCGGCGGTGGCCCTCATGGTCCAAGGGTGGGATGGCTGCACCACCCAGCATCCCGGCATTCCCAAGGATGGCACCTGGGTGGTCAGGGCTGAGGGATTGCGGCCCTTGCCCTAGCGCGGTTTGGCTGACGCGCCAGGGCGGAGACCGGTCAAACCTTGTCGACGATCCGGTCGGCGAGACCGTAGGCGATGGCTTCCTTGGCGTTCAGGTAGAAGTCCCGATCGGTGTCGTTGTTGATGCGTTCCAGCGGCTGACCCGACGCATCGGCGAGGATCTGGTTCAGTTCCGCACGGATCTTTTCCATTTCCTGGGCCTGGATGTTGATGTCGGTGGCGGGACCGCTGAAGCGTCCACTGATCAAGGGCTGGTGAATGAGCACGCGCGAGTGCGGGTAGAGCAGACGCCGGCCTTTGGGAGCGGCGCTGAGCAAGATCGAGCCCATGGAGGCGGCCATGCCGGTCACCACGACCGTGATCGGCGAGGTGATCAGCTTCATGGTGTCGTAAACGGCCATGCCGGCCGTGATCGAGCCGCCGGGTGTGTTGATGTAGAACGTGATCTCTTTGCCCGGGTCGACCGCCTCAAGGTAGAGCAGCGTCTCGGTGATCTGCTTGGCCGTGGCGTCGGTGACCGCGCCCCAGAGAAAGATCTTCCGCTGTTCGATGAATTTCTTGGCGATCAGGATGCCCACCGGGCCGCCCTCTTTCTTGCCGGCTTTTTCGCCTTCGGTCTCGTCGTCGTCCTCGTCGTCGTCATCGGCACGCGGCAGCGGGGCGGAGAGACTGGCCTGAAGATGGTCGAAATGCATAGGTATCCCACGTTGGGGGCGTTGCGGACGTTGGCAAGTCCCGGGGCGGGATTGCCCGTCCGCGGGGAGCGGAAACGGGTCTTCAGTTTAGACGGCGTGGTCCGATGCCCGACATGACGCCCTATGTCCACCGGTTCTCACTCGTCCGCGCCGCTCACGCCGGCCAAGATTGTTCAGGAAGTTCGCGATTTGCCTGCGGCCCCCAAGGTTTTGCCGAAGCTGCGACGCCTGCTCGGCGATGATAACTCGTCCCTCGACGAAATCGTTGGCCTGATTAGAATTGAGCCCGGTATCGCTGCCCGTTTGCTTCAGGTCTCAAACAGTGCGATTTACTCGAAGGGGGAGCGATGTTCCTCGGTCGATGAGGCGGTGGGACGCGTGGGCTTCCAAGGAGTTTACGACATGGTGATGCACGCGGTGGCCGCGCAGGTCCTCGTGCGGCCCCTGACTACTTACAACCTGGAGAGCGACACCCTGTGGCGATACTCGGTGGTGGGAGGCCTGGCGGCGGAGATGCTTGCGACCGAGACGGGAGAGTCGCGCGAAACAGGCTATACCCTCGGACTTTTGCATCAGATCGGCATGGTGGCGATCGATGGATGGGCGCTTCGGAATGAACCGACGTTGGGACTGGCCTGCCGTCCCTTTCCCAAGGAGTACACCGGGAGCGAGCGCGCCCTGTTAGGTTTCACGAACGCCGACGTGGGCGCCCTGTTATTGCAGCGCTGGGAGTTCCCTCCCGAAATGGTGGAAGCCATTCGTTGCCAGTATGCTCCCTTGGACGCCGGTCCGTCGAAGCGACTGGCCTGCCTGCTTTATGCCGCCAAGTGGGTGCGGTCGGTGGTCTGCTTGCCGCAGGGTGAGGAAATTCCTGAGGTGGATCCGGCGTGCCTCGAACCGCTAGGCCTGGACCTCGCCCGCCTGCAGGCGCTGGCAGAAGACGTGCGGGCCCGCGCGGCCGAGATGCAGGATTTGATGGAGATCGATCGCTGAACGCGGGCGGGCCAACTCCGGCCGGAACCGCTCCGACGGTCAGCGCATTGGTTTGAATTGCGTTGCGACCTTGGGCACAGATCGGTGTCTCTCCCCAGACGCACCATGATCAAAGCGCTCGTCTTTCTTGCCGTCCTCGCGCCGTTTTTCGCCGGTTGTTCGACCCTGACGCACCAAGCGGCGCCCGGCGTGGAACTCGCGAACATCAAGCGCGTCTTTGTCGAGCGTCGCCTGGCGGATAACAACAATGTGCGCGATCGATTTGTGCGTGCGTTGCAAGCCAAGGGGATTGAGGCCGAGGCCGGACCCCTGACCATGATGCCGGAAAAGGGCATTGAGGCCGTTCTGATTTATGAGGATCGGTGGGCCTGGGACTTTCGCACCTACCTGGTGGAAGTCCGGGCGGAGCTGAGGCACCCGGTCACCCAGGCGCTGATGGCGCAGGCCTATCTGCAGCGTGCACCCTTTGGCGGAAAGTCGACCGACGAGATGGTGAACACCGTGGTGGATGCCCTCTTCCGCATGCCGAAACGCCGGTCAAGCCAGGGCGACTAGCGCGCGCCGGCGCGAACCGCGCGCAGCGCCGACCAGTTCAGCCGACCCGTTGCGTTTCGACCCAGCGCACCGCGTGGCGGACGACGGCGGTGCTATCCTTGAGGTCGAGCTTTTCCTTGATGTGCCCCCGATGCACGTCGACCGTCTTGGAACTCAAGCCCAGTTGCTGGGCGATTTCCCGCGTGCTTTTGCCCTCGCCGATGAGTTTGAACACCTCGAATTCGCGGTCGGTGAGTTTTTCGATGGGCGAGGAGGAGCCGCGCGGCTTCCGTCCGGACATCGCCTCCAGAATGTTGGCTGAAATCTGCGTGCTGACGTAGATGCCGCCGGACAGAACCTGACGGATGGCTGCGAGCAGGGCCTCCCCGCCCGCCTCCTTCATGATATACCCGCGACCGCCGGCGCGGAGCACGCGTTCGGCGTAGAGGGTTTCGTCATGCATCGACACCACCAGGATCGCCAGCTTCGGTTTGAGGGCGAGCAGGTCCTTGATGAACTCGATCCCACTGCGGCCCGGCATGGTGATGTCGGACAGGACCAGATCGACAGGATTTTTGGATACCCACTGCAGTGCGGTCGCCGGATCGCCCGCTTCGCCGCAGACACAGAGGTCGGGCTGTTTGTCGATGAGCTGACCAAGGCCCGCGCGCATGAAGGGATGGTCGTCCACCACGAGAACACGTTGCCGGCCGCCGGGGTGGGGCGACGCAGGAGCGAGGGGTGCAGTGGGGGCAGGTGGGGGAAGCTTGGAGGTGGGCATGGCGGAGACGTGCGCCGGTTCAAAGCGCGCTCGGGCCAGAAGGCGGGTGGGTCGGGACCTGGGTGCGGTGGGCGGAAGCGGAGGGGGCTGGTGAAAACGTCAGGGGGCGGGTGTCGCGGTGGCCGGACGGCGCAGGGTACAAATCACACCGGAACCCTGTCCCCGTTTGGTGTCGAGTGTGAGATCCGCGCCGATGGCATTGGCCCGATGGCGCATGACCTGCAGACCGATGCCCTGCACGGATTTGCGGACCCGGGAAAGACCGCGGCCGTCGTCGGCGATTTCGAGCCGCACGATGTCATCCCGTGCGGCCAGGGAGATCACAATTTCGGAGGCGCCGGCGTGTTTCAGCGCGTTGCCCACGGCTTCCTGGGCGATACGATAGAGGTGTCCGGCCACTTCGCTGTCTTTGAACAGCACAGGTGAGGGGCATTCGAACCGGCAGGCCACCCGACCCAGCGAATGCGTGCGCTGGGCAAGCTCGGACAAAGCGGCTTGCAGGCCGGTGGCATCCAGCATGAAAGGCGTCAGCCCGTGCGCGAGCGAGCGCGTCTGGGAGATGGCGTCGCGCAGAAACTGGCACATCCGCGACACCTGGTCGGCCAGGTCGGGGCGGGCGGTCGCGATGTCCGCGCGCAGGGACTGGCACATGAACTCGATTGCCGTCAACTGCTGGCCCAGACCGTCGTGCAAGTCCTGTCCAATGCGCCACTGCTCCCGGTCGCTGATGCGCAGCACTTCCTTCTCCAGCTGTTTGCGCTCGGTCAGGTCGGTCAACGCCCCCGTCAAACGCAGCGGTTTGCCCTCGGCGTCGCGCACCAGCAGGGCGCGCGCGAGCACCCAGCGGTAGGTTCCATCCTGATGGCGCAGCCGGTGCTCGTTGCTGAAGCTGGAACCCTCGCCGTCGAGGAAAGCCTGATACGAATCCAGGAAGCGCACCCTGTCCTCCGGATGCAGCCGGGATTCCCAGCTGGTGAAGGTCTGCGGCAGCTCTTCCGGCTTCAGTCCCAGGATCGCGGCGAACCGGGCGGAGAAGTAGGAGTCGGAACCCGGGAACCGGACTTCCCAGACTCCGTCCAGGGTGGCGGCGACGGCGGAGGCAAAGCGGGTTTCGCTGTCGCGCAGCCGGCTCTGCGCGGCCGCCAGCGCCCGGTCGCGATCCGTGGCTTCGAGCGCCCGTTTGACCACTCCGGGGAGCAGGTCGAGTAGACCGGAGTCCTTCATCACATAGTCGAGGGCCCCCTGCTTCATCAGATCCACCGCGATCTTTTCGTCACCCTGGCCGGTGACGACCACGAATGGAACCGGGGCATCCTCCCGGCGCAGGCGCTTGAGCAGCGTGGTGCCGCCGACCTCCTTCATTTTCAGGTCGAGCAGCATGAGGTCGGGCGTGTGCTCGACCAGCCAGTCGAAGGCGCGCGCTCCCGAGTCGAGGGTGGTCACCTGGAACCCCTCGGCTTGCAACACCTCCGACATGAGCACGAGCAGCCCTTCGTCGTCGTCGACGACCAGGATGTGCCGAGGTGCAGGAGGCGGCTCCACGATGGCGACGTCGGGGGCCGGTTAGGCCCGCGCTCCGTTGACCGGAGGGACGAGCAGCAGCGTGATGAAAAGTCCCAGCCGCCGGATGGCTTCGGCGAACCGGTCGTAGTCGACCGGCTTTTGAATGTAGACGTTGCAGCCCAATTCGTGACACCGCTGGACCTCGCGCATGTCGTCGGTGGTCGTGAGCATGATGACCGGCAGCTTGCGCAGTTCCTGGTCCTCCTTGATCCGGCGCAGGACCTCGATGCCGTCGACCTTGGGCATACGAATGTCGAGCAACACGAGGTACATTTGTTCGTGCTCCCGGACCTGGCCGCGGCCGTGACGAAAGAGAAAGTCCAAGACGGCCTGGCCGTCCGAGAAGTGCTCGATCCGGTTGTTCAGCCCGGCCAGCTCAAGGTTCTCGCGGACGAGAATGGCGTGACCTTCGTCATCTTCAACAATCAGGATTACCGGAGGAGTGCTCATGCGTCTCGTGGGGAGAGGTGCTCGCAACTAGGTAGCGATACATGGAAAGTGGATCCGACCCCTTCTTCACTCTCAACCCAAATCCGCCCGCCCTGGCGTTCGACCACCCGTTGGGCGATCGTCAAGCCGAGGCCCTCGCCAGGGGAGGCCTGAGGGTTGAGGCGGTGAAAGATCTCGAAGGCCTTGGCCTGGTGGTCGGGGGCGATGCCGATGCCGTTGTCGGCGACGGAATAGATCACCTGCGACCCGTCGGTCCGCGAGGAGATGCGGACGCGAAGGGCCCGTTCCGGCGACCGGTACTTGAGAGCGTTGTCGAGCAGGTTGGCGAAGATCTGGTTGGTCTGCCCGAGATCGCCGAGGCAGGCTGGCAGGGGATCGATCTGCACGCTGGCTTTCGCCTCGTTGATTTGAAACGTCATCGCGGCGATGATGTCCGCCAGCATGGCGTTCATGTCGAGCGGACGGATCGTCAAGGCCACGCGTCCCAATCGTGAGTATTTGAGCAGCCCCGCCAGCAGCATCTCCATTTTGCCCACACCGGCGTGGATGAAGCGCAGGGATTGAGGGATGCTGGTCGTGACCGCGGTCCGAAGGTCCGCGACGGCCAACGTGCCATCGGTGGACGCGGCCATGGTTTCCTGGATCCGCTCGCAGGCCCGGGACAGCTGCTTGCTGAAACCCTGGACGTTCACCAAGGGAGACCGCAGATCGTGCGACACCGTATAGACGATGGTCTCGAGTTCCTTGTTGCGCTCCGCGAGGTCGGAGGCGAAGCGACGCAGGTTGTTTTCGTCGTTTTTCCGCTGGGTGATGTCCGTGCGGATGGCGATGAACTGTTCAGGTTCTCCGGACGGGTTGAGCCGCGGAAAAATCGTCGTGTCGACCCAGTAAAGGCTGCCGTCCTTGGCGCGATTGCGGATTTCGCCGTGCCAGACCTGACCGGAGCGCAGC
The DNA here is from genome assembly GCA_016794625.1 of Opitutaceae bacterium. Taxonomy (GTDB): domain Bacteria; phylum Verrucomicrobiota; class Verrucomicrobiia; order Opitutales; family Opitutaceae; genus UBA6669. Next base: position 61,270 of record JAEUGY010000066.1, read on the forward strand.
GTCTTCCAGAGATCGCGGAAAAACTCCTTCGGATGGTGGCGGGAGTTGATGATGCGATGATCCTGGCCGAGGAGTTCGGAACGCGAGTATTGCGAGATCGAGCAGAACTTGTCGTTGACGTACGTGATCCGCCCCTGGGCGTCCGTGATGGCGACGATGGAATGCTCGTCGAGGGCGGCCTTGATATCGCGCAGCTCCGCGAGGGTGGCGACCAAGGCGCGGTCCAGGCGCTGCCGCTCCGAAAGGTCGTGATCGAGACTCGCGGCGTCCACGCCCGCCCGGCTGCCCGCTCCCCGCACCTCGGCGAGTTCGCGCTCGAGGGCTGCCACCCGCGCGCGCAGGTCTTCCGTGGAGAGGTCGGAGTGGGGAGTCATCGCCGCTTTCGGAGACGGTTACGGTGCGCCTCGCCGGCACGCAAGGGTGGATCGTGCCCGTCCCGGTGGGAGATTGAGGGATGGGACGTTAGGAGATTCCCGGGAGGTGAGGGGAGCAGAGCGGTGCGTCCGGGACATAGGAGATTTCCCTATCGAGATATCGCCGCGACACCAATATCCAGAAATCTGCAGAAGTGCTAGGGTAGGCGCATGGAAACCGCACTCGCCTCCGCCCACACGGGAGCCACCGCACAACAACTGGAAGAAACTGTCGCCAATCTGCGCCGGTCCGACATTTTTCGCGAGTACCAGAAGGCGTTTCAAACGGCGACGGGTCTGCCCTTGGTCATGCGGACGGCGGGTTCGTTCGAAAGCCCGATGCACGGCGCCCGCCAGGGCAACGCCTTTTGCGCGATCATGGCGGCGATGAACAAGTCGTGCGCGGCCTGCCTGCAGGTTCAGCAGAAAATTGAGGACGCATCGCATGAGGACGTCTGCACGGTCGAGTGTTTTGCCGGTTTGAGTGAGTCAGCCGTGCCGATCCGCATGGGCGCGAAGGTGCTGGCCTACCTGCAGACCGGCCAGATTCTGCTGCATGCGCCCACGGCGAAGCAGTTCGCCCGCACCTCCCGCCAGTTGGCGGAGTGGGGCACTCCGGTGGAGACGAAGGAGTTGGAGACCGCCTACTTCAAGACGCGGGTCCTGCCGAAGGTTCAATACGACTCCATCCTCCGTCTGATCACGATCTTCGCGCAACACCTCTCCAGTCTCAGCAACCAGTTGATGGTGCAGCAGGCGACGGCTGAGGCGCCCCCGGTGACCAAGGCGAGGGCCTACATCGCCGCGCATCAGGGCGAAGAGTTGTCGTTGGTGCAGGTGGCCAAGGCGGTCAACATGAGTCCGTACTACTTCTGCAAGGTCTTCAAGAAGGCGACCGGCCTGACCTTTGTGGAATACCTCTCCCGTGTGCGCATCGAAAAGGTCAAAGACCTCCTGCTCAACCCGCACACCCGGGTGAGCGAGGCGGCGTTCGAGGCGGGCTTCCAGTCCCTCTCCCAGTTCAACCGCGTCTTTCGCCGGGTGGCCGGTGAGGCCCCGAGCGATTACCGGGAGCGTCTGCACGGGGAAGGTTCGCGGCCGAACCTGGTTCACGCCGCCTGATCATCCAACGCTCTGGTGGAAAAGAGGCCGGGGCGCTCGCAAAACCGCGGCGCCCTTCGACGCTTACCGTCGCTTGTCGCGCGATTTGGGCGCGGGGTTTTCCGAGCGCAGTTTCAGGAAGGCGAGTCCGCCCAAAATGATGCCCGCAATCAGCACGATCAAAATCAAGTATTTCATCCGCGACGCGCACTGTGGCTCCCATGGGCAGCAGCGCGCAATCCCCATGTCCAAGAAACTGCTCGGGGGCTGAGGTCATCGGACGCTGGAGGTGGGTCATTGAGGTGGAGGAGGGGCGTTGGTCACCGGGTGGAATCTAGATGACCCGGCGCTGTGGCCCTGGGCGCGTCCCCGCGGCGTCGACGCCGGTTGCGCACGGCCGGTCCGACAGGACCACGCAGAGCGAAGGACAGAGACGGACGGCCGACGAGGAAGCGGAGACGTAACCCCCGTTCCGGTATCCGGGCTGGGATTGCGTTTTCCCTGAAATGCTTCGGTGTTGTCGGAGCCCCGTTCCTATGCCCCTTCCTCTTCGTCCCGTGTGTCTCGCTGCGTTGCTTCTGGTCTCCCTGGCTTCGGCTCAGGGCCAGGCTGCCGCGCCAGCGTCTCCCTCTCCCGCGCCCGCGGTTCCCTCGCAGGCCCCGGCCGAATCCTACCCGCCCCATCCGGACTCGCTCGTGCAGCCGGGGGTGCCGGTCGGCGACCTGATCAAGTTCGAGTTCTCCGGGTCCCGCATCTTTCCGGGCACGAGTCGCGAGGTGACGGTGTATGTGCCCAAGCAGTACCGCCCGGAAACCCCGGCCTGCGTCTATGTCAACCAGGACGGTGTGCAATGGAACGCACCGGTCGTGTTCGACAACCTGATCGCACGCGGAGAGATCCCGGTCATCATCGGTGTCTTTGTCCGTCCCGGCGTGGTCAAGGCGGCCGCTCCCGCCGCGGCGCTGGACCGATTCAACCGCAGCCTGGAGTACGACGGCCTCGGAGAGGCCTACGCGCGTTTCCTGCTGGACGAGCTGTTGCCCGCGGTGGAGACGCGCGCGGCGCCGGACGGCCGCCCCCTCCGACTTTCCCACCTGGGACGCGACCGTGCGATCGGGGGATCGAGCAGTGGGGCGATCGCGGCGTTCACCGCGGCCTGGGAACGACCCGATGCCTTCAGCCGCGTGTTCAGTGCGATCGGCACCTACGTCGGCCTGCGCGGAGGCGATGGTTATGCCACGCTCGTACGCAAGACCGAGCCCAAGGCGCTCCGCATTTTCCTGCAGGATGGATCCAATGACCTCAACATCTACGGCGGAGATTGGTGGATGGCCAACCAGACCCTGCAACGCGCCTTGGCGTTTTCCGGCTACGATACCCGGCACGTCTGGGGCGAAGGAGGGCACAATGGACGGCACGGCACCGCGGTGTTTCCGGATGCGATCCGCTGGCTCTGGCGCGACTGGCCCGCAGCCGTGACGCCGGCCGGTCCGACCCGCAATCCCATGCTGGCGGCGCTGCTCCGTCCCGGCGAGGGGTGGAGCCTGGTGGCCGGGGGATTTGGTGCGGTTGAATCGCTGGCCGTCAGCCCCCAGGGCGAACTCGTGTTTTCCGACACTCATTCCGGGCTCAGCCACCGGGTCGGGCGCGAGGGACGCGTGGTGGAATTCCCGGTTGAGAGCCTGGGCGGACGAGCGGTGACCTTTGGGGCTGATGGCCGGCTGCGGCACATCATGACGGATGCGCGTCGGGTGGTGGCACTCGGACCCGACGGGGCGGCTTCCCTCGTGGCGGAGGACCTCGCGGCCCGCGACCTGGTGAGTTTGTACCAAGGAGATGGTTACGCGCTGGAGTCCGGGACCGCAGGCACCCCGGCGCGACTCTGGCGCCTGCGGCCGGACGGATCGAAGCGGGTGGTCGACGACGCGGCTCCGGTCGCGGGCGGGCTGGCCCTTTCGCCGGACCAGACCCTTCTGTATGCGAGCGAGGAGCAATCCCATTGGGTGGTCAGTTACCAGATTCAACCCGACGGGTCCCTGGCGCACCGCCAGCGCTACTATTGGCTGCACCAGCCGGATACGGCGGAAGCATCGGGTGCTCGGGGCATGGCCTGTGATGCGGAAGGCCGGCTTTATGTGGCGACCCATCTGGGCATCCAGATTTGCGATCAAGCCGGTCGCGTGAATGCGATCCTGCCGGTGCCCGGAGGCAGGGCCTGGGCGGTGGCGCTGGGAGGCGAACGCCTGGACCAGCTCTTTGTGTCCACCGGCGATCGTGTCTACCGACGAGCCCTCAACACCCGGGGCGTGCACGCCTGGGCCCCCCCGGTCAAGCCGGCGGCACCGCGTTTGTAAGCGGAGGGTAAAAGCCGGGGGCGGGTCGAACCAAGGGTTTGACTCGCGGTCCACCGCCACTTCCGTGACGGACGTGCGAGGTTGTTTCCATCGAGGCAACCTTCATCGGTCGCGTCGAGGAATCGTCTCTCCAACCCTCCCTCCCGTGATCTCACGCTCTCCTGTCTCGGTCGCCTTGGCGCAAATCGTCTGGCGCAGACGACGGTTGTTCACGACCGGGATGGCGCTCGTGGTGGCGTGCCTGACCGGCGCCGCGGCCAGGGCCGCGGCGCCCAGTGTACTAATCAATGAGGGGGAACTATTGACCTCCCATCAGCGCGTGACGTTGTCCCTCTCCGCGGGTGACCTTGAGCTTCCTCGCATGATGCGCTTTTCGCTCGATGGCGTGAGTTGGGGGTTTCCCCGGGTGTACGCATCGCAGGCAGAGATGACGCTCGCGGCGGGGGATGGCGTCCAGGCGGTGTACGTCCAATTTGGTTCCTCGGGCAACGGCCCGTGGCTGCCGGTGACGCCGGTCTCTGATACGATCATTGTTGATGGTACGAAACCGCGGATTCGAGAGCTCCGCCTCACACAGATCGGGTCGACGACGGTGACCGTCCATTGGTTCACCGACGAGCCGACCACCCATCGCGTGCGTTTTGGACGATCCCGTACGATGGACGGAAGTACGGTCCCGTCCACCACGCCGACCCTCGAGCATATGGTGGAGGTGACTGACCTGCGGCCCAACACCCAGTACCGGTTCCAAGCTGTCAGCCGCGATGCGGCGGGGAATGAACGGTTTTCCGGTGAGTGGACGGTACGCACCCTGCCTGCGCCGACCCCAACCGCCAAGCCGACGCCTACCCCGACCCTGACGCCGAGCCCCACGCCCACGCCCACCGCCACACCGACACCGACACCGACACTCGTACCTACGCCGACGCCGAGCCCGGTGCCGACCACTGTGCCCACGCCCACGCCCTCGATCGCTCCCACACCGACGCCCACCCCGAGCCCAACGTTGGCGCCGACACCCACTCCGAGTCCGACCCCGTTTCCCACTCCCAGCCCGGTTCCTACCCTCGCGCCAACCCCCACCCCCCAGCCGACGCCGAGCCCCACCCCTGTGCCGAGTCCCAGCCCGACGCCGACCCCGACCGTGCGCCCGACACCCAGCCCAACGCCGACCCCAACGCCATCACCCACCCCCAGGCCCACACCCACACCGACACCGGTACCAACGCCAACGCCGACTCCGCGACCCACGCCCACGCCGACGCCCACGTTGCGGCCGACGCCGACCCCCACACCGAGCCCGACGCCGACGCCGACGGTGGCACCGGGTGGTGCTTATCCCGGCTTTACCTACCAGCTGCCCACCGCGCGCCCGTATGTTTCGCTGGCCGACTACGAAGCGGCGGGCGTAGGCTCCGCGGCCTTCAATCGACTGAAAGCGCAGGTGGACAACGCGGTCGCCGTGACCGCCGGACTGGCCGCCAACGCGAGCTACCAGGACCTCGTGACGGCCCTGAACCGGTCCAACTACGGATACTCAGCGGTGGATTCCGTGGTCATGTACCACCTCACGCTCAATCCCGCCTACGTGCAGCAGGCCCTACGCATGATCCGCCTTTACGTGGCGTCAGAGAATCAGCGCATAGCGGCGGGGACGAACCCGATCATTGCCGGGGATTCCTATCTGGAAGTGGGGCACTACCTGGAGCAGCTCGCGCTGACGTATGACTATGCGTACGCGCTTCTGACCGCGGACGAGCGAGCCGCCTGGACGGCGTTCGCGGAGCAGACCTTGTTCAACGTCTGGAACCCCTCCAGCGCGCGCTGGGGATCCCGCTCGGCTCCATGGTCGGGATGGTCGATTGATGATCCGGGCAACAACTACCATTTCAGTTTTCTCAAGGCGACGCAGCAGTGGGCCCTGGTCAGCCAGAACCCCGCGTGGTTCACCTTCCTGCAGACCCGCAAGTATGGCCCCCTCATTGCCTACTATCAGCTCCTGGCCGGCGGCGGATCCCGCGAAGGCACCGGTTACGGCACCGCGCACAAGAACCTGTTCGAAAATCACCGGAGCTGGAAGGCGTCGACCGGCGAGGATCTGGCGGCGCTGACGTCGCATACCCGTGATTCCATCGACTACTGGCTGCACGCCACCGTGCCGACGCGGGAATACTATGCGCCGATCGGCGACCAGGCCCGCTCGTCGCTCCCCCTCATGTTCGACTACCAGCGCCAGCTCATGCAGGAGGCGATGACTCTGAGCGCAGGCCAGCCGCAGGCGGGCCGGGCCGTGTGGTGGCTGAACCATGTCGGCGTGAGCGACGGCGGCAGCGGCTTCGTCTATGGACGGATGCGCTACAACTACAACTTCCGGTACGACCTCATGGCCGGCGGACAGGTGGAGCAGGCGCCGACCGCGCTGCTCTACGACGCCACCGGCGTGGGAGCGATCTTCGCCCGCAGCGATTGGACGACGTCCGCCAGCTGGCTCGCGTGCGTTGCCGGTCCCTACGACCAGTCCCATGCCCAGCAGGAGCAGGGAGGATTCAGCTTCTTCAAGGGCACCTGGCTGGCGGTGACCAGCAACATCTGGTCGCGCAGCGGCATCAACCAGGGCGTCGACGTGCACAATGTCATGCGGTTCGTCGCCTCCGGCGCCACGGTGCCCCAGAACGAGTCTGTTTCGAGCCGAACCGTTTCCGATGCGTCCGGGGTGGTGCAGATCGACGCCGACCTCACACCCGCCTACTCGCGACGCTCCAGCCAGGTTTCCCAGTGGCGCCGGACCCTGATCTACCGCCGGGCACAACACGAGCTGCAGGTGCGGGACCGCTTTACCGTGGCCGCAGGAGTGCAGGCGGTGTGGCAGCTGCACGTACCGGCCGCCCCGGTGGTGCAGAGTGACGGCACCATCATGGCGGGGAACCTTCGAATCATCCCGGTATCGCCGGCCGCGCCCGCCGTGGTCACCCGTGCGATGACGAGCGTGTCGTCCGAGTTCAGCGCCGGCCACCGCATCGAGCTTACCTCGCCCGGCGTCACCGAGTTTGTGGTCACCCTCCAGGCCGTCCCATGAGGGCCCTCGCGCTGGCCCCCCACCCAGTGTCATCCCGCCGATGACATTCGCCACCCGCCCTCTTCTTGCGGTCCGGACAAAGTGTCATCGCAGGGATGACACTTTGTTGCGGTCGTCGAGTGGGGTGCGTGGGAGCGCGGGAGGGGAGTGTCATCGGGCGGATGACACTGCGGCGAGCGGTCCCTCGCTCCGGGGGCGGGACGTGCTCCCATAGCTGGGAGCGAGGGGTGGCGGCGGGAGATTCGCGTCGTCAGCGTCCAGCGGCGTCGGCTTGGGCGATGCGGGCGGCCTCCACCTCCATCTGCGTGACCAGCTCGTCCAGCTGGTCGATCACGGCCTGCACCGTGCCGCGCTGGGTCAGGTCGACCCCGGCCTTCTGCAGCTGCTTCATCGGATGGTCATTGCCGCCGCTGCGCAGCAGGGTCAGGTAGCGTTCGGTGGCGGCGGCGCGTGCGCCCGCCGGCCCCGTGGTCATGGCCTTGAACAGCTGGGCCGACGAGGCAAAGCACGTGGCGTACTGGTAGACATAGTATGGCGTGTTGAAGAAGTGGGGAATGCGCGCCCAGCTGTACTGGTAGAGCTCGTCGACCGTGACCGCGTCACCATAGTAGTCGGTGAGCAGCTGGCGGTAGATCCCGGACAGCACGGAAGCGGTGATGGGTTCGCCCTTTTCGACGCGGCGGTGGGCCTGGAGCTCGTAGTCGGCGAACATGACCTGCGAGTAGAACGTATCCCGGATCGCATCGACGGCGTGCTGGAGCAAAAGGAAGCGCTCCTTCGGGTCCGTGGTGGTTTCAAGCAGCCGGTTGAGCAGCAGGCGCTCGTTGATCGTGGAGGCGACCTCGGCGACAAAGATCGTGTAGCTGGAGGTCACGAACGGCTGACTCTCGTAGGAGAGCACCGTGTGCATGGCGTGGCCGGCCTCGTGGGCGAAGGTGAAGACGGCGTCGAGCGTATCGTTGTAATTGAGCAGCAGGTACGGACCGACGCCGTACACGCCGGCACAGTAGGCGCCGCTGCGTTTGCCCTCGTTTTCGTAGACGTCGATCCGCCCGCCCGAGACGAACTGCCGGTACTTGGACACGTAGTCCTCGCCGAGCGGGGCGACCGAGGCGATGAGGAGGTCGCGGACGGAGGCGTACGGGTAGGTGCGTTCCGATTTGTAGACCGGGATGAACCCGTCGTAGAGATGGTAGTTCTCCAGTCCGAGCAGTTTCTTGCGCAACTTGAGGTAGCGCTGGAGCGGAGCGGTGCCGGCGCGGACGGTGTCGACCAGCGTCTGCACCACGGCGGGCGGAATGGCGTCGCTGTCGAGCGCGGCGTCGAGCGTGGTCGGATAGTTCCGGGCCTGGGCGGAGAACCAGCTGCGCTGCAGAATGCTGTTGTAGATGGCGGCGTAGGTATTGGCTTGGGCGGAGTAGGTGGAGAGATGGGCCGTGAAGGCGGCGGCGCGGTCCGCCTGCTGGTAGGACGTGGAGAGAATCTGCTGGTAGGGCCCCGGGGAGACCGTGACTTCCCGCCCGTCGGACAGCGTGATCTTGGGGAACTTGATGTCGGAGGTGCTCAGCTCGGTGAAGATGGCGCCCGGCGTTTGGTTGAAGCGGGATCCGAGCGAGAGTAGACGTTCGCCCTTTTCGTCGAGCACGTGCGTCTGCTGACGGTAGTTGTCGAGGATCGAGAAGGCGTAGGGGGCAAGACCCGGCGTGGCGGCGATCCACGATTCCATCGTGGACTGCGGGATGGCCAGCAGCTCGGGAGTGAACCAGGCGGTGGCGGTGCCGAATTTGGCGAACAAGGCGCCGACCCGTTGGAAACGACCGGCGATGTCCTGATTGCGGGTGTCGACGTCGCGCTGCAGCTGCGGGTACCGGTAGAGTTTGTAAGACTCCATGCCGATTTCGTCGGAGGCGAGGTAGGCTTCGAGCACGGCCTGTGGCCCCGAGGCGAGCGAGCCCTTGCGCGCGGCGTAGGCGTCCATTTTCACTTCGACCGCTTTCATGGCGGCCTCCCACGTCTCCCAGTTCGCGTAGATGGCGGAGAAGTCCCACTTGAACTCAGCGGAAATCTCATCGCGGTTGCGGGTGGAGGGCATGCCGGCGGCAAGGACCGGACTGGAAGCGAGGACAAACATGGCGGAGCAGAGGAGCCGGCGAGGGCAGTCGCCTGGTGCGGAGAACATGCCCAGAACGTGGGCCGAGGTGCGTCGATCGTCCAGCCCGCTGCGGCGAATGGGGATGAGAAGGCGATTTTTTGGCCGCCGCTCCGCGCCGCAGAATCGTTTCATCCTCATAATGAGGGGGTTGGCTTCTGTGCCTTCTTTGTCGGATAGGGTTAAAGCCCCGGCCGGGGCAGCCGATCAGTGAAACGTACGCCGTATTCCGCGAACCGGAGGGCGAGGACAGGAGAGGTCTGACTGGCAGGGCCCCCCTGATTCCATCGCTCTGCGTTTCGTGTGATGGGCCACCCACGCATGGCCGAATCCTCACCCTCCCTCGAACTCCTCTGCGAGCTCAGTGAACTTGAGCGCCTGCTGGCGGCGCGTCCGGATGCCCAGGGCTATCGGAAGTTGTCTCTGGGATATGCCCAGGCCGGATGGCCGAAGGAAGCGGCGCGGGCGGAGCTCAAAGCCAAGGCCCTGGCCAGCGGGGCGGTCGTGGTGCCCACCCCGGTGCAGTCCCTGACCGGAGCGTGCAACCCCGGGGTGCTGGTGGAGATCCTGCGGGCGCTGCATGAGACCGGAAAAACGGGCCTGCTGGAATTGACTGCTCCCGGCGGCGTCCATGTGTCCCTCGCGCTGATTGGGGGGCGCCTGGTGGATGCCCAATCCTCCGACGCCACCGCCGGTGAACCCTCGCTGTACCGGGCCGTGTTCCTGCGGGCGGCGCGTTACGTTTTCCTGCCCGGGCCGCCGCTCGTGGGGACGCCCTCGCTGCAGACACCCACCCCTGAGTTGCTCGCCGCCCTCGAGGCCCGCCGACACGGCTGACTCCGCCATGCGCATTCTCATTCTCGAAGACGACCGGGCCACGGCACAACTCCTCGGCCTGCTCCTGACCTCGTCGGGACATACCATCGTGCATGCCCTCGATGGCACCGAAGGCCTGAAACAACTGCGCGGCACCCCCTGCGATCTGGTCATCTCGGATGTGCAGATGGTGCCGATGGATGGATTTGAGTTTCTCGCCACCGCCCGGGCGGAGTTCCCCCGGCTGCTGGTCGTGCTGGCGTCCGCCTGCGCGGACCTCCATGTGCGCATCGAACAGCACGCGCACAAACCCTTTGATGTGGTGCACAAGCCCTTTCGCATCGAGGAAGTGCGCCGCGTGCTCGGCCGGGCTGAGGAGGCGCTGGCGGTCCAGGCCAGCGTGGCCCGGGCTCCGGCCGGCGCCGGCTCCCGCGACGCCGGTGGAGCGGCCCCGGATGCGGCGGCGGCCGGACTGGCCCGGCTGTATCCGGGTCCAGCTTACGCACAGGCACGGGCCGGACTGTTGCGGGCGATGGCCCACGCCGGCAACGCGCTGCTGGTGGCGGAGCCTGGAGTGCTGCCGGCCGAGCTCCTCGAGCTCTGGCGAGGCGCCGCCGGTTCCGGGGCGCCCTGGCGGGTCGCGGACGTGGGCCGCGACGCGGAGGCGGCGCGCACCCTCCTGTTCGGGGCCCATGGCGCCGGACCCGTCGTGGAAACCGCCCGTGGGGGCACGCTGGTCGTCCTGCATGTCGAAGGCCTGTCGCTGGAAGAGCAGGGTCATCTGCTGGCCCACCTCCGCTCCCAACCTCCCACCCGGCTGATCGCCAGCGTGTGGCGGGATCCGGACCTGCTCCTTGAGCAGGGAGTGATGGATGAAGCCCTCTATTTCCGCCTGTCCAGCCTCACGGTGACCTTGCCCTCGCTCTCCGCCCGGGCGGACCAGCTGGATGCGCTTTTCGTCGACGCGTTGCGCGCCACCCCGGCGTATCCATTCGGCGCGACGGATGTGCAGATCGAGCCGGTCGCACTGAGCGCCTTGCGCGCGCACCCCTGGCCGGAGAACTTCCTTGAACTGCGCAGTGTGGCGGCCTGGACCGCGGCGCGCATGCGCGGACCGCGTGTGACACTCTCGCATCTGCCCGAACGCTTCCATCGAGCCCGGCTCGCGACGCTCTCCGAGGCTCTCGGTTCCGCGCAACGCGAGCACCTGGAGCGGGCGCTGCGGCTCTGCCCGAGCAAGCGCGAGGCGGCTTCGGCGATGGGCATCGGGCTCGACGAGTTTGAAGCCGGAGTCGATCCCTCCGGACCGCTTCTCTTCTCCATCGGGTCCCGGACTGCACCGGAGCCCACGGCCACCGGGCCGGCGGCGGCGGGTCATAAGCGCCATCCCTCCATCCTGTTTGTTTCTGCGGACGAAGAACTCCGCTTTGCCGCCGAGGCCCAGTTTTCCGGATTGGGACTCGAGGCCCGCATCGCGGCGGATGGACTTCAGGCCGTGGCCGAGATGGTCCTGTCGCTGCACCGCCCGCGCATTGCGATCCTTGCCGGATCGACCGCGCCCTTTGACGACCTTGAACTGGTGCAGCAATTGCGGCGCCTTGCGCCCGGACTCGTCGTCGCCCAAGTCGGCACCGGACAGGAGAGCGAGGACATCCATTCCTTCCCCGCTCTCGAGAGCATGGACCTCTTTCCCGTGATGATCGCGCACCTGCTGGAGGCGGCGAGCAAAGCCTGATGCGGAACGGTTGGGTCGACTCGAGCGGGGCCGGCTTTACGGACCGGACGAGGAGGACTTGGGCTCCGGCTTGTCGGCCCGGATGACCACACCATCGCGGAACACCACTTCCCGTTCACTCGTGACCGGGGGACGGACCATGACCGGTGCCGGCATCATGGCGCCGCCTGCGCCGCCCGTGCCGATATTGATGCCGCCGGTGCCAACACCCACCCCCACGCCGGAGCGGCCGATGCCGCCCGTCGGATAGCCACCGCCGGGGTAGCCACCCCCTGGGTAGCTGCCACCCATGACCGGGGTCGGGTAAATGTAATCACCGCCGGAGGTTGTCCGGTAGATCCAAATTTCGTCTTCGTGCGGGCCGTTCGCGCGAGAAATGACCTCGCTCGGCTGACCCCAGGCGACTTCCACCATTTGCGGAGTCATGCCGGGTTCGACGCGGCCATCCAGTACGGCTTGTCGAACATCGAGCGACCACGACTCGTAATCCTCACGGTTGCCTTCAATGCGACTGAACTGCGGACTGGAGCATCCGCCCAGGCCCAGCGCCAGCAGCAACGTCATCCCAAAGACTCGCAGGTTTCGGTTCACGGCGAACCTGAACATGCACGAATTTTCGCCCACGTAAAGGGCGACGCGGCGCTTAAGTGATCGGAGCGGTTCCCGGGCCGGGAGTCGGTCAGCCCACCCACGTGCGGGCGTTGTAGAACATCTGCATCCAAGGGCTGTCGTCGCCCCAGGTTGGAGGATGCCAGCTGAGCGAAACCGTGCGATGGACGCGCTCCGGGTGAGGCATCAGGATGGTGACCCGGCCGGTCGAGGTGGTCAGCGAGGTGATGCCGCGCGGGGAGCCGTTGGGATTGAGCGGGTACCGTTCCGTGGGCCGGTGCCGGTGGTCGACAAAGCGGGCGGCGACGAACCCGGAGGCATCGCAGGCCTCCAGGGCGGCGGAGTCCCGGAATTCGGCAAACCCTTCACCGTGGGAGACAGCGACCGGGATGACCGAGCCCTCCATGCCGGCGAACAGCACGCTCGGGCTGCGTTCGATCCGCAGGGAGGAAAAGCGCGCCTCGAACCGTTCCGACTGGTTCTGCACGAACCGCGGCCAGTGGCTGGCGCCCGGAATGATGGAATGAAGATTGCTCATCATCTGGCACCCATTGCACACACCCAGGGCGAAGGTGTCAGCGCGGGCGAAGAACGCCGCAAATTCGGCGCGGGCCCGGGTGTTGAACAGCACGCTCTTGGCCCAACCCTCGCCGGCCCCCAGGACGTCGCCGTAGCTGAAGCCGCCGCACGCGGCGAGCCCCCGCATGTCGCGGAGTGACACGCGGCCGGCAAGGATGTCCGTCATGTGCACGTCCACCGCCCGGAATCCCGCCCGGGTAAAGGCAGCGGCCATCTCGACCTCCCCATTCACGCCCTGTTCGCGCAGGATGGCGATGGCGGGACGCTGGCCGGTCCTCAGAATAGCCGGCGCGGCGGGTTCAAAGGTGAGACGCGGGGTGATGCCTGGGTCGTCGCGTTCCAGCTTGAGCTGGTACTCCGACTCGGCGCAGGCGGGATGGTCGCGCAGAAGCGAAATACGCCGGGTGACATCCGACCACACCGCCCGCAAGTCCGACAGGTCTTCGTCGAGCAGGACCGTTTCGGACTGACGCACACGGAACCGGTAGTCGCCCCGGGTTGTGCCCAGCCGGTGCGTGCAGGTGCGCAGACCCGCCTCGTCGAGCACGCCAAGCACCGCCACCAGATCGGCTGCCCGGACCTGGACCACCGCGCCGAGTTCCTCGGCGAACAGGGCTCCGAACGCGCTTTCCAGGCCGGGGTGGGCGGCGGGAGGCAGGTCGACCTCGACCCCGGTGTGTCCGGCGAAAGCCATTTCCGCCAACGTGGCCAGCAGACCGCCATCGGACCGGTCGTGGTAGGCGAGCAAAAGACCGTCCCGGTTGAGCCGCTGGATTGCGTTCCAGAAGGCTTTCAGGTCCTGAGGATGGTCGACGTCCGGCGGAGTCTGGCCGGTCTGCGACAGCACCTGCGCCAGGATCGAGCCGCCGAGACGATTCTGTCCCCGGCCCAGGTCGATCAGCAGCAGGATGGCCGCGCCGTCGTCCGCCGCGGGGCCGGCGGCGAGCTGGGGCGTAAGGGTTTTTCGGATATCCTCGCAGGCGGCGAAGGCGGAGACGATGAGCGAGACCGGCGCGGTCATGCGCCGCGCCTGGCCGCCTTCGCGCCAGACCGTGCTCATGCTCATGGAATCCTTGCCCACCGGGATGGTGATGCCGAGCGCCGGGCAGAGTTCCATGCCCACGGCGCGCACGGCGGCATAGAGTTCGGCGCCTTCGCCCGGCAGCGCGGGCGCGGCCATCCAGTTGGCGGACAGGTTGACGCGGCCCAGATGTTCGATCCGGGCGGCGACCAGGTTGGTCAAGGCTTCACCGACGGCGAGCCGCGCCGAGGCGGCCGCGCTGTTGACCGCGACGGGCGTGCGTTCACCCATGGCCATGGCCTCGCCCGTGTACACGTCGAAGGACGCCGCGGTGACCGCGCAATCGGCGACGGGCACCTGCCACGGCCCCACCATTTGGTCGCGCGCGACGAGCCCGGTGACCGAGCGGTCTCCGATCGAGATGAGAAACGTCTTGTCCGCCACGGTGGGGTGGACGAGCACGCGGCGCACCGCCTCGGCCAGCGTCAGGCCGCCGATTGCGAGCGGCGCGAGCGGACGGACTCGCGTCGTATCCTTCCGATGCATGCGCGGAGGTTTGCCCAGCAGCACCTCGAGTGGGAGATCGATCGGCCGGTTTTGGAAATGCCGGTCGTCGAGCACCAGGCGTTTCTCTTCGGTGGCTACACCGACCACGGCAAACGGACACCGTTCGCGGGCGCAGAGCTGGCGAAAGCGGTCGAGCCGTGCGGACGGCACCGCGAGCACGTAGCGTTCCTGGGATTCATTGCACCAGATTTCGAGCGGGCTCAGGCCCGGTTCGTCGCTGGGCACGTCGCGCAATTGAAACCGCCCGCCCCGCCCGCCGTCGTTGACCAGTTCCGGCAGGGCGTTGGAGATGCCGCCGGCGCCGACATCGTGGATGAAGGAGATGGGGTTGTCATCGCCCAGCGCCCAGCACCGGTCGATCACCTCTTGGCAGCGCCGCTCCATTTCGGCGTTGTCGCGTTGGACGCTGGCGAAGTCGAGGTCCTCCTGGCCCGCGCCGCTGGCCATCGAGCTGGCGGCGCCACCGCCGAGGCCGATCAGCATGGCGGGCCCGCCCAGCACGATCAGGCTGTCACCCGGCTCGATTGCGCCCTTGCGCACGTGGCCGGCGCGGATGTTGCCCAGACCGCCGGCGAGCATGATGGGCTTGTGGTAGCCGCGCAACTCGGTGCCTTCGCCTCCGGCGGCCGGCACCTCGGCCTCGTAGGTGCGGAAGTAGCCGGCGAGCGCCGGGCGACCGAACTCGTTGTTGAAGGCGGCGCCGCCGAGGGGGCCGTCGATCATGATTTCGAGCGCGGATACGATGCGCCCGGGCTTGCCGTGGGACGCTTCCCACGGCTGCACGGCGCCCGGGAGCTGCAGGTTCGAAACGGTGAAACCGGTCAGTCCGGCCTTGGGTTTGGAGCCGCGTCCGGTGGCGCCCTCGTCACGGATCTCGCCCCCCGCGCCGGTGGCCGCTCCGGGGAACGGGGAAATGGCGGTCGGGTGGTTGTGGGTCTCCACTTTGCAGAGCAAGTGGATGTCCTCGGTGTGGGCGCCGTAGTCGCCGGTCAAGGGGTCGGCGAAGAAGCGACCGCCGCGCGAGCCGGTGATCACGGCGGCGTTGTCCTTGTAGGCGGAGAGGATGCCGTCGCTGTGCAGCTGATACGTATTGCGGATCATCTGGAACAGCGAGCGGTCGAGCGCGACGCCGTCGATCTCCCACGTGGCGTTGAAGATCTTGTGGCGGCAGTGTTCGGAGTTGGCCTGGGCGAACATCATGAGCTCGATGTCATGGGGATCGCGACCGAGGGTCCGGAACGCATTCACGAGGTAGTCGATCTCGTCGTCGGCCAGCGCCAGACCGAGCGAGGCGTTGGCCTCGACGAGCGCTGCGCGGCCGCGAGCCAGCACGTCCACGCTGGCCATGGGTCGCGGCGCCTCGTGGCGGAAAAGGACGCGGCAGGATTCCAGATCCTCGAAGACCGCCTGGGTCATGCGATCGTGCAGAAGGGCGCGGGCGGCGGCCAGCTGGCTGGCGGTCAGGGGCTCGGCGGAGTCCAGGGTGTAGGCGATCACCCGTTCGATCCGTGCGACCGCGGTCAGGCCGCAGATTCGGGCGATGTCCGTGGCCTTGGAAGACCAGGGCGAAAGCGTGCCCGGGCGCGGGGCCACCACCAGGGTCTGGCCCGTCAGCGGGGTGGACTCGCGGCGCGGACCATACGTGAGCAATTTGTCCAGCAGGTCCCGGGACTCGGCGCTGAGGTCGCCCCGGACCTCCGCGAGATGGACAAACTCGGCTCCCACCGCCCGCACCGGCACGCCGGCCGCCGACAGGTCGTGCAGGAGCTTCTGACAGCGGGAAGGGGAGAGCGCCGGAGAGCCGCGGAGGATGAGCATGGTGAAACCGGCAGCTTCCCGAACATCCGGCGCCCGGTCAAGGGGCGGAAACAGCGATGCGCAAGGGTGGACCGTCCGGCCTGGCCCGCCGACTTCCGGATGGCCATGGTTTTTGTAACGGTCTCATTTTGAGGAGGGTGTGGAGTCAGGGTGCCCTGCCGGGGCGGAAGGGACGGTGGTTCTGCGAGGGAACCTGAGGGTCTGCCTTGTGCCCGGCGCGACCCGGGACCGGAGTCAGCTGCCCCACCGACCTGCGCGCGTCCTATCCTTTTTCCATGCACCCTTCCCAGCACCCCCTCCTGCGCCACCTGGCGCCCATTGCCCTGATCGGCGCCCTGTTGGCCGCGGGGCCGATTTCCGCCGCGCCCCAAGCAACCGGCTTGTCGGAGCGCGCGCGTTCCGTCACGCCCTGGCTCGACCAGCAGGAATTGTTTGTGGGGGGCGAGGGGGGTTATCCCAGCTACCGCATTCCGGGTCTCGTGGTGACGTCCAAGGGCACCGTGCTCGCGTTCGTTGATGCGCGCAAGACCCCCAAGCTCGGCGATTGGTCGCAGATTGACATCTGTTATCGCCGCAGCACGGACGGCGGAGTCACGTGGTCACCGTCCGAGCGGGTGATTCACCTCGGATTGCACGCGGCGCTCGGGATCACCTTTGAGCGCAATGCGGCCGCGGTCGCGCAAGGGCTCGGCGCGTCGGACCAGATGCCCATCAACAACCAGCTGCCCATAGCGGACACCAAGACCGGGGCGGTGCACCTGCTGCATTGCGTGAACTATGCCCGGGCGTTCTATCAGCGCAGTGACGATGACGGGGTGACCTTTTCCGCACCGCGGGAGATCACCTCCGTGTTCGAGCAGTTTCGGGGTGACTATGACTGGAAAGTCATCGCGACCGGCCCGAACCACGGCATTCAGCTCAAGAGCGGCCGCTTGCTCGTGCCCGTGTGGATGTCACGCGGCGGCGGCGACCACGGACACCGTCCCTCAGTCATCGCGACCATTTACAGTGACGACCACGGCGTGACGTGGAAACGAGGGGCGATCGTGACGGGCGAGACCGATCCCCTCGTCAATCCGAATGAGACCGTAGCGATCGAACTCGCCGACGGGGCGGTGATGCTGAACATCCGGCATGAGTCGCTCCAGCACCGACGGGCGGTCAGCTACAGCCCGGACGGGATCTCGCAGTGGACGCGTCCCGAATTCATCAACGACCTGTATGAACCCGTCTGCATGGCCGGGCTGACGCGGCTGTCCTCGGTCAAGGACCATGGCCGCAGCCGACTCCTGTTTTCCAACCCGCACAATGCGACCGATCCCATTCCCAACCATCCCTCGCGCTTTTATGTGCGCAAGAATCTCAGCCTGAAGATCAGCTATGATGAAGGCCGCACGTGGCCCGTGAACAAGACCCTGGAGGCAGGGTCAAGTGGATACAGTGACCTGGCGGTGCTGCCGGACGGAACCGTGTGCTGTTTCTATGAGCGACGCCGCACCACGCCGGCCGGCGTGGTGCCGGTGGTGACGTTTGCGCGCCTGAACCTCGCCTGGCTGACCGATGGCCAGGACCGGCTCTGAGC
Source organism: Opitutaceae bacterium (assembly GCA_016794625.1). Lineage (GTDB taxonomy): Bacteria > Verrucomicrobiota > Verrucomicrobiia > Opitutales > Opitutaceae > UBA6669. The sequence goes on from JAEUGY010000066.1 coordinate 79,090, forward strand.
CGTGGGGGAGCGCACCCTGCAACCGACGTTCAGGGCTGATTTGGCTCTTGGAAGAAGAGAGAGCCTGCGCGTCGGTGGAAGCCACGCATCGGTATCGATGGAGGGCGCCGCTCCGTCGGCGCCGGTTGCGCGTCGCGTCCACCTTAACGATCGGGCGTCGTGGTTCGGGAACCGTCCCCCGGCGTCGACGGAGCGACGCCCTCCAAGGGGGCGGAAAAGAAACGGGGTTCGTGTTCCCCTAACGGGAGAATGCGGCTAAAGCCGCAGCCACGTTCTTGCTCTCCGATCCCTTCGTCATTCGGAATTCGTCATTCGTCATTCCAGCCCCCGGGGCTGGCCCGGCTCAGGCGCGATCGGATTGGCGCAGGACGAAGGCGATCATGATGGCGGCGATCAGATCGCCACCGGCGACGGCCAGGCGCGCGGCGAGGGGCAGGCGGAGCGGCAGCACCAGGATGAGCACGGCGCTGGCGATCAGGGCGACGAGGATGATCACCAGCGTGCTGCGCTTGCGCAGACCGGTGGGCGCGGGAGCGGGGGAGGGGGACGAGGAAAAGGGAGGAGGCTTCACGCGGGGCCGAGCATCGGGGGGAACGGGCGGGGCGGGCAAGCGATTCCGCGATGCGGATCCGGTCGGCCGCGGTCAGGTTTTGGCCAGAGGCAGGGTGATGCGCAGGGTCGTGCCGGACGGGCTGGTCTGGACCAGCGTGATGTCCCCGTGGTGGGAAACCAGGATGCGTTTGGCGATGGCCAGACCGAGGCCGGTGCCGTCGGGCCGGCCGGACAGGAAACTGTCAAAGATCCGGGTGCGGATCTTCTCCGGGATGCCGCTGCCGGAATCCGACACATCGAGGTGGATGTACATGGCCCCGGCGCCCCGGTCCTCCGTGTGGGCGCGGATGGTGATGAGACCGCCCTCCGGCATGGCCTGGGTGGCGTTGATCAGCAGGTTTAGCAGGACCTGCTGCAACTGTCCCTTGTGCACATCCACCACCATGGTGCGCGCGGCCGGCTCGAAGCGCAGCTGGATCTTGCTTTGCGCCAGCTTCAGGCGGATGAGCACGATCGTGTCCTCGACAATGTCGTTCACATTCCAGCGCGAGTGCAGGCTCGACGGCGCCTTGGCGAACTGCAGCACGCGAGTGACGATCGCCTCCAGCTGGTCGAGCTTTTCCCCGATCACACGCACGTCGGTCCGCCGCGGGTCCTCGGCGGGGAAGTCGAGATCCAGGTATCCAAAAAGCAGTTTGATCACCGTCAGCGGATTGCGGATTTCGTGGGCGATCTCGGCGGCGAGCAGACCGAGGGTGGTGAGCTGCTCGTTCTTGCGCAGCGACTCCTCGCTCTGGAAGACGCGGGCGTAGAGCCGCGCGTTCTGGAGGGCGACGGCGGCCAGCGAGGCCAGCGCGGCGCAGAGCCGTTTTTCGTCGTTGTTGAACCGATGCACCTGACCGGTGAAGACCGCCAGCGCGCCCAGCACCTCGCCTTCGAACACCAGCGGCGTGGCCAGCATCGAGCGCAGGCGTTCGTCGAGCGGCAGGTCGTTGACGTCGAGGTATTCGGGCGACTGGATATTGGCGAACTCGATCTGCTTGCGGGTGTGCAGGGCGGAGGCGATGGCGCTCGACTCCAGCGACAGGTCATCCTCGCGACTCGGCCGGGGGTGTCCCCGCGCCTCCGGATTGGTGAGCGCGACCAGCCGCAGCACATTGCGGGGAGCGTCGAACACGTAGAGACCGCAGGCGCGTGCCTGCATGATCTGGCGGGCGTCGCGGGTGATGGTCTCGAAGAGTTCGCGTTCCTCCACCTTGGAGACCAGGGACTGGCCGATGCCGATGAGCGACTCGAGCTGGCGGGCCTTGCCCCGCAATTGCTGCATCTGCCAGAGCCTCTGCATGACTGCGGTTGCCTGGGCGGTGAAGCGGATGAGCAGGGTGAGATCGCGTTCGGTGAACCCCCCAGGCACATCGCTGTCGAGATTGATCACTCCGAGCACCTGGCCGTTGTCCTCCATTGGCACGGCCAGCTCGGATTGCACCGTCGGCCGGACCCGCACGTACCGCGGGTCTTTGCTCACATCGGGGACGAACTGAGGACGCCCGTGAAACGCGACCCAACCGGTGATGCCCTGACCGAGCCGGAGGACGACCTCGCGGTAGTCGTCGGGCAGACCCCGCTGGGTTTCAATCTCCAGGCGCCCGGAGTCGGGATTGAGCAGGGCGATGGAGCCCGAGTTGGCGGAAAAGTGCTCGATCAGCACATCGAGCACCCGATGCAGGGCGGTCGAGGCGTCATCGACCTCGGTCGCGAGCGAGGCGATGCGGTAAAGGGAAACCTCGTCCGCGGGACGCGCGAAAGGGAGTGAACGGGAGGCGGCGGGCTGATCCGGCATGGGAGGAGACGAGGACGTCGGCCCTGATCATGGAAGGTTCCCCGGCCGGAATGCGAGTCCTCCGGCGAGCCCGCCGGTGGGGCGGTGTGGGAAAGCGACCAGCGACTGGGTCGAACCTAGCCAGCGATCACCACTTTGCCGAACTGGTCGTTGCGTTCGAGGCAGGCGAAGGCGTCGGCCGCCCGCTCCAACGGAAAGACGTCGCTGATGATGGGTTTGAGCCCGTGATCGCGGACGAAGGCGAGCATCGCCTCCCAATCGCGCGGACTGCCCATGGTCGTGCCCAGCAGGGAGAGTTGCCGCCAGAACACCTTGCGGGCGGCCAGCGCGGTGGGATTGCCGCGGGTGGCGCCGTAGCTGACGATGCGGCCGCCGGGTGCGGATGCGTCGAGCAAGCTGTCCAGTCCGGGGCCGCTGGCTCCGTCGATAACCACGGAGAACGGTCCGGCCTGCGCGACGGCCGTTTTGGCCCAGTCGGCCTGCGTATAGTCGAAGCCGCCCCGCGCGCCCAGGTCGACCGCGCGGCGGATCTTCTCGGGTGAACTCGAGCTCACCCAGACCTCGGCGCCGGCGGCGACCGCAAACTGGAGGGCGAACAACGCGACGCCACCGCCGATGCCCGTGATCAGGATGCGGTCGCTGCGTTCGGCGCGGGCGCGCGAAAACAAGGCCCGGTAGGCCGTCAGTCCGGCGAGCGGGAGGGCGGCGGCCTGTTCCCAAGTCAGGTGACGGGGTTTGGGAGAAATCTGAAGGGCGGGCACCACCACGTACTCGGCGAGGGTCCCCTGTCGCGGCAACCCGAGGATGGAAAAGTCCGGTCCCTGGGCCTGCTCGGAAGGACCCCAGCCGAAACTGGGGTTGATGATCACGTCCTGTCCCCTCCAGGCCGGATCCACCAACGGCCCTACGCTTTCCACCACCCCGGCGCCATCGGAGCCGGGCGTCGAGGGAAAGAAAAGCCCGGCATACTGACCGACCTTGATCCAGTGGTCGCGATGGTTGAGGGCGGCCGCCTGCAGCCTGATCAACACGTCACCCGGACCCGGGACAGGGGTGTCGATGTCAGCCAAAGCCAGGTGATTGACGGCGAGAAGACGAAGGGCGCGCATGCAGCGTCACGGGAACGCAAAAAGGGCGGCGAGGCAACGGAGAGCATCGGATTGCCGGGACCGACAAGGGACGAATCCCCGACGAGGCGATCATTCGAGTGGCGTCGCCGTGCCCTGCGGTCAAACCTTGCCGGCCTTGTTGGTCGCATGCTCGTTGCCCTTTTTAAGCCTTATGGGGTGCTTTCGCAGTTCACGCCCGAGCCCGGTTCCCGCTGGCGGACCCTGGCGGACTTTGGCCTGCCCAAGGACATCTATCCGCTCGGCCGGCTCGATGCCGATTCGGAGGGGTTGCTCCTGCTCAGCGACGAGCCGGGACTGAACCGCCGCCTCCTCGATCCGACGCAGGGACACCCTCGAGAGTATTGGGTGCAGGTGGAGCGCGTGCCGGACGCGGCGGCGTTGCGGCTGCTCGCGGGTGGAGGACTCGACCTTGGGGATTTTCGCACCCGGCCGTGCGGCGTGCGCCGCCTGGAACCGGCGCCGCTCCTGCCGCCCCGCGATCCGCCGATCCGGGTGCGACACACCGTGCCCGATGCGTGGCTCGCGCTCACGCTGACGGAAGGAAAGAACCGCCAGGTGAGACGCATGACCGCCGCCGTCGGGCACCCCACGCTGCGTTTGGTGCGGGCGGCGGTGGGAGAGCTCCGCCTCGAAGCCCTCGGCCTTGCGCCCGGCCAGTGGCGCGCCCTCGACGCGACCGAGCAGCGCCTGATTTTGCAGGCGCCCTTAGCGCCGCGTCGCCGGCCCGGCGCGTAAGCGGGCGCGAGAAGGTTAGCCCCGAACAGAGCTGTCCGTTGGAGGTGGCCTCGCTGAGGCCGCAAGGAGGGGCGATGCGATTCCCCCCGGCCTCAGCGAGGCCAGCTCCAACGGAGCGGGCGATCTTCTGTTGGAGGTGGGGTCGCAGACCCCGCGGCGTTAACTTAAGACGCAGGTGGAGTCCTCAGTTCGACGGAAGCCACGCCGAATAGGCTCGGGTGGAGGGCGTCGCTCCGTCGACGCCGGGGGACGAACCCCGCAATCCTGCGTACGTACGCTCTGGGTGAACGCAACGCGCAACCGGCGTCGACGGAGCGACGCCCTCCATCGATCCTGCGCTCAGCGCGGTGGTCTTCGACGCGTTGTTTCGCAACGTTGACGCTGGTGGGTCGTAGACCCCGCGGGGATAGGGGCGATGCGATTCCTCCCGGCCTCAGCGAGGCCAGCTCCAACGGAGCGGGCGATCTTCTGTTGGAGGTGGGGTCGCAGACCCCGCGGGGATAGGGGGGTGGCGATTCCCCCCGGCCTCAGCGAGGCCAGCTCCAACGGTGGTCCATCTTCAACGGTGGGCCTTCTCGCGGACCGGAACTTTGGAATGCGGTTGGTCGTTCAGGCCGCGAGGGTCGGGTAGTCGGTGTAGCCGCGCTCGGGTTCGGTGGAGCCGGGGGCGTTGAAGGTGGTGCGATCGGGCTCCAGGAGCGGCGCTCCGCGACGAAGGCGGACCGGGAGGTCCGGATTGGAAATGAACAACCGGCCGAAGGCGACGGCGTCGGCGTGCCCGGCCGCCAGTTCCGCCTCGGCCGTTTCGGCGGTGAAGCCGTCGTTCGCCACCACCGCCCCGCCGAACGCCTTGCGCAGGGCCGGGCTGAGACGGCCCGGGCTCAAGGGATCGCGGATACAGAGAAAGGCGAGGCGTCGCCGGCCCAGTTCCGTGGCGAGGTAGCCGAATGTCTCGGCTGGATTCGCATCGGTCACATCGTGGCTTCCCCCGCGGGGATTGAGATGATAACCCACCCGGCCTACGGGCCAGACCGAAAGCACCGCGTCCGTGATCTCGAGGGCGAGCCGGGCGCGGTTCTCGATGGAGCCACCGTAGCGGTCCGTCCGCTGATTGGAGGCCGACTGCAGAAACTGGTCCAGCAGGTAACCGTTGGCTCCGTGGATCTCCACGCCGTCAAAACCGGCGCGCCGGGCATTGGCCGCGCCATGCCGGAAACCCTCGATGATGCCGGGCATCTCATCGAGACGCAGGGCGCGCGGAGTGACAAACGGCCGGGCCGGTCGAAGCAGGCTGACCTGTCCCGCCGGCGCAATGGCACTTGGTGCGACCGGCAATTCGCCTCCGAGCAGGGACGGGTCCGAAATCCGGCCCACGTGCCAGAGCTGGAGCACGATCCGCCCGCCTGCGGCGTGCACCGCGGAGGTCACCTGACTCCAGCCCGCGACCTGGGCGTCGGTCCAGATGCCCGGCGTATCCGGATAACCAACACCCATGGGATCGACCGCCGTGGCCTCCGAGATGATCAGCCCCGCACCCGCCCGCTGGGTGTAGTAGAGGGCGTTGACCGCGCGCGGCACCCGCCCGGGCGCGGCCCGGCAGCGGGTGAGCGGGGCCATGAGAATGCGATTGGGCAGGGTCAGGTCACCCAGAGTGACCGGATCGAAAAGGGAAGGCATACCGACGAGCATAGCCGAATTGCGGAAGAACGCGACCGCAGGCCTCACCGCGGCGCCGTCCCTCCCTCCCGTTTCGGACAGACCCGACCCTCAGGCTGCCGCACCCGGACGACGGCTCCACTTGCCGGCCAGCCAGCCGCAAATGATCAACTGCAGCGGGTGGTAAATCATGATCGGGAGGAGAATCAGCCCGATGCCGGGGTGGGAGCCGAAGATCAGCTGCGCCATGGGCACACCGGACGCGAGGGTCTTCTTGGAACCGCAGAAGATGGCGGTGATCCGATCCTCGGCGTTGAACCCGAGCGCATCACTGGTCGCCCCGACGATCGTCATGACCACGAAGAACAACACCCCCGCACCGAGCACCGTGAGGACGAGCATGCTCCAGCTCTGGCTGGACCAGATCCCCTGTCGGAACGAGTCGCAGAACGAGGTATAAACCAGCATCAGGATCGTCAGTCGGTCCACCACCGCGATGCGCTTTTTGTGGCGGGTCACCCACGCGCCAATCAACGGACGGCTGAGCTGACCGAGCGCCAAAGGCAGAAGCAGCCACAGCACCAGATCGAGAATGACCTTGCCCAACGGCATGGGCTGGCCGCCGGACTTGAGCAGAAGCCCGATCCAGAGCGGCGTCAGGAAGACCCCGATGAGACTGGAAAACGTGGCATTGAACACCGCCGCCGGCACATTGCCCCGCGCGGCGGCGGTGAGGGCGACCGACGATGACACGGTCGAGGGCAGGGCGCAGAGATATAAAATGCCCAGCCGCAATTCCGGGGAGACCGCGTCCCGCAGCAGCCAGATCGTGAGCAGCCCAATCAGGGGAAACAGGATGAAGGTGCAGGCCTGGACCACGAGGTGCAGCGGCCAGCGCAGGGTGCCTGCCTTGAGGGCGGCGAACGACAAGGCGGCTCCATGCAGGAAGAAAATGAGGGCGACCCCTCCCTTGGTGATCAGTTCAGGATGGAGGAAACCGCCGCGCGCCCCCGGCTCCGGCCAAAGCCAGGCGAGGCCGACCGCGATGGCCATGCCGGAGAGAAACCAGTCGAGTTTGAATTTCATGTGGGCGAAAAACGAGAGTGGGAAACAGGGGGACGTCGACCAACGATGCACCGGAGCGCAGCAGGAACGTAAGCCGTTCTCATGCCTTTTTCGCGCCACGCCGAGCTTTGATCCAGGCCAGCACCTCGTCCCGCCCCTCGATGCGCAACACCCAGAGCAGCGCGCCGTAGACCGGCACCGCCAGTGCGATGGCCACGGCCACCTCAATCGCCTGATGCCACAGACTGTCGCCCGCCACCCGGTGCCACCCGACGATCCAGGCGAAGACCACGCCGCCCATAAGCAGCGAGGCCAGGGCGATCCGCAGCACATCGCGGAGCAGGAAGGAAAAGCCCAGACTCGGACGTTTCCGCGACAGGTGGGATTGCAGATAGACGGCCTGCACCACGATCGCCACGTTGCCGGCGAGGGCGAGACCGAGGGTGCCAAGGTGATGCATCGACGCGAGACTCAGGACCAGGTTGACGATGAAGCTGAGCAGCGCCGCTCGCACCGGGGTCGTGGTGTCCTTTTCCGCGTAGAAGGCCCGCAGGGCCAGATTGACAAATGAGACGAAGGGCAGACCCAGCGCGTAAACGGCCAGCACCGGGGTCATCAGGGCGGTGTCGGACGAGGAGAAAGCGCCACGTTGAAACAGCACGCGGATGACCGGGCCGGCGATGAGGGCCAGACCGACTGCAGCCGGGATATTGGTGATCAGGATCAGACGCATGCCCCGGCGGTAGGCATCCGTGAGGCCGGTCCAGTCGCCCTGCGCGGCATGACGCGAGATCAGCGGGAAAACGACCGTGGTCACGGCCACGGCGAACACACCGATCGGCAGTTCCATGAGCCGGCTCGACAGATTGAGCACGGTGGCGGAGGCATCATCCAGCGACAGCCCGACCAGGCGGGAGACCGCCATGTTGACCAGATAAATGGCGGAACCGAAGACCGTGGGGGCCATCAGCCGGGCGATCGCGCGCATCTGGTCGCTCGTGCGCAGATCGAAGCGCGGACTCCAGCCGAGCCGCATCAGGGCGGCGGCGGGCACCGCCATTTGCAGCACGCCGCCCAGCAGAATGCCGAGGCAGAGCCAGTGCATGTGCACGAGCGCGTCGGCGTCGGGCTGGAAATAGACCGCTCCTCCGAGCAGTCCGATCATGGCAAGGTTGAGCCAGATGGGCGAGAGGGCGGGCTCCAGAAACCGTTGCAGGGTTTGCAGTGCGGCGCTGAAGGCCGCCGCCAGGCAAACCACGATCAGGTAGGGAAACAGCCAGATCGCGAGTTCGGCGGCCTGCAACCAGCGGCTCAAGGTCTCCGGTTCGATCCGCAGACTCGTCCAATGCTGGAGGAGCGAGGGCAGCACCGCGAGGAACACCATGGACCCCACCACCACGGTCGTGGTGGCCACCAGCAGCCAGCTGGCCACCTGACTGAGCAAAGTGAACGCACCGGCCTCCCGCCGGTGGTTCAATTCGTCGTTCAGAGTCGGGACGAATGCGGCGGTCAGGGCGCCTTCGCCCAGGAGCCGCCGAAACAGGTTGGGCAGGGTGAACGCGGTGTAGTAGGCGCTCGCCAGCGCGCTTGTGCCGAAAACGGCCGCCGTCAAGGAGTCCCGCACCCAGCCGAGCACGCGCGACGCCATCGTGGCGGCGGACACGATGCTGATGTTTTTCAGGCTTTTCGACACGAGTCCTCGTATTTCGTGAGCCCCTCGCAGCTTAGCAAGACCTTAGCCGGGGCGCGCGCTGCGCGCGTCGAGAGATCAGAGGTCAGAGATCGGCGGTCAGCCGGATTCAGACGTAGAGGAACGCGGAACGCGTTTCTTCATCCGGTGGAGCGGGGCCGAACGGGCAAGGACGGAACGAAAGGCTTTCAGCCTTCCGCTGCAGGGCGATCCTACGATCCATCTGACGATCCACCAAACCCGAAAGGCGTTCCGCCTTCCGCTACATCTGACCCTGTAGAGGAACGCGGAACGCGTTTCTTCATCCGGTGGAGCGGGGCCGAACGGGCAGGGACGGAACGAAAGGCTTTCAGCCTTCCGCTACAGGGCGATCCTACGATCCATTCTGACGATCCACCAAACCCGAAAGGCGTTCCGCCTTCCGCTACATTTGACCCTGTAGAGGAACGCGGAACGCGTTTCTTCATCGGTCCTCCGCACTCCTGGAGGGCGCCGCTCCGGAGGCGCCATTCGTGAGCACTCCGAACCCCTTCTGCGTTGAAAATTAAGCGTATGGCGTTGAGCGATCGTCCGATCTCCGACCGCCCCCGGCACGGTTCTGGCTGCAAAGGGGTGGCTGCACCGGGGTCGGACGTTGACGCTTTTCCGGGGCGGCGGTAGCCTGCGTTCCGAACCGTCATGCCGCTTCTTCCGAAACTCATTGACCGCCTCCAGCGCCATCCCAAGCGCGTGGTGTTTCCGGAAGGAAACGACCCGCGCGTGCTGCAGGCGGCGCGACAATGGGTGACCCGACGCCTGGGTGCGCCGATCCTGCTCGGCGACCGCACAGCGATCAAGGAAAGCGCCGCCCGGCTGGACATTAAGTTGCAGGGCATGCGTTTGATCGAGCCGACCCGCAGCGAGGATCGGGAGATGTTTGCGGTGCAGCTGGAGGAACTGCGGCGGGCGAAGGGCATGACCCTGGACCAGGCGCGCACCGCGGTGTGCGAGAATAACACGTACGCCACCCTCATGCTGGCCAACAGCCAGGCCGACGGCCTGGTCTCCGGAGCGACGGTCAGCGCATCGAGCGCCTTGCGGCCCTTGTTCCAGATCATCCCCCGCCTGCACCATGTGCAGACGGCGTCTTCCCTGATGATCCTTGATTTTGAGGAACAGCCGGTGGGCAGCGAGGGCTCCCTGTTTCTCGCGGACTGTGGTGTCATTCCCGATCCCACCGCGGAGCAGCTGGCGGACATCGCGGTGTCGACGGCGATGATCGCGCGGCACCTGACCAACGAAACGCCGCGGGTGGCGATGTTGAGCTGGGCCTCGCGCAGCACCTCGCAGCATCCCTCCGTGGTCAAGGTGCGCACGGCGACGGAGCTTGCGCGGGTGAAGGCGAGGTCGGCGGCATTTCCGATGGAGATCGATGGCGAATTGCAGGCGGATGCCGCGCTGGATGCAGCGGTGGCGGCGACCAAGAACGTGACCAGTGGCGTCACGGGGCACGCCAACGTCCTGATTTTTCCCGATCTCAATTCCGGAAACATCGCCTTCAAGCTCGTGCATGCCCTCGCCGGCGGAAATGCGTTCGGGCAAATCATCACCGGCCTCAGTCGACCGGCGGCCGAGATCAGTCGCGGCGCCTCGGCCCATGACGTGTTTGGTGCGGCGGCCATTGTCGGCTGCCAGGCGATCGACCGGCGTCTGCTCTACGGCGATGCCTAAGGTCCGGCCGGGACCTTTGTTGTTTTTCCCATGGCTGATCCGGTTTTCCCGTTCCTGAGCGATACGCTCAATCCCTTCACCGCGCCAGCGTTGCCGTTGCAGATTGCTCCGACCAACCAGGTGACCAAGCGCCTGTTCGTCGCGGCCACCCGCATGAACGACGGCAAGACCACCACCTGCCTGGGACTTTACGCGGCGATGCAAGGAATCTATCCCCGCGTGGGTTTCATCAAGCCGATCGGGCAGCGGTTTGTGGAGGTGCGCGGGCAGAAGATCGATGAGGATTCGGTGCTGCTCGACACGCTCTACAATGTGCACGTGCCGATCGAGAGCATGAGTCCTGTGGCCGTGGACGGCACCTTCACCCGCCGGTTCCTTAAGGACCCGAAACCCATGCTGGCCGAGCTGACCGACCGGATCTGCCGCGCCTTCGACCGGGTGTCGTGGGAAAAGGACTTCACACTGATTGAAGGCACCGGTCACGCGGGTGTCGGGAGCGTCTTTGATCTCTCGAACGCGCGGGTCGCAAAGCTCCTCAACGCCAAGGTGCTGCTTGTCTCGCCCGGAGGCATCGGCCGGCCGATCGACGAGATCGCGCTGAACAAGGCCCTCTTCGACAAGGAAGGCGTCGAAGTGGTAGGCGTGATTCTCAACAAGGTTGAGCCCGACAAGATCGATCAGATCGTCGACTTCGCGGGCCGAGGACTGGCGCGGTTTGGCGTGCCGTTGCTCGGTGTCCTGCCCAAGCAGAATCTGCTGTCGTCACCCAATCTGTCGCAGATTGCCGATGAAATTGGCGGCCGTTGGTTGAATCCGCCGGCCACCAAATCCATGCGCCGGATCCAGCGTGTGGTGGTGGGCGCGGGCACGGCCAAAGGGGTGGTGGACTACCTGACGCCCGGCACGCTGATCATCACGCCGGGCGATCGCGACGACATCATCCTCGCCGCCTTGTCGACCCATCGACAGTCGGGCAGCGGCACCATTGCCGGGCTGGTGTTGACCAACGACATCGTGCCGCACGTGCAGCTTGCGGGGCTGTTGGGGCGGACCGATATCCCCGTCATCACGGCGCGCGATGAGTGTTATGCCATCACGTCGATGATCCACGGCATGACGGTCAAAACCTCGCCCGAGGACACGGACAAGTTTCCCGTGATCAAACAGATGATTTTGGATCACGTCGACCTGAAGCGCCTGCTGGGCAGCGTGTAGGAGGCGCGCGCTGGGGCGCGCATCCAGAGGTCGGCGGTCAGCGGTCAGAGGTCAGTCAGAGTTGCACGCGCGGGGCGCGTGTCCATAGATCAGAGATTGGAGGTCGGGTTCGGACGAAGGCAAACGCCCAACGCTGAACGCATAACATTAATGCCGAAGGGGGGGGCGGATTTCCCAGTCCGGCTGATCGCTGACCTCTGATCTCCGACCTCTCGACGCGGAACGAGCCTCTGTCGTCCGCTGCGCTCAGGGCAGCTTGAGCGTCACGACCTCGCCGTCGACCGAGGCGGAGGCGAGTTTTTTCCAACCGGCCACCACATCGTCGGGAAAGCTCTGTACGCGGCTCAAATTGGACATGACCGTGGCGGTCAGCCCCGGCACCCGATGAACGGCGAGAGAACCGAAATAAAGTTCCTTCGCGGTGAAGACGGGTCCGTTGCCGGTGCTCGGGCCGAAGGTGCCCCGGGCCTGGATGACGACGGGGAAACTCATGCCGAAAATATTGAGCGTGGAAGGAGCGCCGATTTGCAGCAGGCTGTCGCGAATCCGGAAATTGATCTGACCAGGAACCACGGTTTCGGTCGCGTCAGCGGCCGGCGGTTTGAGGGTGGCGGAGGCCCATGCGTTGAGCTCCTGCTCGAAGATCGCGAGATCGCCGGTTTGACCCTCCAGCAACACCTGACGCTTGCGCATCCAAGTCCGTCCGCTGGCCGCGCTGGTCTCGCCCGGCACAAAATACACCACGGACGGGAGGGCCTCGTCGGACGGTTCCTTCACCGTCTCCACCGGCTTGATCACCAGCCAGGCCGCGGCGAGGGCGACACCCGCGAGCAGACTGAGGCTGACCCCCAGTACAATTTCGATCAGGCCCGGACCGTGAAGTGCGCGAAGGTGGGGATTGTCCATGGAGAGGAGACTGACATTAAACGGTGCGAAGCCGGCTCTTGCGAGCCTCTTCCACTGTCCGGAAATACGCAGCGTAGTACGACCAGCTCGCGGCCAGGCCGATGAAAACCGTGAACGTCATGAGCGGATAGCCGACCACGAGGAAACCGACCAAGGCAAAGGTCGGCACCCAGAAACGGGCCCGGCTCGAGCGTAACATGGCGCCCAGCACGTAGATACGCAGCGCATCGCGATAGTCTTCGCGCTTCTGGTACTGGTAGATGCCAGCGGCGGTCAGGGGCCCCGCCAGCATGACGGCGGGCAGAAGTGGCAGGTAGACGATGACGCCGTAGGCCATGAGCCGCAGCGGCCAGGTCAGAATCCAAGCGGCCAGCACCGGCACCAGCCCGAGCAGGATGAAAAGGATGAATGCGGCCACGCCATTGGCGAAGAGCCGGCGCCAATCCTCCCACGGCGGAAATTCCCACGGCTCGCCCTGCCGGGACCGCGCGATCATCTCGTATAAATAGCCGAAGGCGAAGAAGTGGGCGATCGGCACCAACAGCAGGATCGCGCCGATGGCGCACTTCACCAACCACGACGAGTCGCTGAAAAGGCGTTTGCAAACGAGTTCGAGCGTCGGCATTTCGGCGGGCAAAGTGGCCCAACCATGGCCGCTTGTCTATGGACTTCACAACCAAATTACGCGCCCTGGTCGGCCGGGTGGAGGCGGGGCTCGATCGCTACGTCCCTACGCCGGATACCCGCCCCGCGATCCTGCACGCGGCCATGCGCTACAGCTTGGAATCCGGCGGCAAGCGCATCCGGCCGGTCATTGTGCTCGCGACGGCCGAAGTGTTCGACCCGGCCGCCCGCCACGACCCGCTTCCCGCCGCGGTGGCGCTGGAGTGCCTGCACACTTACTCGTTGATCCACGATGACTTGCCGTGCATGGACGACGACGATCTGCGCCGTGGACGACCCACGGTGCACAAGGCCTTTGATGAGGCGACCGCGTTGTTGGCGGGCGATGCGTTGCTGACGCATGCTCTCGGCCTGCTTTTGTCCGCCTATGCCTCCGAGCCTGCGCTGGCCGCCGCGATGGGAGCGGACATGGCCGAAGCCGCCGGCAGCCGCCGGTTGATTGGGGGCCAGGTGGAGGATTTGGCGGCGGAAGGCCGGACCGACGTGCCGGCGGCCGATCTTGAGTTCATTCATCTGAACAAGACCGCGGCGCTGCTGGAGCTGGCGTTTTCGATGGGTGCCCGGCTGGGAGGCGCCTCGGAACACCATCGGGCGGTGGCGATCGGCGTCGGGCGGGATCTCGGTCTGGCGTTCCAGATTGTGGATGACATCCTCGATGCTACCGCCGAGAGCGCCACCCTCGGCAAGACCGCCGGCAAGGATGCCAAGGCGGGAAAGACCACCTATGTCAGTACATTCGGCGTGGACGGAGCCCGCCGGCGCGCCCGGGCGCATGCGGACGCCGCCCGCGACGCCTTGCGGTCCCTGCCCGGCGACCTCGCCTTTCTCGTCGCCCTGATCGAAGCGCTGACCGATCGGAAAAAGTGAGTCGCGGCCGCCTACAACAAGCTTGCTGCGATTGCACCGCCCCGCGGTGCCAGGCGTGGCCGCGAGGGCCAGTCCCTCGACGGGCTCAGGACTTGGCCTGAGGCAGCCCTTGTTCGGAAGGGGGGACGTTGAACGCTGAACGCACAACTTTTGCCGCTCATGGGTCGAAATTTCCGACGTTTCGACCTTCGCTCTTCGAACTTCGCACTTCACCGCTCTGCGGTGCCAGCTCGTCTATAGGCTTGTCCTGCGCCAGGGCTTCGCCGACGGTGGACGCGCTTGAGCTGTATCCAATCGTTATCCCTCCCGCGTTGGTTTCGTGGTGGTTTGCTCTTCGGTCTGGCCTGCCTGTGCGTGCACGCGCAGCAGCGCGACGATGAACGCATCTCCCAACTGAAAGAACAGATTCTCGCCATGGACGGCGTCGTCCAGGCGGCGAAAAATGTGTCGGAAAAGGGCCGTCTTGAGGCGCGCCAGCAGCGCCTGCGCGACGAGCTGAAGATCCTCGAGGAGCGGCTCGCGATCGAGGCTCGGCAGCGGGCCTTGTCGGAGAACCTCCGGCGCAGCCCGATCGAAGCGCTGCGGGAAAAGCTGCGCACCGTGGACGTGACCGCCGAGGAGGCCGAAGCCCGCGTCAAGGACCTCATCACCCGCCGCAAAGCCGTCAATCAGGCGCGCGATGCCCTGGAGGAGCAACTGACCGCGCTGGGCGGCGCCAACCGCGCCGCGGCTGATGCGCTCAAGGTGGCGGAGATCAATGAACAGATTTACACGCGCAATGAGGAGCTGCGCGCCCTGGCGTTTCAGCGCGAGGCGGCGGAGTTCGACATTGAACTTGCCCGCCAGGCCGAGCGACTGCGCGAGCGTATCAAGGCACTGGATGCCGGGGGCAGTCCGACGCTCAAGGCCCTGTTTGAGAGCTACACGGACCGCAACGAAGCCCGCAAGATCAGCGACCAGCTGTCCCCGCGTTTTGCCAATCTTGAACAGAGCAAGCAGATCGGGGAGAGCGCCCTGACGCTCGGGCAGCAAAAGCTGGCCAAGTTCGATGAGGAGCTGGCCCTGCTCGACAAACAGACCAGCTTCTTCTCCAACAACCCCAAGGTGGAGCAGTTGCTCTCCGCGCAACGCAATCAGAAGAAGGCCATCGCGGAGCGGCTCGTCTTCACCGCCGCTCAAGTCGCGGCCATCAAGTCTTCCGAGGACACGCTGTCGGTCCGACGCGAGTTAGGCAGTCTTGATCTGGCCGTGCTCGAGGAGCAGTTCGCCACCCTCAAGGACGCTTACCTGGAGCGCATGCGCTGGCCTGCGGCCGTGCTGCTCGGGCTGATCGCGCTGTTCATGACGGTGTCGCTGCTGGTGCTGCCGCTCATCTACAAGAACGAGAGTCTCTTCCTGGCGCGCCGGCTGACGCGCTACATCACCATCGTGCTCGCGGTCGGCGCGGTCGCCAGTTTCATGTTCGACGACTTGTCGATGGTCGCCGCCACCATGGGCATTGTGAGTGCGGCCTTGGTCATCGCCCTGCAGGAGGCGGTGACGTCCGCCTTCGGCTGGTTCGTCATCATGATGGGCAGCAAGTTTGGCATTGGCGACCGCCTCGAGATCGATGGCACGCGGGGCGATGTGATCGATATCCAGCTGCTCCGCACGACGCTCGTGGAGGTCAATGGCTGGCTGGGCGTGGATGAACCCACCGGGCGTATCATCCTCGTGCCAAACAACTTCATTTTTAACAACAAGATCTTCAACTACACGCACGGCCATCCCTTCGTGTGGGGCAAGATCGATGTGACCGTCGGTTTCAACTGCGCGGAGGCCGCGGCCGCCCTGTTTCAGCGGGTGCTGATGGAGGAGACCAAGGACGAGTTTGCCGCGGCGCGCACCGCCGCTCAACGCATGCGCCGTCGCTACGGCGTCGATGATGCCACCTATGAACCTCGGGTCACCTCGGCCATCGCCGGCAACGATGTCGCCTTCACCCTGTTCTACGTCGCGCATTACCGCCGTTTCTCGGACATTCGCAATCGGATCGATCATCGATTGATCGAGGAACTGACCCGCTATCCCGACATCAAGCTGGCGGTCACGAGCATCCAGGTCTCGCATGACAATCCGGTGCCGACCGCACCCGCTTTGCAGCAAGTCGGGCCGACCACGGTGCTTCCCATCCTGCCCAAGGGCGCGAGTGTGGCTCCCAGCATCCCGCCGGATACGATGGGCTGACCACGCCGGGGTCGAAGGAGCGGCAGGCTTCGCATTGGACAATCCGGCGCAACCGGGCTTCCTTGTCCCCAATGCCTGATTCGTCGCCCGACCAGCCCGCCGATGCCGGACTCGAGGTCCGCACTCATTTCGTTCGCAGTCGCAACGTCCTGCTGGCGCGCGCCGATTTCATCCCGCTCTACGTCGACTATTACCTTCACCTGTCGGACCATGCCCTGCGTCCGGCGGCGGCGCACGATGCCTTGTTCAAGCGGGCGCTGGCGGGGTTCGTTCTGCACGCCGCATCCCGTCCGTGGAACGAACACATGGCCTGGACGATCAACTTTCAGGATCCGCTGCTGAATGTCTTCGTCACTGGGGACAACCAGACCGGGACGGTCACCGGCCGGATTTTCACCGACAACGTCAAGACCCTGCCGTCGCCCTTGTTTTACAGCGATGTGATCCGCGGGCGTCAGCCCAAGCGTCGCAGTGCCGTCGAATTCCAGGGCGCGGATCCGCTGGCGGCGGCGGAGGCGTTTTACGCTCAGAGCGAACAGCGGCGCGGACGTTATTTTCAAGTGGAGGAGGAAGTGTTCGCCTTTGCCGTCGAGCATCCAGACTGCGATGTGGACTGGCTGGCAGGACTCACCGTGGAGACGATGCGCACCGTCGACCAGACCGAGGAGGTGGCGTTGCTGGAACGGCGCATGGTGCGCTGGCACTGCGGTTGCAACCAGAGCCGGATGCTCGAGGTGCTGGCCCCGGTTTTTCAGACGGAGCCGGAGGAGCTGTTCGGTGGCGGGGAGACGCTGGAGATGCGGTGCCCGCGTTGCGCGGCGCGCCACCTCATCACGCGCGAGGCGCTCGAGGCGTTTGTGCAGCAGACCTGAGCGGAAACGCCGTGAGCCCGTTCTGTTTGTCGTCGGTCCTCCGCCTGTCCCGGAATCGTGCCCGCCATGGATCCGTTTGAAATCGCGGGGTTCGTGACCGGTGTGATTGGCGTGGCGCTCATGATCCGCCAGCACCTCTGGGCCTGGCCGGTCGGGCTGGTGCAGGTGGCGATCTACGCCTGGGTGTTTTACCGCGCACGACTTTACCCGGGAGCGCTGCTTCAGGTCACGTTCTTCGTCCTTCTCGGCTACGGCTGGTGGTCATGGTGGCGAGGGGTGCGGACCGGAGCTGCGACAAAGGCCGAGCTGCCCGTGACGCGCCTCGATCGCACTGCCCGGGCGCTGGCCTTGACCGGCGGAGTTGCGCTCACCCTGGCGATCGGTGCCTTCATGAGCCAGCAGACCGACGCGGCGGTGCCGTACTGGGACGCGTTTCTCTTTGCGTTCAGCCTGATCGCGCAGGCCCTACAGACCCGGAAGAAAATCGAGACGTGGGCCCTCTGGGTGGTGGTCAATGCCGTGGCGATCGGCGTGTACCTCTCGCAGTCCCTGTGGCTCACCGCCGCCCTGTACGCCGTTTTCCTCGGCTTGGCGGGAGTCGGCTGGCGTGTGTGGCATCGTCACGAAAAAGGTGGAGCGACACCATGAACTCCGCACCCGTGCAACGCGTCGTGCTCTTCGGACCGGAGTCGACCGGCAAGACCCGCCTCGCCGAGCAACTGGCCGCCCGGTACCAGGAACCCTGGGTTCCCGAGTACGTCCGTGGGTTTTGGGATGCGCACGCCGGACACATTGAAGCCGGCGATCTCGATGCCATCGCCCGCGGACAGCTCCAGGCCGAGGATGAGGCGGCGGGACGCGCGCGCCGCTTGTTGCTCTGTGACACCGACCTGCTGACCAACGTCCTTTGGGCCGACCTCCTGTTTCCCGGCGCCTGTCCTCCGTGGCTGCGCGCGGAGGCGGACCGGCGCAGCCGCACCTATGCGCTCTACCTCTTCTGCCAGACGGATCTGCCGTTCGAGCCTGATCCGCAACGCTGCTTTCCCGACGAGGCCGGCCGCCGCATGTGCCTCCGCCTCTGGCGCGAAACGCTGGAAACGCGCCGCCTGCCCTTCCGCCTGATTCAGGGGCAGGGTGACGATCGCCTCCGTCACGCCGTCGAGGCGGTCGACGCGGTGCTGGCTCGCACGTGAGTCATGGATACCGATTACCGTGATCGTTTTGGAGGACTCGGACGCCTGCTTGGCGAAGCCGCCTGTGCGCGCCTGCATGGCGCGCACGTCGCGGTGGTCGGCCTCGGCGGCGTGGGCTCGTGGACCGTCGAGGCCCTGGCGCGCAGCGGAGTCGGCCGGCTAACCCTCATTGATCTTGATGACGTGTGCGTGACCAATACCAACCGCCAGCTGCCGGCGCTTTCCGATACCGTCGGCCGGCCCAAGGTTGAGGTGCTGGCCGAACGCATCCAGAAAATCAATCCCGCCTGCCGGGTCGAGGCCGTGGGCGAGTTTTTCAGCGAAGCCTCGGCAAGCCGGCTGCTTGCCCCCGCCTATGACTGCGTGGTCGACGCGATTGACGCCATGACCAACAAGGCCCGCCTCATCGCCGAGGCGCGCGCCCGCGGCTTTCCGGTGGTCACGGTCGGCGGGGCGGGCGGACGCCGGGATGCGACCCGTATCCAGTCAGGGGATTTGGGTGACGCCTTCGGCGACGAACTCCTCCGCCTCGTGCGCAAGAAGCTGAGGCGTGATCATGGCTATGAACGCGGGCCCGACACCGGCCGGGTCCGGCTGGGCGTCCGCTGCGTCTGGTCCCCGGAACGACCCGTGTATCCAAGACCGGATGGCACCTGTTCCCTTGAGCCCGTGCCCGGGGCCGGCGGACGCATGGACTGCAGTGCCGGTTTTGGCGCCGGCGTGTGGGTGACCGGCGCCTTCGGCCTCATCGCCGCGCAGGAGGCGATCCAGCTCGTCCTCGGCGCACCTTTTCACGCAGAGGGAAAAACGGAGTGAAGAAACGCGTTCCGCGTTCCTCTACAGGGATCGGATGTAGCGGAAGCCGGAACGGCTTTCGGGTTTGAGGGATCGAGGTCGTCGATCGACGTCCTTCACGTAGCGGAAGGCGGAACGTCTTTCGTGTTCGGCAGATCGGTCATCGGGCCACGCAAATCTGCGGGTGATACAGGCCCGCCGGCCGACGGATGAAGAAACGCGTTCCGCGTTCCTCTACGGGGGGGCGGGCGGCGGTTTTCCAGACGATTTCGCGGGCTGCGCCAGTCGAAACTGATTTATTGTATCGTAATTGCAATAATAGAGGATTGCCTCGACGCATGTCCATTCCGCCGCGAACCGCCACAACGACTCTGTCTGGTGCGGAAGAGGCGGGTTGGAAGGGGCGGCTACGTCGCCTCGGAGCTGCGGCGTATTTAGGACGAACCGCGGTCCATTGGGTGATGCCGATGGAGGGTCGTGCCAAAGGCTGGTTGAGTGAGCTGCACCATGCTCGTTTTCGCGAAGTCGTCCTGCATGCGGCGATCCGCTATGGGGGGGCTTGTCCGGCGTATTGTCTCATGCCGGATCATGGACACCTGTTGCTCTTGGGACTTTCCGGGCACGCGAACCTCAGCGCGACGGCGACGCTGATTCGAAAGGAATGGAACGCGCTGCTGCAGCCGCTCGGTGTAACGCTGCAACGACAGGCATATGATCATGTCCTGCGACCTTCGGAGCGGAGACGATCCGCGTTTCAGGGCGTAGCCCATTACATTTTGGAAAACCCCGTGCGAGCGGGATTATCGGAGCGTCCCGAAAACTGGCCCTACCTGGGCAGTTTGGTCCCGGGATATCCATCGCTCGATCCCGGCGCCGCCGGATTTTGGAGAAGCTTCTGGCTCGCGATTGACGACCTGACCGCCGATGAAGGCCCGCCGGGCTGACGGATGAAGAAACGCGTTCCGCGTTCCTCTACGTCGCTGTCCGCTGATCTTGCGCAGCGCCTGGCGCGCTACCTGCGGAGCAGGCTTCTGTCGTAGGTGTCGTCGGCGTAGTAGAAGCCCTTGCCGCGGTACTGCGAAATCTGGATGGCGGCGGTGAAGCCGCGCGGATCCTCGTGCACCACGGTCATCGAGCCACCGTAGAAACTGCTGCCGCCCGAGCCCATGCCGACGGTGAAGGAGACCTCGCCGTGCACCTTGGGTTTCAGCGGAGCGGTATCGACCACGCCGTCGCGGCGCGGGCGCATGGACGACGACGGTACTATGATGGTGGGCAGGGCGACGGTCTTGGAAATGGCTTCGTCGAGGGCCCGCAACTCGGGCTCGTTCAGACGGGACAGACCAGCGGCGGTTCGCTGCGTCGGTTTGCGCCGCTGAGTGAACGGCACCGCGAAACCCTTGATGTTGCCCTGACGTGCGAGTTTGACCTCGCGCTCCACCTGATCGTTCAGGGCGTTGATCTCGTCCGGCGCCAGTTTGGCCAAACCGATGGCGTCACGCTCCACGGTCAGCAACGTGTCCGTAAACGGCAGCGCGCCCGGCAGCTGGGCGCGTGCGGCACCCCCGACGAGCCAGGCGAGCGCGAGCAGCCAGCCAGCGCGACAAACGAGGGAGCGGCAGAAGGAGGCCATGGTGGGTGTGACGTCGCGAGGGAACGCCGGTTCCCGACATTCTGCGTACTTGCGCTCCCAGTGCAAGGCCTACCCAGCTCGAGGCGAGACGGAGGAAGAAACGCGTTCCGCGTTCCTCTACAGGGGGTCGGAGGTAGCGGAAGGCGGTACACCTTTCGTGCTCCGCCGCCCGCGCGGGATTGGCAGCGCGGGCTCGACCTGCTTGGGTTGGGTGTCATGGCACTTTCCGAGGCAACGGTGGACAGCGTCCGGGAGCACCTGCAGGCGACGGGTTTCAAGCCGTCGCATGCGGCTGGGCTTCTGCGTCACTACTATCGGGCCGGTGGACGCTTCCATCCGCCGTTTCCTCTGTGGCCCAAGGGGTTGCTGGAGCAGGTCCTGCAGCGGTGGCCGCTGGAGTCTTCCCTCCCGGCGGCGCGTCAGGTGGCGGAGGATGGTACCGTAAAACTGCTCCGACGCCTGCAGGATGGACGCACGGTCGAGTGTGTGCTGATGCCGGACTATCGCGCCGATCGGGCGGCCGGGTGCATCTCGTCGCAGGTCGGCTGCGCCATGGCGTGCGATTTTTGTGCGACGACCAAGAGCGGCTTTGAGCGCAACCTGACCTCGGGTGAGATCGTGGAACAGGCCCTCTCCCTGCGTCGCGAGGCGGCGTCCGGGGGCCGGCGTTTGCACACCCTGGTCTTCATGGGGATGGGGGAGCCGATGTTGAACCTGGACGCGGTGATGGAAGCGATCCGGCGCCTCGCCGACAATTCCCTGGGCGGCATGGGCTGGCGGCAAATCACCGTTTCCACCGTGGGCATCATTCCCGGCATGGATCGGCTGGCGGACTCCGGTCTGGGGGTCCATCTGGCGGTGTCGCTGCATGCGTCGGACGATGTCACCCGCGCCCGCATCCTGCCGACCGGCCGGCGCTACCCGCTGGCGGACATCCTGGCCGCGGCCGACCGTTATCAGGAAAGGACCGGAAGGCCGGTGTCGCTGCAGTACTGCCTGCTGCGCGACGTCAACGACTCCGAACAGCAGGCCCGCGCCCTCGTGACGCTGCTCGGGACGCGGCGGATGCATGTCAATTTGCTCCGGTACAATCCCACCGGTGTGAGTTTGCAGG
Organism: Opitutaceae bacterium; assembly: GCA_016794625.1. GTDB lineage: Bacteria > Verrucomicrobiota > Verrucomicrobiia > Opitutales > Opitutaceae > UBA6669. The sequence goes on from JAEUGY010000066.1 coordinate 100,973, forward strand.
GGCTCTCCTACGAACCCAGCACGCCGGAGGCGGAGGCGCGCTTTGTGGCGGTCTTGCGCGCGGCAGGGGTGGTTGCGCACGGGCGACGTTCGCGCGGGCCGGACATCGACGCCGCGTGCGGCCAGCTGCGGCGTCGCCTGGCGACGATGTAGCGGCAGGGGGGCTCACGCGAGGGCGCGAAGCCGCGAAACGAGGTCTGGGAGCTACGGCTTCGTGTTGGCGATTCTCAGCAAAGGCACGATCCAGCCAACAAGGCGCCTCCGCCCCCAGACCTCGTTTCGCTCCGCCAACGGTCGGCAGGGCGTCATCAATGCCCCCGGCCTCAGCGAGGCCAGCTCCAACGGAGGGAGAGCTAAAGGGGTGGACGATCCGTTGGAGGTGGGGTCGCGGACCCCGCGGGGAGGTGCGTTGCGTGTGAGAAGGGGGCGGAAGGGAAGGCGGGACCGAGGATCCCGTTGCGGCCTCAGCGAGGCCGCCTACAGCGGCGGGGTGGGGCGGTGGCCGATGACGCGGGCGGGGTTGCCGGCGACGATGGTGCCGGGCGCCACCGAACGGGTCACGACCGCGCAGGCTCCGACCACCGCACCGGCTCCCAGGGTCACACCCGGCAGCACGAAGGCCCGGGCGCCGACGAAGACCCCGCGTTCGACGACGATCGGGGCGGTTTGCAGGGGCAGATGGGCCTGGCTGAAGTCGTGGGTGCCGGTACACAGAAAGGCCTCCTGGGCAATGGTGACCTCCTCGCCCAGATCGATGGGAGCGAGGGAGTAGGCTTGGGCGCCGTCACCCAGGCAGGCGCGGTCGCGCAGGGTCAGGTGCCAGGGAATATGGATACGTGCGCGCCCGTGCACGAACGGCCGCCCGTGAAGCTTGGCGCCGAAGAGCCGCAGGATGAGCAGACGCCAGCCGTTGCACGGTTTCGGTGTCCACCGACAGAACACGGCCCAGACGAAGCCCCAAAGCAGCAGCGCCAGCCGATGGCGCAGCGGCCAGGGAGACGTGTAGGCGTCGGGTTGTTCGTGCGTGGTGACGCGGGCCTTCATCGCGGCCAGCCTGCAGAAAGGCCGGAAGGTTTCGACGGGAAAAGGGGGAGGGGAACGCTGAACGTCGAACGCGGGGGAATGCTGAACGCCGAACGTTTAATTTTTAACGCTGAAGTGGTTCAGGGTGCGGCGCTACGCGCGCTCGCGCGGGAATACCCCGGGCAGCTGGGGGGTGGGCACGGAGGGGCTGAACGATGCACTGGTGCCGTGGCCGGCGAGGGCCATCGCTTCATTGACCCGGGTGGCCACGGTCTGTTCGTAGCGCAGCCAGGGCGTATCGGCCGCACGGGCACGGGCGGCGCGACTCATGGAACGCAGTCGTTCCGGGTCTTCGCGCAACGTGGCCAGTCGCGCGGCGATGGCATCGGCGGAACGGATGGGAACGATGAACCCCTCAACTCCCTCCGTCACATGATCCGGACCCGAGGTGTGCGGCGTGGCGATGACAGGCAATCCGGCCGAAAGTGCGAGAGGGATTTCCGCGGAGATGGGATCGAAGAGCGCGGGACATACGAGCACATCGTGACGCTGCATCTGCCGGAGGACGTCGGCGGGCGAGTGCACGGCCACATGCCGGCAGCGCTTCAGCTGCTGATCGAGGGCGCGGCATGACACGGTCGGGCGACGCGAAGCCACCGTGAGTTCGACTGCGCCCCCGAGGCTGTTGACCGCGTCGAACAGGTAGCGAATGCCTTTGCGCTGGGAGAGGGCGCCCACGTACAGAACACGCAGCTGACCCGATTCTGTCAGCGGGGTGCGCTCTCCGAGCGTCGTGAGTGAAGTCGAAGGGACGATGCCGTGAGGGATGACCGCCACGCGGGCGCGCATGACTGCGGATTGCTCCAGCGTCCGCTTGATGAACGTCGTCGGGACAATGACCACCTGCGCCAGACCCAATTCCTTGTCCGACCGCTCGGTCAATGCTTGCGCTTCCGGCCGGGGTCCCAGGGTGGCGGCCCAATCGGGGTGCGCCTCGGACTCTTCGTCGAACAGACGCTGCCATTCCTTCCAATGCCCCGAGACCTGTTCGTAAATTGCAAGCTGGTTGAGTTCCCGGGCCGTGCGGAACGAGACCTCGGCCCCATGCTCGAACGCGTAGACCCCGGTGAAGCGCGATTCGCCCAGCCGCCGCGACACATGACGGTCCAAGGCCTGACTCACTGCATCCAAACTGCACGCGCCATTCATCGGCTGCGTCAAGGTGCCCAAGCCAAGACGACCCGCGAGCACCCGCGAGGCTTCACGCCACGGCTGACTCCGGATCTTGCGCCGCAGTTCTTCCGGAAACGAGCGACGCTGCAGATCCTGCGACAATCCTGCCGGCAGCCACCGATTGGCCCACGCCGGGATCGGAAGATTCAATCCCGTCCAGAACTCCCCCAGCAATCCGGCGCGATGCAAACCGAGCGCAGCATGGCGCACGGAGGCATGACCGGTGGGATGAGTGAGCAGAATCATGAAAAACGGTGAGAACGGGAGCGTGGTTGATGAGTCCCCGGGCTGCGTAAGCAGGCCAAAGGTAGCGGTTAGTATCGGCCCCGGTCCATGGGGCGGGAGTTGAAAAGAGTATGAAAGGGGTGGGTCGGCATGACCCCCTGGGGGATATCGACCGAGGCACTGGGCTCCGGAAATCCCCCGATAGTCAATAGGGATCGTGGTACTGCGTAGTTGCCCTCCTTGACTCTGGGGGAAGTGGCCAATTGTTTTCTGCCACCCTAATCCACACCGAGCAATTACCACGCCTTGGGTCCGCTGTTTTCGAAGTACGGACTGTGATCGTTTGTAGTGCCCTCGGTGAGACCTAGGTTTGAACCACCTGCTTCCGCTCACCTTTTTCCCCATCGTATGGCGCAAGATCTGAACTGCTTTCCCGCAGCGCTTCAGCTGCATCGCAGCTCAGTGCTTCCGTTTCCAGCACTACGCACGTGGATACAGATGGGCTTGCTCTTTGGGTGCGTATTTGGTCACGAGCTTGCCGGCGCGACTGTGGCTTTGTCGTGGACTGACAATTCAAATAATGAGGATGGTTTCGTTATTCAGCGACGCACCCTTCTGGGCGCCTATTCCGATGTGGCCACAGTGAGGGACAATCGTGTACAGTTTTTGGATTCTGGTGTCGACGCTGGTGCCACCTATCTTTATCGTGTAGCGGCATTTAACGAGTACGGGCGCTCACTTTTTACTCGGGCAATCAGTACGACGGTTCAGTCGATGACTTCACAGGTTGGGCAACCCGTCATAAGTCCGATTGCCGATCGAGCCGTAGCGCCGGGACAGGCGATCGGGGTTCTTTCATTGTCACTTTCTCACGCCAATGGTGACGCGGGTAGTCTGAAAGTGGTGGCGACCTCCTCGAACCAAGCCTTGATTCCCAATGATGGCCTTTTGGTAGGGGGCTCAGGAGCTTCTCGAACCTTGGCGATCAACCCGGTGCCAAATCAAACGGGTTCGACCGTGGTCACCGTAGTGGTCAGTAATGACTGGACGAGCACAAGCAGTAGTTTTGTGGTGACGGTCGGATCAGGCTCGGTGCCCGAATTGAATCAGTCGCAGCAGATGTACTTTGGGTCGATCGGTTCCGGGGCTACCCGGGGCTGGTTCGCACTTGTGGCAAAGACGGATCGTACCGGATGGCTTCTGGCAGATGGCCCCGAGTTTCCTTCAGGTTGTGTGCAAACGCCTGTCACTTTTGGGGCGTCGGGAGAGTTCTCGTTGGAAATCACTGGCGTCGGCGTCGTTCGTGGCGTGGTTTCCCGGGGGAACCTAGCCGGGGTCGTGGGCCCAGCTGGAATTCCGATGATTGGGACCCTGGAAGGCACGTCGGGCCCTTGGGCGGCCGCTCAGGGCCTCTATTGGGGCGCCGTGGCGGGAACCTATGACGACAAAGCGCTGACTTGCGTGGGATCTTCCGGTCGGACGATTGTGGCGGTGACGCACCGAGGCTTCCTGCGTTCCTTTGAGGTTAATTTGACTGCCCAAGAGTTCATCACCGTGGGAACTCCAGACGACGTTGAATTTAGGTTTCGGCTTCGGCCAGTCCAGGGGCTGGTCGAAGGAACTCTAACTTCAACTCGCGGTGTCCAGACTTGGGCGGCGCGGATGGAAGGCCGTCCCACGGTTGAGCGGATCATGAACGTTTCGGTTAGGGGCGTATTGGAGACGAGTTCGGACGTCTTGGTGGCGGGGTTTACGGTAGGAGGGAATGGATCCAGACCTTTGATCGTGCGGGCGGTGGGTCCCACGTTGGGACAATTTGGTGTCCTCGAAGCTTTGCAGGATCCGAGACTAGAGGTATTCCGGCAAGGAACGGGGGAGCTTCCGTTTGCCGTGAATGACTCCTGGAACGAACAGCTGCTACCCGCAGCGTTCACGTATGGAGCCTTTCCTCTCGTGGCGGGCAGTGCTGATGCTGCGATTGCCGCGACGCTTCCGTCGGGATCCTACACGGCTCGGGTCGGTGCGGCGGCGGGAGAAAAGGGACAGGTTCTGGTAGAACTTTACGATGCCGATACGACAGAATCGTTCGCGTCCGCGCGGCTGGCCAACATTTCATTACTCACTCGGGTGAAGGATGCTGATGCACGCATTATCGGTGGATTTTCTGTTGTCGGCGACGTACCCAGAAGACTCCTGGTGCGTGCGGTAGGCCCAGAGCTGGCTGCGTTTGGCGTCGTAGGAACCCTCCAAGATCCGGTACTTGAGTTGTATTCTTCGGATGGCAGTAGGTTGGCGGTAGCGGACAACAGTCCGCCGGCTACGGGTCTCTTTTCCGAACTGGTTTCTCGAACAGGTGCTTTTGCCCTGAACGCCGTGACGAAGAGCAGCGCCCACCTTGTGTGGTTGGCCCCTGGTGTCTATACCGCCCATGTCAAGAGCGGCGATGGTTCGCCCGGGGTCGTCCTGTTGGAAATCTACGAGGTGCCGTAGGCGCGCTGCGTCCGTCGGCGGATGAAGTAGCGCGTTCCGCGTTCCTTTTTGGGTTCCGAGGCAGCCGAACGCGGAACGCGGAACGCCTTTCGGGATTGGCGGGTTTCTTTCTTCCGGTCTCGTGAGTAATGCTGTTTGAGTGCAACAGCAATTGCGTAGGCGCTTCTTCCCCACGGGGTGGCAGGGATTTTTCTCAATTCTAGACTATTTGCGCCGTTTCACTCGAACGTGCCGCTTTGGCGCATCTGAGATGATCGAATCACGACCGATTCAAGGTGAACCACGTGAGTCGGCGGCCGCGTTTGAACCGCGTGACGCCTCCTCCCGGCAACTCGCGTCCACCGAGCCCGGCTTCGTTCAGGAGGCGGCGCCTCCGCTCAATGCCACGATCAAAGGTCCTTTGGTGCTGGTGGTGGATGACGATGATGGAATTCGAGCTCAACTGCGTTGGGCGTTGGCGTCGCAGGCCACGGTGATTCAGGCGTCGGACCGGGCCTCCGCCCTGCTTGAGATTAAGGCCCGTCGTCCCTCCGTCGTGCTCCTCGACCTCGGTTTGCCGCCCCGGCCCGATACTCCGGAGGAGGGCCTGGCCACCCTTTCCGCCATCCTCGACCTTGATCCCTCCATCAAGGTCATCATTGCCTCCGGGCAGAATGAACGCGACACGGCCCTGCGGGCCGTGGGTGCGGGCGCCTACGATTTTCTCTGCAAGCCGATCGACGGATACGAGCTGGGGATCCTGATCCGGCGTTGTCTGCAACTCGTCTCGCTCGAGAGGGAGTACCGCGAACTCAAGCGGTCCGTCACCGTCGATAGCGTGAGCGGCATGATCGGCAATTGTCCCGCCATACAGAAGGTCTGTGCCTCCCTGCGCAAGGTAGCCACCACCGAGGCTCCGGTGCTCATTTTGGGCGAAAGCGGCACGGGCAAAGAGATGGCTGCGCGTTCGATTCACGACCAGAGTGCCCGCCGGCAGGGTCCGTACGTCGCCATCAATTGTAGCGCGATTCCCGAGACGTTGCTTGAGAGCGAACTCTTCGGCCACGAAAAAGGAGCCTTTACTGGAGCAAACACCCAGCGCAAGGGGCGCATCGAACAGGCGAGCGGAGGGACGCTGTTCCTCGACGAAATCGGGGACGTACCTACCAGCGTCCAGGTCAAGCTACTGCGTTTCCTGCAGGAAAGGACGATCGAACGAGTTGGTGGCCGTGTCACGCTTCCCGCAGATGTGCGGGTGATTGCCGCAACCCATAAGGACCTGGCCAAGGCGCGCGAGCAGGGCACTTTCCGAGAAGACTTCTATTACCGGCTGTCGGTGGTGCAGATTGTCCTGCCCCCGTTGCGTGACCGCGGGACTGACATCCAATTGCTGGCGCAGTCCTTTCTTCATCGTTTCTCGGCGGAAAATAAGCGACTCGGTCTAAGCTACTCCGCGGAGGCGCTGAGGGCGATTCAGCGGTACTCGTGGCCCGGCAATATCCGGGAATTGCAAAACAAAGTGCGCCGCGCCGTGATCATGGGCGAGTCGTCGCGGCTCTCCGCGCGCGACCTTGAACTGACTGATGTGACGCCGGGGACGGTCGTCACCCTTAAGGAGGCGCGCGAGGAGCTTGAGCGTGATATGATCCGCCGGGCGCTGGCCAAGCACGAGGGCAAGGTGGTCGCCGCTGCCAACGATTTGGGTGTGAGTCGTCCCTCCCTCTATGACCTGATGGGCAAGCTGGGTCTCGCACGGACGGAAGTTTAGCACCGCGGAGCGGTGAAGAGTGAAGGGCGAAGGGTGAAGAGTGAGAGGCGTGCCAGCCCACGGGGCTGGAATGTCGAATGGATGAATGGTCGGAATCGGATGTAGAGGAACGCGGAACGCGTTTCTAACCATCGCGGCCTCGACGAGGCCGCCTACAACGGGTCGTGCGCTCTTCTGTACCGGAACTGGTACTACGCGATTCAGAAATGCCATAGCAAGGTCTGTGCCATATCCGCGCAAGGGGCTCGTTCCCGACTCCGATGGTCTCCGATTCGACTTTTTGGCTATGTGAGGAGCCATAATGTATCGTAATGTCAGGTACTGCAACAAGGGTAAGGCCGTGGGGGTTTTCACCCGTCTCTCCGGGGGTGTTTCTCCGCACGGTCTGGGGATGTCTTTTACCTCGGATAAATCGGGCTATTCTCTCCCGTTTCGATCCTGGATTTATCCCGGGTTCTCTGGCGTAAACCCCTATTCGTGGAAGTCATGTATCCGATCATCCACGATACTGAAGTGGGCCGTGAAGTCCGGACGTCGACCTACGCTGGAAAAAAAGAATGAAAAGACCTCAGGTTGGCTGCGGACGGTCGAAACTACTGGTCGAGTGAGTGTGCATGCATCATCAGCGAAGGTCGGCGCGGTTCGCTTCCTCAACCTTTTCATGAATCCAATTTCGAAGTATCTCTTCCTGGGATTGAGCTCCGCGCGCGTGGCTCATCGGGTGGATAAATCCGCCCTGACCCGCCGGAGAGGATTTCTTGTCCTAGGCTTGAGGCTCCTTGCTGTGTTCGGTTGTCTGCTCGCCTGCTCTCAGCTGGCCTCGGCGTCCCCTTCCCTCAGCTTGTCTTGGACGGATAACTCGAACAACGAATCCGGTTTTCGTATCGAACGTTCGACTGCAGGTGCCGCGTTTGTGCAGGTCGCCACCGTGGGCGCAAACGTGACGACTTACCTAGATGCAGGTCTATCCAATGCGACCGCCTACTCATATCGCGTGTGTGCCTTCAATTCAGCAGGCAGCTCGGCCTACACCTCCACGGTGTCTGCCACCACACCCGCTGCGAATGCGGCTCCCACGTTAAGTAGTCTCTCGAATCGGACCATTGCTGCCAACGGCACCACGGGCACGCTCAGTCTGACGTTGGGTGATGATTCCACACCTGTGGCGAGTCTCGTGCTGACTGCCTCTTCCTCGAACTCCATGCTGGTCCCTCAGTCAGGTCTTGTTCTTGGTGGCAGCGGGGCCTCTCGCACCTTGACCGTGACGCCCGCCGCCGGCCAGAGTGGCACCGCAACGATCACTGCCACAGTCAGCGACGGTTCACTCTCCGCCAGCACTGCCTTCACTCTGACGGTCACCGCCTTGAACAGTGCGCCGACGATCGGTGACATCGCCAATCGGTCGATCGCGGGCAATTCCAGCACGGGTGCGATCGCCTTCACGGTGGGCGATGCTGAGACTTCAACGGGTTTCCTTACGGTTTCTGCCACTTCGTCTAACCTCACCCTGGTGCCCGCCGGGAACATCTCGTTTGGTGGGAGCGGATCAAGTCGCACGGTCTCGGTCACCCCGGCGATCGGCCAGACGGGTGCAGCCACAATCACGGTCTCGGTCAGCGATGGCACGCTCACGGCCAGCGACACGTTTGTTCTCACGGTCACCCAGCCGAACACCGCTCCCACCCTCAGCGATCTCACCAACCGCACGATCAACGCGAATACCAACACGGGCGCGGTGGCCTTCACGGTGGGAGACTCCCAAACCGCCGCGAGCGCCTTGGTCTTGAGTGCGACCTCCTCGAATACGGCGCTGGTTCCGAACGCGAACATCGTCTTCGGAGGCAGTGGAGCCAATCGTACGCTGACGGTCACTCCAACCGCAAACGGCTCCGGCACGGCGACCCTCACGGTCACGGTCAGCGACGGCGTTCTCACGGCGAGTGACAGCTTTGTCCTCACCGTCAATACGGTGAACACGGCGCCGACCATCACTGACATCACGAATCGTTCGATCGACGCCGACACTTCGACCGGTCCTCTCCTCTTCACTATTGGAGACGGACAGACGGCCGTCGGATCGCTGGTCGTTTCGAGCACGTCGAGCAACAGTGCGCTGATCCCGGCGAGCGGCCTCACCTTTGGTGGCACGGGTGCGAATCGCACCCTCACCGTCACGCCGGCCGCGGGTCAGGTGGGCAGTGCCACGGTGACCATCACGGTGAGCGACGGCAGCCTGACGGCGAGCGAGAGCTTTGTGGTCACGGTCAATCCCGTGAACACCGCTCCTTCCCTCAGTGCGCTCACGAACCGCTCGATGGATGCCGGTTCCACCACGGCTCCGATTGCCTTCACGGTGGCTGACCTGGAAACCGCCCTGAGCGACCTCGCGGTCAGCGCCGCGACCTCCAATGCGACGTTGCTTCCGGTTTCGGGCATTTCTCTCGGTGGCAGCGGGGCCAACCGCACGGTGACCTTGACCCCGGTGGCCCAGCAGGTGGGAACCGCCACCGTGACCCTGACGGTCAGTGATGGTTTGTTGTCCGCGTCCCGCAGCTTTGTCGTCACGGTCAATGCCGTGAATTCCGCGCCGACCATCGGTGGCGTGGCCGACCGCTCCGTTGAGGCGAACCGGGACACCGGTCTCATCCCCTTCACGGTGGGTGATGCGGAGACGGCCGCAGGCAGCCTCACGGTCACTGCGCTCTCCTCGAATCCTTCCCTGCTTCCCGCCTCGGGTGTCGTGTTGGGTGGAAGCGGTGCGGCTCGTACGGTCAAACTGACGCCGGCGGCGAATCAGACGGGCGGCGCCACCGTGACCCTCACGGTCAGCGATGGTTCGCTGTCCTCGTCGACCAGCTTTGAGCTGACGGTCAATGCTCCTCTCACCGCGCCGACCTTGAGCGATCTCACGAATCGAGTGATCAATGCCGGCGCCAGCACGGGGCCCATCGCCTTCACCATTGGTCATGCCACGACGCCGGTCACTTCGCTGATCGTCACGGGCACGTCCTCCAACACCGTTCTGGTTCCGGTCACCGCGCTCGTCTTTGGTGGTGCCGATGCGCAGCGCACCTTGACGGTCACTCCGGCCGCCGGCCAAACCGGCACGGCCACGATCACGGTGATGGTCAATGACGGTGCGTTGAGCACCAGCGACAGCTTCGTTCTGACGGTGAATGCGCTGAACACGGCGCCCACCATCACGTCGCTCGCCAATCTTTCGATCAATGCCAACACCTCCTCGGGTGCGCTCCCCTTCACGGTGGGTGACACGGGTACGGCCGCCGGAAGTCTGCTCGTCAGCGGCAGCTCCTCGAATCCGACGCTGTTGCCCAATGCCAACATTGTGTTTGGCGGCTCCGGTGCGACCCGCGCGGTGTTGCTGACGCCGGCGCCCAATCAGGCCGGCACCACCACCGTCACCCTGACGGTGAGCGATGGCACGCTGAGCACCACCACCCAGTTCACCCTGACGGTCATCGCCGTGAACACGGCTCCAACCATTGGCGATCTGCTCAACCGTTCGATTCCGACCAATACGACCACGGGCGCGTTTCCGCTGACGCTGTCCGATCGGGAATCCCCGGCCACCGCGCTCACCGTGACCGCAGTTTCCTCGAACCCGGTCTTGCTGCCCCTTTCGAATGTCGTCTTCGGCGGTTCCGGTGCCAGCCGGACCCTGACCGTGACGCCGGCCGCCAATCAAACCGGCAGCTCCACGGTCACGGTGACAGTCAGTGACGGCAGCCTGACCAGCAGCGCCAGTTTCGTGCTCACCGTGGCGACGGCGAATCGCACACCGACCATTTCCGACCTGCCGAACCGCTCGCTTGACGCCAACGGATCCACGGGTCCGATGCCCTTCACGGTGGCTGACCAGGAAACGCCCGCGGGCAGCCTGACGGTCACGGCCACGTCGTCGAACCCCGCGTTGGTCCCCGTCTCGGCGATCGCTCTCACCGAGATCGGTGGCAATCGCAGCGTCACGATCACACCCGCGGCGAATCAAACCGGTTCCTCGACCATCACCCTCACCGTCAGCGATGGCGAGCTGATGGACGCCACCAGCTTTGTGGTGACGGTGAATGCGCGGATCGATGCGCCCACCATCACGGCCATCGCCAATCACACCGTGGCGATGAATGGAGCGACGCCGCCGATCGCCTTCCGGATTGAAGATGCGCAGATGCCGGCGGACGAACTGTCGCTCTCGGCCACTTCCTCCAATCCCACGCTCTTGCCTGTCGCCGGTCTCGCCTTCCAGGGCAGCGGTCCGGACCGCGCTCTCGTGGTGACCCCCGCACCCAACCAGACCGGCTCGGCCACGATCACCGTGACGGTGAGCAACGGGATGCTCTCCACCGGTACCAGTTTTGTGGTGACCGTGGATGCCCCCAACGGCGCTCCCACGATCTCCAGCCTGGCGAACCTTTCCATCTCTGCGAACTCCAGCACGGGTGCCGTTCCCTTCAGCATCAGCGATGGCCAGACGCCGGCGGGCAATCTGACGCTCTTTGCGGCCTCGTCCAACACCGCTCTGGTGCCGGTGGGTAATATCCTGTTCGGTGGTTCCGATGGCGCCCGCACCGTCACGGTCACACCCACGGCCGGGCAGTCCGGCAGCGCGGTCATCACGGTGACGGTCAGCGACGGATCCCTGACCTCCAGCAGCGCCTTCACCCTGACGGTTAGCGTCGTCAATACGGCGCCAACGATCTCGACCGTGACGGATCGCATCATGGATTCCAACCGCACCTCCGGTCCGATTGCGTTCACGGTGTCGGACGCGCAGACGGCGGCCGGCAGCCTGACGGTGACGGCGGCCTCCTCCAACCTGGCCCTGCTGCCGGTGGAAGCGATCTCTCTAGGTGGTTCTGGATCCAATCGCACGGTTCAGCTCACGCCGGCGACGGATGAGACCGGCACGACCACCGTCACGCTGACGGTGAGCGACGGCTCGCTCACCAGCAGCACCTCCTTTGTCCTTACCGTCAACCGTCCCAATACCGCGCCGACGATCTCGCCCCTGACCGCGCGATCCACTCAGGCGAACGGCAACTCGGGCGCGATTGAATTCACGGTGGGGGATGCGGAAACGTCGCCGAACAGCCTCAGTGTTTCCGGTTCGACCTCGAGCCAGACGATTCTGCCCTACAGCAACATTGTTTTCGGAGGTTCGGGTGCCAACCGCACAGTCACGTTGACTCCGGCTCCCAATCAGATCGGCACCGCGACCGTCACCATCACGGTGAGCGACGGCCGGTTGCACACCAGCAGCAGTTTTGTGCTGACGGTCACGGCCACCAGCACCGTGCCGAAGATCAGCGACATCTCGAACCGCACCGTTCTGATCAATGGCAATGTCGCCATCCCGTTCACGGTGAGTGACGCCGAGACCGCCGCGGGCAGCCTCGTGGTCACCGGCAGTTCAACCAACACGGCCTTGATCGGTCCGGGCAGTTTCGCCTTTGGTGGCAGCGGCGGTGCCCGCACCGTTCTGATCACCCCGATTGCCGACCGCACGGGTGTGGCCGTGGTCACGCTCACGGTCAGCGACGGCAAACTGACGTCGAGCGTCAGCTTCTCCCTCACGGTGATCACCCCCGGCAACACCCCAACGGTGAGCCGGATCGCCAACCGCACCATCAACGCCAACAGCAATACCGGCGTCGTCAGCTTTGTGGTCAGCGATGCCAATACACCGGTGAGCAGTCTCACGGTGACGGCGTCGTCCTCGAACACCACGCTCGTTCCCGTGAGTGGTGTTTCCCTCGGAGGTTCCGGTGGAACCCGGACCGTGGTGGTGACGCCGGCGGCGAACCAGACCGGCAACGCCTTGATCACCCTCACGGTGAGCGACGGCACGACCACGAGCAGCACCAGCTTCATGGTCACCGTGCTGCCGGTGAACACCGCGCCCACGCTCAGCGCACTCGCGGACCGGACCCTCTCGGCCAACGGCGGAGCGGAGGTCATCGGACTGACGATCGACGACGCCGAGACGGACGCCTCCCTCCTCACCGTCTATGCCACCTCGACCAATACCGGACTGGTGCCGGTCAGTTCCCTGCGTGTCGACGGCACCGGCGCCAATCGCACACTCAGCATCACCCCGGCGACGGATCAAAGCGGCACCACCGTCATCACGGTGACCGTCACGGATGGCAGCCTTTCGGCGGTCCGCTCGTTCAATCTTGAAGTCAAACCGCGCGACGGCGCACCCATCTCGATCGTACCCCCGGTGACCGGTGATGGCGGCACGCCCACCAATCCCGGTGGCGGCGGTTCGAATCCGGGAACTCCGGAGCAGCCGGCAGCCACCACCCTCGCGATCACCGAACAGCCCTCCCACCAGACGGTGGGCGTCGGCGGCGCGGTGACCCTCCGCGTCACGGCGGTTGGCCCCGCCCCTCTGGCCTACCAGTGGTATCAGGGCGTGCGCGGTGATACCTCGCAGCCCGTGGTGGGCGGCAACACGGCGACGTTCACGACGCCGGCGCTCGCCACCAGTGCGAACTACTGGGTCCGGGTCACCACAGCCCTGGAATCCGTTTCCAGCCAGACGGCGATCATTTCCGTGGTGTCGGGCAGCCGCGCCTATTTCGGCTCCGTCGGCCCGGCTGGCACGGGCGGCACCTTTGCCCTCCACCTCCGCAATGATGGCACCGGTATCTTCCTGGCGGATGCGCCGGCGCTCCCCAACGGCGCGATGAGCACCGCGTTCTCCGTGGATTCCAGGGGCGCCTTCAGTTTCCTGGTTCCCGGACTGGGCACCGTCTCCGGGCAGGTGGCCGGAGGCACCGTCAGCGGATCCATCACCGGAGGCCATGCCTTTGCCGGCACGCAGGACACCGTCGGTGGGGCGACCAGCGCCCTGGCCGGTTATTACCGCGGTGCGGTGGTTTATTCCGCGGACGCCGATGTCTGGGTCATTGCCGGACCCTCCGGACGCGTCTTTGTGGCCCTGATGGAAGGCGGCCTGTATTTTGGCGGTTCAGCGACCCTGCCGGCGTCCGGTTCCTTTGGCGTCACCCTGCGCGACGGACGCGCGGTGGCGATCACCCTTGATCGCGACGGCAAACTGACCGGCAGCATGATGGCGGCCTCGCAGATGCGGACCCTGGGAGGAGCACGCGAAGGCAGCGCTCTCGTCGGACGCATTGTCAATATGTCGGTCCGCGCCGTGGCCGGCGAAGGATCGAGCAGCCTGATCTCCGGTTTCACCGTCAGTGGCAACGGCAGCAAACCTCTTCTGATCCGGGCGATTGGCCCGACCCTCGGCCTCTTTGGAGTACCCGATGTGCTGCAGGATCCCGTGCTGACGCTCAATCGCCAGGGTGGCATTGCCAGCACCGGCGGCATGGGTGGAAACGATGACTGGGTCGAAGACCTCGTGGCGGTCAGCACGCAAGCCGTCGGGGCGTTCCCGCTGCCGGCCGGCAGCAAGGACGCCGCCATGGTCTCTGATCTCTCAGCCGGCGGATATACGGCGCAGCTGTCGGGTGCGGATGGTGGCGGCGGAGCGGCGCTCTTTGAGCTCTACGACACCGACGCGCTCAACAGCCCCAGTGCCGCGCGCCTGAGCAACCTGTCGATCCGGACCGTGGCCGGTTCGGGAAACAACGTGGTCATCACCGGTTTCAACATCAGCGGCGACGCGCCCAAGCGTTTCCTCATCCGCGCCATCGGTCCCGAGCTTGAGTCCTTTGGCGTGGCCGGTGCGCTGCCGAATCCCGTGCTATCGCTGCATCGCAATCAGAACGGCGAGCAGCAGGAAGTGGCGATGAACGACGATTGGGGCACCTCCGAAGCCGTCGTCGGCCGCGTATCCGCACAGATCGGCGCCTTTGCCTTGACCCCCGGTTCCCAGAGCGCCGCGCTCGTCGTCTGGCTCGAACCCGGAACGTACACCGCGGTCTCCCGCAGCGCTTCGGACACCACCGGCGTGCTTATCGTAGAGGTGTATGAAGCACCGTAGCGCGCGCGGTGCGCGCGCCAGCCCCCGGGGAGGGCTGAAATGACGAATGACGAATGGAAGGTCGGTCGGAGGCGCGCTGCGCGCGTCGAGAGATCGGAGGTCAGATGTCAGCGGTCAGTCGGACTCAGACGTAGAGGAACGCGGAACGCGTTTCTCTATCCGAACCCGCTCCCTGGAGGGCGTCGCTCCGTCGACGCCGAGGGACGGTCGATGAACCGCTGCGCCCGATCGTGCTTGTATCCGCAACGCGCCATCGGCGCCGACGGAGCGGCGCCCTCCACCAAAACGGAATCCTGGTTTCCTTTCCCGATTCCCTTCAGCACTATAAATCTAAGCGTTTGGCGTTGAGTGTTTCTGTCTTGTCCCTTTCGCGCTTCGCACTTCAACGCTCCCGCGGTACGCTTAGCGCCGCAAGCCGCGCCTTAGCGTCTTCGGCGGGTGCTCCGCGGAGGCCGAGAGTGATCGCACGGTTGAGCGCCTCGATCGCAGGGGTAAATTCCTTCAGCTCTTGGTAGCAGCGTCCCACATAGTACCAGATCTCAGCGTCGTTCCGGTATCCCTCAGTGCTCGACTCCAGAAGACCCAGCGCTCGCCGAAAATCTCCCGAACGAAACACCACCATTCCGAGAGCTCGGTTAAACTCAGAGTCAGTCCGAAAGAACTCCCTTGCTTGCGTGCCCAATTGAAGGCATTTCGCGTCTTCGGTGGGGTCGCGAAAGAGGTGCACTACAAGATGTCGTTTTGCAGGCGCAAAGTCGGGAAACCTCGCAAGTATCCGTTCTAGGTAGGCGCGGCTTATGCCGTCGCGTTCGCCGGCAACGACAATCGCCATCATCGCGGGAACGTCGTTCGGCGAGGAACCAAGACGAATCCGTGCCAATTCGAGTTTGCGAACTGCTTGTTCCTTCGAATCCGCTGCTTCTACCATTTCCAGAAGAGCCTGAACTTCCGGATCAAATTCCAAGGCGAGGATTGATTTCAGAGCTTCCTTTGCCTCGCTCACTCGGCCGACCGCGTATGCAGAGTCTGAAAGAGCCTTCAAAGCTGAGATTGTAGGGGATGCTTTTCGTGTCGCTTCCTGTAGCAGGGTGTAGGACCAGGGGTAATCATTCGATCGATACGCTATAACTCCAAGTTCAAGGGCGATTTCCTTGTTCTCGGGTGCCAGTCGACGCGCGATTCTCGCTTGCTCAAGTGCGTCACTCGAACGACCAAGATTGACTAGGGAACGAGCCAACCTGGTTCGGAGCGTGGCCGACTCTGGGCTCAGTTGCACCGCCTTCTGCAGTAACTCAACCACCGCATCGGCGTTGCCTTCCCTCTCATGGAGTTTGGCGAGCCGGTAAAGGACAACCGGATCGCCCGGGTCGCTCTTTAGACGACTGTCCAATAGGCTTCGGTAGGTTGGATCCGATCGTGTTGGGTCTGTGGAGAGCAAGTCCAGTTTTGACTTGGCTGTTTCGAGTGCTGGGCTGGCGAGCGTTGCTTGCAAAGCGGATTCAAACGTTCTTTTGGCTTCGTCTTCCTCGCACATCATGTAGAGGGCCATCGCGAGATGGTAGAGGACGTTAGCGTCGTTGGGTAACTTGGAGGCGCTTTCTCGCAGGAGTCCGACCGCCCAAGCGTATTCTCTGCGTTGGAAACCTATCCACGCGAGTGTGTCTGCAACAACACCATCGCCTGGTGCCAGGTCCCTAGCTTTGCGCGCCAGTTCGTAGGCCTTTGGCACCTCTCCGAAATGCTGTGAAAGGATCACAGCTAAATTGTTCAGAGCAGGAACATGATTTGGCTGAAGTTCTAGAACCCTCTCGTAAGCCTTTCTCGCCAAGTCGTAATTCTTCGCGGACGCTTGAAGCGTTCCGACAAGCAGCCATGCGAAAAGATTCCTCGGACTCCTTTGAACCACCTCTTGGAGTGTTTTGAGTGCAGCGGTGTTTTCTCCTGAATCCAGTTGAATGCGCGCGAGGAGCAGAAATCCTTGGGGCCAATCAGGCTGGCATTCTATCGCCCTTTGAATCGCCGCCTCCGCCATCGGTCTGTCCTTTTTTGCCAGGTGAAGCCGTGCAGAAAGGAGGTGTAGATCTGGACTCAAAGGCTGCACCAGTAGAGCGTCATCGAGCCGTTTCCTCGCCACGTCCGTCTTGTTTTCGGCGACGTCGAGCCCGGTGAGTTGTTCGATAGCTAAGGCTGATTTAGGATTCCGTTTCAGCGCCTCTTCGAACTCAGATCGGGCTTCGACCAGCTTCTGTTGCTGTAGCAGCACCAGCCCCTTCATGAGTGCGAGATACTCCCGCCCCGGTACTGCCTTTTCTACTCGTGCGTAGATTTCGAGGGTCTCGGCAAGTTCTCCGGTTCCGCGAAGTGCTTCGGCGAGTAGCGTGAATGCATCAACTAGCTCCGGGGGAATTTCATCGGGAGCCGTTCTTTTCAACCAAGGGCGCAAGAGCGCTATGGCAAAGCTTCTGTCGTCCTGTCGCAGATAGAGGGACGCGAGGGCCACCCGGGCTGCTACATGGTCAGGCTGGGTCGTAAGGACTTGGTTGAGGCTGGCCTCGGCATGGCTCAACTCGCGAAGTGCTAGATGGGCTTTCGCTTGTTCGAACAACGCTTCGGTTGATCGCGGGTAGAGTTTGAGTAGCTTTTCCGTTTCAGCTAAAGCAAGCGTGGGGTTATTGTTCGAAAGTGCGAGGCGCGAACTCAAGAGAAGCCCCTCAGGATGGTAGGGCTCGCTTGTCAGGACCGACTTGACGAGTTCCGATGCCTCTTCCGTTTGTCCTTCCTTGAAGGACAATTCAGCTAGGCGGACTTTGGCGGTCAGGGAATCCGGAACCTCGCGGATGATTTGTGTGAGGAGGGTTCGGGCGGTAATTGCATCGCCCTGATTCATCCGGAAGGCAGCGTATTGTAGCTTTCGTGGAGACCTGATTCCAGAAAGTGCGGCGCCTTGCGCATAGGATCGATCCGCGTTTGCAAGATCCCCGCTCGCAGCGAACGCTGCTCCCAACCCTGAGTGTGCGGCCGCAAGAGTAGGGTCCACCCTGAGAGCGTTCTCGAAGTGTTCAATCGCGACTTTGCGTTGCCCTTGCTTTAAGGCGAGTATGCCCTTTCCGACAAGCAGTGCTGGTTGCGACTGCGGCAGACCGCTTAAGCGGTCCTCTGCTATCTTCAGTGTTGCATCATCGAAGGTTGATTCAGCGAGCAGGATGATGGACTCTGAGTCGGTCGGAGTCTGTTCAAGCACTGCCAGTGCTTCTTGCATCGCCTCAGAACGATTTCCTAGAGAGAGGAAGACCAACCCGAGCGATCGACGAGCGCCGGTATCCAGCGGAGCTATCTCCTTCGCCCGTTGAAGGTAGACCAACGCAAGGCCCATTCGCCCTCGTTCATAGGCAATGTTTCCAAGGGTTCTAAGCGCCGTGACGTCCCTAAGGTCAAGTTCGAGGACAGCACGAAACTCCAACTCTGCGTGTTCTAGTTTTCCTTCTGCAAGATAGACACCTCCGCGTTCGATGTGCTTGGACTTTCGCGATTCAACAGAGCAGCCCGCCGTCAGAACCAATAACAGAAGAACGAGTCCAGGAATGGATGAACTCAGCCTATGGTGGAGGAACATGTTCAGTCATGGGCCGTTCGGCACGATTGTCTGCGGACGACGTTGGTGCAGTGACCCTCTTTGTAGTTCCAAATGAAAGGATGAAGTTAACGAGTACTCTGAATCTCTGCCAATTTGATATTCACTTGTTCCCGCTTAGATCCCGCCAGTCCGAGGCGAATTGCATTCTTCAAAGACTCCGTTCCGAGCTCAGATTGTCCAAGCTGAAATTGACTAAAGCCACGATAGAACCAGAGATCGGCATTTGACGGTAGGCGTTCACGAATCCCGTCAATCAGAGTGAGGGTGCGTTTGAAGTCTCCTGTTCGGTATGTTACCGCTGCGAGTGCTAGTGTGAGGCGTGGATCGTCTCGATATTGTTCCCGAGCTTGCGTGAGAAGCGTGAGTGCGCGGGAATCATCTGCCGAGCTTTCACCTAGGGTAAGTGCGAGCAAACGATTGGCAGGCGCAAATTTCGGATAAACTGTCAGTATCCGTTCGAGGTAGCGAACCGTTTCGGTCGGCTCGATTGATGCGGTCGCGAGCAGCATAAGCGCAGGCACGTCGTTTGGGTTGGCGGAGAGACGTTTTCGTGCCAAAGCGATTGATTCGGGGTCGATGTTTGGAGCCGCCGCGCGTTCGATTAGCTGAAGTCGCTGACTTACGTCGGGCTCTGATTGGATTCTATTGGCTGAACGATATGCGGTTTCTGCTTCATTGGTACGACCTAAACTGTAGGCTGCATGGCCCAATGCGAACAAGACGGCCGGGTCGTTGGTGCCTCGTGACCCCTCCTGTAACAGGGTGTAGGCCCATTCGAAGTCCGAAAGCGAGTAGGCCAGGTTTCCGAGTGCGGCAGAAAGCTGCAGGTCCGAAGGCGCCAGGCGTCGAGCACTCCGCGCAAGTTCCAAAGCCTCGGCTGATTTGCCTTCTTTGGCTCGCATTTCCGCCATGGTCAGAAGCAGTTGACTTGATTGCGGACTGGCTGCGACCGCCCGCGCCTGAAGTGCAATGGCTTCTGCTAAATTACCGTCTCGTTTCCGAACCGCAGCCAATTTGGTGAGAGCCGTCACATCGTTAGGGTGCGTGGAGAGGTGTTGTTCCAGAAACTTTGCGTCGGCTGGGTTTGCTTGTGCAGGAACGACTTCGAGTAACTTAAGTCTCAAACGTGCCTCGGCCGAGGATGGAAAATCACCCGGGATAGCTAACGCCTGCTTCGTTGCGTCAATAGCCAACCGATTTTCGCCGAGCATGGCGTACGCCATGGCGAGATGGAAGTGGGATTCAGCGGACTCGGGAAGCTTAGCCGTGCTTTCCCGCAAAAGGTTTCGCGCTCTTCCGAAATCGCCGCGGTGGAAGACAATCCACCCCAAGGTGTCTGCTATATTTGGATCGTCTGGGGCGATCTCTCGCGCTTTGAGCGCGAGTTCGTAAGCCTTCTCATGTTCCTTGTTGTGCTCCGAAAGCAGATAGGCAAGGTTGTTGAGGATCTTCGCGGAGTTTGGCTCTTGTTCGAGCAACTTTTCGTAAGCCTTTCGCGCTTCTGAATAATTCTTCGTCTTTTCGTGTATGGCTACGGTGAGGGACAGTGCTTCTCGGTTTGCCGGTTGTTTTGAGAGGACAGTGGATAATGTGGCGAGCGCCTTGTTCATTTCTCCCCTGCCCAATTGGAGCTGGGTGAGCAAAAGGTAAGGCTGCACGAGGTCCGGGGCTAGCTGGATGGCCTTATTGAGACGTGATTCAGCCTCGGGCAGCTCCTTGTTCACTATATGGATCTTCGCAGACAATAGTTGGAGCTCGGGTGTGTTCGATTGTTCTGCGAGTGCCGAGTCGACTCGATTTTTTGCGTCCCCTGGCCGTTTTTCAGCGAAGTCAAGTTCGACAAGTTGTTCAAGTGCGCGTACCGATTTAGGATTTCGACGAAGAGCTTCCGTTAGGGCCAGCCGTGCGTCTATCGGTCGGTTGAGCTGCCGAAGTACTACGCCCCGTTGAAGCGCGAGTTGCTCACGTCCCGGCACCGCTTCCTCAAGTCGATCGTAGATTGAAAGCGTTTCAGTCAGGTTGCCTTGTCGAAAAAGCGCTTCAGCCAGCAGTGCATATCCGTCAAAAGTTTGCGGGGTAATCGGCGTCTTTCCCGACTTTTCTAGCCATCCTCGAAGAAGCACGATGGCTTCACTTCTGTTGTCCTGCCGTATGTAGACCGTGGCGAGAAGCAGAATCGCTTCCCTGTAGTCTGGTTTGGCGGCCAATGCTTTGATCAAGCTGTTTTGTGCTTGGACCGGTTCATTCTTAACCAAGTACATCAGGGCGGCCTCGAAGTGCGCCTCGGGAAACTTGGGATAGAGGCGCAAAAGCGTTTCGATCCTTGAGGCCGCTTTGGGAGTGTCTTTCTGGGCGAGCGCAATTTTTGCACTAATCAAAAGAGCTTCAGCATGATTCGGATCGGCTGCGAGGATGGGGGAGAGTTGGGCAGAGGCATCGTCGTATCGACCTTCCAAGCCGTTGAGTTCGGCGAGTCGGACACGCGCGGGGAAAAAGTCGGGTGCCTTTTCAATCGTATTCTCCAGGATTTGGCGGGCGCCTTTACGATCTCCGCGACCGAGCTTGAAAATGGCGTACTGAACCCGTCGCGGCGATCGATTGGAAGATAGCTCCACGGAACGGGCAAGCGCAGCATCTGCCAGATCGAGATGGTTTTGAGCCGCGTGAATAGCCCCTTGCACCGCATAGGCGGCGGCAAACTTTGAATCAGCCGCAATAGCCTGATTTATCAGCTGGCTCGCTTCCTCCAACTTGCCTTCGCGGGCCGTCAGGATCGCTAAGCCCACCAAAATGGGCGCTTTGGCACTGGCATTGGTCAAAAGGGTGGAAAGCCGTAACGTGGCAGTGGACGCGGAATCCGGGTCGAGCGATCCCTCGGCAAGAATTACGGGGGCATCAGCACTCGTTGGCTTGATGTCCAGGATCGCGTTTGCCTGGGCTACGGCTTCGCTGCGATTTCCAATGCTCAGTAGGATAAACGCCAGCTGCTCACGAACCGAAATGTTCTCGGGAGCGATGGTCTTGGCCAAGGAAAGCACTTCAAACGCTCTACCCAGCCTCCCTTGTTCAAAGGCAATCGACCCAACCCGTGCGATGGCATGAGCGTCCTTCGGGTTCAGCTTCAGCAAATTCAGATACTCAATCTCTGCATGTTCGTATTGCCCTTGCTCGTAGAAGGAGTCCGCCTTTCGGAGAGCGGCCTCGCGTTTCGATTGAGCGGAGCACCCCCCAAAAATCGTAATCATCAAGGTGAGGATGATCGCCAGGGTTGGTAAGCTGACTGGTCTACGGAAACTTTGGCTAATTGCGCGCATGATTTGATTTACAGGAACGACCCTGTAGAAGCAAACTGAAGTGTCTCCGTGGAGAATTTGGGTTCCTCGCCGTTGGCCCAGTAGCAGCAAGTTAGCGCGTTTTTTGCTTCGATTTGCGGACGAACTTTCAGCGTAATGCGGGTATTGGCTTCCTTGGTGGTGAATGCCAACTGTCGGAAATAATTACAGATTGAATCGGAAAGCCGTAACTGTTTGATTTGTAGAATTTAACGTTTGCCTCAAACGCAAAAAAAGCGCGCGACCCGAGGGTCGCGCGCCTTTCAGCAACAATTGTTAGTACGGTACCTTAGAGCAGCTTGCGCCGCGAAATGGCACCGACGAGGGTGAGTCCGAGTCCGAGAAGCACAAGCGTGCTACCAGAATCAGGTACCGGAGCATAGACGATCTGGTCCTGACGATCCAGCAGCTCGCCCTGGGGACCGACGCGATAGACATTCATCACGCGGACGCTGAATTCACCATCAGCATTGGCAAACGCATCGCCGCCCACATTGGCGAC
The DNA here is from genome assembly GCA_016794625.1 of Opitutaceae bacterium. Lineage (GTDB taxonomy): Bacteria > Verrucomicrobiota > Verrucomicrobiia > Opitutales > Opitutaceae > UBA6669. The sequence continues at coordinate 123,136 of JAEUGY010000066.1, forward strand.
TGCCCATTGAGCAAACGCGTTGTTGACGCCATGGTTCTGATTCTCGAGGAACCAGAGGGCCTCTTGGAGCGCCGTGGCGTTACCATCAGTAGCGGTGTAGCCGGGCAGCGCGCCAGTCATGTAAGACTTGTACAGAAAGGCGGTTGCACGACTCAGCGGGTTGCCAGCGTAGGTCGTGGCGTTCGACCATTCGTAGACATAGATGTCAGAAGGTCCGATACCGATAGATTGATTGGCCTCGATGCAGAAGGTCTTGAAGACGCCTTCCGACTCAGTGTTGGCATAGAACGCACCGCCGCCCAAGGTACCGTAGCTTGATTCTCCGATGACGATGTCGAAGGATACGGTTGGGAGAGCGAATGCGGAAGTCGCGGCGACCAAGGTCGCGGCGAGTGAAGCTAGCAATCGATTTTTCATAGGTTGTATGGCTGCTGAAAGGATGAGTTAGTTACAACACCCTAGTATGCATGCTTCGTGCCATGGTGAAATTCTCGACCTGCAGGAACGATCGAGATTCACCGCTGGTTGCTATTAAATATATGAAAATGAGGGTTTTAAGTAATTTAAATTTCTCTCGAATTTCTCCAATTTTGTTTGAGTGCAAAGCGAAGGGGCTGGTTTGGCGGTCCGTTAGTGTAAAGCGTTCCGACATGACCGTCGGCATATTTGCAGGGCGGACATTCGCTGTCGCAGCAGATGAAGAATTCATGATTCTTTGGATGGCACCGGCCGATGCCGTTATTCGTGGGCGGAACTAACTCGTTAGGTACCCAAACGGCTGGCGGTGGTTCTAGTGTCAGGGGTCGGTCAAAACCAGCCACGTAGGGTCGATTCAAAACCAGCCACTTTGAGCGAGGGATTTACGTCCGGTGCGCCTTCGGGTTGCACGGGGCAGTATGAACCGACTCGAAGTGAGCCTCCAACAAGCAATAC
>JAEUGY010000084.1 GCA_016794625.1 Opitutaceae bacterium
AAGTCCGTCAAGCCGGCCAGCCAGTCCTTCTTCTCGCGGAACCAGATGCTTTCGCCGTTCCAGTAGCATTGCCCGCCGACCAATTCGCCGATGTCACCATCGAGGACGCGTTTCATCACCTCCTGGTAACTGGCCTGGTGGCGCCGTTGGGTGCCCACGCCGACGCCGAGACGCTTTTCCTTGGCCAGTTTGGCCGCCTCGATGACCTGCCGCACGCCCACCGGATCAACGGCGATGGGTTTTTCCATGAACACATGTTTGCCGGCGGCGACCGCAGCGGCGAAATGACTGGGTCGGAAACCCGGAGGTGCGGCGAGGATGACCATGTCGACATCCGTGGCCAGCAGCTTGGTGTAGCAGTCGAATCCACTGAAGCAGCGATCCGGAGCGACCTTGAAACGTTCGCGGGCGCGATCGGTCTGGCGTTGGAACAAATCGGCCAGCGCGACGATTTCGACTCCCGGAGCGGCATCGAGGCAGTTCTTGGCGGCACCGGTGCCGCGGCCGCCGCAGCCGATGACACCCACGCGCAGACGATCAGATCCGGTCGTCGCGCCGAACGCGCGAGGAACGGCACCGGCTGCGATCGCGGTCGCACCGGCGGTGAGGGCGGAAAGCCGGACAAAGTCACGGCGGCTGAGCGAGGTGGGTTGATCAGATTGCATAGGATTTCGAGGTTGGCGGGAAACAAGGCATGCCGCAGCGGGGTGGAGGGCCCTGACCCTGGAAACTTGTTTATAGGGAAACGAGGCCGATAGGCAAAGCGAACTTCTCAGCATTCCTTGCCTTCCTCGCCGCCTTTTCCTGCTGGTCCCGGAGGGCCGGCGGGACCGCGATCCGGCGATGGACGGCTCCGAGCGGTCGCTAGACGGGTCGTTGAAATGACTGCGGGTCTTCGCCAGCGCGCAGGGAGAGCCGGGCGCCCTCGCGCCCCAGTTCGAGACACTCGAACAGATTGCGCACCGCCTGACCGAGACGATCATGCCCGAGCCCCGCCGCCTCAATGTGGTCCACCAGCTGCCGGCCGAGCGTAGCGGCGCCCTCACGCAGGAGGATCGCGGTCCGTCCATCCGGATTCTCGTCGAGGTCCAGACACGGATCGAGCAGCTCCACCAGATCCCAGGCCGCCTGCCGCGCATCGCCGGTCGCGGACGACTCCCCGACGTCGGGGGCGGGCAAGGCCCGGAAAATCCGCCGCGCGATCCGACCCGCATGCGGTAGGTTCAGTGCGACGTGAAAGAAGGGGGTTTCGTCCGGGGAAGGCATGGCGGGAGGTTTGCCCGTGCAGGCGAAATTCGCAGGCCAACGGGTCGACGATCCAAGGTATCCACATCCAGGTATCCGGGCAAGGATCGCTCGTGGCCTGAATTTGTGGTCGACGGTTTTGGATTAAATCTGTCTACAAAAAACGGCTATTTCGGTTGACATAAATGACGGGAGCCGAAATCGATTTGCGCCGGATCACTTCTCCTATGTCCACATCAAGGTACAAATCCGTCGGTCTACTGGTTCGCTTTGCCGCGGGGGCGTTTTGCTCCTGTGTTTCCCTGTCCGCGATCGCCCAAACCACGACCGCGCCGGCCGCTCCGAGTCCGGGAGGCGACAAACCGATTGAGCTCTCGGCCTTCGAGGTGGAGATGTCGCAATCCGCCGGTTACAATGCGACCAATGCGGGCAGCGCCTTGAAGACGGGCGAACGTCTGCTGCAGATCCCACAGTCGGTGTCCGTGATCACGCGCGACATGATCGACGATGTCGGGAGCTTCAGCACCTCCGACACGCTGAACTATTCCGGTGTGGGCAACTTTTACCAGGGCGACTCGGCCGTTATCCGCGGCGTGCGCGCCGGCATGATGACCGATGGGGCGGCCGACACGAATTTTGACAACATCTCGCTCGATTCCATCACGGTGCTGCGCGGCCCGATCGGCGTGCTTTACGGTTTCCAGGGCACCCTCGGTGGCGCGGTGATCAAGAACACCAAGACGCCGCTCCCCAAGCCGTTGACGTCGACCAACCTCAAGGTCGACCAATACGGTTACATGCGCGCCGAATTCGACCAGAGCAAGCCGCTCGGCATGCTGGGCAAGGCGAAGGTGGCCTACCGATTGGCCGCGACCCACCAGATCGGCAACAACTACCTCGAGCGGATGGAAGCCAACCGCAGCCTGATCTTCGGCGTCGTCGAGTTCAGCACGCCGGACAGTGTGCTCCGGCTGAACGCCCAGTGGCAGGCGCTCGACCAATATCCGCACAAGGCGAATTTCCTCGCGCCGGATGGCAAGCCCTACGTCGGCGCGGGACGCGATGAGAGCTTCCAGCCTGAGCAGACGCAGAACAGCCGGTACTTCATCTTCCGCGCCCAGTACATTCAACGCGTCTTCGACAATTGGGGTCTGACCATTCGTGCGGTCTCGTCCCGCCAGCAGAACGAGCCCATCGGCGTCACCCTGGCCGCCGGCGGTCTCAATTTCCAGACCGGTCAGGTCGGCATCACTGCCCGCCGCAACGACTTTGACCGGCAGGACTACGCCGGCACCCTCGACATCAAGGGCGAGTACCGCGTGCTGGGCTTCAAGAACCAGACCATGACGGGGCTGCTTTTCACGTCGCTGTCCAACTTCGGCAGTTTCCAGGGCGATACCAGCATGGGTCTGCGCAACGGCCAGACCGGCGGCACGTTCTTCGTTCCGATGAACCGGCCGAACGTCGATTCCTGGAATGTTCTCAAGGCGGGTGACTACGTTCTGCCCACCTTGCCCGCCGGCACGACCACGGTGACCGCGGCGTCGCCCAATCAGGGCAGCACCGGTATCACCTACACGTGGACCGAGTACCTGCAGCAGAACATTGAACTGTGGCCCGACCGCGTGACCCTCGTCGGCAGCATCGCGCATTCGTACAGCACCTCCCGCAACGAAATCAAGGTGGTGCCCAGCGCGGCGGTGGCCAACCGGGTGACGTCACACTCCACGCAATCCGGCAATCCGCGGCGCGTGGGTGCGGTGTTCAATGTGACCAAGGATGTGGCCGTGTATGTGCTCAACAGCCAGTTCTTCGAGGTGCAGCTTTCCCGCCTGATCGATGGCTCCTTCACCCCGCCGCGCATCGGCGATGGCAAGGAGATCGGGGTCAAGGCCGACCTCTTCAATGGACGGCTCTCCGCCACGGTGTCGGCGTTCGACAACAAGTACACCAACAACGCGATCAGCGCCGGTACCGGCGTGGTGTCACCGATCACCGGGCTGCCTTACTCCGTTTTGGTGGAAGGTACCTCGACAAAGGGTTGGGACCTGTCCCTCTTCGCCACGCCGTTGCCCAACTGGCAGACGACGATCAGCGTGACGAACTCGAAGGTGAACAATCCGGCCAACATCAACGGCTTCGGCCGGCTGCCCTTCACGTTCCGTCACTTCTACTCGTTCCTGACGCGGTATGATTTCCGGACCGGCGCACTGAAGCCCTTCTCGGTGGGTGGCGGCGCCTGGTATTCGACCGGTCGCGTGACTGCCTCGGGCACCTACATCTATCCGAATGGCCAGAATTTCGAACCCGGCATGCTCGGGGCCGACGGCAACAAGTCCGTGGCCGACGGTGGCCAGGCGCGCGCCTTCGTGGAATACCGCGCGAACCGCAACTGGACCGTGCGCGTGGACGTCGACAACCTCTTTGACGAGCTGACGATGGTCGGTTCCCAGGCGGCTTTCATCGTGGATGTCAGCTCGCCTCGCACCGTGTCGTGCCGCGCCACCTACAAATTCTAGCCCGGACCCTCGGATCCGTGATTGAGCACCGCCTTTTCTCCACGCGATATGTGGGCCTGGAGAAGGGCGACCGCCCGGGCGACTTTCCCGTCTTTCAGGGCGGCCACGATTGCACGGTGTTCCCGCTCGGTGTCTTCGTAATCGTTCATGTACTCCCGGGACTGGCCGAGTCGCACATGGAAAAGAGGGATGTGGCAGTGCTCGTAGGCGCGCAGCAGTTTGCTGTTGCCGGCGGACGCGACGATCAAGTGGTGAAACCGTCGGTCCGCTTCGCAGGCTCCCGTATGGTAGCCTTTCTGAACCATGTTCGCAAAGTCATCGCAGGTCACCTCGAGCTCCCGGATCTGGTCGGCCGTGATCCGGGACTCGGCGAGCCGGAGGGCGGCCATCTCCAGGACCTCGCGGATCTCGCGAATCTCCCGAATGTCGCTCGGCTTCATGGCAGCGACAAAAAACCCCCCTTTGGCACCGCGCGCCAGCAGGCCTTCGCCGTGCAATCGGGTCAACGCCTCGCGAATGGCCACCCGGCCGACCCCGAGCCGCTCCGCCCACTCCTCTTCCTTCAGGCGCTCTTCGGGCCGGATCTCGAGAATGAGGATGCGTCGGCGGAGCTCATCATAGGCTTGGTCGGACTGATGGGATTTCGCCATGACGTGTCAGCTAATATGAGGCAAATCTGTTGACAGAAAAGTGCAGTGAATTCTTCTATGGATATACACAGGCGACAGAATAAGACAACCACATCGAATTCGCGACCCATGGAAAAGTCGGTCGCGATGGTGGCTCAAAATGAGCAGTGGATTCCCGGCGGCGTGGTGTCGCTCAACCGCAAGGTGGATCCGAATCTTTGCTTCACCCGCGGGCGGGGCAGCCGGGTCTGGGATGTCGATGGCAACGAGTACATCGACTATCAGGGCGCGTTCTCGGCGATCTTTCTCGGGCACAATGATCCCGAGGTGAACGAAGCGGTGGCGGCGTCGCTCCGCGATGAGCGGGTGTTGATGGGGGCGGGGCCGACGGATCGCGAGGGCGAGCTGGCGGAACTGATCTGCGGGCGCGTGCCGGGTGTGGAAAAGTTGCAGATCACAAACACGGGATCGGAGGCGACCTACCATGCCTTGCGGGTCGCCCGCGCGCACACCGGGCGCGACGACATCATCATCATTCAAGGCGGCTACAACGGGTGGCACAATGATGTCGCGGCGAACGTCATCAGCGACTTGAAGGCGGTTGGTCCGCGCGTGAGCCCGGGTGAGTACCCGTTCGACGCGATTTCGGCTGGCATCCCGGTGACGCATCAGCGGCACGTGCACATCGTCAATTTCAACGACCTTGAGTCCATCCGCTATGTGGCCGCCCGGCATCCGGTCGCCTGCGTCATCCTCGAACCGATCCTGCAGAACATCGGCGTGGTGAAACCGAATCCCGGATACCTGCAAGGACTGCGGGCGTTGGCGGACGAGTTGGGGTTTTTGTTGATTTTCGACGAGGTCAAGACCGGGTTCCGCCATGCGTTCGGCGGTTATCAGAGCCTTTGCGGCGTGATGCCCGATCTGTGCACGTTTGGAAAGGCGGTTGCCAATGGTTACCCGATCGGGATCATCGGCGGACGCCGCGCCTACATGGATTACTTTGTTCACCCGGAGAAGGCCCGGCGCGTGTTGATCGCCGGCACCTACAATGCGCACCCGGTGCCGGTCGCGGCGGCCATTGCCACCGTGCGCAAGCTGCTGTCGCCCGAGCATGCGGTCTACGAGCACCTGGAGAAACTGGGCCGCGAGCTCGAAGCGGGACTCAACTCGGTGCTCGCGCGCTGCGGACGCCCGTTCCATGTGGCCCGGCAGGGCTCGGCGCTGTGCGTCTACTTCATGGACCATGCGCCGGTCGATTTTCACGACCTGGCGCAGCACAATGATGCCGCCTTTGACCGGGCGTGGCGCATTGCGCTGATTCAGCGCGGCATTTACCAGTTCCCGCTGCCGAGCAAGCAGGCGAGCCTCTCGTTCGCCCACACCTCGGAGGATGTCACCCGGACCCTCGAAACCGTGGCCGACGTGCTCGCTTCCTGAAGCGAGCACCCGCACACCGACCGCCCGCGCGTGAGCACCGAATCCCCCGTTCCGACCGGCATGGCCCCCGCCGACCAGCTTCTCACGTCCGTCTTTCCCGGGGAGATCGGCGTGGCGCGAGTGGACATCACGCCGCCGGCCGGCATCTATGCCCGCAATTGGGGCCGGTCGCACCACGACACCGCCGTGGGTATCCATCGTCCCCTGACCGCGACCGTGCTGGTGATCGCGGGCCCGGGCGGCGATCCGGTGCTGCTGCTGGTGGCGGCCGATCTCGGGTGGTGGAAGAGACGTGAGGATGAGCGCCGGCTGCGCGGCGGGCTGCAGGCCGCCCTGGGTTTGCCTGAAGCCGGGGTGCTCCTCTCACTGTCCCATACGCATGCGGGGCCGAGTCTGTATCGCGAGGATGCGGCCAAGACCGGAGGCGAGCTGATCGAGCCCTACCTCGATCAGGTGCGCGACCGGCTGGTCGCCGCGGCCCGCGCGGCACGGGGGAACCGCCGCCCTGCGCGGCTATCCTGGCGGTATGGCCGGTGTGATCTGGCGCGGAATCGGGATCTGCCGGAGCCGGGCACGCGTCGCCATGTGGTCGGTTACCATGCGCCGGCCGCGGCGGACGACACCGTGCTGGTGGGTCGGATCGAGGATGCGGGGGACGGACGGTTGCTCGCCTCGGTGGTCAATTACGCCTGCCATCCGACCACGCTGGCGTGGGACAATCGATTGATCTCTCCCGACTTTCCGGGCGCGATGCGCGAAACCGTCGAGACCGCCACCGGAGCGCCCTGCCTGTTTCTGCAGGGCGCCTCGGGCGAACTGGCGCCGGCGGAGCAGTACTGCGGCGACGTCGCGGTGGCCGACCGGCACGGCCGTCGGCTTGGACACGCCGTCCTCGGCGTGATGGAGAGTTGGTCCGAACGCCTGCAGGTATTTGACCACGTCATCGAATCCGGCGCCGCGCTCGCGGTTACCCGCACGTCGTCCGTGCGGAGCTCCAACGCGCTCGGCGCCTCCGTGCAGCCCGTAGTCCTCCCGTTGAAGCCGATGCCCACTGTGGCGGAGATTGAGGCGAAACTGGCCGGTTGCACCGATCGTGCGCTCAGCGAGCGGCTCTGGCGGCAGCGCGGAGTGCGCCGCATCGTCGGCGAAGGCGACTCCCTTGATCTCCCTCTTTGGATCTGGCGGGTGGGGGAGGCGTGCGTCGTCGCCAGTCCGGGCGAGGCTTATTCTCAACTTCAGACGGCGCTGCGACAGCATTTTCCGGGACGCCCCATCGTGGTGCTCAATGTCACCAATGGCTATGCGGGTTACCTCCCGCCCCGGGAGCACGCCGGGCGGGACCAGTATTCGGTCTGGCAAAGTCCCTACCCCCCGGGGGCACTGGAAACCCTCATCGACGCCGCCGTGCTTCGACTGGAGCGGGTGCTGACGACACCCACCCCGGGCAACCTCTCTCCGACTTTATCATGAACCTGTCTCTGTTCTCCTCCACCTTGGTTCGCCCGCGGTCCGGGCGCAGGCTTCTTCCGTGGTTCGCCTTTCTGGTGGCAAGCCTCGGCCCTGCGAGTCCGGGCTGGGCGGCCGTTGAGTTCCCGGCCCGTCAACCCGCTTATCTGGTTACGACTCCAGCCTCTGCACTGGAAGAGCGGGTGGTGGGACAGCTGTCGAGCTACGTCGGCCGCGTCCTCGGCGAGCCGGCCCGGCGGGTGGCCACGCTTGAGCAAGTGCCCCTCGGGGCGCCTGCGATCGTGCTGACGCTCGCGGGACGCGGACCCTGGGCGGATGCGCAGGTGCCGGCGGACTCGCCGGAGGCGTTCAGCCTCGCGACCCGGCGCGAGCTCGGTCGCTCCCTCGTGGTGGCCACGGGCCGCACAGACCGCGGACTCAAGCGGGCGGTGCAGCGGCTGGTCATGCGGAGCGAACAGCGCTCGCCCGGGCTGGTGATTCCGGACCTGGCGGTGGTGGAGAAGCCGTGGATCCCGCGGCGCGAGTGGACGCTGTGCGCCTGGAGTCCGGAGCTGGTGCGCGGGCTCTTCCACAATCCGCAGGCCGACAAGCGCATGAATGTCTGGCTCTACAGCGACCGCCAGGTGGACTCGTATGTCGAGATGTTCGACTGGTTTGGTTTCAGTGGTTCCCAATTGATGGATACGGTGGCGAACTATGCGGCGGTCGGTTCGGCCGAGGCCTATCACGGACGGTTGCGTATGTTCACCCGGGCGCTGCGTGAGAACGGACAGGACATCACGCTCTGGGTCTGGGCGTCCCAGTTCAACGATTTCGGCTGGGTCGACCGCACGGTGGTCACCACGCCCCAGCCGGGCCTGACCGCCTTCACCGACCCGGCGGTGCGCGCGACGTTTGAGCGGTACTATGACGGCTACGCCGAGCTGGCGGCCGACGTCGATCTGCTCATCGCCCACTTCTATGATCCGGGCACGCTCAAGAATCGCTCCGACGTCTTCCAGTACATGGGCCTGCTCCGGGACAAGTTCCGAGCGAAGAACCCCCAGGTGAAGCTCGGGGTGGACTTCTGGTATGCGGACCAGGAGGTCGGCTACATGGAGCAGCTGGTCGAGAATGGCTTCAAGGATGTGCTGTTTCTCGAGAACACGATGCCGCACACCTATCCGCCCGGACGCCGCGAGGAGCTGCACCAGGCCGCCCGGCAGCGCGGGCTCGAGATCGGCGTCTGGGGCTGGCACACCGCCGAGATCGAGTCGGACCAGATGCCGACGATGCACGTCAATGCCCAGCTGCTCAGCAAATTCTACCGGGAGATGAGGGCGGGCGTCGATCGTATCCATCCCATTACGTACTGGTCGGAGATGGAGGCCTGCCACCTGATCAATATTTTCACGATGTACTGCGCGGGCCAGCTGCTGTGGAATCCCGACCGCGATCCGGACGAACTCCTGCGCGAGGTGGCGGAGGGCATTTGGGGACCCCGCGCCGGTGCCCCGGTGCTCGCCGCCCTCCGGCTGATCCAGGATGTGCGCACCGGTCCCTCGTGGGACACGTACTGGTGGTCGCTGCCGACCCACCGACTGGGGACCGCCGATCCGGCCGACGACCTGCGCCGGGCCGACGAGGCGATCGCGGCGTTTGAATCGCTGGTCACCGACCCCACGTATGTGTGCAAACTGCCGCTGCCGTTTCCGCCCGATGCGTTCATTGACTTGATGCTCCCGCACCTGCGCCAGCTGCGCGCGTTTGCGGACTTCCGCATCCAGTTCGCGGCCCTCACCGCGGACGCCGCAAAAGGACTTTCCAAGGAAGAGCTCCGCGTCCGGGCCAATGCGATTTGGAAGCCCATCCTCGACTACTCCACCTGGATCGGCGCCTTTGGTCCGCCCGAGGCCATGACCCAGGAAAAGATGCTGATGGCGTTTGCGAAGGAGCACGGTCTTGTCCTGACCCCGCCGGATTGGATGCGCTGGCGCGACGCCAACCGCCAGCTGCAGTCGCTCCACGGCCGGCAGCGGGCGCAGGCCACGGCGCTGCAGATCGATGTGAACGCGCGCCACCTGTCCCGCGATTTCTTCTGGTCGGTGGAGAAAGGGCGGGATCGGTTCCAGCTCCTGATTGACCAGGGGCTCGTGGTGAAGACCGGCCCGACCACGTACCAGCTGGCGAACTGGGAAGAGTTCCGCGGACGCTGAGTCATGCGCGTGGAACTAGGCACCGTCGATCTGCTGGTGTTCGGGGCCTATCTGGTCGCCGTCGGCCTGTTGGCCGCGCGGGCGTCACGGAATCGCAACGACACGCGACGCGAGTATTTTCTCGGCGGGGAGAAACTGCCGTGGTGGATGGTGGGCGGCAGCATTGTCGCGGCGAACATCAGCAGTCACCACTTCATCGGGGTGATGGGCGTCGCCTATCAGCACGGCTTCGTGGCCATGACCATCGAGTGGGGGGCGATCCTGGTCGGTTTCAATGCGCTCTTGTGGATCTTTCTCCCTTACTACCTGCGCAACGGTTTCTACACGATGCCGGAGTTTCTGCAGCGCCGGTACGGCGGGGCGGCGCGCGGGTTGTTCGCGGTCCTGATCCTGGTGACCTACGTGTTCGTGGAGATTGCGGCCGTGCTCTACTTTGGCGCCCTGGCCTTGCACGAGCTGCTGGGACTCTCGGTGCACCTCTGTGTTCCGGTCATCGCTCTCATCACCGGCATCTATACGGTCACCGGTGGCCTGCGCGCCGTGGTCTGGACGGAGATGCTGCAACTGGTGGTGCTGCTGGTCGGCGGGCTCTCGCTGGCGGTGGCGGTGTTGCACGCTGGCGGAGGGTGGGCGGCGTTTTTTGCCACGTCGAAGGACTGGGACATGATCCGCCCGGCGAACGACCCCGACTTTCCGTGGACCATGTACCTGGGCGGCCTGCTTTGCATCAGCATTTTCTACTGCGCGGCCAACCAGTTCATCGTGCAGCGCGTGCTCGGTGCGAAGGACGAGTGGCATGCGCGGATGGGCGTGGTCTTCACCGACTACCTCAAATTTCTGCTGCCGCTGATCATCGTGGTGCCCGGCATCATCGGTCCGAAGCTGTTTCCGGGCTTGGAGCGGCCCGACATGATTTTCCCCACGCTCGTGGCGAATCTCCTGCCCCAGGGTCTGGTGGGCCTGGTGCTGGCGGGTCTGGTGGCGGCGGTGATGTCGCATGTTTCCGGCGCCTTGAATTCGTCGACCACGATTCTGACCGTGGACTTCTACCAGGTCTGGAGACCGCGCGCGACGGAGGCTGAAGCCGTTCGCTTTGGGCGGCGTTCGGGCATCGTGCTGGCAATCCTGGGCGTGGTGGCGGCCGAGATCCTCACCTCGCACTCGGATCGGCCGGTGTTCATCTACCTGCTGAGCGCCTACGGCTATGTCACACCGGGCATGGCGACGATGTTCCTGGTGGGGATCTTCTGGCGTCGCGCCACCCAAGCCGGGGCGGTGACGGCGGGAGTACTCACGATCGTACTGTCGGTGGGGCTTGAGCTGCTCTTTCCGAGCCTGCCGTTCTTCAATCGAACGGGCATTGTCTTCTGGGCGTGTATGGTGGCCTGCGTCGGGGTCAGCCTGGTGACCCGGCCGAAATCGGAGGAGGCCCTGCGCGGCTTGATCTGGACCCGTGAGAGCCTGCAGCTTCCGGAGAACCAGCGCCGGCAGGCCCGCGGCTGGCGCAGCCCGGCGCTGTGGTGGGCCATCATCACGGTCGTTGTACTCTACTTCTACGTTCGATACGCCTGATCTGATCCCTTTCTGATTTCGCCTCGGCGCATGAAAATCACCAAAATCGAGACCCTCGTCTGCCACGCGCGCATGCGCAATTGGATCTTTGTGAAGGTGCTGACTGACCAGCCGGGCCTCTGGGGCTGGGGCGAGGCGACGCTGGAGTGGCATACGCGTTCGGTGGTCGGCGCGATTGAGGATCTCAGTTCTCTGCTCGTCGGCGAGGACCCGACCCGGATCGAGCACCTCTGGCAGATGATGTACCGGCAGCACTTCTGGCACGGGAACGGGATCGTGCGGGGCACCGCCATCAGCGGCATCGACATCGCGCTCTGGGACATCCTCGGCAAAGCCCATGGCGTACCGTGTCACCAACTCTGGGGTGGGCGCGTGCGCGACGGAGTGCGCCTGTATTGTCACCTCGGAGGCGGCCGGATGGAGGATTTTTATCAGGCGCGGCCCGACGATGCCGCCCGGTTTGCGGACCTCGCCCGCCAGGCTGTGGCGGAAGGGTTCACGGCGTTCAAGGCGATGGCGGTGCCGGAGACCCAGCCGATCGAAGGGCTGGTGCCGGTGCGGTATGCGGCGGCCTGTGTGCAGGCGATGCGGGAAGCCGTGGGTGACAGCATCGACATCATGGTCGACTGCCATGCCCGCCCGTCGCCGCGCATGGGGCATCTCTTCGCTGCGGCGCTCGAGCCTTACGGCCTGTACTTTCTCGAAGAGCCCTGCTGGCCGGAGACGATGGACGACCTGGCCGCGATCCAGCGCAGCGTGCGGACACCGATCGCGACCGGGGAGCGGCTCGTGGGCCTGGCGCCTTTCCGGGATCTGCTGGAGAAACGAGGCGCGAGTGTCCTGCAGCCGGATCTGACCCACTGTGGCGGCCTGACCGAGGGCCGGCGGATCGCCGCGCTCGCCGAGGCCTATCGCGTCGGGCTTGCTCCCCACAATCCCCAGGGGCCGGTCAGCACAGCGGCATCGATTGAGTTTGGGTTTGCGACGCCCTCTTACCTGATCTGCGAGTCGGTCCATGCGGATGTGCCCTGGCGCGACGACGTGGTGAACCAGGGATTTACGGTCGAACCCAAGGGCCGGATCGCCCGGCCCAATGCCCGTCCCGGGCTGGGGGTGGAGATCAACGAGGACGCGGTCCGGGCCCACCCGTTTGAACAGGAGATCCTGCAACGCAGTTTTTATCGCGATGGAAGCGTCGGAGACTGGTAACCCTCCGCTCGACGGCCAGGTTGCCCTGGTCAGCGGCGGCCTCGGAGATATCGGCCGCGCCACCGCGCTGGCCCTGCACCGCGCGGGGGCCCGTGTCGCGGTGAGCGATCTCGCGCCGGTCCGGACCGGTCGCAGGATGTCACCGGAATTTCATTACACCCGGGTCGATGTCAGCGATCCGGAGGCGGTGCGGGACTGGGTGGCCCGGGTCGAGCGGGATCTCGGCCCGCCGTCGCTCGTGGTGTGCAACGCCGGCCTGGTCGTGCCCATGGGCGCCTTGGAGACCACCCAGGCGGTGTGGGAGCGCACGCTCGCCGTGAACCTGACCGGGGCGTTCCTGCTCGCGCAGGAGGCGGCCCGGCGCATGGTCCGCCGGCGACGGACGGGACGCATTGTTTTTGTCGGCAGTTGGGCGGGACATGTGCCGCACGCGCAGATCACCGCGTACTCGGTGGCCAAGGCCGGACTGCGCATGGCGATGAAGTGCCTGGCGGTGGAGCTGGCGCCCGCTGGCATCCTCGTCAATGAGATCGCGCCGGGCATTGTGGACGCCGGATTGAGCGGAAAGTTGATGGCGCGTCGTCGTGGACTGCGGGAGAAGACGCGCCGCAAGATCCCCGTCCAGCGCCTGCTCGAGGCGGAGGACGTCGCGCGGGGAGTGGTGTCGCTCTGCCAGCCGGAGAATCGGCACATGACGGGATCTGTCGTGCTGATGGACGGCGGCCTTTCACTGAAGGGTCCGATCTAGCCGCGTGGGGCGTCGCTCCGTCGACGCCGGGAGACGAGCCCCGCAACCCTGCGTCCGTACGCTTTGGGTGAATGCAACGCGCAACCGGCGTCGACGGAGCGACGCCCTCCATCGATCCGACGCTCGGCGACGGGGTCGTTACCTCGTCATTTTTTGAGGTTAACGCTGCGGCCTCAGCGAGGCCGCCTACAACGGCGGGAACTCGGTGGGGTGGTTTGCTGGCGGGGCGTTTGACAGAGGGGCGCCGGGTCGAGTGAGGTGGTGGGGCGACCACGATCATGATCACTCACGTTCCGACTTTCCTGCGCGGGGGCTTGGCCTCGCTCGTTCTCGTTTTCGGCATGGCGGGGGCAGGGGCGGCGGAGCCGGCTGGGTCGGGTTTCAAGCAGCTCCGGCTGAGCCAAGGCGTTGTTTCACTGCCGCCTGGCTGGATGGAACGTGGCGCGGAGGTTCCCGTCTGGCTGCATTTGCATGGGGCGCCGGCAGTGGTGGAGGCGCAGTTTGCCTCGGTCGGAGCGCCCGGGGTGCTGGTCAATGTGACGCTGCCTGGTCTGTCCAAGGTCTATGCGGATCGCTTTGCCGCTCCGGGGGCGTTGGCTGAGGTGTTGACTGTGGTGGAGGCAGCGCTGCGCGCGGAGGCCCCGGGGACGGCGTGGCGTCTCGGGGAGGTGACCGTGACCTCCTTCAGCGCCGGTTTCGGCGGGGTCAGGCAACTGTTGCGCGAGCCGGCGGCCTTTGACCGCATCGCGGCCCTCGTGCTGGCGGACTCGATCTACTGCGGATACACAGGGGATCCGAAGGACAGGCGGGTGGACCCGGTGTTGATGAATGGATTTCTGCGGTTTGCCCGGCTGGCGGCGGAGGGGCGCAAGCGGATGGTCGTTTCGCATTCCGCCCAGGTGCCGGAGGGGTATGCGAGTACGACGGAAACCGCGGACTTTCTCATCCGTTCACTCGGGGGCGCGCGGACCGAGGAGACCGCGGCCTGGGCGGGAGGCCTGACGTTGAACAGCCACTACCGAAGTGGCCGTCTGGAGATCCTGGGGTTCACGGGGGTGGGCCCGGAGGATCATATGCGCCACCTGCGCGCACTGGGCGTGTTTCTCGCGCGGGTGGCGCCGAAGCCGTGATCGGGCAACGCGGAAGGCTTAGGGTGTGATCTCGCGGTAGGTTCCGTTGTTCACCACGGTGCGGAACTTGGCGGAACCGGCGATCCACCCTCCGATGCCCGCGTCCGTGACCATCGTGTCCATCATGAGCGCGAGCCGTTCCGAGGACGGAGCGTTGAGCGAGACCAGGTGCGTGTAGGTGTCGCGACCGGCCACCACCCGGTAGGTGTTGATCTTGATGTCCTTCAGGCCGCGATCATCGAGCAGTTTGCGCAGGTCGTTCAGGGCATTGAGGTAACCGGGTTCGTCGGTGGCCACGATGCGGGTGTTGAAGAGCCAGGCGCCGGCATGGGTGCCGTCGAAGCGCACGGCCTTGAGCAGGACGCGGGGGCCGAGCGAGCGCACGGTGTTGAGATGGGAACGGCTCTCGATCAAGGCGGGTTCTTCCGTGGTGCGCTGGTCATTCGCCGACATGGTAGCGAACGAGTCGGAGGCGATGACGGCGAACACGCGGCCGGTGTCTTTTCCGGCGGATTCGCCGACGTAGAGCCGGATGTAGCTATCCAGCCCGAGCTTCGATTTCGCGACCGCATTGTTGCGGGCGATCCAGAGCGCGTAGGTCTTGGCGTCCTTGGTTTCGATTTCGTTGATGGCGATCACCGGAAGGGCGGTGTCGGCGGCGAAGGAACGCAGGGTTAGCAGCGTCACGAGGGACGCGAACACGATCGACGTGAGTTTCATGATCTGGGGTGGGGCGGAGTTGAGGCCGGCGCGTTGCCCGGGGGTTCCTGGGGTTGACGGCGGGCCGGAGGCGATCGTTAATTAATTGGGAATTAGCTACAAGCACCATCTGGCGCGTAGGTGCAGGTCCGTGACTTGCCGAATACGCCCGGGTGAACAACGTCGGGGCATGCTGTATTGTCATGGACTTCGCTTGCCCGTCGCCGGCCTCCTGCTGGCCCTGCTGACGTCCCTCGGGGACGTGCGTGCGGCCTTTGAACTGGCGGGGCGGATCCCCGAGAGCCTTCGGGCTGACGGCGAGGTGGAGGTGGTGCGGGAACGCATCGAGGAGCGTGACACCCAGCCGGTGGCCAAAGGCCGGCTGGAGGCCGGGGTGCTGGCCCTGCGGGTCGAGGCCGAGCCTGGACTCTACCGGTTGCGCATCGGAAGCCAGGAGACTCCGTTCGTCGCCGGAGAAGGGCAGCGCCTGGTGGTCGGGGCCGCGGACGGCGACCGTGAGGTGCGCCTGGAGGGCAGCCCGGATCATGCGTTGTTTCTTGCCTATGAGGCGTTGCGCCGTGCGTCGCTGCGCCAGCACGTCCTGACCGTGCGCGAGGCGCAGCAGGCGGCGCGTTCCCGGGGTGACGCCGCAGCGGTGGACCGGCTGACCGAGGCGGAGGTCGAAGGCTACCGCGTGCATCGGCGCGAACTCATCGACTTCACCCTTTCGCGGCTGGCGGGGTCTCCGGCGCTGTACGCCGCTTCGCTTCGCTGGGAAGGTGACTACCGGTTGGCTGAGCTGGCGGCCGTGGTGCGCGACTTTGTGAAGACGCATCCGGACTGGCAGATCTCGCGTCGCCTGGAGTCGCGAGTGCGCGGATTTGAGTCACTCGCCCTTGGAGCCCCGGCTCCGGAGCTGGCCGGACGGGCGCCGGACGGATCTGCCGTCGCGCTGTCCGGATTGCGGGGCAAAGTGGTGTTGCTGGACTTCTGGGCGTCGTGGTGCGGTCCCTGTCGCAGCGAAAACCGTCATTACGTTGAGCTGTACCAAACCCATCGTGACGCCGGCTTTGAGATCCTGGCGGTCTCGGTCGACCACGACGAGCGTGGCTGGAAGGCGGCCATCGCGAAGGACCGCGCTACCTGGCGGCATCTCTCGGATCTGGTGGGCTGGAAGAGCCCGCTGGCGGCGACGTATCAAGTGACGGCGCTTCCGGCGAGTTTCCTGATCGACCGCGAAGGCCGCATCGTGGCGAAGGACCTGCGGGGTGCCGCTCTGACCCAGGAGCTGAAGCGCCAGCTCGCACTCGGCCGGTAGCGTCTCCCGGTGGCGTCCATCCCTTCGCCCTTCACGCCTCGCCCGTCCCCGCTTCTTTCCCCTCCACTTCGCGCAGCCGGCGGTTCAGGAAACGACGCTCCGCGTCATTTTTGACGCACTCCAATGCCTGGCGGTACTGCGTGGCGGCTTCATTGAACCGGCCGAGACGCCGGAGCAGATCGGCGCGAATCGCAGGCAACAAGTGGTACCCAGGCAGGTCGATGGACTTGAGCCTCGCCAGGCCGGCGGCGGGGCCCTCCGCCATGGCGATGGCGACGGCGCGGTTGAGTTCGACCACCGGGGAGGGTTGCAGGGTGGCGAGCAGTCCGTAGAGCAGCACGATCCGATGCCAGTCGGTCTCCGCGGCGCGAAGGGCGCCGGCGTGTACGGAGGCGATGGCAGCCTGCAGCGTGTAGGCCCCCGGTCGGGCTGTCGCGAGCGCTTCCTCGACGCGGAGTTGTCCCTCGGCGATGGCGTCGCGATCCCAGCGGGTGCGATCCTGGTCCTCGAGGAGGATCAAATCGCCCTGCGCGTCGGTGCGGGTCAGGCGCCGGGCGTCGTTCAGCAGCATCAGGGCGAGCAGGCCTTTGGGTTCCGGCTCGTGGGGCAGTAACTCCACCAGTTGCCGCGTCAACCGGATGGCCTGCGCGCAGAGGTCGCCTCGCACCACTTCGGGACCGAAGCTGGCGGAGTAGCCTTCATTGAAAACGAGGTAGAGACAGGCCAGCACGGCGTCCAGCCGTTCGGCCAGTTCGTCGTCGGCCGGCACTTCGTAGGCGATGCCGGCGACCCGAATCTTGGTTTTGGCGCGCACCAGACGCTGGGCCATGGTCGGGACCGGGACGAGAAAGGCGCGGGCGATTTCCTCCGTCGTGAGCCCGCCCACCGTGCGCAGCGTCAGCGCGACCTGCGCCTCGGACGCGAGCGCCGGATGGCAGCAGGTAAACATGAGTCGGAGTGTGTCCACGGGCTCGGGCGCTTCCTCAACCGGGGCGGAGACCATGCGGATTTCGTGCTCGCGCTGTTCGGCGAGCGTCTTGCGTCGCAGATGATCGATGGCTTTGTGCCGGGCCGTGAGGATCAGCCACGCCACCGGATTCGGGGGAGGTTTCGTGGGCCATTGCACGTGAGCTGCGGCGAAGGCGTCCTGCAGGGAATCCTCGGCGAGGCTGATGTCGCCCACCACCCGGATCAGGCTGGCGAGGATTTTGCCGTACTCGCGCCGATAGAGTTCGTCGAGGTTCACGCGTTACGTCCCTTTCCGGTCGACCCGACCCTTGTGGAACGGGCGGCGTCGGCCAAGCTTCATTCGCAGCGAACGCCAACCGGACGCACTTCCACGGAACCGCCAAATCGCAGGATGGGCACGCGGGCGGCGAGTTTGAGGGCGGCATCGAGGGTGGCGCAGTCCGCCAGGAGGAAACCGGCGAGGACTTCCTTGGTTTCGGCGAAGGGACCATCGGTCATCACGGTGCGTTGCTCCGAATTGCGCCGGAGGGTGGTGGCGGTGGAGGGGCCATGCAGGGCGGCTCCAGCGACATACTGGCCGGTCGCCTGGGCCTCTTCGACCACGCGTTGCGCATCGTCCCAAATCCGGTCGCGCTCCTCGGCGGAGAGGGCGGACCAGCGGGAGTCATCGCGGTAAATGAGGAGCGCGTAGTGCACGAGTGTGGAAGGGTGCTCCATGGAAACGAACGAGCGCGGGTCGAAATCGACATCGGGATCTCCTTTTGCGAAGGCTTGCGCCCCAACCGTCGTCGCTGGACGCGGCGACGCTCGGTTCATCACCACCTCCGACGGTGGCAGCGCGGCAGGGGCGGGACCGAGGGTCCCGATGCGGCCTCAGCGAGGCCGCCTACAACGGGATGCCTCCAAGCCGGGCACCCGCAGGGAGCTCTCCTGGAGGGCGCCGCTCCGTCGGCGCCGGTTGCGCGTCGCGAACCTGATGGGTCCCAAGGTGTGATCACGCCTCGAAGACCAGCCACGACCCGGCGGTGTGCCGCGGTGCGCGTCCCCGCGGCGTCGACGGAGCGACGCCCTCCACCGAAGCCAAACTACCGGGTACATCCTTGGCCTCCTCTTCGGAGGGCGGGGGCAAGACCGGTCCGTCCCGATGCGGCCTCAGCGAGGCCGCCTCCAACAGCCAACACGAAGGGGAAGCCCCAGACCTTGTTTCGCGGCTTCGCGTGAACCCCCTGCCGGTACGTTCTCCGGGGTCAGGGTTTCTTTGCGTTCAGCGTCCAGTCATAGTCGAGGTACTTGACGGTCCACGCCTCGGGATTCGACTGAATGGACGTCCGCACGGCTTCGGGCGCATATTGGGCTGCCCGGCGCAGGACGGTGCGCTCGCTTTCGCCGAAATCGCGTCGGTACCAATCGAAAATCGAGGACAGCCAGGCGGTCTTGGTCTCGAGGTCGAAGCGATTGCGGGCGTTGTCCGCCAGAAACTGGCGACCCTGGTCGTCGAGTTGTTTTCCGAGCGTTTCCGCCTCGTACGCTTCGGGACGCAATTCCGGGCAGGAGCCGGAGGCGCAGTTGAGGGCGAAGTGCACCCGGGCGTCGCGGAACGTGCGGCGGATCACCTCATGCTCCATTTCATTGAGCGTGTAGGTGCGGCGCCCGACCTGCGCGAAACGGATGTCCCAGGCGCTGGTCTTGTCGTCCTTCGCAGGGGTGGTCGTTTTGGGACCGATCTCCTGAATGCTGCGATTCGGGCGTCGCTCGAGAATGAGTTTGAGGGTGTACGCGTTGTAGGCGTTGAGCCAGAACGCCAGTTTCTCGTTGTCGGAGGTCAGGGTCTCGGGCTCGGTGGCCGCGATCTGCGCGAGGTAGCGGGTGAGGCGTTCATCCCGGGCCAGCGCGTCATAGTCGACCAAGCCCTTCTGCACGTGGGTCGTGAGAATTTGGGTGAAGAGCGCATGGTCCGGCGCGTCGGCCTGCACCGGCAGGCCCAAACCGGGCAGACTCAGCACCACCGCAAGCAGGAGGCGCCTCATAACCAGCTCCCTGTGGCCAGCCGCGAGAGGCTCGACGGAGTCGCGTGTCGGCCACCGGCTGGAAACCGCCTTCGGCGGTGGAGCAACGCGTGACGGGGCGAAAAAGGGACAGGCAACATTCGCAGCAGGTTGGAGCAACGGTCCGCCCGTTGCAACCCGCCTGAGGTGGGGTGTTTCCGGATGGGGCCGGTCTGTCGCTCCTTCCGGGTGTTGGACGGGGCCGATGGTGACCTCGTTGCGCGCGAGTTGACCCGGACGCCCTCGTATGGAAGAGGTGGGGTCTCCCAAACCCCCTTGTTTCCATGGTTTCCCGTACGCTGCTTGTTCTCTCCCTCGTGCTTGGCGCGTTTTCCGTGCTGCAGGCCCAACCTTCGTCGAGCCCGGGCCAGCGGCCGGCCTTGCGTGTGCTCGTGGTCACGGGCGGGTGCTGCCACGATTACCCGTTCCAGACCCAACAACTGCAGCTGGCGGTGAATGCGGTCGCCGATGTCACCTGGACCGTGGTGAACGAGGGCGGCAAAGGCACCCGTGCCGAGATTCCTCTCTACGATCAGCCGAACTGGGCCCGGGCGTACGATGTGGTCGTGCACAACGAGTGTTTTGCCGACACCCACGACCCGGCCTACCTGCAGAAGATTGTGTCCGGTCATGAAAAGGGCGGCACCCCCGCGGTGGTCGTCCATTGTGCCATGCACTCCTACCGGGCCAGCACGAGCGATGCGTGGCGGGCCTTTCTGGGAGTGACCAGCCGTCGTCACGATCACCAAAGCAACTACACCGTGCGCCGGGTGGTGGACGGTCATCCCGCCCTGCGTGGGTTTCCCGCCGAGTGGGTGACGCCGAAGGATGAACTCTACATCGTCGAGAAACTCTGGCCCAGCGCCAAGGCCCTGGCGGTGGCGAAGAGCGAAAAAGACGGCCTCGATCATGCGACGATTTGGGTCAACGACCACCAGGGTACCCGCGTGTTTGGCACGACGTTCGGCCATGGAAATGTGACGTGGGAGGATCCGGTGTTTCTGAAGCTCATCGCGAGCGGGCTGCTTTGGGCCTCGGGTCGGAATTGAGCCGCCTGCGTCCCGGCCCGAGCGACCCATGAACCAAGGATCGCACCGCCTCACGCGGCGCTCCTTTTGCCGCCAGCTCGGTGCGAGTGTGCCCGCCGCCCTGGTCTGGGGCGCCGGGGTGGGGGCCGCGCGCGGAGCAGCGCCGGGATCGGGCTTGCGGGCGGATCTGGTCGTGGTGGGCGGGGGACTCGGAGGATGCGCCGCGGCCCTGGCGGCGGCCCGGCGGGGGTGCCGCGTCATTCTGACCGAGGAAACCGACTGGATCGGCGGACAACTGACGTCCCAGGCCGTGCCGTCCGACGAGAACCGCTGGATTGAAACGCACGGGGCTTCGGGCAGTTACCAGGAGCTGCGCCGGCTGATCCGCGAGCACTACCGCCGGCATCCGGAGCTGACCGCCGCGGCGCGGGCGAATCCGCTGCTCAATCCCGGCAACGGCACGGTGTCCCGCCTGTGTCATGAACCTCGTGCGGCGCTTTCCGCCCTGCACCGCTTGCTCGAACCCTGGGAGGCAACCGGGGCGGTCCGGCGGCTGGAGCGCCACCGCCTCGTGTCGGCGACGATGAGCGGCGACCGCGTGCAGGCGGTGGCGGTGCTCAACCTGCAAACCGGTCAAGTGTTGCACCTCGAGGCCCCGACCTTCGTGGATGCGACCGAACTGGGCGATCTCCTGCCGGCCACCGGCGCCGAGTATGTCACCGGGTCCGAAAGCCGCGCCCAGACCGGCGAACCCCACGCCAAGGACGTTCCGCTGCCCGGCAATCACCAGGCGTTCACCTGTTGCTTCGCCATGGAGTATCTCGCCGGGGAGGATCACACCCTGGACCGTCCAGCGGAGTATGCCTTCTGGCGCGACTACGTGCCGGCCCTGACTCCGCCTTGGTCGGGCCGCCTGCTCAGCCTGACCTACTCGAACCCGCGCACCCTCCAGCCGCATTCGCTGGGGTTCGATCCCGAGCGCGGCACCGGACTGTTCCGCTACCGGCGTATCCTGGATCGCACCCTGTTCCATCCGGGTGCCGTGCGCGGGGACCTCACCCTCGTCAACTGGCCGCAGAACGACTACCTGCTTGGCACGCTGATCGATGTCTCACCGGCCGAGGCCGACCGGCACATTGCCCGGGCGAAGCAGCTCAGTCTCAGCCTCCTGTACTGGCTGCAGACGGAAGCACCGAGGCCGGACGGTGGCACCGGCTGGAAAGGACTGCGCCTGCGACCGGATGTGGTGGGCACGACCGACGGCCTGGCCAAGGCGCCGTATGTGCGGGAGTCGCGCCGGATCAGGGCGCTCTGCACCGTGACCGAGAACCATGTCTCCCGCGACGTCCGCGAGCGCGCCGCCGGCCCCGGCCGGCCCTCGCGGGCGGAGCGGTTTGACGACAGCGTGGGCATCGGCAGCTACGCCATCGACCTCCATCCCACGTGCGGAGGATTCAACTACATCGATTTCGAGACCCTGCCCTTTCAGATCCCGCTTGGCGCGCTCCTGCCCGTGCGGGTGGAAAACCTGCTCGCCGGCGCGAAGAACGTCGGCACGACGCACCTGACCAACGGCTGCTACCGCCTCCATCCCGTCGAGTGGTCGATCGGCGAGGCCGCGGGGGCCCTGGCCTCCTTTTCCCGCCGCCGCGGCCTGCCCCCGCGCGCCGTGCGCGAACGACCCGCCGAGCTGGCCGCGTTCCAGGCCGAACTACGGGCCGACGGCGCGCGCCTCGAGTGGCCGGCGCTGTAGTCGAGCTTGTCGTGGGACCCGCGGACGCCGCCGGCGGCCAGGCTCGCCAGATTGGTTTGTTTTTTGCCGTTGCGGTCGCGCCGCAGCCGGCGCCAGGCACGGGGCTTGAGATCGACGGGGGCCGGTTCTTCGCGCACTGCATCGGGCGGTCGCTGACATCCGCCCGTATCCACATCGTCTGTCCGCACCAGTACCGGGCGCTTCGCCTCGTCATGCAGGAGTTGAAGCCCCGTGGTTACCGCCGGCCCGGGCTGGTCATGCTCCGGGCGAGCGACGAACGGGTGGATCGCAACTGGACCGCCGGATTTCTGGTCGAACAGCAGGCGCTGCCGGTGGAGGACCGGCTTGATCCGTTGCTCATGGAGGCCTGGGACGAACAGGAGTTTACGGCGTGGCTGTATCGAACGAAACCGGATGTCGTGGTGACCAAGTTTGTGGAGGTCCAGGCTCTCGTGCTGCGGCTGGGGTTCCGGGTGCCGCGCGACCTCGGCACCGTCTTTCTCACGTGCACCGAGCCCGGTTCGGAGCTTTCCGGCGTGTACGAGAATCCGGACGACGTGGGTGCCGCAGCGGTCGATTACCTCACCAGCATGACCCACCGCAACGAGCGCGGCGTTCCCCGGGTCGCCCAACGTATCCTCATCGAAAGCTCCTGGATCGAGGGCTCCACCGTTCGCCCCAGCGCCGTGGCTGCGTCGAGCGCGGGGACCTGAGGCCGCAGTCGATCGCTTGCGGCCGTGCGGTGGACTTCAGGTTGGTCCTCCGGCGTCCGGCACGGCGGCGAGCGCCAGCAGGGCCTGGAGACCGGCAATGTCGGTCACGGTCGTTTTGGCGACGAAGCCGCGGGCGTGGACATAGTGTACGCCGGGACTGCTGATGAGGCGGGTGAAGTCGAGGCGCGGATGGTCGCGGTAGCGCTCGAGTCCATAGCCCGAACCGCGGCGGTCGGGGCTGACGATCCCGATGACCTCCTCGCCGAGGCCGCGACTTTGAATGAACGCGTCGAGTCCGAACGAAGGATCCTCGAGCGGAGGTTCGGTGCGTGGATGGAAGAGGATCTTCGCCGGGCGGCCGGCGAGATCGAGCGACCACACGGCGGCGTGGCGTTCGAGAAAGTCCAATCGTGCGCGGAGCGAACGCACATAACCGACGATGTCCTCGCCGATCCACCGCATGAGTTCCCAGAGGGGCTGGCCCGGTTCGAGCCGGGTGCAGAGGGCAAACCGTCGCAGCAAGGTGGCCTGCGCGGGTGAATTCAGCCGGGCGAGGGTGTCGCCGGAAATGCCCAGCCACCGTGCCGTCTGCAACGGCCCTCGGGTGTCGAACCACTCCGCGGTTTCCAGCCAGTCGCAGAACTGCCGCGCATCGTCGTAGAGTCCGAGGTGCTGCAGGACGAGGGACAGCGCGCAGGTGGGCGGGTGGTCCTTCGGCAGCTGGTGATGATCGAAGTTGTTCAAACCCGGCTCATGGCGGTGGCCGACATCGACGACGCAGACCTCCGGGGAAGCCAGGTCCTCCGCCGTTGGCTCCCGACGCACGACCGGGGCGGGATGGACCGCCAGCAGCACGCTGCAGGCGAGAAACTCGTCGGTGTGGGCGCCGCCGGGATGGGTGAGCAGGGTGGTGAAAGGAGTCATGGTGCGGGAAACGCCGGCTGACCCTGACCGCCGGTCGACGCACCGCAACCCTGGAGGGGTCAGCGGCCGCTTTCTCCGGCCGGCGCACCGTACTTCACTCCACACCCGTACGCCTTGGTCGTGCTCGGCTCGACCGGTCGACCCGCCTGCAAGGCCGCGAGGGCCGCCTTGACGTAGTTGTGGGCGGATGAGGTCAGCGCCTGGCTCGCTTGCGGCTGGTCGTCGATCGCTCCCTGGTAGACGAGTGTGCCGTCCTTCGCGATCACGTAGAGATGCGGCGTGGCCTCGGCGCCATAGAGACGCCCCAGCGTTCCGCCGGCATCCCGGATGTAGGCGGCGGCCACCACCCCTTGTTTCTCCCGCCATTCCCGCGACTTCACCGGATCGAGGTCGCCCATCGCGCTGGAATTCACCTGCAACCAGACGGCTCCCGCCGCCGCGGCCGTCGCCTGCGTGTCCTGCATATTCCCACTGCGGTAGTGTCGCGTCACATACGTACAGCCCGGACTGAGCCACTCCAGCACGACCACCTTTCCCCTGAGGTCGGAGAGCTTGCGGGTGGCGCCTTGGAGATCGGTGAACGAAAAATCCGGCGCCGGCTTGCCCGACTCCACCGCCACGGCGCCCTGGGCTCCGTGCGATGCGAGGAGGGCCAGGAGGAGCCATAAGCCGCAGACGACAAGGGACGAGGGGCGGCTCATGGCGGGTGTCAAAGAGGAGCGCGATCGGGGCGGACCGACTATCCCGGCGTCGACGGAGCGACGCCCTCCAATGGAGGGAGCCCGGCTGCTACCGCCGGGCCTCGCTGGCGCTGACGACCGGTGTCGTGGTTGGACATGGGTTCAGTGCCAGGGTCCCTTAAGGGGCGGGAGCCTTGGCCGGTGCCGGGGGCGGGGGAGGCGGGAAGGGGTGTTCGCGGAGCAACTCGTCGGTCATGTAAAAGTTGGTCCGGTCGGCGGTGGCGGCTCGCACGCGACTGACGGATTCGGCGGAGACCGGGGGGTGATCGTTCCCGAACGACTGGCGCACGTAGGTCAGCACCGCGGCGAGTTCGTTGTCATTCAACATGCCGCCAAAACCCATCATGGGCGGCACGCCCTTGCCCGGGTCGAAGAGCTGGCCATTGACCTCGATGGGTCCCCAGAGGCCCTTGAGCACGAGTTTGATCAGCCGCTCCTCGTTCTCGACCCAGTTGCTTCGCTCCAGAGGCGGATAAATCCCGGCGAGGCCCTTGCCGTCCGCCTGGTGACAGGTGGCGCA
Organism: Opitutaceae bacterium; assembly: GCA_016794625.1. Lineage (GTDB taxonomy): Bacteria > Verrucomicrobiota > Verrucomicrobiia > Opitutales > Opitutaceae > UBA6669. Next base: position 24,864 of record JAEUGY010000084.1, read on the forward strand.
GTGACCGTCGCGAAGGTAAACCTCCTTGCCGATGGAGTAAACCCGGTTGTCCTCGCCGTCGAGTTGACGGGTCGGACCGTAGCGTTGCTGGGCTTCCGACTTGGGGGGTGCGGGGAACTCAAATTTCCCGGCAAGGAAAGACTGGGCCGCCGGATTGTCCGCGAATGCGCCGGGCTGGGTGCGCAGCCGTACGACTTCGTTCTTCAGCGTGGCTTCGAGGATCTGTTTTGTCACCGGTCCCATCCACGGATCCAGCGGCGCGCGCAGGGCTTCGAGCACGATCCGGGCACCGTCGACCGGGTCGAGCCACGAGGCGGCCACGATGGCTTCGAGTCGCACCCGAGGGTGAGGGTCGCGGGTGGCTTGAAGGAAGAGGGAGGTTGCGCCGGGGACCTGATGGGCGGAGTGCCGCAGCACGTTCACCGCCGCGGCGCGCGCTTCGTGCCGCTGGGCGGAGAGCAGTCGCTTCAGCAGGGCGGCATCGGGTTGATTCTGCGCCCAGGTGGCCCAGAGCGCCTCGCAGAGGTGGTGTTCGAACTCGGGGTCCTTCGGGTCCAGCTTCGCGACCCAGGCGCGCACGGCCGGAAGCACCTCGCGGGCGGGCCGGCCGCGGAGTTCACGGCGGGTGCGGTAGCGGGTGCGGTACTCCGGCAGCTTGAGATTTTCGAGCAACTCCGGGATCGACGCACCGGCCACCCGGGCCGGTTTCACGAGCGGCCGGTCCACGGCCGTGACCCGGTAGATGCGTCCATGTTCGTGGTCGCGATTCGGATCCCGGGCATTGTGCTGCATGTGCCCGATGAGCGCATTGTGCCAGTCGACGAAGTAGAGCGATCCATCCGGGGCGAACTCGAGGTCGACGGGGCGGAAATTGGGGTTGTTCGAGGACACCAGATCTCCGGCCAGCTTGCCCTGGAAGCCGGCCCCGTCGTCGGCCACGGAGGCCAGGCTGATGCCGAGGAATCCAATGCTGTTGCAGATCATGAACTGGCCCTGCATGGCCTCCGGAAAGTGACGGGAGGAGACAAACTCGGACCCCGAGGTGGGGCGTGACCGCTTGGGGACAAAGGTGCGGGTCTTGGGAATTTCAATGCCGAAGGGCATCCGGGCCGACAGGGGCAGGCCCCACCAGTTGAGGCCGTCGGACGCGTCGGAAATGAAAAGCTGTTCCCAGTGATCGAACGCGATGCCCCAGGGATTGTTGTAGTCGGCCTGACTATACCGCTCGAGACGGAAGCTCTTGGGATCGAAGCGCCAGACGCCGCCGTCATTGCAGCGCCGCGGACCATACGGGGTCTCCACCTGCGAGTGCAGGAAGCGTCCCTCGCAGAGGTAGAACGCACCCGAGGCGTCCGCGCTGTAGGCGGAGATCGCGTGGTGGGTGTCGTGGGTGTCGAACCCGTGCAGCAGGATCTCCATCCGGTCCGCGCGGTCATCGTGGTTGTCGTCGACCAGCAGGCAGAGATTGGGTTCCTGGGACACGTAGACGCCCTCCGGGGCGAGTTCGAAGCCGATGGGCAGCTGAAGACCGGCGGCGAAGACCGTCTGTTTGTCCGCCCGGCCATCGCCGTTGGTGTCCTCAAAAATGAGGAGCTTGTCGTTCGGCCGCGCATCACCGGGGCGCCAGTGCGGATAGCTCGGCATGACGGCGACCCAGAGCCGGCCCCGGTTGTCGAAGGACATCTGGACCGGGTTTTGCAGATCGGGAAATTCCCGTTCCGAGGCGAAGAGCTCGAGCTTGAAGCCGTCCATCACCTTGGTCTGGGCGATCACCTCCTGGCCGCTGGCGTAGGTGATGGTGCCCATGGCGCCGCCGGGTTTGAAATTGGTCGGCACCGGTGGAAGCGTGTGGGTGCCGGTGTCGTCGACCTGCAGGTCGGACCGGCGGCCGGCGGCAACGTCGTGGATGAGGGCGTCGCGTCGCGCCATCATCTCGCGCGTTTTCCGGACCTCGTCGGGGTAGTTCTGAGGACCATACGGCGCGTACCGCTGACCGTGGGTGTGGACGCCGTTGATCAGATTGTAGTCATTGTTCCACAGCCAGTTTTTCTCCAGCACCGCGGAGCGCACCAGGGCCGGGTCGGCCTGGGTGCGGCGGGCTTCGGCGCTGTAGAGCCCGTCGGCCAGCCAGCGGCCCAGCTCGGTGTAGCCGGCTTCGCTGGGGGCGAAGCCGTTGATGGTGAAGGTGAGGTCCTGGGGCCGGGCGTAGCGATCCCGGGAGAGGGCGAAGAGGTCGATGAACGTGAGTCCGTGCCGGCTGGCCACCCGCCGCATGGCCTCGGTGTAGAGCGCCAGATTCTCGTTTTCCCGGGTGCCGTTGGGAAGGTCGCGCCGGGCGGAGAGGTTCTCAAAGGCGATCGGTGAGACGAGGATCAGGCGCGGCGCGGCTTCGCCGTTGTAGGCCTGGGAGAGGGTGTGAAGCACGAACGCCTCCAGTTCCGCCTCGTAGGCGCCGACTCCCGCGGGACCGTCAAAGGATTCGTTGTAGCCGAAGAATGCCACCACCGTGTCGGCCTTGACCGAGGTGAGCCACTGATCGGATGTCGGGAAGAAGCCCTTGCCGTTGTGCAGCGCGTTCTGGGGGCGGAACGCCTCGGCGCCCGGAAACGCCCACGGCGAGGTGCGGGCCGGGTGCGGTCGATAGCCGGGGGTGTCACCGGGACGACCGAAATTGCGGATGATCAGTTTGCGGTCGGGGTAGCGCAGGTGGAGCTCGGTTTCGAGCAGCCCGTAATAGAGGTCCCTCTCGGCCAGTCCGTTGCCCAGGAAGGCAATCCGTTCGCCCTGCCCGGGACTGGCGGCGGTCGGCGCCCGACGCACGACCGCGGGGACCGGCTGGGGGAGCGCGGCGTGCGTGGCGGTGTCGGGCAGGTCCCCGGCCGTTTGGGCCCGGGTCGAGGGTAGGGCGGCGAGGACGAGGAGGCCAAACGAAAGGCGGATCGAGGCGGGGCGGAGACGAATCATGGGTCGGGGACGGGACGTCGACGTTGCTCGCGGAAGCAACCCGTCCCGGCGCCGAAGGGCAAGGGAATCTGTGGAGGAGGTCAGGGCAGGCGGCAAACCCGACCCGAGCGGTCCGGCAAACCCGACCGTCGCCCCGCCGCACTATCGATGCAAGGAGGCAACCCGGCTGGTGCGACGATCGACCTCCGGCGCGGTCGCCGGTGCGGCTTCCACCGGACCCCGCGCGGCGGGCGTGGGCCGTGCGCGACCCTTGACCAAGGAGCCGAGCTGGTCGACGACCCGGTCGAGCGCGAACGCCTGGGCGTTGAGTTCCTGCGCGGCGGCGGCGGACTCCTCGGCGGTGGCGGCCGTTGTCTGCGTGGCCGAATCCATGTGGGTGATCGCGGTCAGAACCTGCGTAATGCCCTGGCTCTGTTCGTTGGACGCGGCGGCGATTTCGCCGACGAGATCGTCCACGCGATGGGCGCTGGTGGCGATCTGACGCAGGTTTTCGTCGACCTCGCGACTGATGGAGACGCCGTGTTCGCTCTTGGCAATGGAGTCCTGGATCTTGTCGGCCGTCTCCTTGGCCGCGGTGGCCGAGCGCTGGGCGAGGGCGCGGACCTCGTCGGCGACGACGGCGAAGCCGGCGCCGGCCTCCCCGGCGCGGGCCGCTTCGACCGCGGCGTTGAGGGCGAGCAGGTTCGTCTGGAAAGCGATTTCGTCGATCGTCTTGATGATCTTCGCGATGTTGTCGGACGACGACTTGATCGCATCCATGGCCTCGTTCATCGCCTTCATCTTGGCTGTGCCGGTGTCGGCCGCGGACCGCGTCTCGTTGGCGGAGGACTTGGCGGAGGCTGCGGAGTCGGCGTTGCGTTTGGTCATGGCCGAGATCTCTTCCAGCGAGGCGTTGGTCTCCTCTAGCGAGGCGGCGAGTTCGGAGGCGCCTTGGGCGAGGCTCTGACTGGCGGTGTTGATTTCAGTGGCGGCGGCGCTGACCTGCCGCGATCCCTGGGAGAGCTCGGAGGTGACGCCGGTCAGCACGCGGTTGGTGCTTCGGGTGATGAGCCAGGCGATGAAGAAGCCCGCGATAAGAGCGGTGGATACACCGCAGACGATGACCAGGCGCGTCTGCCGGATGCTGGCTTCCGAGCGCGCGGTGGAGATGCGACCGAGTTCCCGGCTCTGGTCGACGGCGGTGCGGAGGGCCGTGATGTAGGCCTGATAGACCGGGTAGAGTTCGTTCTCGAGGGCGGCACGGGCCTCGTCGCTGCGGCCCTCCCGACTCAAGGCGAGGATGGAGACCCGCTTGTCGCGGTAGGGGGGACGACGTTTCTTGATGGCATCGTACGAGGCCTTCTCTTCATCGGTGACGAGCAGGGCTTCATACTGCTGGTAGAGCTCGGTCAGGGTGGCGCTCTTGGCCTCCATTTCCTTTTCGATCGCGAGCTTGCGCTCCTTGCCGGTGGCGAGGTGATGCTGGGTGGTGTTGATGAAGTTCTCCTTCACCAGGGATTCGACCTGACTGAGCAACACAATGCCCGGGATGGCGCGGTTCGAGACCGTGTGGGTGGCCTGCTGGATGGTCTGGATACGAGTATAGGCGAGTCCGCCCAAAGTGGCCGTGATCAATATCACGATGCCGAAGCCGACGATGAGCCGGCGGCCGATGGTCCATTGGTTTGTCATGACGGAAGAAGGGGACGCGGGAGGCGTCGGTTCCGGCCTACCAACGGACGAAGCGAGGGCGACTTGAGGGCCGTGAATGCAGTTCAATCGCAGGAGTCGTCGGGGGCCTCTTGTCGCAGTTCATTGGGGGGAAGCCCGGGCTGGCGCGGATCCACTTCGATGCGCTGATGCGAGCGTAACCGTTTTCGTAATTAATTACTTATAAGACGTATAAGTGATTCGGGGGAGCGCCCGTGACGTCGGACGGTGGTCCCCCGCGTACCGCGGTAGATCGCCGGCTCCGCGGCTAAGAAAATTGCCGATGGGCGGATGACCGGGACGCCGGCGCCGGTGATTTGAGGGCTAGAACAGCGGGTCGCCGTTCTTCGGATCCGCCAGCATGGCTTCATACCGGGGATCGCCCCGCAACGCGGCAAAGGCGGAGTCGTTGCGCAGGGCGGCCACGGTGTCGATGCCGGGTCCGCGCAGGCCGCCGGTCAATTCCTCGATGGCGATCTCCTGGTCACCGATCATTGATTACACCCGCGCGAGGGGTGCACGATGGATCGCAAGCGTCCTAGCCTTCGAGCTCGTCCTCGTCGAACTCCGGCGGCTTGATTTCGCGGAGCAGGCGGTCGAGTTCCTCCCGGGTGGGATTGCGGATGGACACGACCGTCAGCAGGGACTCCCCGGCCGGGAGCGCCGCCTTCACCTGGGTGCCGGCGGTGAGGCCGAGCACCGCGGAGGCCAGCGGCGAATGGTGGGGCAGGCACTCGATGCCCGTCTCGGGATCGGTCGCGGTTTCGCCGTGGGTGGTGATGAGAAAGGTGAACCGATGAAGACGCCGGGTGGCCACGTCCTGCTTTTCGAGGGTCGTGACATGACCGAGCTGGAGGGTCGCGGTCGGTTTGGTCAGCCAGCCGGTGGGATCGACCTCGATGAAGGTATTGCGGGCCACGAACCGATCGAGCGCGGTCATCTTCCGATCCACGGCCCGGATCGCATCCTTCGCGGCCTTGAAGCCAAAGTTCTCGCGCAGATCGCCCTGGCTGTGGGCCTCGACCTTGTCCTTGACCAGTCCGACTCGCTTGGCCTTGAGCGCCTCAAACTCCTCGGCCAGCACGCGATTGTACCCCGGCCGGACATAGATCGTCGTGGCCTGCGGCGTCGGGAGACGGAAGATCCGTTTTCGGGAGAACGACATGCGACGCAGGCCAGCAAGGCGCCCGGGCGACGGAAAGGCAATCCGCGGCTGGCCTCGCGCCTGCGGGCGGGACTGGTGCGCGGCTCAAGTGTGGCGCCTCTCCATACCTCTTTCCAGCAGATCATCCCCGTCGCTGGGGAGCAGCGGAGAAACTTCGGGATCCGATCTCCGAGGCGTTTCCCAAACGACTCGTCAACTCTGGGTTGGCTCAGCCGCTTTCCGTCGATTCAAAGTATTCTCCGTCGAAGGTGAGCCTCGCGTCAGCGGCGCTCGGCTCTTCCAACAACATATTTTCTCTCGTAGTCGAAGGCTCACTCGCCAAATGCGCACCCAGTCTTGTGAGTAGGCTCCTGAACGAGGTGTGCGGGCACAAATTTCTGGACTCCCCTGATGCGCTGCCTCCAACAGCCACCAAAACGGAAGCGCAGGCATATAGTTGATGCTGCACCATTCGTTCACACATGAGTCTCATGCGTTGCTGGTATGAAGCGTTGCGAAATGCCTTGTCGGCTGGGAAGTGAGGGGAGCTTTCCTTCACCGGTTTCCGAGAACCCTCCGCATCTTCTACGAGAATGAAGTAGCCCAAGAAAGGAGATGCTCCCGCGCCGAATAGCCCTTCGCTTTGAGCCTTCCGGAAATCGTAGGCACTCCCCAACGCTTCCTCACATCGATTGTTTGCATTGTTACCGAACGACGGTCCGCAAAGCGACTTCAGTTCGAGTGCCGCAAGCAGACGTCCTTCGTGCAAGATCACTAGATCCCACAACTTGGTCGGTCGGAAATGTCCCGGCAACCCGACCAGCGCACGCTTGCGGTGTACTTCTACAGCCGCGCCCGCATTCCGTTGGACCACATCGACGATCATGTCCCGAAAGGAATCCAGCGCCTTTCCACCGGTCACTTTGCTTCGATTGCCCGAATCAACCCGACCCGTTGCAAGCTGCTTTTCAGCGGCCTTGTCACGCCCTAACCAGAAGGCTTTGACGGCTTGCGCGAGTCGAACCTCGTAGGAAACACGAGACCTTTTCATGATGCATCGATGACCGTTGCCCCGGTTGGTGCCAAGCGTGTCCAGTCTCTATAAGTGAAGCCATAGAGCTCGCGCACAGCATCATCCATCGCGGTTTGATCGCGCTGCAGCGACGCGATCGAAAGCTGCGACCGCAACTTTTCCGAAACGTCCGCCCAGCACGGGATACAGATCCGTCTTAGGTATTGCGCTTGGAACCGCAGGTGCCCCCCACGCATCCGTGGACTGTAGGCTGACACAAACGCGAAAGCGACGCGGCTCGACAGTACGGCCTGCAGGGCGTGTAGGTCCCAAGTGCCGGAAGTAATGTGGTAAAGATTGTGGTGTGGGTAGAGCTTACCCTCCTCGAAGACCACGTGCGCCGAGCCCTTGATGTCTGGTATCAAGAGTTTTGGGCACGAGGTGAGAGTTGCATGTATCCGATCTATCGTTCGGTACCATGCATGCGGAGTTCGCGCCGCCACGTTCCGGCCAGCAATGCTATCTCGATGCTTTTCCACATATGCGGCGAAGCGAGGGTATTTTCGGAGATCGACCACGGTCCCGTCGTCTTCAAAGGGATTGAGCACCCATCTGCCCTGCCACTCGACGCGGCCGGAGCGAATGTCGCGCGTCGTCACCAATGGCAGCTTGCGAGAGTCTTCCACGTCCAGGTTATGGCCGATGAAAACGGCATCCGCACCCGTCGCGACGCCGATTCCAACGCGCACACCGGCTTCTTCCATAGCAGGAAGACGCTGTTCTAGCCCGCGCAACAGATCCATGTATCCCAGTTCATCAAACGACCACGGACTCTCACCTCGGACCGAGTTCGTGCAAACCGAGACGGCCGCATGTTCCGCCCTCCCTCGAAGAGCCTGCGCGAGCCGGCGCAGCACTTCAGCATTCACCTCAGGTCGAAATGCCACTCTTGTCACTTTTCCAGGCCCGCGGCGGATGATTGTCACAGCGGGATACGCGTCCACCTCGTCGAAAAATGCAGGACAGCCGGTGAAGTCTACGTACGTATCCATATGGTACGATTCAGTCACCATCGCTCTGAGTGGGCCGCCGTAGCGGTTCTTCATCCAACGATCGGCACAGATGAAGCCGAGCCGTCCCTCGGTGCGCAAAAGTCCGAGCGATTTCTCGATGAAAGCCACGTACAGATCTGCGCGATCAAACAGCGATGGCCATCGGCCTCGGTATAGCCGCAGGAGGTCTTTCGGCAAGTCTTCCAGACGCAAGTAGGGAGGGTTGCCCACAATGTGACTGAAGTCCGCTGCGAGCGGCACCGTGAGGAAGTCGGCGTGGACCAACCACTGATCCAGCAACACATCAGCTGTGGGTCGGCTCCAGCCGTGCTCGCCCAAAAGCTCATGCATCCTTTCGCGGCAAATGGCCAAAGCGGAAAGGCTTACTTCAACCGCTCGGATGGAACCTGAAATACTCAGGTCGTTGGGTTGGCTTTGGCGAAGTAGTCGGCGCACCGCGGGAACTAAGAAATCGCCTTCGCCGACAGAAGGTTCGAGCAAACGACTTCCAGTCAGATCCGCCTCGCCGTCCCAACCCATGAGATCCAAGATGAACTCCGCCACTTCGGGTTTGGTGTGGATAGCGCCGCGCGAAGCTGCATCGGAATCCGAGAAATATGCCACTGCATCCTTAGTCGGTGAAGTTGTTTCAAACAGATCGGCTTGGATGGAATGCATGTGCAGGCGGCGGTAATAGGCCCCCAATGAATTGGCGGCGCTCGAATTCTAGCAAGGCGGTAAATCTGTGGCTACTTTTCCGGGTGCCACTTTCGGAAGAGGCGAAAGGCTATCCTGATTTCTGATGGCCTCAAGTATGTGGAGCATAGTGGCTTGAGATCTTCTTTGGGGCGATTCGCTCTCGATAAAGAACCGCGTGCGTAACACTTTCATATTCAATGATTCGAGGACTTCTCTGAAGTCGGGCGACAGTTTCTTGAGTTGATTTGCCTGTTAAGGTTTTACTGTGCCAGTTCAAACAGAGATTTTCGACTCAGGCCCCTGTGTCATGCGAGCAAATGCGGGACGTTGGATCCGAGAAGACGTAAGCCAACCTCGATTGCGAAGCAGTTGAAGGGTTCTCCTGACGGATGCCTCAGACTGCAGGATTCGACATGTGCCCAGTCTAGCTCATTTCTGGGGCGGACCAAGGCCGTGATCGTTTTCTTCAGTTTGCACTGTAGAGCTCTTCACGAACTTTTGAGTTGGCGGAGCATCAATAACTGCTGCACGTGGGTCGGATCACGCCAGGATGTCGTGGAGCACGTGCCCGTGCACGTCGGTCAGGCGGCGGTCGATGCCGTTGTGACGCACGAAGAGGCGGGTGTGGTCGATGCCGAGGAGGTGGAGCAGGGTGGCGTGGATGTCGTACACCTCCGTCACCTTCTTCCGGTCGAGAGGCTTGTACCCCCAGGGATCGCTTTCGCCGGCGACAATGCCGCCCTTGATTCCGGCGCCGCATAACCAGTTTGTAAATACGTAGGGATTGTGGTCGCGCCCGACGCCGCCCTGCGACGAGGGCATGCGGCCGAACTCGGTGGTCCAGAGCACCAAGGTGTCGTCGAGAAGTCCGCGCTGCTTGAGGTCCTCGAGCAGCGCGGCGGTGCCATGCGCCATGCCCATGGCCAGGGGGCCGTGGTCGCGCAGGATGTTCTCGTGGGAGTCCCAGTTGCGGCGCGGGAATCCATTGTCGTTGCCACTCCAGATTTGCACGAAACGGACGCCGCGCTCGAGGAGGCGGCGGGCGGTCAGGCACTTTCGACCGAAGGCGTCACGCTCCTCCTCGGCGTTGATGGACTTCGGCCACTGCCGACGGCTGTCGTCGATACCGTAGCGCTGGCGGACGGCGGCCGGTTCCTTTGATAGGTCGAGCGCCTCCGGTGCCGCCAGCTGCATCTTCGCCGCGAGTTCGTAGCCGCGGATGCGCGCCTCGAGCCGCGGGTCCGATTCGCGGGCCGCCGCGTGGCCGCGGTTGAGCTCCTTGAGCAGGTCGAGGCCGGCGCGTTCGCTCTCGGGGGTGATGTAGTCGTTCCGGGGGGCGAAGAGGTCTGCGATGGGGGTCTCCGCACCGGGATAGATGACGGTGCCCTGGTGCTGCGAGGGGAGAAATGCGGTGTCCCAGTTTTTCGGACCGTTGGAAGCGAAGCCGCGGTGGTCGGGCAGCACGACGAACGTGGGTAGGTTGTCGTTGAGGCTGCCGAGTCCGTAGCTCACCCAGCAGCCGGCGCCGGGGAAGCCGGGTGTCTGGAACCCGGTGGTCTGTAGCAGCGTGCCGGCGCTGTGCACCCCGGATTTTCCGACCATGTTGTGAATGAACGCGATGTCGTCCACGCAGGCGCCGAGCGGCGCGACCACCTCGCTGAGCTGCTTGCCGCACTGGCCGTAGGGCTTGAAGTCCCACACCGGCCGGAGCCAGGGACCGAGGCCGTCTTGAAACGTCTCCACCTTCTCGCCGAAATAAGAGGGCTGGCCGTGGCGCTTGATCAACTCCGGTTTGAAATCAAACAGATCGATGTGACTCGCCGCCCCGGCCATGAACAATTGGACGACGCGTTTGGCCTTGGGTGGGTGATGGAGCACGCCCGTGGTCGGGCCGGAAAGCTGCGCGAAGAGGTCCCGGCCGAGCAGGTTCGTCAGGGCGACTCCGCCCAGGCCGCCGCCAAACCGCCAGAGAAAGTCACGGCGCGAGACCGGTGCCGGCGGCGGAGCACGATGGAAGGGTGAGTTGTTTTTGAACATGGCCGGCGGGGTCAGTCGACGAAGGCAAACTCGTTGAGGTTGAAGAGGAGGCGGCAGGCGTTTGCCCAACCAAATTTTGCCGCGTAGGCGGCCAGCGTATCCGTTTCGGTCGCCGTGGGCGCGCGACCGAAGGCCAGCTGGTAGGCGCGGGTGATGCGGGCCGTCGGACTGGTGGCTTCCTGTTCCAGCCGGTGGGCGAAGTGCTGGCTCATGGCGACGATGAAGCGGTTGTTCATCAGGGCCAGCGCCTGCAACGCGCCCCCGCTTTCGTTGCGTTTCTCGACGCTGAGCGAGGGGTCGGCGCAGTCGAGCGCGGTGAGAAGGGGCTGGGGCTGGGAGCGCACAATCATGCGATAGATGGTGCGGCGGTGGGAGGCGGGGTCGTTGAGGTCGTAGTCGCCATAACGGTAGTGCGGCGAATGCGCGGGCTGCTCGACGACGAAGTCACGGAAGCTGGGTCCTCCCGGCGTGAGGTCGAGTTTTCCGGTCACGGACAGGATGGAGTCGCGCACTGCCTCCGCCTCCAGCCGGCGCGGATTCATGCGCCACAATAACCGGTTGTCGGCGTCGAGGGCGGTGGCGGACTGAGCGGCGGTTGAAATGGTGGATACCTGCCGGTACGCCGCGCTGGTGACGATCAGCCGGCTCAGGGTCTTGAAGGACTGGCCGCCGTCGCGGAACTCGACCGCCAGCCAGTCGAGCAATTCAGGGTGGCTGGGTTTCTGACCCATGCGGCCGAAGTCGTTGGGGGAATCGACGATCGCGCGGCCGAAGTGGTACTGCCACACGCGGTTGACGATGGAGCGCCAGGTCAATGGATTCGCCGGGTGGGTCAGCCAGCGCGCAAGGGCGGCCCGCCGCTCGCCCTCGGGCGCGTCCGCGGCGACGCTGAACTCCGCCGGCACTCCCGGGATGATGGCCACCGCGCCCGGCCGAGCCAGCTGCTTCGGGCTGTTCACCTCGCCGCGGTGCAGCACGTGAATGGCGCGGGGTTTGCCGCCCTTGGCTCCGGTCCCCACGAAGGTGCCCTCGCCGCGATGAACCGCTCCGGCGTACACGGTGGCTTGTTCGGGCAGCCGGGCGAGATCCCGGTCGATCGTGGCGAGTTTTTCGAGGGCCTTGCCATGGACCAAACGCAACTCGGGACCCATCGCCTGCTTGATGGCTTCGAGGCGCTCCGCGGTCAGGGTGATGATCCGGGCCTGCCGCGCGGGCATCGCTTCCGGAGTGTTGCCATCCACCAAGTTCTCCAGCGTCCAGCGCGGGGCGAGAAAGTCCTCCACGTCCGGAGCGGACACGGCCGCGCCGGCGGCGGCGTTGGCGCCGGAGGCGTCCCAGACCTTCACCTCCGCGAGGGCGAAGAGGTAGTCGAACTTTGTCTTCGAGAGCAGGGTGGCGGTGATGCGGACATAGCGGGCGGTGCGCCCTACGGTCCAGGTCAGGGGTGCGACACCTGGGTTGGGCACATCGGCGCCGGTGTGGTCGACGATACGAACGACGGCTTCGCGAAAGAGCGGGTCCGCCGCCAGCTCCACCTTGAAACGCACCGGGAAACCGCGGGCGTCGCGCGCCTTGCGCGGATCTCCCTGCGCGGGGAAAAGCTGCAGACGGTCGATGTCCACCGGACGGCGAAGGTCGAGCTGCACCCAACGCTCCGTGGCGGCGGTCGGGGCCACCGGGCTCTGGTAGCCCGTGAAGTTCACCGGCTCCGCCTGCGCTGCCTGCAGGCGCTTGATCTCTTCGTCGAGCGCGGTGACCGGCGCGCCGGCCTGGTGCGCGCCCAAGGCCTCCCAGGTGGCAAGCTGATCGAGCAGACGGGTCCGGGCCGCCTGCAGCTCGCTGCGCTGCCACGCGATGGCCGGATCCACGTCGTAACCGACATCGGTGCGATCGAGCGCGGCGAAGACCGACTGCACGCCGTAGTAAGTTTCCTGGGTGGCGAAGCGGTCGAACTTGTGATCGTGGCAGCGGGCGCACTGCAGGGTGGTGCTCGTGAAGGTGGTCATGGTGCTGGCCACCATGTCGTCCCGGTCGAGGTTGCGGGCGATCTTGCCGTCGGTCTTGTCCTCCGCCACCTCCGCGTGACCGATGAAGTCCCAGGGTCCCGCCGCGATGAATCCCAGCGCCTCCACGCCGTCACGGGTATAGGGATACAGGACATCGCCGGCGATCTGTTCCTGCACAAAGCGGCCGTAGGGCTTGTCTTCGTTGAATGCGCGGATCACGTAGTCGCGGTAGGGCCAGGCGTGGGGTCGCGGCTTGTCCTTGTCGTAGCCGTGCGTCTCGCCGTAGTGGGCCACGTCCAGCCAGTGCCGGGCCCAGCGCTCGCCGTAGCGGGGGGAAGCCAGGTAGGCATCGACGCGCTTTTCGTAGGCGCGGGGATCGGGGTCGGCGAGGAACGAAGCCACGTCCTCGGGTGAGGGCGGCAGGCCGGTGAGATCGAAACTGAGCCGGCGCAGCAGCGTGCGCCGGTCCGCTTCGGGCGCCGGCCGAAGGCCCTTGTCGGCGAGGGCTTTTTGCAGGAAGCGATCGATCGGATGGGAGGCGTTCGCGTTCTCGGGTACGGGTGGCCGGGACAGGGCCTGGAGGGACCACCAGTCGAGCGGATCGACCGGTTTGGCGGCCGGCACGGTCGCGCCCTCCGGCCAGTTGGCGCCCTGATCGATCCAGGCCCGCAGGATGCCGACCTCCTCGGCGGTCAGCGGGATGCCCTTTTCCGGCATCTTCAGCTCGGGGTGGGTGTGGGCGACAAACTGGATCAGGGGACTCGCGGCGCTGTTCCCCGGGAGGATGTTGGGACCGAAGGAGTCGCCTGCGTGGAGCGCGTACTTCGGGTCGTCCGCCCGCCAGCCTCCCTTCTGTTTGTCCGGACCGTGACAGTCCACGCAGTGCGCGGTGAAGATCGGCTGCACGTCCGCAATGAAGGAGACCGTGCGCGTGACGGCAGGCGGCAGACGCGTGTCCCCGGCGGGTTCGGCCGAGTGCAACGAAGCGCCCCACGCCACAAATGCCGCCGCCAAACCGGGGAAGAGGCGGAGGGGACCGCGTTGTACCATGGCGCGGTGTTAGGGGGCCCCGCGCCCGGGCGCAATTCGGCATTCGCCGCTGGCGTGCGATTGCCGGCGACGGGTGGTTCATGCCCCTGCTTCCTCGCGGCTTAGGGAGTCAGGTGTTTTTTGAATTCGGCGTGCAGCGCGGCGGCGAGCGATTTCCAATCCGCGGCCGCGGGGGCGTGGAGCTTTTTGAACGCCTCAAGGGACTGGACGCAGGTTTGGTTCCACTTGCCGTCGATCAGCGGACTCTTGGTTTTGGCGTCCTGATTCTTGTAGAGGCTCTTGATCTTGGCCTTGGGATCGGGGTCCGGGATGCGGCTGAGCCAGGCCTGGACGAGGGCGGCGTCGCGGCACGAATCGCTCTGTCGCTTGGTCAGATCCCGCGCGCCCAGCAGCTTCTCGGCGGCCACGACGCGCGCCCCTTCCGTGGAGATCTTGAGCACGTTGTCAGCCTCCACGGTGGTGAACGTGCCGCTGAAGACGAGGGTGAGCGCGGGTCCGTTCAGGAGTTCGCGCAACGAAAGGTTCACGGTGGCGACCGGGCCGGCCGGGGTCGAAAACCGGTAGGCGGAGGCCGCGGGCAGTTCGAGCGTGAGGGGCAGAGGTTGGTCGCCCACGCCATCCGATTGTGCACTGTCCCACTTTGCCTGGAGGCGGATGGCATCGCCGGTGACCGGGAGCAGGGGTGTCCGACCCGTGGCTGACTCGTTCCAGGCGTGGGTGACTTTCGCGCCCTCCGGGGCCACGTCGGCGACGGACGTGCCTTGGGGCACCAGGTCGATCCACGGCAGGATGAAGGGAGGCTTGAACCGGCGAACAATCTCTGCGAGCAGCTTGGCCGTGACGACAGGATAGTAGCTGTAATTCTTGTCGTTGCTCCCCAGGAGCTCGAAACCGAAATCACGGAGCGGAGGTTGAACCGGGGCGGTGATTTGATCGTAGGTCACATCGGGCATGTCCTTCCCTCCGGCGTCACGCACGCGGATCGGCCAGGCCTGAAATCCACTTTGGGTGCCGAACTCGTAGACAAAACGCCAGATCGCCTTCGCGAGGGACTTCTTGTAGACGCCATCGACGACGGATTTCTGCAGGGGAAGGGCGTCGTACTCTTTGTTGTTCCCCAGGTCGCGATAGCACGGCAGTCGGCTGTGGTCGCAGATCTGGGAAAGATAGAGCTGCAGTTTGCCAACGTCCTCCCCTCGAGGAAAGTCAGCCTTCTTCCCCTTGGTCGGAACAGGAGCGAGTTCGCGGGTGGATACGGTGCAGGTTTTCTTCCGCTCACTGGGAAAGTCTCCCCCCGAGAACGTCGCCTCCAGCGTCGCCGAGGCGCCGATCGTGGTGGTGGAACCAAACACGTCGACCACGATGGAGTACGACTTGGCGCCGCGGATGAGCATCTCTTCCGGCCGGTTGACCGGAAGCTCCGCCGGTCGTTTGGCGTTTGCGTCCGATTTGACTGGTGTGTCCTCGTCCTCCTCCGGAGCGACCGTGCCGCCGGCGCTGGTGCCGAGGTCTTCGAATTTTGACCACTTGGCCCCAGTGATCCCGGCCTTGTTGTCCACCCGGAGCGAGAAGCCGGTTCCGGTGAGCTTGAACCTGGCCTGGTCCGGGATGCGGACATTGTAGTTCACAATAAAAACGAGCGTCGATTTGCTATAGCCGCTTGTCTTGAGGTGCTGGTTGCCATCGGCCAGCAGGTACACCGAGCGGGGATTGGTATCCACCGGCTTCTGGGCCACCGGGATGGCGTACTCCATCCAGGGCTGCTCATTCTGGGTGCTGACGGTGACGGTGGGCTGGACCAGACGGACACTGTTGACCTCGCCGCGTCGGATCGTGACGCGGAACGCCTTGATGGCGGTGTCGACGTTGTCGAGCGTCAGCTCGGCCCTGAGCTCGGTGGCGGCTTCACCGACCATGGTTCGAAAGCGGAACAGAAAGGGATCCTGCGAGTCGGGAGACAGGTCAATGCTCTGACCTTCGCGTGACAGCAGCTTGATGCTCACCTTGGGTTTCGCCCCTTTGGCCTCCAGTCCACCGATCAGGATGTCGAGTCCGGTGCTGAGCCACTCGATGAAGCGCAGGGGATGATAGAAAAAGAGGGTCTCGCCCGTGATGCCCTTCAAGCTGACGTTCTCCCACCAGCGGTGCTCCTTCAGGTCCTCGGCGAGTCTGGCGGCGTCCTCCTCGGACAGGTGTTTGCCCCGGGTGCCCTCGGCCTTGAGTTCCTTGTTCCAATCCACCTTCCACTCGGGCACGTGCACGGTGATCAGGCGCGAAAGGGCACGATGGTTCGCGCCCGATTTGCAGAATTCGAGCCACTCCCTGGGTTGAACGACCCCGTCGGCACCAAAGGCTTCGTGCAACGCGTCCGTGCTGAGCAGTTGCTCGGTAGGGTATTTTTGGATCTGGTCAACCAAACGATTGACGAAATCCGGTGAGAAAAACCCGCTGGTGGAGGTGTCCTTGTAGACGAGCCAACTGGAGCGCGGGACCGGGACGATCTGCTTGTCGTCACCGGTGACCGCCGGGTCCATCAGGTTCTCCCCGGAAAAGATTTCAAAGTGAACGCCTTTGACGAAGCCGCTTCCCGGCAGCGGAGCCGGCACGTCCCCCATGCGCCCAATGGGTTCGCGACCGACCTGGCGGAGGCCGGAGAGCGCGTCCTCGGCGGAAAAGTCCACGAGTTTGCCGTCGAGCAACTTTCGCACCAGGGGCTCGCGTCGCTTGTTCTCTTCTTCCACCGCGTCGAGATCCGCCTGATTGGTGCCCTCCTCGGTGGTGGCGAGGATCAATTCGAAGACGGCGGTCGGGGCTTTGCCGCGCGGAGTCAGCACGGGGAGAATCTCCAGTTCGGGTGCCATCTCAAGCGTGAGCATCAAGTTCACCATTTCATGTCCCGCTTCGCTGGCTTCCTTGGGTGGTTCCTCGAACTGACGTCGTTCCCCGACGTTCTTGATCTTCCGATAGAGGGTCAGCAGTTCCCCTTCGGGCTTTTCCTCGGTGGGGGAGAGAAACCCGTCGCGCATCTCCCAGCCGGCCTTCTGGCTGACCTTGACTCCGACCAGGCCGCTGCGGTTCTGGGCCAGTCGCTGTTTGATGCCGTTGAAGTTGGCCACGTCGTTCAGGCGGCTCTGGATCTGGTCGCGTTCCTTGTCGGTCAGCCAGACACCCAGGTCGAGCGTGAGCCAGACATTGTCCGCTTTCTTCCTGGGGGGACCGGTGGGCTCGGGCGGCCGCTCCGTGACGACGAATTTGCGCTGGGTGGGCGGGACAAGCTTGGTGATGTCGATGGCAAAGTCATCGACCAGACGCCGGGCGCCGTCCTGGCCACTGGTGTCCGCGTAGAGGATGAGTTTCCTGACGCTCTCGTGGAACTCCAGTGTTCCGGCTTCGCGATCGTGGTCGTACTGGTCCTTGTCGCCGTCGACGTCGAGGTAGTTGCCTATCCGGATACCGGGCCGGGGCAGCGCCTGGGCCTGGGCGGGCTCGTGCGGGGCGAAAGTGGCGACGCGAAAAAGCGTGCCCTGGGGTCCGGTCACCGGGGCGGAGTCGGCTCCTGCGACCGGTTGAAGTGCGTAGCGGCCCCCTGCGTCGGTGTAGGCGAGGAGCGTTTCGCCCGGGAGTTTGAAGCTGGTGCTGAACGCGGACGCGACGTCCGGGTGCGGGTTGTAGAACACGAGCGAGCGACCCTTCGGGATTGCGACCGGCGTCACTTTTTCGTTCCAGACGGCCGCATTGGTGGCATCCGTGGGGAGCAACGTGTACGTTTTCCCTCCAATCGTCTCGGACTGCAGGTCCTTCAGTGGATAGGCATGCCGCGTGGTCAGGCCCTTGGGCTGTCCCAGCACCGCGAGCTTTGGGGTCCCATCGGGGTCGCCCCGGGTGAGGGCGAGCAGGGTGATCTGCGCTTTCTCGGGGACTTGCTTGATCAGGGGCGGCTTGGGTTTGAGCCAGATGCGCCGGAGCCAGTCGGGAACCAGCACGGACTGCTCACCGGCGGCCTGGTCACTCACCGGTGCCGTGCCAGCTACCTCGGACGGTGGAGCTGGTTCCTTGAGGGCGGGGATGCCTTTGATGATCTCGGTGCCCGCGGCCAGGTAGGTCGAAAGCGGGGCGAGGTTCATGGAGAGACTGAAAAAGGGTTTGGACTCGCCCGCGGCGGGGTCGTCCTCGCTCTGCTTTTCCGGAGGGGGAGGCGGTCCGAGGACACGCATTTGGGAGGCGAGGAAACGATGTCGCAGGAGCACGAGCGACGTATCTCCCCCCGAGGTTGCCTTGCCGAAGCGCACGAGGGCAATCTCTCCGGGCGCGAAGGACTGGACACCCTCGTTTTCCATCCCCTCCTCTTTGAGTAAATGGATACCATCGTGCCAGGTCAGGCTGCGTCCCACCGGGTAGGGGGCGTCCGCCCGTTCGGACCACGACCAGAGGAGCTCGGACCGGGGAGGCGTGCCGGGCTTGGGCTTTTCGGTCGGCTCGGCGAGCATGACCGGAGGGCCGATCATGTTTTGGAACAGACGCTCGACGGCGTAGACGCGGCACCGCCACATCCGGCGGTTGACCGATCGACAATAGCGAAGGTGGTTCGCGAACGGACCCGGAGTGCACACTGCATTGCCCCCGGTCGTACCGATGCTCGAGTTGAACATGTGGTAGACCGGATCCGGAATGTCCTCGCCGTTTACGGTCTCGATGAACGGACCGAGGTAGATGTTGACGTGGTCCGCACCCTGGTCCCCGGTGGCGTCGAAGAACACGAAGTAGTCCCCCGGCAGCCAGCTCCGGAAATCAATCGTGTTGGGATCGGTGGTATTGGGAATATCCTCCACCAGGTAGCAGATGTCCTCGTTCTTCTTGGTCGGCGTGTAGTAGTGGGCCCAGTGGATGGCGCCGGCGATCTGGGACTTGAAGTAGTCCTTGTCGTGGCCGAAATCCACGACGCCGGTTTGGTACAGGCAGAAGGCCACTCCATCGGCGCAGCAGATGTCATTGCTGGCGTGGGGAAAGAACTCGCGCTCCAGCTTGGTGCCCTTGGCGGTGATGACCGGCTCCGACCAGCGGGGAAGGACGTTGAGGTCGGTGCCAAACGAATTCAGGGCACGGTTCAGCATCCGCCGGATGCCGGCCGGCAGGTTGGGCACCAGCGTGCGAAACGTGCACTTGGAGAAGTCGCGGCCGATGGCTTGGGAGGTCGGCATGGGAGACCGGATTCGTTCAGGCCGACAGCACGAGGGACGGGAGATCCACGTAGAGCAGGTTCGACCGCTGCTTGAGCCGTGGTGCTTCGACCGTCACCAGGAAATAAAATTCGCCCGTGTCACCCTCCAGTTCCAGCGTGCGGCCGAGACTCGCCGGATCGAAGCGGAGGGTCGTGCTCACCGTGCACCGGCCGTTGCGCACGGTGTGGTTTCCGGGGAGCCTCATGATGAGCTCGTCTCCGGCCGCTTCATCGGTGCCGTCCTCCCAGATCTCGATTTTCAGGGGTGTGCCGTCCTTCAGGTAGCGCGTTTCGATGAAGAGCTTCACCTCCGCTCCCTGCCAGGCGCGCCGTCGCGACCAGTAGGCGCGCGTGATTTCCGGCGTGAGAACGATGCGTTGTACCTGTCCGGTTTGTCCTTCGTAGCGAGGCATGGGGCGATGGATTAGGAGGCGTGTCAGGACGGGGGCCGGGACTCCGTGGCATCCTGTTCTGCGTAGACGCACCAGAGCAGGCTGGATCGGGCGGTTCGGGAGACGGCGCCGGTGATTTTGGCGATGACGAAGTATTCGCCGGAGCGGGTGATGGCGAGCTCCGCGGCGCCTGCGGGGGCGTAGGGACAGCGGGCGGAAGCGGTTCCACCAGCCAGTTGAAGGGGCCGGAAGTCGCCGACCTTCTTGCTCGCGTTCCAGCCGAACCGCCACAGCTCAAGCCGGACCTCGGTGTCATCCGGGAACCCCCGTGTCTCGATCTTGATCTCGGCGGTTTCTCCCGCCTCGATCCGCGCCGTGGACCACTCGAGGGTCTTGATGGTCCGGAGCTCAAGCTCCAGCGCAAGCGCGCTTTTTGCCCAGTATTTGCCGCCGTCCAGTTCGACCTCGGCGATGAAACGGGCCACGCCGGTCTCGTTCTTGCGTGCCTCGCTCGATAGGTAGTCGTATTTCCACTCCACTTTTATCTGATCGTTTTCAACCCGGGCCGGGAGCGATTGAATCACATCGGCGGCGGTCTCGCGGAACTCGCGGTAGAGGTTGACCTTGGCGGGGGTGCCCGAAGGAAACCCGGACGCCTGGGCCGTGAGCCGGACTTTGTCATCGCAGCGGGCATGACCCGGCAGCCACGTGACCTGTGCGACGTCCTTGAGCATCACCGCGTAGGCGCCGGCGGGGATGTTCCTGCGCTCAACCTTTCCATCACTGCCCAGTGTGCCCGGCTTTTGGGCGCCGCCCGGCTCGACGAGAACGTAGTCGAGGCCGGACACCGGTGTCTCGTCGGGCAGTACGAATTTGAATTCAATCCAATGACCGATCGGGGCTGCCGGCGTCACCACCTTCTTCTTGCCGATCCGAAGGGTGATCAAGGCGTGACCACCGGCGCTGACGGACGCTGCTCCGGAGGCGGGTGGATCATAGTCCTTCTCCAACGAGCCGGGCAGGGTGGCCCGGGCGGTGTAGCGGCCGGGTTTGACGGGATCAAACGGGGTGACGCCGTTGACCGCGTCCGTCGTGCCGGAGAGCGACGATGGACCCTCGACCTTCACTTTGATCCCCTCGAATGGCCGGTTGTCCTCGGCGTGCAGCACAAGGACCGTCAATGCCGCCGCCGCCCGGGGACAGGGCTGGACGACAGAGCCGACGGGAGCGCCTGACTGAGCCATCGAGTGATCTGGAACGAACTTCAGAGGTGGTTCAAGCCCTGACCGGAGGCTGCCGGGCCCATCGGGGATTGCCCGATGGTGGCCGGATTCGGCGCCTTTTGATACCCGACGATGGGTTGCGTCCCTTTGGAGGTTGGCCGCTGCACCTGGCCCTGCTGCAATCCCTGCCATGACGCTGTTTTCTGCAGCGGCGACGCTGCTTCTGATTCTGGATCCGTTTGGTAACATCGCGCTCTTCAACTCCATTTTGAGCAAGATCCCCGCTGAGCGGCGGCGCTGGGTCCTGGTCCGGGAAGTCACTTTTGCCTATGTTCTCCTGATCCTGTTTCTGCTGGTGGGCGGCCGCCTGCTCGGTTTCCTCGGGCTCCAGCAATCGTCGCTCAGCATCGCCGGCGGCATCATGCTCTTCATGATCGCGATCGGCATGGTGTTTCCGAAGAGCGGCGTCACGTTCGGATCGGAGGCCGGCGACGAAGAGCCGTTCATTGTGCCCCTCGCCACCCCGCTCATCGCCGGTCCGAGCGGCATGGCCTTTCTGCTCCTGCTGGCGAGCCAGCATCCCGGCCGGTTGGGAGAGTGGACGCTGGCGGTGACGGCGGCGTCCGCGGTCACCGCCGCGATCCTCATCCTCGGCGATCGCCTGCTTGGCCTGCTTGGGAACCGCGGCATGCGAGCCATCGAACGCCTGATGGGCATGATCCTGACCCTCGTCGCCGTCCAAATGATCTTGAATGGCCTTAGCCTCTACGTGGCGAATCTGCGGGTCGCCTCCTAAGATCGAACGTGGAAGTTTCTGTTGGAGGTGGGGTCGTTGACCCCGCGGAGATGGGTGCCGCGTCAAGCCGTCGGGCACGGAGGCGGGACGGTATGGTCCCGTCGCGGCCTCGCCGAGGCCACCTCCAATGGCAGCGTGGCTGCTCCGTTTGCCCTGCGCGCCGCTGACGTTGAAGCGCAGTGCAAACGGGGCGGAACCTTGGGCGGAACTGGCTGTTCACTCTATAGCCATGTCCTTGCCGCCCAAAACCCGCGTCCTTCTCGCTTTGCTGGCGGGCGCATTGGCATTGGGCGCCGCGGAGGTTTCTTCGCAGGAACCGGTGCAGATGGCGCCGGTTCGGGTCGTCCCTCAGGTTCCAGGGTACGGGATGTCGTTCAAGTACACGAAGCAGAAGGGCGCACCGGCGCCGACGTGGCCGGTGCGGGAGATTCGTTTTTTCGTGGAGCGCGGGGGAGATGCCTACCGGGCCGGTTTGCGCTCGGGCGACCGTCTGCTCGCGATCAACGGCACGCCGGTCGTGGGAAAGACCTGGCCTGAGTTCAATGCCGTGGTGGCCGCAATCGATCGTGCGCGAGACGTAAGGGACCCGCGCCGCTATCGCTACACGGTCCAGCGAGGCTCGGAAACGAAGGACATCGAGGTCATCCTCACCTCGGGCCAGAGCTCCTAAGTCCCGATCCGAAGGCAACCTGGGGCGGGAGAAGAACTGCTGCGATCCGGGCGCGTGCGAAAAGCTTGAGCATGGGCGTCGCCGGGCCAACCCTCCGGTCCGCTTCGGTCTCCGGTTCGCCGGTCTTGCTCACCTTCGTCCGGGGGCCTGAACGGAGCCCCACCACCCCTCACTTGCTTCCGTCCGAAACGTGTTTGTTCGCCTTGGCTCCCGACGTCTCCGCTCTTCGATGACCCTTTCCTGGCCAGGTATTTTCACCCTGCTCCCTGGCCGGGGGCTTTGGGTGGGGTGGATCCTGTCGCTGGTGATTTTTCCTGCACGGCTCTTTCCGGCCGGAACACCCGCGGACTACCGGGAGGATCCTCTCTCCGATCGGTGGCGCTGGCATCGGGTTGAAACCCTGGATGGGGTGAAGACGGCCTTGGTTCAGGTGGCATCGCAGGACCTGGTCTATTTCGCGGTGGGCGGCACGGGTTTGATCTCGTTCGACGGACTCACCTCCACCGCGCTCGCGCCGCCGGACGACCCGCTGTTCGAGGCGATCACGAGCCTCTTCGTATCCAGCCGGGGCGACCTGTATGTGACCGCGCGGAAAGCGACCTTTCGGCTCAGCAAAGGAAGCTGGCGGCGCGTGGCGTCGGCCGGTCGCGGCATTCGCGCCAGCCGCGTGTTCGCCGAGTCCGAGGACGGGATCATCTGGGCGGCCGTCGATGGAGGCATCCTGCGCGTCCACCCCGCGGGGGACGTCGCGGTGCTGCCCTTCCCGGAACGGCTGCTTGCGCTCTGCCTGGGACCCTTGGATCGGTCGCTCTGGATGACGGGACACCAGGGTGAGCTGTGGGAATGGCCGCTGCCGGACGGTACGTCCGCACCGGACCGGTCCGCCCGGAAGGTGCAGGCCGGCACCGACCACGACGTGGCGAGCGCCAGCCTGCTCCGCGCCCAGGACGGACGCATCTGGTCGATCAACAGCGATCTCCGACTCCCGGTCAGCGTCTTTGATCCACAGACGAACACCTGGGAACAGGTCAACCTCTCGGGCCTGGGCGGCGACAACCGCAATTTTGCCATCTCAGAGGGGGAAAATGGCTCGATCTGGATTTCCAGCCGCGGGGCCTTGCATGTCCGCCAGGGCGAAGACTGGCAGATCTTCCGCAGTCCGGACTACACCGTGCCGGGCACGGTCTTCCACATCGCCCATCTGCCCGACCAAAGTGTGCTCCTGGTGGATACCGGGGGCAGCGTGCTCCACCTCGACTGCGGACGCCAGTCGGGCCGCTCGTTCGCCGGGCTGCACTACCAGGCCAGCACGGCCGAGGGTCACGACCTGTTTATTTCGGCCGGCAGTCAGATCGTGCTGCGCTCGGACGAGCAGGAGCTCCGGCGCCATGAGCCCCACATCACCGGGGTGGACACGCCCGTGGCCGCGCGCGTCCTGCGCGACGGCCGCTGGCTGGTGGTGGGCAGTAACCAAGGGGGCGCGGCCGCCGCCATCAGCGACGGTGTGACGTGGCGGCACTATCCGCTTCCGTCGCTCGCCCTCTCCATCAGCCACCTGGGTGTGCTCGAACGGGCCAATGGCGAAATCTGGCTCGGATGCGCCCAGGAGCCGCGGGAATTCACGGGCATCACGGGCGGGCTCGCCATCCTCCGTCCCATGCCGGACGGCACGTTCACGGTGGAGCTCCGACTGCCGCCCGTGGTGCCTTTCCGCAACTGGAGTCTCCGCGAAAGCCCGAAGGGCGACGTGGTCGTGGGTGGCATGGGTCTGGTGTCGATGACCGACCGCGGCTACCGCGCCCTGCCCGCCCCTCCGGTGCTGCAGAACAAGTGGATCGATCAGATCGCCTTTGACCGGGAGGGTTGGATCTGGGCGGCGGCCTGGTCCGACGGCGTGTTTCGCCAGACCGCCCAGGGCTGGGAGGGCGGCCCCGCCTCAAATCGTGCTTTCGAATACCCTGCTTCCTTCATCCTCCCGCTCCGCAGCGGCGACATGGTGATGGCGACACCGAAAGGGTTTTTCCGATACGACTCCGGCCGGTGGGCCCCGTGGCTGGCCGGCACCGAGGGACTCTACCGGGGATCCGGTGAGATGATCGAGGGCCGGCAGCAGGCGGTCTGGGTCAATCGCACGCATGTAGACTGGTACTACCGGGGGCAGCGCACGGAGCCGTATCCGCGGGAGAAACTGGCCGGATTCCGGACCACCGAATGGCGTCACACCAGCGCGCCGCCCGATACCCGCTGGAGCCGTCCGCCGGTCGAGGAGACCAAGGACACGGTGCTGAGCTTCGCCTGGGAGGGCGTGGATGCCTGGTCCAAGACGCCCCGTCAGTGGCTGGAGTATTCCCACCGCATCGACCAGGGCGCCTGGTCGGTCTTTTCCCCGGCGGTCGAAACGACGATCAATGGGCTGGGAAATGGCCTGCATGTGATCGAGGTGCGGGCCCGGGACAGCGACGGAAATGTCGATCCGGTGCCGGCGCGCGCCGTGTTCTCCATCGTCCTGCCGCTCTGGCGGCAGGCTTGGTTCATCGGCCTGATCGCGGGTGTGGTGCTCGTGTTCGCGGGCCTGGTTACGATTGTGATCCGGCAGCGCATCCGCCACGTGCTCGAGATCGAACGCGTCAAGCTGCGCTTCTTCACGAACATCTCTCACGAGATCAAGACGCCGCTCAGCCTCATCCTCGGCCCGGTGGAGGAACTGCAGCAGCACGTCCGGGATCCGCAGCAGCGCCAGTATCTGTCGCTGATCAAGGTCAACAGCGAGCGCCTGCTCGTCCTCGTCAATCAACTGCTCGACTTCCGCAAACTCCAGCTCGGCAAACTGGCCTCCCATCCGGAGCGCTCCGACTTCCTGTCGTTCATTCGGCAGTGCACCGGCGACTTCGAATCGAGCGCGAAGGAGCATGGCGTGACTCTGAGCGTGGAGAGTCCGCTGCCGGCGCTCGTCTTCCGCTTTGATGCCGAACTCTTTCACAAGGTGGTGACCAATCTGGTCAGCAATGCGGTGAAGTATTCGCCGGTGAACGGAGTGATCCGCGTGCACGTGGCGCGGCAGGCGGGCGGCGGAAACCAGGGCCTGCTCGAGGTGATCGACCAGGGGCCGGGGATCCCGCTTGAGGAACAGCAGCGGATCTTCGAGCTCTTTTATCGGAGCCCCAACCAGCCGGGGCGTCCCGAAGGTTCGGGCGTGGGGCTGGCGTTGGTGAAGGAGCTGATGGAGGCAATTGGCGGCCGCATCGAAGTGGAGAGTCCGGTCGAGGACGGGCATGGCTCCTGTTTCCGCGCCGTGTTTCCGCTCGTGGGCGAAGAACCTCCACCGGAGACGACCGTGGTCGAGCCTGCGGCGGACGCGACCGAAGAAAACCCTCCCGCGGAGAAGGAGCTGGTGCTCGTGATCGAGGACACGCCGGCGCTGCGGCAGTTTCTGACCGACGCCTTGAGCGGCCGGTTCCGCGTGCACAGCGCGGCCGATGTCACCGCGGGACTGGAGCAGGCCCGCACTTTGATCCCGGATCTGATCGTATCGGACGTCATGCTGGGTGACGGCGATGGCTTTGCCGTGTGCCAGAAACTCAAGCAGGATCCGCACACGTCGCACATTCCCGTGATTCTGCTCACGGTGCTGCGATCGGACGAGCACCGGCAGAAGGCCTTTGAGAGCGGGGCGGATGATTTCATCACGAAGCCCGTCTCCACCCGCCTTCTGCAGCTCAAGATTCAGAATCTGCTGGCGACCCAGAGGCGCAACCGGGAGCGGATCCAAAAGCAGTTCTGCGACGACCACCGGATCAGCGGACTGGCGGACGCCGACCAGGCATTCATCGACCAGGTCAATGCGATCATCGACGAGCGCATGGGCGACGAGCAGTTCGAGGTGAATGCGCTCGCGCGGAAACTGGGTTTCAGTCGCAGCGCGTTCTACCGCAAGTTCACCGGCCTGACGGATGTCTCCCCGGCCGCCTTCATTCGAACGCGCCGCCTGCGGCGGGCGGCGGAATGGCTCGCCGCCGGCACCAAGAATGTCACGGAGGCGGCATTCGCCGCCGGTTTCTCCGACTCCGGCTACTTCAGCCGCGTCTTCAAGGAAGAGTTCAAGTGCCTGCCCTCGACGTTCACCCGCAATCACTCCACACGCATCGCACCGGAGTCGGCCGCCGCCGGACCGTCCCGGCCGCCGGGGGAGTGACGCCGCCGGCCTGCGCACCCGGCGAACCTATTCCCGCGGCGGCAGCCAGCCGAGTTCGACGAGGAACGCATCGCACTCCGCGAGGGTGTGCGCCTTGTCGGGCTCGCGGTTGAAGAACCCGTGTTCGCGTCCCTCATACGTGCGCGCCTCGCAGCGCACCCCGGCCTTTCGCATGCCCTCCACGAAACGCTCCACGGTGGGCAGCGACACGAGGGCGTCCTGGGATCCGATGAACACCAGCGCGGGCGGATCATCGGCGCTGATGTGGTCGATGGGCGAATACTGTTTCCAGGCGGCTCCCATCCGGGCGTGGGCGTAGCCGCCGGGCCCGTTGTCGAACACGGGGTTGAATAGCAGTTGGGCGTTGCCGCGGGGCGAGACGGTCCGGTCGTCCGCCGGGTCATCGCCGCCCTCGACCATGGAGGCAAAAGCCGCCAGGTGTCCGCCGGCCGAGCCTCCGCCGGCGGCGATCCGGGTGGGGTCGATTCCCAGCTCCTCCGCGTGGGCCCGCACCCAGCGCATCGCGGAACGGGCATCCTGGATGCAGACCAGCGGAGGCGCGTCGGTCTGCTGCTTTGCGGCGAAGCGATACTCGACCTGCACGGCGACAAGGCCGCGACGGGCGAAGTGCGCGCAGTGGTCCTTGAATTGAAACAGGGGTCCGCCGACCCAGCCGCCGCCGTGGAAGAACACCACGGCCGGACGGCGGTCGCCCCGTCGGGCGTCCGCCGGCTGGCGCACCCACAGGCGAAGGTCACGGCCGTCGATGTTCTTGTAGACGTAGCTGTGATCCGCCGGATCCGCCTTCGCACCACGATCGTCGACCCGCGCGGGCGTCACCGCCGCGACTGGGGTCGGCGTGAACCGGTACGTCCGGCCGGCCACGGTCTCGAAGTCGATGCGCCAACCCTCCGGGCTCGGGGTGCTGGTGAGGCCGGGTCCACTGAGGGCATGGGGGAGAAGCAGTCGACAGGGTCGGCCGGCGGTGGACGTGATCAGCAGCGTATCCACCTTTCCGTCCCGCCAGGTCAGGTCGACCTCGAAACCTCCGCGCGCCCGGAAGCCTCGCAGGCTGCCTGTCTTCCACGCGTCCGGCCGGGCGGGCAGCACGTGCAGGTGTCCGGTGTGACTCTGGAGCAGCATCTCGGCGATGCCAGCCGTGCCGCCGAGATTGCCATCGATTTGGAACGGCGGGTGGGCGCACAACAGGTTGTCGTAGGTGCCGCCCGGCAGCTTCATGCCGCTGTGGTTGTGGTGCGTGGTGGGCAGGAGGAGCGCGCCCAGGCTCCGGTAGGCGCGTTCTCCATCGTGAAGCCGGGCCCAGAAGTTGACCTTCCAGGCGAGGGACCAGCCCGAGGCGTTGTCGCCGCGGAACTCGAGACTCTTACGCGCGGCGGCCGCGAGCTCCGGGGTGGCGAGAGGCGAAATCTGCTGGCCCGGATAGAGGGCGTAGAGATGGGAAACGTGCCGGTGCTGGTCCTTGGGATCGTCGCGATCCTCCCGCCACTCCTGCAGCTGGCCCAGACGCCCGATCTTCGGCGGCAGCAGGCGCGTCTGCGCCGCCTGGACCTGGCGCAGGGTGTCATCGTCCTCGCCCAGTACGCGGGCGGCGGCGAGCAGGTTGTGGAACAGGTCCCAGGCGATCTGCTGGTCCATGGAGGCGCCAATCGACATGCCCCCATGCTCGGGCGAGAACGAAGGCATTGAGACGAGGTGACCCTCGAATTCGACGAGGTAGTCGAGCCAGAAGAGCGCCGCTTCCTTCATGGCGGGGTAGGCCTGACGGCGCAGGAACTCCACGTCCTGCGTGAATTCATAGTGTTCCCAAAGGTGCCGGCACAGCCAGGCGGCCCCGGCCGGGAAGTAGCCCCATTCGCCCCAGTTCACGGCGGTGTAGCCGAACGGGTTGTTCATGGTATTCACAATCCAGCCACGCGCCTGGAAGAATTCGCGGGCGGACCGCCGTCCGGGCTCACGCAGGGAGTCGATGTACTGGTGGAGCGCCCGGTGGCTCTCCGGCAGGTTCGTCGTCTCCGCCGGCCAGTACGCCATCTGCAGATTGATGTTCGTATGGTAGTCGCTCGCCCACTGGGGATCCATCTCCACGTTCCATTTGCCCTGCAGGTTGGCCGGCAGCGTGGTTTCGCGGGAACTGCTGATGAGGAGGTAGCGGCCGAACTGGAAGTAGAGTGCATCGAGTCCGGGGTCCGATGCACCCTCGGCGCGTCGGCGCAGGCGCTCGCCGGTCGGCAGCGTGACCAGGGGGGAGCTGCCGAGGGTCAGGTCCACGCGCCGGAAGAGACGCTGGTAGTCGGTCTGGTGATCGGCGAGCAGCTGCGCGTGGCCCTTGCGCGCCACGGTGGCGAGGGTTTGCGCATTCAGGGCCGCGTAGTCGCGACCGGTGTAGTCAGGGGGCTGGTTGAGGTAGCTCGAGGCGAGCGTGACGTAGACATCGACCCGCTGGGTGCCCCGAATCCTGACCTTCTGGTCCCGGAACTCGACGCGCGTTCCCTCCGGGGTCTCAATGCGTGCGACGGCCTGGAACTTCATTCCGTTGTTGGTGACCACGCCGTCAAGGGTGCAGACCCCGTCGGCAAAACCCATGCGATCGATCCGGTGAAACGTCTCCAGGCTCACCGCGTACTCAAGACCGCCGGGCTGGTCGTTCTCGAAACGGAACGCGAGCACGCGGTCCGGATAGCTCGCGAAGGCTGTCCGCCGGTGCCGGGTTGAACCGGTGCGGTAGTCGATCTCGACCACGCCGCGGTCCAGATCCAAGGCGCGACGATAGTCCGTCACCTCGCCGGCCGTGGACGTTTCCACGATCAGATCGACGGCGGTCTGGTAGGTACCGAAACCCGGAAACTGGATCTTGCCGTCCGGCGGATTGCGCACGACTGGCACATTGGCGCTGATCGGAACGGCACGCTTGGGTTTGGGCCCCACAGTGCCGAGAAAACGCTCCCGCATTAGTTTCACGGCCGCGGCCTGCTTGCCTTCCTGCAAGAGCTGGCGCACGGGTGCGAGCATGGTGTGCGCGTCCGCCCGGTTGCCGCCGCGATAATCGGGTGATTCTCCGGGTCCGCCGGCCCAGATGGTCTCTTCATTGAGCGGTATGCGTTCTACGGCGACCTGTCCGCGGATCAGCGCACCCTGGTACCCATTGCCGATCGGCAGGGTGTGCTGGTACCACGCCTCTCCCGGTTGATCGAACCACACGCTGACCTCGCGTGCGCCCGCGGGAACGACGCCGAGGAGCGCCGTGCCGGCGAGGAACCCCGCGCGGCGAACCCCATCGCGGAACTTGCCGGTCAGGGCGGATAGAAGCGTCAACATGCTCAGGGTGCCGTCTGGGCAGGCGGAGTTTTGGCGGGCTGTCCGGTGCGGGTGGAATAGAGGGTGACGTCTCCCGTGTTGGGCTGCGGTCTTCCCGGGGTGCTGCGGCCGTCGGCGATGATGCGTTCCATCTTCTGCGTCAGCCGGGCCACGACCTCGGGGTGTTCGGCCGCCAGGTTGCGGCTTTCACCGATATCCTGGGAGAGATCGTAGAGCTGCACGCGCGGCAGCAGGGCCGCGGCGGCGCTGCCGGGTTTGGGATCGCTCCAGCCGCCCGAGTCGGCGGCGAAAATCAGTTTCCACTGTTCAGACCGGAGGGAGAGCGCGCCAAAAATGGCGCTGTGCACGAGCGAGTCGCGCAAGGGCTGCTCCGTGCGGCCGGCAAAGGCGGGGTACTGGCTGACACTGTCCTCCGCCATCGTGTCGGGCAGGGTCTGCCCGAGCATGTCCGCACAGGTGGCAAACAGATCCTGCAGGCCGGTGAGCTGATGGCTGATGCTGCCGGCCTTCACCCGAGCAGGCCAGCGGACGAGGTACGGGACGCGGTGGCCTCCCTCCCAGATGTCGGATTTCGTTCCGCGAAAGGTGTGACTCGGATTGTGCTGGCGGGCGAGCAGCTCTGCATAGTTGGCGGAGGGGGAGCACCCATTGTCGCTCGTCACGATGACCAGGGTGTTCTCCGCGAGTCCGTGACGGTCGAGCGCCGCGAGGACCTGGCCCACGACGGCGTCCGTTTGCATGACAAAGTCGGCGTACGCATTCAGACCGCTCTTTCCCTTCCATTCCGCGGTTGGAAGGATGGGAGTATGGGGCGAGGTGAGCGGCAGGTAGAGGAAGAAGGGTTGGCCCTGTTTCGCGGCCGGCGCGCGCGCGCCGATGTACTCCACCGCCTTGGCGGTCACGACAGGTATGACGTCGATCGCCTCGAAGTTTAACCCGGCCGGACCCTTGCGGAACCACTCCTTCTCCACCGTGGGAATTTCGGTGGCCCGGTCGTTTTCGATGAAAATGTAGGGCGCCATGTCCAGCGAGGCGCTGATGCCGAAGAAGGTATCGAAGCCGACCGCTGTCGGGCCGCCCTCGATCGGCCGGGTGTAGTCGACCTTTTTCGGATTCGCGGAGCTGCCAGGGGCGGTGCCGTCGTTCTGGGTCCAGTTCAGGCCGAGGTGCCATTTGCCGAAGCAGGCGGTGGCGTAACCGTTTTCGCGCAGGAAGGAGGCGACGGTGGCCCGGCCGGGTTCGATCAGGCGCGGGGAGTAACCGTTGAGCACGCCGTGCTTCATCCGGGAGCGCCAGTTGTAGCGGCCGGTCAGCAGGCTGTAGCGGCTGGGTGTGCAGACTGCGGAACTGGAATGCGCGTCCGTGAAGACCATGCCCTCGCGGCCGACGCGGTCGATGTGAGGGGTCGGGATCTTGCCCTGCGGATTCAGGTAGGCGACGTCCCCGTATCCGAGATCATCGCACAGGATGTAGATAAGGTTGGGTCGTTCCGGTGCGCGGGCGCCGGCCGCGGACAAGGCGCAGGTGACCAGGGCCAGGCCGCAGACAAGGGAGGAAAAAAGCGAAGACATGGTAAGGGGAAACGGAGGGGAGGATCACCGCAGTTCGATCGCGCCGAGATCGGGCCGACCGACGAGGGCCTGGCCGAGGATGTCGTGTGGCGGGCGCAAGCCAAGCGTCAGCCCCACCTCATCGCCCGGCAGCGCCTCGATCGGCAGGCCGCGGTCCTGCACGAGCGAGCGGTTTCCAGGTGTGTAGTCGGCCAGTTCAAGACCGCCCCCCCGGAGAAACTCCGGATCTCCGATGAACGGCGCCTGATCCCGCAGTTCCAGCTCGGCCGGCCAGTTTTCGGCGCGGAGAAAAAGGTTGTGGGCGAAGAGGGTCCGCGGCAACGAGCCGGATTTGGCGTCGTCGGGCTTGAATTGATCGCCCTTCACCCTCCGGCTTTCGCCCATAATGTAGAAGATGTTGTTCGCGATCAGCACTCCGTCCGCGGTCGGTGCGATGGCCATCTTGGCGACCAGATCCGCGCGGACGTAGATCGTATTGTTGTAGAAATAGGTGTTGGTCGGGCCGGTGCGCTTTCCCTGGCCCACGTAACCACTCAGCCAGAACGTCTTTCCTTCCTGCAGGGCGCCTTGCTTTCCCTTGATCCGGTGACCGTCGTTGACGCTGATGTTGTAGCGGTAGGCGCAATTGTGGTTGTTGCCCAGGATCTCGCAGAACCCGCCGGCGTTGCCGGCGCTGAGATTGTACTGCACAACCACGTTGCGGCAATGGTAGTCGATGTGCACGCCGGCGGAGTCACCCGGACCGTTGGCGTTGAGAAAGCGGCTCTTTTCGATCACCACATCCCGGGTCGACCAGGTCCACAGCCCGCTGCCCCGGGCCCAGTTTCGCGAATCGCGCGCGCTGCCGGAACCGTCGACGTGCAACTGCGAGAAGTGCCCGCCGCGCACCCCGGACATCTGCACGCCTGGGCCACCGACGTGGAGGATGGTCACACGCTCCACCTTCACGGACTGGATGCTGTCGGCCGGGCCGGTGAATTTCAGGCCCGTGTGGTTCACGTGTTCGATCCGGCAGTCCGTGACGGTGATGCCACGCATGCGGGCCTCGGGTGAGCTGACGATGAAGCGAATGCCCCAGCCGTAGGGAAGGGTGCCGTTCGCCGTGTTCACGTCCCCGGGTGGGCGCACAAACCCGGGCTCCGCAAACGAGACTTCATAGACGTGCAGACGGGAGAGTTCCACGCCCTCGTACTCGCCGGGGGCCAGCGCCTCGATCAAGACGCCGCAGCGCATCTTTGCGGACGTGGATGGCCCGGGAGCCATGCCCCCGCCGTCGGCGGTGAGCGCGAGGTCCTGGACCTGGACGTGCTGGCTGTTTTTCAAATGCACCGCCGCCACCTGACCGCGGCCATCGATGAGGGGCCGGGCCGTGGGTGCACCCGGGGTTGTCGCGTAGCTGGCGAAGACGATGGGCTTTTCGGCGGTTCCGGCGAGGCCGTCACCGGCCAACTGTCCCGTGAAACGCTCTCCGCTGGCCAGCAGCACGCGGTCTCCGGGTTGGAGCCGCTGGGCGTTGACCCGACCGAGGGTTTGCCACGGAGCGCCGGCGCGGGTACCCGCGTTGCGGTCGTCGCCGTTCGTGGCATGGACATAGTAGGTCTCGGCCTCGGCGGTCGCGACGCCGAAGAGGAGCCAGATCGTCGCCCAGCCGAGGTTGAAGGTGCGGTGGGCGCGCCGAAGGCAACCCGCGGACGTAGGACAAAGACTCATGGCTGCGAGGTACGGGTGTGGGTCTGCGTCAGGCGTTGCAGGCGGTTCTGCAGCGCGGATGCCTTGTCCGGGTGGAGGGCGAGCACGTTGGTCAACTCACCCGGGTCCGCGGCGAGGTTGAAGAGCAAAGGCTCGGTGATGCGGTTGGCGGAAAACCGCGTATCCGACGGATTGGCACCGGAGCCCTGACCGGACACGGGTTTGGAGGCGTTGGCGGGGATGTATTTCCAGTCACCTTCGCGCAGGGCCAGGGTATTGGACAGACCGTGCAGCACGGTGTGATCGCGGAGATTCCGCTCGGTCCGGCCGAGCAGCACCGCCGACAGGTCCAGGCTGTCGGTGTTGGACTCCATGGGTTGCGTGACTCCGCTGATCGTGGCGAGGGTTGCGGGCAGGTCGACCAGGCTGAAGAGCTGGTCGCTGACCCGCGGGGCGATCTGGCCGGGCCAGCGGGCGATCAGCGGGACGCGACAAGCGCCTTCATAGACGAGGTACTTCGCTCCGCGCAGGTCGCCGGCGGGTCGATGTCCGTGGGAATCCTCGACCGAACCGTCGCGGTAGCCATCAAAGAAGATCGGGCCATTGTCACTGGTGAAGATCACCAGCGTGTTTTCGGCCAGGTTCAGCCGGTCGAGCGCGCGGAGGATTTCTCCGGCCGCCCAGTCGAGTTGCTGGATGACATCGCCCCGCACGCCCGTCTGGCTGGTGCCGACAAACGGCGGTTCCGCGACCCGCGGCACGTGGGGTTCGAAGAAGCCGACATAGAGGAAGAACGGCTGATGCTGATGGGCTTCGAGGTAGGCGGTGGATTTTTGCACCACGGTGGTGGCGAGTTCCTCGTCGCGGAAGCGCGCCGCCGTGCCTCCGCGCATGTAGCCGATGCGACTGATGCCATGGATGATGGTGCCGGAGTGCTGGGCATCGGCTCCTTGTTTGAGCAGGTCCGGACGATCGATGCCATTGGGCTCGACGCGGAAGTCCTGCCGGTAGCTGACCTCGATCGGATCGGCCGGATCGAGACCGACGACCCGATGATTCTCCACCCAGACCGAGGGCACGCGATCCACCGTCGCCGGAATGATGTGACTATAATCGAAGCCAATCTCCAGCGGGCCCGGCTTGATGTCCCGATTGAAATCCACCGGTACCATCCCATCGCCCAGCCCCAGATGCCATTTACCGACCACGCCGGTGTGGTAGCCGGCTTCGCGCAACAGGGCCGGCAGCGTGCGCCGGCCCGGTGTGATGCATAGCGGTGCATCCCCGTCGAGGATACCGGTCTTCTTGGTGGTCGCCCGCCAGGCGTATTCCCCGGTCAGGATCGCGTAGCGCGTGGGCGTGCAGGTCGACGACGGGGCGTAGCCCTGCGTGAAGCGCACCCCCTGTTGCGCCAT
Source organism: Opitutaceae bacterium (assembly GCA_016794625.1). Lineage (GTDB taxonomy): Bacteria > Verrucomicrobiota > Verrucomicrobiia > Opitutales > Opitutaceae > UBA6669. Next base: position 59,019 of record JAEUGY010000084.1, read on the forward strand.
CCGGTCGAGGTGGGGAGTCTTGATGCGGGTGGCGCCATAACTGCCGAGATCGCCAAAGCCCAGATCGTCCGCGACCATCAGCACAATGTTCGGCCGGCGGGCGGGAGGCGCGTTCTGACTGCAGACGGTGGAGGCGAGACCCAGCGCGAGAGCCAGGACGCGGGACAGGAAGGGAAGGGAGATCATGCGGCGGTGATGGGTTGAGGGCGCTCCGGGCAGGCGGGTCGAGACGGCGCCCCGCGGCACGGGGGCACGTTGCGACCGCACCCGACTTTCGTGACGCAGGGCAGGGATGGACGAGGCGCGGACGCTGACGATGGAATCAGAACTGGAACGTGCTCGTGAGCAGCCACGCCTTTTCCGGCGGGATGCGCACGGCGCCGGGGGTGCCATCGAAATTGGCGGTCACGACGATGAGCTCGTCGTCGCCGACCAGGTTGCGCATGTTCAGCTGCACCGACCACTTGAGCCGCCGCCCCATCAATTTCGCACTGCGGAAACCGATGAAGGCGTCGCCACGAAAATCGTTCTGGCCAAAGTACGGTTTGGTCAGATCGGCGACCTGCTGGCCGTTCGGGCCGGCGATGTAGGGGTAGCCGACCACGGCGCGATCCTGCCACCGCAGAGCGCCGCCGACAAAGAGGCCCTTCAGCCTCCGCGCGGAGAAGTCGTAACGATTCACGAGGCTCCAGCGCCACTTGACCAACTCCGGACTGGCCGTGCCCGCGGTGCGCTCGGCGATTTCCAGCGGAACCACCACGGAACTACGGAAGGTGCCGACCCACGCCTCAGGCGCCTGGCCAGGCTGACGGGAACCGCTCAGCAACTGCGGATTGGCTTTGGCGAGGTTGGCGAGCAGCTCGTCGACGTAGGCGCGAATGTCGGCTCCGGTCCGGGATTTGACCGTTTCGGTTTTCGATGCGTTGAAGGCGAGCCGCCAGTTCTTGGTCAGGTTCAGCACGGCCTCAAGTTCGAGCCCCTTGGCCACATAATCCGTTGTGGCGGCGGCGTTGGTGATGGATTCACGCTCCAGGGTGTAGGAGCCGTCCGCGGCGCGCACCATCCGGGGATTGAAGTTGAAGGCATCGCCGATCCGCAGCCCGGCCGGCAGCGCCTTGAAGTGGGCCAGCGCGGCGTCCGTGAAGTTGGCGAAGCTCGAGTAGCCCCAGGCGGACGTCGCCAGGTTGTTCGCATCGGCCGCCAGCAGGTAGTCGATGATCGTGTAGGACGAATTGATCGCGGCGACCGCGGAGAGCGAGCTGTCCGTTGCGTTCTTGGCTTTCGTCTCGTACCAGTTGAGACGCAGATCGAGGCGACGGTTCAGGGCGGTGATCATGACGCCGTACTCGGTCGTATCGCCGGCGGGCGTACCGATCTCCTCGTTGAAGACATTGCGCCGCTGGCCGGAGGGCGTGAAGTTTTTCGAGGTGTTCCAGTAGACGCGCAGATTGGAGTCGAACGGAAGCCGGGATTGGATGCGATCCGGCAGGACGCCGACCAGGCTGATCGAGGGACTGTTCTGGACGTTGCGGGACGAAGGGGAAGCGGGCAGGATGAGCGTGCCGAGATCGACGTTGCCGTCGGTGAGCGTTACCGGGTCGGCTGCCGTGTAGTTCGTATCGCTATCCCGGCGCCATCCGACCATCGAGATGAGGTGACGGTCCAGCCAGTAGCTCTGCAGGCTGAGCGCCTGGGACTCCAGTTCGCCCCGTTGCATGCCTGCGCCTTTCACAATCTGACCGATGGTGAGCGGCACCACTTCGAAGGCGTTTTTCGCGGGGTTGAAGAGCGAAATGTTAAACGTCTCCCCCGGGCCCGGCAGTTGTGCGGTGATGGGTGACAGCCGCAGTTGCGATGCGCTGCTCAGACCGGAGGCGGTCGGTCCGAGATAGATCATGCCGCGGGCGTTGCGTGCGAACAGCCCGGGGTTGGCGAGCAGCGAGTTGAGATTCAGCGCCGGGTTGGTGGTGATCCAAGGGCTGTTGTAGAGCAGACTTTTGCGCTTCGACGTCGAAGAGGTGGCGAGACCCGTCAGCGTGTGGCTGCCGAGAATCCGGCCCAGACGGGAGCGGGACTTGCTGAAATCGTGCGTGTAGAACGCGGTGGCCCGCCAGGATTGATTGAGCGTCTCCAGGTTGCGCAGCCCATTGATGTCCTGGGTGACAATGAAGGGACGGCCGTAGTTGGGATTCACCTGCCCGTTCGAGTGGAGCTGGGTGATGTCGATCTTGATCTGCACGTCGCTGCCGACGAACGGGATGTTGTTGCGGCGCTCGTAATCTTGATAGTCGACGGCTAGTTCCACGCCCGCCTTGCCATCCCAGAACAGCTGTTCCAGGCGCACGTTGTTGGCGCTGAACTTGTGCTTCACAAAGTCGAAGGCGCCGGTGAGCAGGTTCTCACGGAAGTCGAAGATCTCCCGGTCGGCTTCCGTCATGCGCACGAGCGCGATGGTGTTCAGACCCCCGCGCAGAGAATTGGTCGCCTGGTAGGTGCGATTGACCGGAACGATCGAGCCGGGAACGGCGTTGACCGTGCCCTGCATGCCCTGGACGTTTTGGAAGCCGGCGGTGGTGTAGCCCAGTTGGGCGCCCACCTGATTCGGCTGATTGTAGAAGACCGTGTAGTTTTTAAAGAAGGCGTTGGCGTGCGTGAGCGCGGTCGCGCCGATCACCGCACCCGTTTGGTTGGAATAGACATTGGTCACGCCGTTGAACCGCGGTTGATTGTCGATCCAGTAGGACGCGAAGCCGTTGACGGGCGGGATCGGATTGGGCGGGGTGCCCTCCACCGTGCCCGTCTCGTAGTTGGTGCGAAAAGTCGTATCGCCCAGAAATTGCCCCCGTTCGCCCTTGCGGATCCGCCACGTCAGCGTGCCGTACAGGCGTTGGTCCTGCATGGAGGCCGGCTCCTGATTGTACTGCAGGTCCTCGTTGAGCAGCACCAGTCGGGCGCTCAGCCGGTTGGGAATGAGGACTTTGTTGAATTCCAAGGTCTGCCGATGCGCGCCGTTGGACCCGATGCGGGCGGTGATCTCGGTGCGATCCTTGAAGGTGGCCGTTTTCAGCCCCCGATCAATCACGCCGCCCGGTGAACCTGCGCCCGCGAGGATGGCATTCGGACCCCGGCTGATGGTCAGGGCGCTGGAGTTGTACTGGTTGAAAGGGATGTCCGTGGCAAAGTAGTCCCGGGTGTTCGTCACCTTCGCCAGACCGCGAACCCGGTTGTTGTCGGAAGGATTGGTGCGCGACTCGGAGTTGTCGCCGTTGCGATCCAGCCCATCGCCGAGAAAGTTGCCCGAGATGCCGCCCACTTCGGTGCCCGTGGTGAACACCAGGATGTCTTCCAGGTTCACCGCGCCCAAGTCGCTCATCATCTCGTTGGTGACCACCGAGACCGCCGCGCCGATGTCCTTGAGATCGGTCTTGAGCCGCGTGCCGGCGAGAGTGGAGGTGGCGCGGTAGCCGCTTTCCTCTTCATTGACGTAGAACGGGGTCAATTCGACGGCCTCCTCCGCCGTGCCGGGCGGAGGGACTTCAACCAACGTTTTGGTCTGGGCCCAAAGACTCACGGGGCCCAAGGCCAGCAAGGAGCCGAGAAAAAGCAGTCGTCGAGGTTGGCCGGGATGAAATCCGGAGGTGGCAGCGTGGACGATGGGCATGGGGTGGAGGTCAGTCGGAGGTTGGGGGAGGGGGGGCGGGGCGGGGCGAAACGGACAGCTCCGTGGGTCGACGTGAGCGACCGAGGGGATCTGACCGACCCGATGGAGGGGAGCTTCACCTAGGATTTCTCCCGATTCTAGACAATCACGCCCAAAGCGTCCTGAGCTGCTGTCCCAACGTACCGTGAAAAACGTCCCGAAGTGCCGTCCCATCGACTCCAAATCGGTGGAGCGTCGCCCATGAGTCGAGCACTGAAAAACATGATTTACAGAAAGTTACGGAGTGGCGGGACGCAAACGGGTTGGTAAGTGCCGTGTGCCGTTGCGGTTCGGCTCCTTTCGCCGTCGAACAGCGGCGGAATCGCGTCCAGAACGCGCGATTCGACCGACGCAAAGACGTCCCGTGCTCGCGTTCGGATCGTTGGGGAGAGGGGAGCGCGAAGGGCGTTTCGGCTGGTCTGGCCGGCCTCAGATGCGGCGGAGCGTTTCACCGTCGAGGGTTGTCAGAAAACGATGAATGTCTTTGGCGCGCGTTTCCTGGCTTCTGATCCCAGTGCTTTGCGGATAGCGCAAAGGGATGACCACCTCGCTTCGCGTCCTTTTTGCGGTCACGGTTTTCCTTTTGGGCTCGGTCGCGCGGGCAGCTGCGGTGGGTGATCGGTATGAGCAGGTGCTGCGCGACCATGGCAACCCAGTTGGGCAAGTGGTCATGGGGAACCGACGCGTGCTGTCCTATCCCAAGCTTTCGGTGCGGTTGAAGGATGATGTGGTGGTGGCGGTGACACCGGTCGCGGAAGCTCCGGCGCCCAAGCCCTCCGTCGCGGCAGCGGGGGAGAAGGGTGCGACGAGCTCGTCGGCCCTGCCGAATCGCGAGGCCACGGTGCGGGCGAGAAACACCGCAGAGCTGCGCATCAAGGAGATCGCCAATCAACCGGTGAGTGCACGCCCTGTCACCCGGAGCATGAGAGTTACGACCTTTCACGAAGGCTGGTTTCAGGAGGGGGCCAGCAAACCGGATTTTGAGCGCGTCGACGTCCGCGCGACCCAAGAACTGCCGTATTCCAACAAACCCTATGTGACCACGCCGCTCAATTCGGGCGTGGCGTTTGTAGGGCAGGAGCTCGAGTTCAATCCGATGATCAGTTATTTCTACACCGATCGCACGGTGCCGAAGAAGCGGCTGACCGAAGCCGAGATGGTCGAGATCAACACCCTCTACCGCGTCATTGCCCAGTGCGAACGCGACCTCGCGGCGATCGCCCGGGCTGCGTTTGCGGGCCGGTGAGCAGACACACCGGGGCGAGCTCGGTGGCCAGGTGATGGAGGCAGTGGACCGCCATCTTTTCTGCGGAAAAAGCGGCGCAAGCGACGCATCGCGGTCGAAAACGATCCCGTGTGTTCGACCCTTTGTACCTCTTCTCGCACCCACATGAGCACACTCATCACGGATTATCCCACGTTCAGCCCCTACCTCACCGTGCGTAACGCCGCGCAGGCCATCGCCTTTTATCAGGCGGCGTTTGGCGCGACCGAACGCTTCCGCCTCGCCGATAAAGCCACGGGTGCCGTCGGCCATGCCGAGCTCTCGATTGCCGGCAGCCTGCTCATGCTCTCCGACGAGAATCCGCAATGGGGCAACAAGGCTCCGCCGACGCTCGGCGGCTCCCCGGTCACCTTCTGCCTGATGGTGCCCAACGCCGACGCCGCCCTCGCCCGGGCCGTCGCCGCGGGGGCGACCGTGCTCATGCCGGCCGCCGACCAGTTCTACGGTTTCCGCAGCGCCAGCGTCGTCGATCCCTACGGCCACCAATGGATGCTCCAGCACGAGATCGAAAAAGTTTCGCCCGCAGAACTGCAGAAACGCTGGGACGCCATGACCAGCGGCTGCGCGGGCGCCGAGACGCCCGCCAAGACCTGACCGGGCCCGCGTCAGCAGCAGTCGGGACACTCGACCGCAGCTCCTTCGTTTGCGTGGCGGCGACCGTTCGCCTCCCAACTCCGGTGGAGGTGGGGTCGCCGACCCATAGGCTTTACCTTTAGAAGCAGGTGGAACCCTCGGTTCGACTGATGATACGCAAGATTGGTTCGGTGGAGGGCGTCGCTCCGTCGACGCCGGGGGACGAACCCTGCACCACTACGTCCGCACGCTATGGGTGAACGCAACGCGCAACCGGCGTCGACGGAGAGGCCGTCTCACAACATAAAGAGGGCGTACAATAAGGGACAGGTCGATTTCGCGTGCTCTAGGGCGAAGAATAAGGGACAGGTCGATTGGGGCTGCAGTTAGGGACAGGTCAACTAGCGCACGCTTACTCGAATTGTGACTCAAACCTCCACCTTGCCCCTACGTCGGACGGGCACGGTCCGTGGCGGAGGCGGTGGGCGTCTGTCGCCTTTCCGACCGGTCTAGCGGTCACGGACCAGCTGGATCAGTTTTCCGTCCAGCGATAAACGCTTCGTTCCATCGAACAAAAGGCTTCCGTCCGGCTCTCTCGACCAGCGTTTGAATTGCACGCGTTTGTAGGGCTCGACGACGACCTGCCCCTTGGGCGTTGTGGTGGCCCGCCAGAGCAGGTCTTGGCCCCATATTGCGTGGTCACTAGGAGCGATAAGGATGTCATTACCCCACCGAATGAAGGAAGACACGCCAGGTACGGAGAAGAAACGGGCGGGACCCCGCTGAGGAACATAGACCACCCCGCCGCCCCATTCTCCCTCATAGTAGCCGAGCAACGTTCCGCCCGCGAAAGAGATGCAGTGATGCGGTAGACGGTCAAAGGTCTGGCGTTCGGTTTGGCCGCTTGGAGTGATCAGCTCGAACTCGGCCACGATAGGAGAGGTCAACCGAACAGCGATGACCCGGACTCCCTCCAAGAAGGGGGCAAGGCTGTCTTGCTTGAACCGCTGCCAGGTGGTGAGAAAAGGGCGGGGCGGCAGACTCCTCGCCCACTCAAGAAATCGTTCGTTGAGGATTCGATCGACCTCTGTCAATTGCCGCTGATCGAGGAGGGGATACGAGTACTGGCCTTGAATCGCTTCGGCTGCTTGGCGGGCGATGGTGGCGACGATCGAATCTGGGGCGGTCGCAGCCAAGTGCCGGAGTTGCGCTTCCGCATCGGTCGCGTGAAGCCTTCCCAGCGCTTCGGCTGCCGCGGCAGTCAGGCGCCAGTCGTCGGAGCCCAGTCCCTCAGAACGCAACACGGGTATGGCTTCGCTGTAACCGATATGGGCCAAGACGATGGCTGCCAACGGTCCGGAGCGAAGGGTATTCGGTTTTACCAAGGGGAGGAGCTCTGGCCCCATGCCGCGAGCCGCCTTGCCGAACGACACAATGGATCGGAGAACGTAGTCGACGCTCGAGGTAACTCCCGCCCGTGCTTCCTCTAGATCTTCTCTGAGACGTTCCACGTCGGCCGTGTTGTGCAAACGAGACAACGCGAACCGTAGTGGCTTTGCGAGCACGTCAGGTGCATGGGTCGCGAACTCCTCCAATTCCGCGACCGCGTTCGCCTCGGGGTTCCGTCCCAGTATGTCAATCGCGGTCGCTCGATTCTCCCATGCCACGGTCGGATCCAACGCTGTTGGCATCAGGAGACAAAAGGCCTCGGGGTCGCGCGGATCGAAGCGGAGCCCGTAGGTCATCGCCGCCCGGAGCGAGAAAGGCAGTGGCTCGGGCGATCTCAGGAGCGAGACCAGCCGACTCCTTCCTCCTCGAATCTGCATTCCAAGGGATCGAATCATCGACCTCTGTCGCTGGACCGAAACGGTGGGCAAGAGACGGATGATGAGGTCGAGCGACGCACCCTCCACGGGAAGCAGCGTGCCTGTCATCATGGCTGCGGCCGCCTCATGTCGCCGAAAGTCGTCATCAGCGAGGAGCGTCAGCAAAGGGGTCCCGTCGTGCTTCAGCCGTTCTCGGACAAACGTCCGGACGTCCTTTCCCCGCGTGGACCACCCATTGGCCTTGGCCAAGATTTCCTCCGGTTTGGGCGGGCGGTTCAATTCCAGTCGCAGCCAGAGCAAAAGCACCGTGGTTCCCAGGATCAGCAGCAGGATCCCGGTTCCCCGCAGGGCGAGGCGAGCCCCCCGTTTCCATGCCTGCCATCGCATGGCGTCAAGCGTGCTGCGAGCAGCGCGGGGCGGGCAAGGTCAATCGAGGAGCGATTCGCAAGGCGCGGCCGGAGCGTGAGGGTCCTCTGGTTTTTATACCTGTGGGTTGCCGGCCGATCCAGTCGCTCTGCCTCGATCGACATCCGGCCACTCGGCTTTGAACGCGAGAATGGACGTTTCGGTCTAGGGGCACGCTTCGCAGGCCGTTCGAGTGACTTCCTGATCACGCGTGCGGACGGTCTCTAGTAGCTGAGGGGTTGGGGATCCGGCGGGTCCCAAGTCCATTCCCCTCGATTCCAACGTCCCAGGGTCATCCGCGCGCCGTAGGCAGCGAGCGACTGACCGGGTGCGAGGGCTTCGAGGATCGCGCGGGCCTGATCATGGCGGTGGCGCAGGAGAATGCAGGCACATGTGAGCCTCACGGTTTCATCGTCATCGTCGAGCAGGACCGCCAGGGCATCTCGACCAGCGTCGCCTCGTGCCCGAAGCTCTTTCCAGCACTCAAGGTAGCGATCCATGAGTCGGTTGCCCGCTCGGATTCGGCCCTCAAGGTGATGGGTCCGTGCCGTGACCACCCAGTCTCGGAACACTGTCACGAGAACGGGTGTGGCGAGATCGGTCAGAGGGACCGTCGGCGGTTCGTTCTCGGAGGACATTCGACCAACAGAGTCGTTCCGATCTTTACGTCAAGGATCCGACGGGGGCGTACACCGTCGTGTCGTTCACGTGGATTGAAGTTCCAGCCAGACCCGGCTGAAGTCGCCTGCTTTCGCGTCCGTTTCCCGTATCCAAAAATAGAGCTTTCCACCCGAGCCCCACAGCCAGCCGAGCTCGTCATCCGAATCCAGCTGAAGGAGGAGCTTCCAATCCCCGGCCGCGGATTCCAAGTCGGCCCGGCGTCGATCATGGTATCCTGACGGGTTGCCGAGGTAGATGCCGTTTGAGGCCAGCTGGCACGTGCGCTCCATGGTGTCTTCCTGGACGGGATCCGGGTGACCGAGCACTTGGTGCTCGGGCAGGCCGACAAAGACGTCGCGGACGAGCTCCAGATACGCCTCACCGTCGCGGTCCCAATCTGGAATCGTATCCAGCACCGCGCGGAAATAGGGCATGGTTTCGATGCGGTGGGGTGCGACGGCTTTGCGCTTCGAAAAGCAGTAGGCGGGGATGTCCTGTCGATGGGTCCACGATTTCAGTGCCGCGAGATCGCCATCGTGGAAATGGACGAGCCAGCCTCCGCGATCATCCGGATCAAATCCCCAAGCTCGCTGTTCCTCGTCATAGAAAAACGAGAGCACGCCCGTGGCAGGAAGAAACGAGGCAAGGGACCCGCGCAGCTCCGCCAGATCAATCTGGCCAAGGAAGGCGTGAGGCGAGCCCTTGTACCGCGGCCAAACGAAGTCCTCGGGCAGCCGGGGGATGCCTCCCAACTGGGTAAAGGCCGAAGCCGCCGCCGGACGCAGGTGCGCGGCGGGTTTGGCCAGGTGGGCATATCGCTCCCGTAGCTCTGCCTTTGTCATGCCCTAGGGCGTCCGAAAGGGACAGGTCGATTTCGTTATCTTCGCGACGCCGTGTACAAGAGTCCGCGGCCGGTTCTGCTGGTCGCGAAGGCCTCGAGATGCGGGCCGGTTAAACCGGCGGAGAGGATTGAATACGCCTGGCGGGCCGCGTTTGCACGCATGGCCACGTAGTCGCTCTGGCTCTGGCCGGGTTGCGGCAAATTTTGTTCTAACAGCACTTTATGGGTCGAAAGAAAGTCCCGATATTTGCCGATTGTGTCTTCGGAACTAAAGCCTGCCGCCTGGTAGATCTTGGACATTTCCTGGAAATTTGCGTTCTGCCGGGAGACGAACTGCAGCGTGACGTGTGGTGTGGTGGCCTTCGAAATGACCTCGAGCTCTGCGATCCGATAGGCCTCGGACATGTCTCCGTGCGGCGACTGGGTCAGGAGTTCCAAACCCGCGTGGTTTTTGAATGTGGAATAGGCTTCGAACACTTTGAGGTAGGCGACGTCATCCAGTCCCTGCACGCCTTGGAACGTCGACTGGAGGTATTTGGCTGTTTTGGAGTTGTAGGCCATGAACTCGAGCGCCTGCCGTTCTCCGACCAAGGCGGCGATTTCCTTCGCGATCTTTCGCTCGAGTTCGATCTCGCCCCGCTCACTCAAGGGTTTCAGTCCGGACTCGCGGGAAGCGGCGGCGTAGTCGCTGAACACCTGTTCAACGGCCGGCTGCAGGTCTGGCGCGATGCCTCCAAAGACAAGTTGGTTTGTGGGGCGGGCCATCTCCCGCAGCGCACGTGCGTAGTCATCGCCCAAGAGGGCCTTGATTTCATCCCCACGCTGAAGGTCGATGTCGGTCAGCTGCTGGCGTTGTTCAGGCGATGTGCGCCCCAACGCTTGCTGCCAAAGCGGCTGTAAAGAATTCCTCCGGATGGCTGCCCGTTTTTCCCTCACTTCGGGATCCAACATCGCATGCGCGACAGCGAACAGGACCCGGGGCGGAGCACCGCTTTCCTTCAACGCCTTCAAGTGAGAAGCCAAGCTGGAGCGATCCCAATGGGCTTTCGTCTGTCCGCGATCTTCGCGGGCCACCACGGTAGGGGAGGTCAAGGCGCCGGCCGGACTCAGCGCGCGTCGCTCAGGATCAGAGTGCGCCTCCGCGACTGAAGGATGCACTCCGATTTGCGTCGGTCGTTCCCGGACGAATACCCAGGCCAAGGCCGCTGCGAGGGTAAGGTTCAGGAGAATCGAAATCTTCGCGAGCATGGGAGAAGGAGGAGTGTGCCGTCCGGCGAGCGCTGTGCGGGGCGGTAATTTCGGTAAATGACGATTCTTTGCGTTTTGGATGCAACGTCGCCTCTCTGAAAAAGTCCAGCCGCGAAGCGCAGCCGCAGCTCTGCCGGAGTCCACGCCGAAAGGGACAGGTCGAATCGCGAGTTACCGGTTGTCCGGCTCGCCCTCAAAACGTCGCAGTCCGGGCGGTCCGTAGCCGCGGTCGGCGCGGTCGAGCACGAGGACCCAGTCCGGGCCGTGGGAGGGGCTGCGAAAATCCTGGCGGGTTCCTCCGGCGAGGCGGTCGATGGGCTTGGCGAAGCCGGTGCGGGGATCGTACCACCATCCCTGCAGGGGTCCTGTGCCGAGCACGGCCGGATCGAGGGTCAGCACCTGGTCCTGGGTGGGAAAATAGACCATGAGGTAGGTCGCGTCGCGGTCGCGCATCGCCTCGGAATGGAGGGCGCCCGCTTTCGGCGGATCGATCACGAGGGAGGGGTCGCGGAGGCGGTGCAGCGAGGGCCGGGACTCGATGAGGCGGCGGAGGTGCTGCATCTGGACTGCGCCCGGCCGGTGGAGCGCCTGCACCCAATCCATCTCGGGAAAGTTGATCACCCCGTTGCGTTGGGAGGCGAACTGCCAGACGGAATGATGGCCGTAGGTGACCCCACAGGCGCCGGCGAAGACCGAGCGATAGCACTGTTTGCGCACGTCGTGGTCCCGGAAATACCCGCTCGCCGGATCCCACTTGGGCCACGGGTTGTAGGGGTGGTCTTCGTAGTTGGGTTCGAGATCGAGAGTCGGCCGGTTGGGACTCAGGCGGGCGTCGCGCGCCACGAGGTCCCACACCGCCACATCCCGTCCGCCTCCGTGCCCGCTCTGGAATCCGTGCACCGCAAGCCAGGGTTCATCCGGCAGCATCTGGGTGGTGGAAAAATCTCCCCCCTGCGGGTGGTAGAGAAACAGCGGCGGCGTGTCGGTCCCTTCCGCGATCCCGGCCGCCATCTCGCGCCAGATCGGGCGCCAGTCCTGGTCGTACGGAAATCCGGAGGCACGGGCCTGGTTCTGCGGCCACGCGTCGGGTCGTTTCGGATCGAGCACGGCGGGCCGGTCTCCCCCCAGCATCCAGACGAGGTGGGTTCGTCCTCGCAGCCGCTGGCCGAGATAGCGTCCAAAGGCGCGGACCACCGGAAGGTTGTCGTGACGAAACACGCGAGGGCCCGTGCCCCAGGGCGCGGTCAGCTTGTCGCCCCAGGTCGGCAGCAGCGCGACGTACAGTCCGTGGGCGGCGGCCTCGTCCACGACGGCGACGACCCGGTCAAAGAACGCATCGTTGGGACGCGCCGGGTCCTGGTCGATGAACGCGAGCTGGCCGAGTGCATTGGGTTTAAGGATACTCTCGTCCTCCGCCAGCGCGACCGCCTGAATGACGGTGAAACCCTGCCGGGCGCGGGTGCTGAGGAAGTAGGAGCACTCGTCCGGCGTGGTCGACTGCATCAGCTTCCAGGCCGTGTCTCCGAGCCAGAAGAACGGTCGGCCGTCCGTGGTCTCAAGGTAACGTCCGCCGGCGTGCACCCGGAGGGAGGGAAGGGCGGCGGCCTTCGCCGGTGCAGGCGAAGCTCCGAGGGAGGCGATCCCGGCGACGATCAGGGCCAGCAAAAACACACCGGTGCTGGCGCGGGCGGCCCGGTCGACGGACCGGCGGTGTGACGGGGTAGGGGTCATGGTCGGTGGTCGGAGGGAGCGCTGCTCTGCGGGCGGTTGCTGAGGAGACTAGACAATCTCCTCCCGTTTCGCGTCCCAGCGCACCTCGCGTTTGAGCCGGTAGGCTTCGGTGCTCATGAGCAGGGTGGCCACCTCGATGAAAGCTTCGTCGATGTTGCACTTGGGGCGGCCGCCGGTGCGCACGCAGGCGAGGAAGTCGTCCATGTGGCTGGGCCACTTCTCGGCCTTGGCGCGGTCGAATTCGTAGGTGGGTTTCGGCATCCGGCCCATGTGCGGAAAGGCCGGGCCGTCTGGATACATCCAGAAGCGGTTGGCGTCCTGTCCGATGGCGTTGAAGATGATGCGGCCGTCGCGTCCGATGTATTCCGGCGGCTGTTCACGCCGGGAATTCATGCAGCCTTCGAAGGTGAGGGTGCAGTCGCGGCTTTCGAAGCGATAGGTGGACATCCAGGTGTCGGGCACTTCGCGGTCGTCCTTGTAGTAGGCGTTCCATCCGCTGGTCGTGCAGGAGTCCGGGATGCCCCAGCCAAGCACGGTCTGGACGTGGTCGAGTTCGTGCGAGAGCAGGTCGCCGGCCTGGCCGGTGCCGTAGGGCCAGTAACAGCGCCAGTGCCAGAAGTGGCGCTCGTTGAAGTCGATCTTGCGCGCCGGTCCCAGCCACGCTTCCCAGTCGAGCTGGGCGAGCACATCCTTGGGATCGGGCCGTTCCCACTGGCTGTAGTAGCCGTACCAGCGCCAGGGGGCCTGCTCTTTGGAGCCGTTGAAGAAGCGGCCGGTGTTGATCACGGTCACGGGGCCGATCTTGCCCTCGCGGATCAAGCGGCCCGCTTCGGCGGTCGCGGGCAGTTGACGGCCTTGGTGTCCGAGCTGGAACACGGTGGACGCCTTCTTGACAGCCGCGCGCATGCGTTTGGCGGCGGCGATGGAGGTGGTCAGGCCTTTTTCACAGTAGATCGCCTTTCCGGCCGCCACCGCATCGAGGACCATCTTTTCGTGCCAGTGGTCCGGGGTGGCGATGACGACCGCCTCGACCTTGGGATCGGCGAGCAGCTCGAGGTAGTTGCGGTAGGTCCGCGCGTCCGGATTGCCACAGGCATCGAGCCCGCGCTTGAGGTGCGGCGCGTAGACATCGCACAGCGCGACCACCTTGGCTTCGGGGATCGCGCCGGTGTACCGGACCAGATCCCAGCCGCGGGTGCCGAGGCCGATGTGTGCGAGGCGAACGGGCTCCTTGGTGAGGTCAGCGCCGCGGAGGATCGCGGGCGCGGCGACGGCGGCGGTCGCGGTGGCGCCGAGGGAGAGAAACGTGCGGCGGGTCAGAGACGAATCGGGGTTCATGACGGAGGGTTTTCCCGAGCCTAGACAGGCTTCGGGGAACCGTCGACTCCGCCGTGGGCTGAAGTGTGACTTCGAAGACCGGCTTCCCCGTTGGATTCCCGGAGCTGTTGGGCGCGCGAGGACGTCCAATTTGGCCAGCCTACCGCCGAATGGTGCCCGGGTTATCGCAGGCTGCCGAGGTAACTCAAGAGATGATCGATCTCCATGGGGGTAAGGCCATTGAGCATCTTTTCGGGCATGAGCGATTTGGTCATCGGTTCGGTGCTGGCGATGTCGCTGCGCGTCACCGGCACGACCGCATTCCCCATCACCTGAACGGTGAACTGGTGGTCGTTCGCGTTCACGACGCGGCCGAGGACGATCTGGCCGTTCTTCATCGTGAACTTCACGCCGGCCAGGCCGGGTTTGATCCGCTTATTGGGCTCGACGATTTCCTCGAGGATTTCCTCCCGGGTGAGGCGGGAGGCGATACCATTGAGATTTGGGCCGAGGAGTTCGGGGCCATTCGTGGTTCCGTGACAGGCCGAACAGGCGCGTTGGGCGAACAGCTCCGCGCCCGCCTCGATCGCATTGGCGGAAAGCACCGGCGCGGCCGGCTTTTCCTTGGTCGTCGACCACGACGTGACCGTCGGATCATAGACCACCTTGTAGAACGCGCCCGACTTTTCCTGCGTGGGATTGTACCAGTAGTCCGACCTGCCGTGCTGCGCCAGGTAGAGCGAGCCATTGGGGCCGAAGGCGAGGTCCGCGAGCTTCGGCAGGTCGAGCACGGGGAATTCGCGGTAGCCGTAGGTGCCGTCGTCGTGACGCGTGATGCGGACGCGGCCGACGCTGCCGCGCGACCACCGTTCGCCGGGCCCGTAGTAGGCGACGAACAAATCGCCGCCCGTACCGCCGAAGTCATTGGCGGGCGCATTGAACACCATGCCCGCGGGGGCGACCTCGTTTTCGAGGACAAACTCCGCGGGTACCGCGGGCTGGGCGGCGTCGCGCTCGGGGAACTTCTTGGGGTTGTGCCCGTAAAATCGCCCGCGGAGGAGTCGGTTGAGTTCTTCCTTGGGGTTCCCGCCGCCTTCGTTGTCGTTGAAGAAGAGTTCGCCGTGGGGATCGAAGGCCATGCCCCAGACCGAGCGCAGGCCTGTCGCCACCCGCTCCGCCGTCTGGCCGTCGGGTGAGATACGCAGCAGCGAGCCGCGGTAGCCCTTGGGGTCGGGCGACGCCCCGGAGTTCCAGGAGTCGGTGGCAAGCGCGCAGTACAACCAGCCGTCGGGCCCGAAACTCAGGCCGCTCGTCCATTCGTAGGGATGGGCGCCATGTGGGATGTCCTTGAAAAAGGTCCGGCTGGTATCGGCCCGCCCGTCACCATCGGTGTCGCGGTAGGCGCGGATCTCCTGCCGCGTCCCGATGTACACGGTGTTGCCACGGGAAGCGAATCCACCCGGTGAATGCAGGCCGTCGCGGCTGACGTCGCAAAAGAGAAAGGCCTCGTCCTCGAGTCCATCGCCATTGGTGTCGCGCAGGACATACACCTCGCCGGTCTGATTGGCCGCGTAGATACGTCCGTCTTGACCGAGACTGATCTTGATCGGATTCAGAATCTTCACCCCATGGGTGATGGGCAGACGAATGACCCGGTAGGGGCCATAGACCTTCGCCACGGACTCAAGCGCGGCGGCGGACGCGTCCGCCGGCTGGCTCCCTCCCGCCGCCGGCCCGGCCGCGATCGACAGAAGCAGCAGGAAGAGGAGGGTGCGCAGGGGCGCGTGGGTCGGCATGGTGGCGGGGTGGCGGATTCGAACACGCTGCAGCAGGATCGGCGGAGGATGGCCGGCGAGGCGGGTGGAGCAAGGAAGATGCCGGCTCGACGTCCCGTCGCGGCCTCGGCGAGGCCGCCTACAGCGGGGTGAGCTACCCCTTTGCAGCCTGATCCCTGGGTTGACGTGCGGGACCTGGACGATCTACCGCATGCGTTCCTTGAACGACTTCAGGAGCTTCAACGCGGTCGACTCTTTCATGTCCGCGAACCGGAAGTCGGGCGCGAGGAATTCGCTGTACCCTTCGAGGTACGTCGCTCCTTCGGCGTTCAAATCGCGAAACCCCATGGACCAATCTTTGAAGTCCCGCTGGGTGATGGCCTTCTCGAACAGTTTGATGATGCTCCGATGCCGGGTGTCTCTCTGGATGGTGTCCAAGAGCCTTCTGATCACAGGTTCCTCTCCCTCGAGCACTTGCATGATGTCGCCGCCGCGGTAGAGCAGGAGTCCCGTCACGCCCCGCGCCGTGTTGTTGGCGCGACTTGTAAGTAGAATCTCAGCGATATCGTCCGGCGCAAAGGCCGGGACTGCGCAACTGACGTAAGCGACTTGAATCATGATCGATGGCGTCACCGTCCAATCGGCGAGAACGCGAGGTTCTTGAGGCTGCATCCTCTCAGCAAAATCCCCATCGGGAGTTCCCTCCCCCGGCTCAGGGTGCACCGAGGGCGTGTTCAAAAAATTGATAGATCACCGCGTTGCTGGCCTCGGTGGGGTCGTGGCCCGGGCGGGAGCTCAGCCCCACGCGGCCCTCCGCACCGAGCAACCGGTTGACCTCAAGGGCGTGGCGGAGCGTCGCCCAGCGGCGCGGCGGGTCCTCCGCTCCACCGGACACCAGAAAAGGACGGGGGGCCATCAGCGCATGGAGTTCATGCAGGTCATGTCCCTGCGCCACGAGCTCGCGGTAGGCGCCCGTGCGGGGATTGTCCGCCGTCACGAGTCCGCGCGGGCGCGTCCGCTGCGGATCCAGACCCAGGTACCATGGCTCCCAATAGTTGATGCTGATCCTGGTTTCATCGAAAACGATGCCGGGATCGGACCAGGCCCCGCAGGCAAACCGCTCGTCCAGGCAGGCGGCGAACATCGCCCACTTTCCCCCGTAGGAATGGCCGACCACGCCGATGCGCGCGGGATCCACCTGGGAGTGCTGGATCAGGGCGGTGCATGCGTTGCTGGCGATGTAAGCGAGGAAGGAAAGCGGCTGACACGCCGCGCCCGCCAGGTCCGGTTTGAAGGCGTCGCCGCCCGGAGATCCGAGGCAGAGCGCGACAAATCCGCGCCGGGCAAGCTGCAGTCCAAAGTCGCGGTAGGGTTTTCCGCGACCCACACTGGACTCCGGCTCGTAGTAGGGAACCAACACGGCGGGCTTCGGCCCCGCTCCGTCCGGTAGAAGCAGATAACCCTCCAGCATCATTCCCGGAGCCACCTCGAGACGGATGCGTTGCTCAACCCACGTCTCGCACGGCTCGGAACGGAGCACCTCAAGCCGTGGTGCCGGGAGTAACTCCGGCCAGGGGCCCATGAGCGCGAACCACGCACGGCGGATTTCTGCCCGACGACGTATCCAGTCTGCCGTGGTGGAGGCGAGCTTGCCATCGGCTCCCAGCAACGGCGATCGCCGTCCGTCGTCCACCCCGGCAAACTCCGCGGGCATCGTAAAATACGGGATTAGTTCGGCCGGAAGCGCGGTGCGCCCTCCGGATGCTGGCGCTCCGAGCGAACCCAGGGCCCACCCACCGGCGAGCAAGGCGCCGGCAACGCGAAGCACCGAGACTCCCTTCCTGCCCAGGCCGCCCGGGGTAGGGCAGGCAGATGACCGCGGGATCGATGGAGTCATGAAAGGGAGGAGCAGCGGTGGCGGGTCGGAACCTCGCGGGCTGCACGACGCGGTGAACCTTGGTCGCGCCGACCCTGCTTGCCAATGAATTTGCACCCAGCGCTTTCCGACCGTCTCCCGTCGCTTCGCGCACCTAGTCTTACGCCTGGCTGTATCAGTCTTGAGATTCGGACCCGACTGCGCGTGGATGACGGGCCGATCGGGCACGGTTCCCCCTCCGACCCTTCACCTCGTTTCCCGTCCTTCCTTTGCATGAACTCGATGGTTCGCTACCTCCGGACCTCCCTGATCGTAGCGGGGCTGATCTCCGGTGTGTGGTCGTTGGCTGGGGCGCGGCCGCCGAACATCATTTTGCTGATGGCCGACGACTTTGGTTATGAGGCCGTCACCGCCAACGGAGGCGAGTCCTACCAAACGCCCCACCTCGACCGCCTTGCGGCCACGGGCATGCGATTTGAGGCCTGTTATGTGCAGCCCCTCTGCACCCCGACGCGCGTCCAGCTGATGACCGGGCTCTACAATGTCCGAAACTACGTTCGATTCGGGGTGCTCGATCCCGCGGCCACGACCTTCGCCCACCGGTTGAAACAGGCCGGTTACGCCACGGGCATCTGCGGTAAGTGGCAGTTGGGATCCGAGAAGGATCTGCCGAGACGGTTCGGTTTCGACGAGGCGTTCCTCTGGCAGCACACCCGGGTGCCCCCGCGCTACGCGAATCCAGGGCTGGAGCGCGAGGGTGTGGAGATCGATTATCGGAACGGTGAATACGGACCGGATCTGGTGAACGACTTTGCCATGGACTTCGTGACGCGCCACCGCGGGCATCCCTTCCTGCTCTACTATCCCCTGGTGCTGCCCCACGATCCGTTTCAGCCCACGCCCGACAGTCCGGACTGGGACCCGACCGTGCGGAGCGAACGCGAGCGGCGGGACGTGAAGCATTTCGCCGATATGACCGCCTACATGGACAAACTGATCGGGAAGCTCGTGGCAAAACTGGACGAGCTGGGACTGCGTGAGACCACGCTGATCCTCTTCACGGGCGACAATGGCACCCACCCAAGTGTGACCTCCCGCTTCCGCGGCGAGCCCTATCCTGGCGGCAAGGGCACCGGCACGGTGCGCGGAAATCATGTGCCCCTCATCGCCAACTGGCCGGGGAGCATCCCGGCCGGACGCGTTAACGCGGATCTGATTGCCAGCGTCGACTTCTTCTCGACGCTCTGCGAGGCCGCCGGGACGACGGTGCCGGCGGCGCTCGCGATCGACGGTCGCAGTTTCCTCCCCCAGCTGCTTGGTCGGCCCGGCACGCCCCGTGAGTCGTTCTATGTCTGGTACGCACGCAACGGAGGTCCGAAGGCGACCCACGAGTACGCGCAGAGCCGCACGCACAAGCTGCATCGCGATGGCCGGTTCTACGACCTCACGACGGATCGGTTTGAACAACGTCCGCTTCCCCTCGACGCCCTTTCCCCGGCGGCCTCCGCCGAGGCATTAAAACTCCGCGCCGTGCTTGCCCTCTATGCCGACGCTCGCCCTGCGCACCTGCGGGTCCCCCCGCCGGCCGCGACTTCCGCCCCCGGGTCGAAGGAGTGAACCACCGGTTGCATCGCCCGGGACTGCTTACCAGTGAAAAAGCTCCCGCGATTGCGACCACTAGGGGCGGGACTTCATGAGGGCGTCTCGTTGCACGGCGATGGGTTTCTTACCAGAGCCCGCTCGTGATGCGACGTGAAGCTCCTCATGATCTTCTCTCCGTTTCCCGTGGCCGACGCGCGGCGTCCGGCCCGTCGACTTCGATTCCTCAACAGGCTGCTGGGGCTGATGGTCATTTCGCTCGGCCTGGGCATCAACTCGACTGTGCTCGCTCGTGAGGCCGACGCCGCCACAGTCTGGCAGTGGTCGGTGCCGGTGGGGGAGGGGCGTGCCTACCTGTGGGTCCCGGAAACCTGCACCCGCGTGCGGGCCGTGGTTCTCGCGCAGCACAATATGATCGAGCGCGGTATCCTACAGCACGCGACCTGGCGGCGCGCGTTGACGGAGCTGGGTGTGGCGGCCGTGTTTGTCGTGCCCAGCATCGATGCGGTGTTCCGGTTCGATCAGGGCGCGGGCGAGCGCTTTGACCGGATCCTGAGTGCGCTGGCCGACGCGTCGGGCTACGAAGAGATCGCGAGCGCGCCAATCGTGCCGATGGGACACTCCGCGCACGCCTCGTTTCCCTGGAACTTCGCCGCCTCGAACCCCGGACGCACGCTGGCCGTGCTCTCGCTCAAGGGCGATGCTCCGCGCACCGACCTGACCGGAAGCGGGCGTCCGAACCCGGACTGGGGCAGCCGCACGCTCGACGGCGTCCCGGGACTGATGGTCATGGGTGAATACGAGTGGTGGGAGGCGCGCCTGGCTCCGTTGCTCGCCTATCGCCGGGCGCACCCGGCCGCGCCGCTGCTGCTCGTGGCGGATGCAGGGCACGGACATTTTGACGCGACCGACTCCCTCGTGGACCTGCTGGTCCTCTTTCTTCGAAAGACAGCCGCGGCCCGTCTGCCGGCCGAAGGAACCGGAGCGTTGCGCGCCGTGGATCCCGCCCACGGGTGGCTAATGGACCGCTGGCGCGGCGAGGAGGCGCCCCGGGCGCCCGCCGCGCCGTTTGCCGACTACACGGGTCCGCGCGAAGAGGCGTTCTGGTGTAGTGATGGGGAGCTCGCCCGCGCGATTGAAAGCCACTACTTCACGAGCCGCGGGAAACAGAGGTCACAGGTCGGCTGGCTCAAAGGCGGCGCCTTGCTTCCCCTCACCAACAGCCATGCCGGCGTCGAGTTGGACTTTCTCCCGGAGGCCGACGGAGTGACGTTCAAGCTCGGCGCCGAGCTGGTCGTTCCCTTGCCGCCCCCACCGCCGGTGGCCACCAAGGACAATCGCCCGGAACCGGTATCGGTGATTCCAACACGAGCTGCGGCCGGCGCCCACGCCGCCGGTCCCGTGGCCATCGCGGTTGTCGTTGGCCCGGTGGTGCCGGTGGCCGACGGCGTGTTCCGGGTCGAGCTTGACCGCATGGTTGCTCCGAGCGATCCGCGGACGCGCGAGGCGTGGTTTGTGGCCCACCATCCGGGCGACGCGACCTACAAAGGGGCGGTGCAGCAGGCGCGGCTGCGCCTGCCCCGTTGGGCGGAGGGTGCGGAGCAGGTCATCACGTTTCCCGCGCTGCGCGACCTCTCCGTCGGAGCGGCGCCGGTGGCCCTGGCCGCCACTTCCAGCGCGGGGCTCCCCGTGCGCTTCTATGTGCGCGAAGGGCCGGCGGTGGTTCGTGACGGCCGGCTGCACCTGACTCCCCTGCCGCCCCGGACCCGATTGCCCGTCACGGTGACGGTGGTGGCGTGGCAGTTCGGACGTGGCACCCCGCCCAAAATCCGCGCCGCGGACGCAGTGGAGAGGATCTTTCGGATCGTTCCTTCCCCCTGACCAAAGGTCGCGGCATGCTGTAGGTGTCGTTTCCCACCCCTCCTCCGCGGTAGGCGGCCTCGCCGAGGCCGCGACGGAACCCTCGGTCCCGCCCTCCGTCGTCCGATGTGTGGTCGCGGCGCCGATGGAGTGCCGCAGTTCACCCCATGGTGGCGGTGATGCCCTGCGGGTACGCTGCGGGAACGCGATCCCGGACTCGATTTCCTGGGGTTGTGCCTGCGTCCGGTTCGCTCTTGGGTCACCTTTGGTAGGCGGGACCGTCCCTTTATGTTCCTCGTTCTTGTGCTCGTTTTGGTCGGTGTGGCGTTGGTCTATGGCTGTGGAGAATACCGCTGGAACTCGGAGACCGCCCGCCTGCGCAGGCGTCTGGAGGAGCGTGGGCGTCCGGGTGCAGCCAAACGCGTGAACCTCTCTGAGCTGGAGCGCCTGCCCGTCCCCGTGCAGCGTTACGTGCGAGCCGTGTTGCCCGCGGATCAGCAGATGGTGGCGGCGGTGACGCTGGAGCAGGAAGGTACCTTTAACCTGAGGGAGGACGACCCCCGCTGGACCCGATTCACGGCCACGCAGCGCGTGATCACGGACCCGCCGGGATTCGATTGGAACGCCCGGATTGTTCTCCTGCCCGGTCTGTTTGTCCGCGTGCACGATGGCTATGGCGCGGGTGAAGGGTACCTGAAAGCGGCGGTGCTGGGATTGCTGTCCAAGGCCGACGTGAGAGACGCCGGTGATCTCGCGGTCGGGGAGCTGATGCGATTTCTGGCGGAAGCGGTGTGGTACCCGACGCTGCTGTTGCCGAGTCAGGGCACGCGCTGGACGGCGGTGGATCCGCATTCGGCGCGCGCCACGTTCAAGGATGGATCGGTCGAGACTTCCCTCCTCTTCCATTTCCAGCCGGATGGTCTGGTGGATACCGTGCGGGCGGACGCCCGCAGCCGTGGCACCGGTCCCGGAGCGGTATCGATGCCGTGGGAGTGTCGATTGTGGAACTACCAGAAACGCGAAGGTGTGCTGGTTCCACTCGAAGGTGAGGCAGCCTGGGTGACCCCGACCGGCCTCAAGCCCTACTGGCGCGGCCGCATCACCCGGCTGACCTATGAGTTTTCGCGCTGAGCGAATGAGCCCTGTAGCCGTACGTCGAGTACGCGGATCGATCTCGGCAGGTGTGTCACGCGGAGGCGCGGAGGCGCGAAACGAGGTCTGGGGACTCCGGCTTCGTGTTGGCGATTCTCGGCAAAGGCAGGATCCAGCCAACAAGGCGCCTCCGCCCCCAGACCTCGTTTCGCTGCGCTAAGGGTCAGCAGGAAGACCGTCAATGCCCCCGGCACTCGTCCAGTCGCGATTGGAGAACGGCAGGAGCCGGCAACAAACGCGTCCCGTTGTAGGCGGCCTCGCTGAGGCCGCGACGGGACCCTCGGTCCCGCCTCTGCCGCTTCACAACCGCCGGAGGACCTTGTGGACCGAGTGTTGCAGTGACCGGCTACCTCGTTTGGGGGTTTCGCGCCTTCGCGTGAACCCCATGCCGTTTCCTATTTTCCTCCCGGCATCCTGACAGCGGGCACAGCTCCGCTGGGAAGACCGCGGCTCCCGGTTAGGGCATCCTGGTAGGTTTTCATTTCTCGCAGAACCGCCAGTTGGGCGGGGGAGAGGAGGGAGGACGCCTGAGCGAGGGCCTCGTCGGTGATGATGGGACTGAGCGCAGTGGCGGGGTCCCCTCCGGAGACGGCTCGGTGGGCGGCGGAGGTGCGGGCGAGCAGGTTGACCAGCTGATCGCCCTGTGCGGCGTTCAGGGGGGTGGAGGTGTAGCTCAGGCTCTGTTCCAATTGCTTCACCGTGTAGCGTTGCGTGCTCGTCTGCTGGTAGTTTTGGAAAGTGGCATAGCGTTCGGCGCCGATCGTCTGGGCGATGGAGGCTTCAATTTCCCGTTGGGCCTGCTCCACCAGTCTCTGAATTTCTGCACTGTTCTGCTGGAGATTGAGTCCTGAGGAGGCGGCGACGGCCGTGACGTTGGACCGCGCCGTGTCCCGCTCGACGAGCAAGGCCTTGAGCTTCTCCAACTGCGCGGGCGTGAGGTTGAGTTGCCGGAAGAGGTCGGCGTAACGCAGGTCAAGGCTGGCGCGGGCATGCATCGCCGGGGAGACGGAAGGCTGGGGCACGCCGGGGCGTTCGAGCGAGGGGGCGGTCGCCACGCGAGGTACCGAGGCGGAGGCGACGGCACCGGGAGCCGGCGGGGTGTCTCCCGACGCAACCGGGGCACCAACGGAGGCGTTCGCCGCCCCCGTTGCGGTCGAGGTGGCGCTCACGCGGTTCGCCTGGCGGGCTTTCTCCAATGCGGAGAGCAGCTCGGCCTGCTGGCGGTGCAGATCCCGGTTGGCCTGCTCCAAGTCGTTGACCTTCAGGTGACGATTCACCGCCCATCCACCCGCCAGAATCGTAATGACGACGAACATACCCGATGCCCAGCGATTGGAGCGGCTCATGGGTAAATGAAGCTCCCATTGGGAGTCCGTCTTGCAAGTCTTTGTTTTGACCCATGACGGAGTCGATGCCGGTCGCAATGCGGAGTACCCGAGCTGCCGGCTGCTCTCGTCACCGATTCACCCGCTTGCGGAGGGTGTCCAACTCCTCGAGTCGCGCCTTTCGGAATCGGCGCTGGCGTTCGGCGTTGGTCTTTCGTTTTTCCTCGACCGACTTCACGGGCCGTCCGGCGCGCAGCCGGAGCGGGAGGTCCACGGACGGCGTGAAGATGTTTCGGCGCTTAAAGGCCGCGGGGGCGTGGGCCACCGCCAGGGCGCGTAGCACGGGACTGTCGGAACCTTCGTCAAAGACGGGCTCGGCCGCGATGCGGTCGGGCGCGAAAGCCCAGGCCGGCGGAGTGCGATCGATGCTCTGTGCCAGATGCTCCGCGTAGGCAGCGAGCCAGGCATCAGCAACGTTACCTTGCGGAAATTTCACCCGAAGACGGGGTGGTTCGTCGACCACTGCAGCCGCGGCCTGGTTGCGCGAAGACGCGCGTCGCAGCTCATGCAGCCAGTCGCGCAGATGGAGGCCGAACTCGCTGAGCGAGGCCGTCTGCTCGGCAACCTCCTTCAATGACTTAGGGCGCGTGTTCATGGGCGGGACCGAAGGGCGCCTCGGACGACCTCGTGGGCTTCCAGCGTGAGCGCATCATGGGGAAAGAACCTGTCATGGATGGCCTCGGCTTCCTTAACCGAGGCGATCCCCATTTTCTGAACGAGGAAACGAATGTCGCCATAGTCTCCCGCGAAACCGGGCAAGGGCGGGCGACAGGCGCGAAGCTTCATCGCAAGAAGGTAGGCCGCTGTGGGCACGACAATTCGGATACCCTCACCGAATTCGCCCTCAGGGAGACTGCGTTTGGCCTCTTTTGCGGCCAGAAATTGCTTCACGTCGTCGTTCAACCAGTCGTCAGGCAGACTCAGTTCGGTTGCTACTCTCGCGACCAGAGTCTTGCCGATCTCGCTGGGCCGTATCACGGCATCGACATCCTTGGTCGAGTCGCGCGAGCCATAAACCAGCGTGAACACCGCGCCTCCATAAAGAGAGATTTCGAGTATGGCCCCTTGATCATGCGCCAACTCACCCAAGCGGCGGAGTGCTTGGGTGATTCGGTTTCGATTCAAGGGTGTGTACGGCACAATAGAACGTTACGTAACGATTAATCATGTTTCAATGTCTGAATTGGGATTCTGTAGCCCCCAGGTTGGGCCGCGATGGATGCCAGAAAGGGACGCTGAGATGGATCCAGTGGGCGTTGCTCTTTCTCCCGCCCTGCGGATCGCCAATATCCGAGAGGGCATCCTTTTCGGTCAAACCGGGTGCGACGTTGAACCTTTTGCGGCTTCGCGCATTCCACTGGGGATCCAGCACGCGTGTCTCCTCCCGATCCCCAGCTTCTCCGCGCGGCCCGCGCCCATGATCTGTCTGCTTGGGATCGTCTCCTCAAAGACCATCAGCTCCCGCTTTACACCTACATTGCCGAACTCATCCGCGACAACACCACGGCCCTCGATCTGGTGCAGGAGACCTTTGCCTCCGCGGTCCGTCACGTGGGCAGCCTGCGGGACGACGCTCGGTTCACGGCCTGGCTCTTTGGCATCGCCCACCAAAAATGCCTGCAACATGGGCGCCGCGCCCGGCTGACCGACGCCCGGTTTGTGGAAAACGCTCCGGTGGCCGGACCGGACGCCGCCGAGCCGGGGGTCACGCCGGAGGACCTCGCGGCGGATCCCGCCGATGATCCCCTCATGCAACTCCTCCGCCGGGAGGAGGCCGACGCCCTCTTTGCATTGATTGAAACGCTTCCTTCGCCGCAGCGCTCTGTCCTCCTGCTCCACCTCCTTGAGGAGTTCTCGTTGGACGAAATCGCCCGCATCACCGCCGTGCCCGTGGGCACGGTGAAGTCCCGCCTCCACCACGCCAAACGCGCCCTGCGCACGCTTCTCGCATCCCCGCCATGAAACACCCCCCCCGCCACTGGCTGCTCGCCCGTCACCGCCCGGCGGAGCCCGAGCTGGATTCCCTTCGGCAGGTGGTGCTCGCCGCCGCCCGGTCGGAAACGGAGCCGGTGACCTGGGCCGCCCTGCTGCCCGCGCTCTTCCGACCGCACCGCCGGATCTGGACCGCGCTGCTCGCCACCTGGCTCGGCCTTGCCGGCCTCCACCTTGCGGTGCGCACATCGGATCCGACTGCGCCCCTGACGCCCGACCAACCCCGCGCATCCCTCGTGGCCCATTCTCGTGCCCAGGCCCGCGCCGGAGCCTACGGCTTCCTTGACCATCAGGCCCAACTCCATGCCCTTCTCCGCTAAGACCGTCCGCATTCTCCGCCGCGCCCTGCTGGGCCTCGCCGGATTCGCCACCGTGGTGGCGGCGGCCTGGCTCGTGGAAAATGTCCGCGGACAACGTGCCTGGGACGCCACGCTCAAGGAATATGCCGGGCGGGGCGATCCCCTCGACGTCCTGCCGGTGCCACCTCCGATCCCCGTGGAGCAGAACTTCATGCAGACTCCGCTGCTGATGCGGCTGGTGCTGGCCCGCTCCAACAGTCCCGAGCTGACCGCCTTCCGGGAGAAACACCCGCTCTATGACTTAGTTCAGGAGCAGCGCCACCCCTGGGACGAAGGAAAACGACTCGATCTGGATGCGCTGGCCGAAGAGGTGAAGGCGCACTTCGCCGAAAAACGTCGGCAAGCTCCCTCTGAGTCGGCTGAATCGAGTGCAGCTCAGCTGCTGTCGTGGTTTAGTGGAGACGATTCCCCGCTTTCGGAGCTACGAATGGCCGCGCTCCAGCGACCGGAGTCGCGGTTGGTGCAATCGGAGACGCCCGTGTTGGGAGGGTTGTTGAACGCGAGCACGCCGAATTATGCGCTGCTCCGCCACTTCGTTAGCAGCACCTCGATTCATGCCTCCGCCGCGCTGGCTCAGCGACAACCCGACGTCGCCTTCCCCAGTGTCGTCGCCGGACTGAATCTGGGACGAGGGTTGAGCGACCCGTCCCAAACCCTGCTCGAGTCGATGTTGGCGACCGTGCTCCTGCGCATGACAGTCCAGCCGCTGTGGGAAGGGCTGCAAGCGCGGGCTTGGAACGATCGCCATCTCCAGCGATTTGGCGATGTCCTCTCCACCATCGATCCGATGGGCTCACTCGCGCAGGCAGTGCGCAATGAGCGCAACAATGCCATGTTCCTGCCGCGCTCGGCCCTAATCCCTCCGGAGGATCGCAAGACGACGATGCCCGGCTGGTTTTGGTTTCGCCTCATGCCCCTCGGCTGGTGGCGTCAGAATCAGGTCAGCATTGTGCGCATGAACGACGCTCCTCTGCGGGTGATCGACAACCACGACCAATCCGAGTTTCGGAAGTGGCTCGACGCGTTGCCGGATGTCACCGAACCGCCTTCGCCCTACAACCTGTTCGCGAACCAGATGCTCACGGCGTATCGGAGAATCATCCCCAATTGCGCGCGCACCACCCAGGCCCTCCGCCTCGCCGCGACGGCGTGTGCGCTCGAGCGACACCGCCTCGCGCACGCGGAGTACCCCGAATCGCTGGCCGCGCTCGTGCCCACGTTCCTCCGTTCTGTGCCGCGCGATGTCGTCACGGGCGAGCCCCTCCACTATCGGCGCAATGCCGACGGCACCTTCACCCTCTACTCCGTGGGACTCGATGGCGACGACGACGGCGGGGTGCGTCCCGCCGACCCCAAAGTGACTGACGGGGATGGCGATTGGGTGTGGTGAGGCGCCAAAAAGGGGTACCAAGGGATACCGAAGCCAGGGCCTGAGGTTACGATCACCAAGGTCCCTGCCTTCGCGTTTGTAGCACCGGAGGACGACGGTTGTTTTAGCAGGGTGCCCACTCGCCAGAACACTGCTTGGATGGAATTTTTTGACTTGTTCTGAAAAGTAGTATCTCTTTGATATCAGGATGCCGAAAAAGCTGGTGATTCTTCTCGCCGCGCTGACTCGTGCCGGATTCGTCAGCCGCGGCGGAAAAGGCAGCCATCGCAACTACGAGCATCCGTGTGGCCACCGCCTCACCGTCACCGTGCACAAAGGAGAGGCGAAACCCTATCAGCAGCGGGACATCGAGGAAGCGATTGCCATGGCCGAGGCATGGAGACCTCCGAGCGCGGACAAGCACTGACCCCCTGAATCACCTGAATCCGAACGACCATGAAGACCCGAAAATCCGTCAATCCCCGTGCCGCCTCCAAAACGGCACGCTACATCAAGTTTGTGGAGTGGTCCGAAGCCGACCAGGTGTTCATCGGCCGGTGCCCTGGACTCTTTGCCGGTGGCATTCACGGTGACGACGAGGCCGAGGTTTACAAGGAGCTCTGCGACGTGGTTGTCGAGTGGATCGCCAACATCGAAAAGGGAGGCCAGCCGCTTCCTCCTCCGACCGCCGGGAAAACGTACAGCGGCAAGTTCGTCGTGCGCGTTTCTCCCGATCTGCACCAGCGCGCAGCCCTGAAGGCGCTCCTGCGCGGCGAAAGCCTGAATCAACTCGTCGAGCGCAGGTTGGTCGAGGCATAGCTTGTAGTGGCAGACACCTCAGAAAGAAACGACCAAAGGACGTCGAATTTGGCGGACTGGGACTGGCGGCTGCGTCTGCCCGCGGTTGGCCGGAACAAGCTCCCAAGGTCCGGGGTGGGCGAGAGTGATTGGGCTTGATGCTCGGCGGGGTCGTATCGCGCGTGACTCTGCTCCCGCGTAAACGCGGCACGGCTCAGGACTTGCCGGCGTTCTCGCCGTATTCCCAGGCATTCCGTTCAAGAGCATCCGCGGGATGCGCAATCGCATCGCTCGCGACTACGGCCAGACCTCGTAGATTTCTATCAGGCCTTCTCCGGTGCCGCCGTTGGCGCCAGTGAGTTTCACGCTGTAGGCGCCGGCAGTCAGGGACACGAGGAGCGCGGCGTCCTTGCTGCCGGTGCCGAGGGCGAACGCGCCGACTTGGACAAAGGTGCTTGAGAGGTCCGGACTCCAGTTGTCGGTCTCGAAGAGTTTCGAGCCGGTAGAGTCGAAAACTTCCAGGTGCGGGTGGGCCAGGATACCGGCAACGCCGAACTGCGCGAGTGTTGGGCCGACGCCCCGGATCAGCAGCCGCTTGCTGCCGGAGCCGGCGATCATGAAGCCGGCGATGAGCGCGTTTTCCGAGGTGCCGATGAAATTGCGTGCGGAGATGTTGATGACTCGGTTCGAGCGCCCGGTCTGCGTGTCGTATAGCTCCATCAGCACGACGCCGCGGCCGCTGCCGGACATGATCGCGGTGTTCTGACCCGCGACATTGGCCAGCAGCGCCGAGTCCAGGCTGCCGGCCGGAAAACTGAACGCGCCCTGTTGGGTAAACGTGGTGGCCAGAGCAGGATTCCAATTGTCGTTCTGGTCAATCTGCCGGCCTGCGATGTCGAAGACCCGGAGCGTCGGATCGGGGTGGCCGCCCAGTCCGACTCCGAGCGCGGTCAGGGCGGGGCCGGCGCCGCGAAGCAGGATGATTCTTGAGCCATGAGTGGAGAAGCCCAGGATGAGTTGCTGCCCGGTCTCGAGCGTCGTGCGCACCGAGAGGTTCGACAGCCATGCGGTCGGTCCAATCTCGGGCACCACCACGGTGAGTGCGGCGGGTTCGCTGATCGCGGTGCCTGCGGAATTTGTGACGGTTACGGCGTAGCTGCCGGAGTCGGCCGCTCCTGGGGAGACGAGACGGTAGCTGGAGTCGGTGGCGCCCAAGATCGGCACGGCGTTCCTGAACCATTGGAAGGTGAGTGGCGGGGTGCCGGTTGCGACCGCCGAAAAAGTCACTCCGACTCCCGCCGCGACTGACGCCGACTGCGGCTGGGTCAGGATCGATGGCGGTAAAGCGTTCACGACCAGCACGGCGGCCGTGCTGGTGACGGTGCCCGCAGGGTTGGTCACCGTGACCGTGTAGCTGCCGGCGTCGGATATCCGCGCGTTGGCGATCGTGTAGGTGGTGGAGTTCGCGCCGGGGATCACGGTGCCATTTTGACTCCAAGAGTAGGCGAGGGGTGCACTGCCGGAGGCGGCGACGGAGAAGGAGACCGGTGTGTCGATGGATACGGTCTGGCCCTGTGGATGGCTGGTGATCGCGGGGAGGGTCGAGGCGACCTCGAGCGACGCGTAGTTGCTCCAAGCCGTGCCGGCGGCATTGGTGACCTGCACGCCGTACGATCCCGCATCGGTGGGCTGAACGTTGGCGAGCGTGAACGTGGAACCGGTGGCGCCAGCGATGGGCGAGGAGTAGAGGAACCACTGGTAGGCGAGGGGCCCGGTGCCGTTTGCGGTGACGGTGAAACTCACGGTTTGCCCGGCGCTCGCTCTGACATTCGCCGGCTGGGTCGCAACGGTCGGCCGCTGGCTGACGACGATAGTCGCGGCGCCGCTGATCGATGAGCCGCTCGTGTTCGAGACGATACACCGGTACTGGTCGCCGGTCATTCCGACGGAGGTACTATAGACCAGGAGACGGGCAGTCTGCGAGCCGACCACCACGCCGGCGCTGTCCGTGAGCGGTGTCCACGACCCGGAGCCGCCCACCTGCCGCTCCCATTGGTAGTAGAAGTAGCCGTACGTGAGCGGCGCCCCGCCGGCCGCCACGGAAAAGGTCGCAACGTTGCCTGCGGCCACGGCGGTATTGGCCGGCTGCCGGACGAGGTTCGGGACCGTTTCGTTCACGACGAGCGTGGCGGCGCTGCTGGTCGCCGCACCTGTGGAGCCGGTGACCATACAAAGGAACCGGTCTCCGTTCATCGGAGTGGAGGAAACAACGGAAAGCGTGGCCGAGTTCGTGCCGGCATAGTCGGCGCTCTCCGCGATCCGGTTCCAGGTGCTGGTGCTCTCGGCTTGCCGGAACCATTGGTAGGTCAACGTGCCAGGCCCCCCGGTGGCGACGGCTGCGAATGACGCCTTGGCCCCAGCTATGACGGTCTGGTTCGCTGGCGGGGTGGCGATCCCGATGCCTGCCGCCGGACGCTGCACCTCGACCACGAAATGGCCGAAGGTGCTTTTTCCGGCGGCATTGGCGGCCTTGAGCGTGAAAAAATGGACGCCGTCGGGCAGTCCGGTGACGCTCACGGTACTGCTTGCAACCGAGCATTGGGTTGAGGCGGGCAGAACGGTGACGGCCGGCGCGGGGCCCCCTCTGCCGCTGGCGGAAAAGCCAATCACGGCGGAGCCGTCGGACGATGCGACATAGGCGTCTGCGATGGTGAGCGTGGGGGTCGGAGTGCCGTCGAGATCGGCGAGGCGACCATCGACGCTCGCGCGGAAATGAGTGCACACGAGAAACGGGGTCTGAAACCGGTGGCCCTCAGGGTCGATCGCCTCACCATTGCAGAACTGCACGACAGACCGCTCGACGGCATCGTGCACCGCCATCACCTCGGCGGCATCGCGGGCGATGTACACGAAGCCCAGCCGGAAACGTTTGGGCGACGTACGATAGGAAGGATTGCGCACGCCATAGCGGGCGACCGCGGCGGCGTGGTCGCAGGTCTCGACCGACGAGTAACCCACCGTGCCGTCTGCATGGTAGACCGGGGAATTGAGCGCGTACGTCGTGGGAAACCGTTCGCTGGCGCCGAGCAGGTAGAGCGTCTGGTCGGCGTAGACCTGGCGATCGTTGCTGTGCAGATTGTCGACACGTTGGTAGCGAAAGCCCGTCGTCGGGTCGCCGTAAATCTTGTTCACCGTGGTGCCGCCGTCGCTGGAATGCTTGGCGCCCATCTGGCAGTCGATCGTGGTGTTGGGCAGCCAGTGTCCGTTGCTCAAAATGCCCGGCCCCACACCGCTGACGTTGTTGAAGAACTGGCAGCCCCAGGCGTGGCCGAGCTCATGATCGAAAACGGGGAGCACCGGGCCGAAAAGCGGGCCCTCAAGGTTGTAGCGGCAGAAATCCACCGTCGCGAAGGACTGCGCGGCCGAGGGATTTCCGTTGCCGATGCCTGAGGAACCGGGACCGGTGCTGATGCCGGTGGCCTTATAGGTCCCGTTGATATAGTTCGGCGTCAGATTGAATCCGGTGTTGGCCAGGTAGCAGATCGAGAAATAGTCGGCTGGGAACAGGGCGGTGAGCTTGGCGAACGCGGATCTGAGCCGCGTGAAAGGCGAAGCGTAGATCTCCGCGTAGGCGGTCGACGGCGTTGCCCAAGTGACGCCGGAGTCGATCACAAACAAGCAGTGTTCGGTCTGGTACGTCGTTTCGTCCAGCCGAACCAGCGCCGTGGCCGCGCACCCGCCTGCGGTCAGCAGGCAATACGACGCCACCGCCAGCAGCCGGAGGAACCCGAGCGCAGGGCTCGACGCCAAGCGCAGGTCGATCGGATCCGTCGGTGGCATTGTTGGAAAGGTCTGCAACTCAATTCCATCGGTCGGTAAACGACTTCCTTTAATCCCAAAGTGAGCTGGCGGTGCGCGGGGTGCTTCGCGCGCTCGTTCAGTCTATGTGTAAATCAACTGCGACCGTTGCCGGCCTGTGCGTTTCGCTCTATATCAGCACGCTCCTCTGCGCGGCTCAGGACTTGCCGGCGTGCTCGCCGTATTCCCAACTGTAGGGCACGCCGGTCTCGCCGAGGATGAAGCGAACGAGGTCGGCAAACGCGGCCTCGGCGCGGACGTCGTTGGCGAGAATCAACACGGCGCGTTGGCTGCGTTCGAGGCACACGAGCGTATTGGCGGTGGTGTCATTGTGCCCGCCTTTGAAAAATCCCGGACCCTGGGGTCCGCGGAAGACGATCACGCCAAGGCCGGCGTGAAGGTCTGGGTGTTGGGCGGCCGGAGGCGCATCGGGCGCATGGGTGGGAAACTGGTGCGCGGATTTGATGCGGAGGAGAGGACGGGCGAGCTCACGACGGGAGGCGGCGGTGAGACCGTCGCCTCGCACGAGGGCCGCGGCGAACTTGGCGAGATCGTCGATCGTGGTGTCCATCGAGCCGGCGGCGCGGACTTTGGAGCGTTCGTCGTGCGGTTCGACCTGGCCGCGGTCGTTCCAGCCATCGGCAAGATTTCCGGCGAAGTCGGGGCGCCAGATGAGCGAGGTGCGGGTCATGCCGAGGTCGCGAAAGATCGTGTCCGTGAGCGAGCCGACGGCGCGGCCAAGGCCCTTGTCGAGGGCGAACTGGAGGAGAATGAAACCATCGCCGGAATAGGCGTAACGCGTGCCGGGATCGAAGTGGATTTTCAGTTTCCCGTCGGGTTCGAGAAAGCCGAAGTTCGAGAATCCAGTGGAGTGGGTGAGGACGATGCGCGGAGTGATCAGCCGCCAACGCGGTTCGGAAGCGAGCGGCCCCCAGTCCGCGTACTTGGTGTCGAGCGGGTAGTCAGGCAGAGGTTGGGAGAGGAGAGCGGCGAGCGGCCGGTCCAGGTCGAGTTCTCCGCGATCCACGAGCTGCAAAACGGCATAGGCGACCACAGTCTTGGTCAGCGACGCGCCATACATGACGGTATCGGTGCGCAGCGGTTCGCCGGTGGCATTGCGGATGCCGTAGGCCTGCACGTGGACGATGCGACCGCCGTCGATCACGGCCACGGCCATGCCCTGCGCTTTCGTGTCCACCATCGCTTGAGCGACGCGTGCATCGATGGCAGCACGGGTTGGGAGAGGGGGAGGCTCGGCGGCGAAACCCGCGCCGGCAATCGCAGCGAAAAGAAGCACCACGCCGAGCCGGCCGGACAGGTAAGGCAACATGCCGCGAGTGTGAGTGCCGGAGCGGGACCGGGTCGAAGAGATATTGACCTTCAGGTTACGCAGGAATGAGCCTCGATCCAGCGGGAGTCGAACCCTGGGCCGTGTCCTTTTTGGGACACGCGACCCGGCCCGACCCGCATCGCCGGTCCGGCCATGGATCATGTTCCCTGCTGACGATTGGGCAGACGCCGTCTGCCGAATCGTCCCAGGAAACCCGATGCCCATTTCCAGTGCCTTGGGCTCTCGAACCTGTGGTTCATGTGCAATGGTTCCCGTTTCCTGGCTTTACTTAGGGTGATTGTCCTGTTGCTGAAGTTGTTTTAATATTGACATATACGCTATTCGCGAATTGCGTATAAAGATGTCGCTCAAGGCGCAGGATGTTCTCGTGGGACTCAAGCTTGTGTTGGCCGTCTCCCCTCGGCCTAGCTATGCGGACCTCGCTTCCGACCTCGGCATGAGCGCTTCGGAGGTCCATGCTGCTGTGCGCCGCTTGGGCGAAGCCCGGCTGCTCGACCCTGAATCTCAGGCGGTGCGTCGCGAAGCCCTGCGCAGTTTTCTGATTCATGGAGTGCCTTATGCCTTTCCGGCACGGATGCGTGAAGTGACCCGCGGCCTACCGACCGCATGGGCGGCGCCGGCGTTGGCGGGAAAGTTCAGCGCGGGGGAGCAAATTCCCCCGGTCTGGCCCGATCCTGACGGCCAGGTACAAGGAGTGGCGGTGAAGCCCCTTTATTCCAGCGTCCCCCATGCGGCTCGCCGCGATCCGGCTTTGTACGACCTGCTCGCGTTGGTCGATGCCCTCCGCCTCGGCCGGGCGCGAGAACGGGCCATGGCGGAGAAGGAACTCGGTCAGCGCCTGATCGATCATGCCACCGCCTAATCTCCCGGCCCTCCGCGCGGTCGCCGACCGCCTCGACCGTCTCGGGTTGGACTACGCCTTTGTCGGCGGCTCCATCGTCAACTTGCTCTTGGACCATCCTGATCTTTCTCCGGCCCGGCCGACCGACGATTTCGATGTCATTATTGAAACCGTGACGTCGCGCCCCTACTCGGATGTCGAGGCGAAGCTGCGGGGAATCGGTTTCGACCACGACATGCGGGAGGGTGCACCGCGGTGCCGCTGGGTACTGGGCAACTTGACGGTGGACATCATGCCAACAGAGGGCGCCTTTCTTGGCCTAAACACCGCCTGGTTCGCCGAAGCGTTAGCGACTGCCACCGAACGCGCCTTCGACCACATACGGCTAAAGCTGATTTCACCGGTGGCGTTCCTCGCCACAAAGCACCTCGCCTTCCTTGATCGAGGCGAAGGCGATCACTATGCGAGCCACGATCTAGAGGACTTTATCACGGTCATCGATGGACGCGAGGCCATCGCGACCGAGGTCGCGGCGGCCCCGGAGGCCCTGCGGGCGTACGTCGTCAACGCCACACGCGCGCTGCTGGCCGCGCCGACCTTCAACGAGTCGCTTACTGGGCACCTGCCCATTGACGAAGCTAGCCAACGCCGACTCCCAGCCCTGAGAAACAAACTGCGCGCAGTTGCTGGTATTACTTCTTATGCGCATCCGCGTCCTGAGGCATCTCCATCGTGAGTTTAGTCACGTGCCGTTGCCCGCAGTTGCGGGTGACGTGGTTGTGCTCGCTGGCGATAGTGACCTCGGAAGTAAGGGCGTGGTCTGGGCGCATCAGGCCGTTTCGGATACACCGTTCCGTACCGCCGCGGACCCTCGTGGACACTACGTCAAGCAGATGATCGGCTGACCCTGACAGCGCGTGGGCACCGACACGCGATACCGGGCTGGCACTGCAGAAAAATATCAAAAGGGTGGATTCGGCCCCCTCGGTCGGCCGGCTCATTTCACGGGACCGAGGTAGCGGTCGAGCCAGTCGAGGGTTTCTCGGACCAGCGTCTCGCGCGGCGCGAAGTGTCCGCCGGGAGTCACGACCAGTTTCTTCAGCTCCGCGGGGGTGCCGAGCAAATCGAAGAAGGGGCGGGCGCTCGTCTCGAGCGGGAACACGTTGTCGTATTCGCCGTTGAGCATGAGGACCGGACGCTGCACGCGGGGAACGTAAGTCCGCAGATCTATTTCCGGCAGCGAATTCCCCGAGCTAAAGCCGGCCGAGTTCAACACGGCCACGCCGAGCCGGGGCTCCAGCGCGAGCAAGAACGGCGCCGACGTGCCGCCCCAGCTGTAGCCGAAGTAGGCCAGCTTCGTTGCATCGATGTCGCCTCGTGAGATCAGGAAGTCGAGGGAACGCCGCATGTCGTTCACGTCGCGGATGACCAGGTCGCGGCGGGAGGCCCGACGTGCAGCATCCGTCGGATCACGCCGGTGTAAGGTATTGATTAATACTGGCTGTGCGACCGCCCGGCCGCCGCGGAGGATGAAGTCGATGGGGAGCGAACTGTCCTCGATGGAATTCACGGATCGAACTCCGGAACCGGGCCAGAACAGGACGGTTTGGTAGGGCGGCCGTCCCGTTCGCGGCAGATATAAGTACAACGGCACCCGCTCGCCGGGATAGGCGGCAGCGAACGTGACGCTCAGCCGGGTCCAGTGAGGAAATTCGACCGTTGCATCGATGGTGGCGTCAAGCGCCCGCATCTCATAATCGAACAGATGCCGGTAGGCCTCGAAGACCTCATCCGAAGCCGGGCGCTCGCTGCGAAAATCCCGCGTGACTCGGGGCGGCTGGGGCCGCCGGAGCGCATCCGTTACGGCGACCGCATCTTGGGTGATCGCCAGGCGGAAGCCGTTGCTCGCCGTCCGGTCAAACGGCGATTGTGCAGATTGCGTGTTGGCGGCGAGGTAGAGGGGATCATTCCACCCGCTCCCGAGGATGAAGCGCTGGTCGCCGAGCGCGTTGAAGGTCCATTCGCGGACATTTCCCGCCATATCGTAGGCGCCGATCCAGCTCATGCCCGGGAACTGTCCGACCTTGACCGGCACTTCACGCTCGAGATTGCTGGCGGGCAGCTGCCAAGGGAAGATCGCCGGAGCGAAGGCGCGGCGCCAGTGGGGTGCGGTGGGCAGCTCCCGGCCAAAGAAGCGCGCGCAGGCCGCCGCTTCAAACCAACTGACGCCGCCGACAGGGAATTGGTCCTGTCCGTCGGGGTAGGCCCCGCCAATCCAGGTGCTCGGGCCCGGGCGGGCGGTCTTGTCCGTGAACAGCTTCATTGCTTCCTCCCACGACAGGGTCTTCCCATCGCGGACGAACGGGTGTTCCCAGAACTCCCGCCGTTGGTAGCCGCCGGCGTCGACAAATGTCTGATACTCGCGGTTGGTTACCTCGTACTTGCCAAGGAAGAAGTCGCCGACCTCCACCGACTGGCCGTCGATGTCCTCCTTCCAGCCTGGCACGCGCACCATGCCCTCGGGCAGGGACTTCGCCGTGTCGAGTTTGAACACCTCGGACGTGATAAAATAATTGGTGGCGGTATTCGCTCCCACGCGGAGCTCCGCCATCGCGATCACGCCGCCGCCCACCGCGCGTTCTATCGGCAGATAGCCTTCGCGCTCGAATCGCAGGCGGGAAAGCCCGTGGGGAAGGTGGATTTTCTCCAGCGGGGTGACGCCAAGCTTCTCCCACGCGGTCTCCGCGGAGTGATAGGGACGACGGTAGACGGTCGCACCCGGGGGATCTGTGGGGATCGATACGACCCAGGAGAATTGCGGCCACAGGTATTCCAGCCGGATCGCATCCGCTGAACCGGCGGGGACCTGTTTCGCCAAAGCGTAAGCCGTTTCCCAATCACTTTTCCCAATGGCCTGATCGATGCGCGAAATCAGTCCACCCGGCGGGGTCGCGGTGACGGCAGCGGCAGGATTGACCGCGATCTGTGTCCCCGGGTTGATCGCGGGCGTGGTGCCGTCCGGCGGCCGGACACTCTCTTCGAGACGGGGGCTCGGTTTGAGAAGGAAATAGGTCGCACCCGCCGCGATCAGCAGACCTCCGACGGCAAGACGGGCGAAAGCCTTTCGGGCCGGCTTCAGCGGCGGGGTGGGCGGACTGGGCTCCTTTGCCACCGGGCTTGGAGTTGGCAGCACGGTCGCGCGGGTGCCTGGCTCACCCACCAGCAACGTCTTCACCCGGTTCGCAAACGCCGGCGGCGCTTCACCGCCCGGCGCCCGCGTCCATTGCACGGCCATGAAGGATTTAGGAACCAGTGCTCCGCGCTCGGTCGTCGCGTCGATGGTCACCGGCAACAGGAAGGGCGTGCCTTCGGCCATCAAGTGGGTACGTTCGTCGGCCAGCTTCCACTCCAACCGGAAATACCCTTCCCGCCGCGCCTGCGTCGCTGCCGAGATCACCGGCACGAAGAGCGCACAGCTCGCGATCTGCCCGCGGATCTTGGCATCCCAAGCGTCACCGCCCACCAGTTCATCCTTGTCGAACCACACCTCGATCCCCGCCGCCCGCAAGGTCTCTGCGATGCGCAGCACCGCGGCCGCGTCTTGCGACGTGTAGCTCAGAAAGACGGCGCCGCTGAGCGCGGAACGGGCCATGCTCAAGAAACGGTCCTCCGAGGCGGGAAGAGGGGTTTGGGCATTTGAAAGGGTCGATCCACGGGTCTGCCCCGCAGGGTGGTGGTTATTCGGCAGAAGGGATGAATAGAACTCCGCTTTCTGATTCGAGATCAGAAGGATGTGATGCCGTGCTCTTGATGATGCTTCACGCACCCCTTTGAAGCAGAGTCCAACGGCCACAAGCCGTTGGAGCTTAGGCGTGGGGCCAGCCTTTCGACGGGCTCAGGGCTTGGGTGTGAGACCAGCGCGACGGGACGCGCTTGGTGGGTCGTGTCGTTTCCGGCTACGGCGCCCACGTTGCGCATGGGCAGTTGCGGATCCGCTCCGCGGTTTCGTCTCGCCAGCTACGGGCGAGCCCTGCCGCGTGGGGTTTGGGCATGTCACCCGGGGGGCGATGCGATCGGTCCGTCGCTCGTTGCCCGGTCTTACTTGCCCGCGTCGAAGTGCTCGATGAGCCGGTAGGTTCGTTCGTTGATCCGTTTCATCGCGGTAAGCACATCGGCGTAGGGTTCGTAGCGGTTGCTGACGATGCCTTTGTTCGAGTCGCGGTTCGAGGGGTCGGCCTTCGTGTCCTCAGGGTCGTTGTCGATGTACTTGAACCAGTGCCAGCCGACGCAGCCTTTCGACTCCAGCAGGCTGAGCGTGAAGTTTTCGTAGAAGCGGCCGCGGTCGCGCTGGGTCTTCACGACCCAGCCCGCGCCGCTGACGTTGGCGAGCCCGGGCGCATCCATGCCCTTCGCATACCACTCGGTGATGAGGTAAGGCCGGCCCGACTCGCGCTCCCACATCGCCACCAGCTTGGGATCCGCCGACCACGCGTGGTAATAGTTCACGGCGACGACATCGAGGTGCCGGCCCGCGGTGCGGAAGGTCTCCGGGTAGCGCACCTGCATGCCATGGAAACGGGAGCCGAGGACGAGGTGGTTCGGGTCGACCCGGCGGATCGCGCGGGTGACGAGGCCGAGGTAGCGATCGACCACGAGCGCGAGGAAGTCCTGCTGGTCCACCTCCGTGGCATCCTTGATCGTGGCCGTCGCGCCGCGTCGCTCCCGCAGAAACGCCTGCGCCGCGCGGAAACCGGGATCCGTTTCGGGCAGCGACAGAAAGTTGGCCAGGGTATCCCGCTTGAGCGGCAGCTCGTTGTCCGTGAAGTGTCCCAGCAGCCAGGGGTCGTTCTTGGTCGCCTCCAGCTGCCGCGCGTGCTCATCGCAGAAGATCTCGAATTCCGGATCAAAGACGAAGATCGCGTTCTTGGGGTAGCCAGTGTGTCCGGGCAACTGATACGTGCCGCCACGCTTCCGGCCGTAGCTGCTCATGAAGTTCCAGATGAGGGTGTAGGCGAGTTTCTGCGGGGCCGCGCGCAGCCGCGTCGTGTCCGACCAGGCCCCCAGACCGTTGAAACCCTGCTCGTGCAGCCAGGCGGCGGTCTGCGTGGCCCACGGCTCCTCCCCGCCGAACTTCTGCTGGAGCGCCGCCACCGCGCCCGGCGCCCTCTGCATGGAGACCGACACCACCGCACGGTGGATGAACCTCCCGCCCTCGGGATCGATCAGCCACCAGCGCCCGTCGATGCGCTCGGTGCGAAAGAAACCGGTCGCCCGGCTTGGACGGTCGGTGCGCCCGCCAAAGCGATTCAACCCGGCATCGGCCGGGGCCGCGGCGATCGACGGCAGATCATCCAGGGTCCGGGTCGGATAGGATTTCCAGGGACCGGCTGGCTTGGCGGCAACGTCGACGGCCTCAACCCCGTGGCACACGAGCCCGGGAGCGAGAACGCCGAGGGCCAACGCGACGAGCAAGGGGGTGTTCATGCGGAGAGCTGCCGATCGACGTCCGCTCAGAATCGCACCGTCAACGTGACATCGTACTGCGGCGGCATCACGTAGGTGTAGCGGTAGACGGCCTCGCCGTTCGCCAACGTGGTGAACCCCGTCTTGCGCGAGTCACCGGTGTTCTCCAGGTCGATCAGGTTCTTCACCCCGACCCGGACCCGAACTTGCTGACGCCAGATCTTCTGGTCGCGCAACACATAGGCGCTGACGCCGTGGGTCGTCCCGCCGATGAGTTCCTTCCCCCGGCTGATGCCCAGCAGGTACGAGTCGCGCCAACTGCCGTTGATGCCGAGGCGGACGCCCTTGAGCAACCGTGACGTTTCCGGCTGAAAATTGTAGTCGAGAATCCAGCTCGCCGACCACGGGGAGGCTCGGGCGCCGGAGGGTTTGGTCGTGAAGTCGCTCGAATCCAGCACCTCTTTCGCATCGGCGATCAAGGCCGGCGCCTCATCCCCGCGCTTCACCGCCGCTTCGTAGAACGCCCGGAACGAGCTAAAGTCGGGCCGCGTGATCACGTCGGTCTTGCCCAGCGTGAAGCGTGCCTGCATGCCCTTGAACGGACGCGTCATCACCGTGAGATCGAAGCCCTTGGAGGACTCGGTGGACATGACCGAGCGGAACTGATTCACGTCGCGCCAGGACCGGAGGTACGCGGGATCGTTGGCCGTGATGTTGTTCGGGTTCATCAGATCTTCGACATCGCCGCCGCTGAAGCTCGAGGGGTTCCAGCGGAACTCGACATTCTGCCGATCGATGTTGAACACCCCGAGGGTGAACGTGGCCCGGTTGTTCCACAACCCGCCCTTGAGTCCGATTTCCTGGGTGACGCCGGAAATCGGCCCGAAGACCTTCATGTCGAAGGTACGCGCCTCCTGCCAGCGGAACGAGTCGGAGTAGACGGCGTAGATATTGATGTCGGGCGTGATCGCATAGGTCAGGCCGGCGGTGTAGCTCGTATTGAAGAGGTGCAGATTAGGGTTCTCGACATACTCGCCGGGCAAGGCGTCCTCGCGACTTGGCGGCGCAATGTCCTCGTTGTAGGGACCGAAGGTGCGCGTGCCCTTGTATTCGTAGGTACGATTCCAATCCCAACGCACGCCGAACAAGGACTGCAGGCGGCCCTTGAAGTAGACTCCGCTGGCCGACACCGCGCCGGCGTAGGCCTGGCGCCACTCGGTGCCTTCCGCGGCCGAGCCGAAAGCGAGCTGCTTGGCTTGGAAGTCGGCCGTCGCGGGCAGGTTCTCGAGGGTGAAGCGATCGAAGAGCCCCCGGGAGTAAAACGCGGGATCGTCGAGGTAGAGCCGGAAACGCACGCGATCGCTGGTCTGGTTCACCGCCGTCACCAGGCCGTTCTCGAATCGTTTCACGTTGTAGAGCGCCTTGCGGTAGTTGTTCGTGAAGTCCTCGCGGTATTCGACGCTGCCGACGAAGAGCTGCTTCATCCAGCTAAAGGGCTGCCAGGGCAGCACCGCGGTGCCGCGAAAGGCGTCGACGTCGTTGCCGAAGCGTTTCCAGTCGATGCCCGTGGTATCGATGTAGGGGCGGCCGTTGACGTCGAGGCTCACCGTGCTGCTGAAGAAGTTGTCGTTGCGCAGCCCGTCCTGGTTCTGGTGATTGTAGGCCAGTTCAACGCCGAGCGGACCGAAGCGTTGTTCGATTGTGACCGAATACGTGTTGAAGGGCCTGGCCTGCCGGTCAAACGACCCGCGCAGGTTGTAGTGCTTTGGAAAGCCGTTGATGCGCTTGGTGCCCACGATGGCGCCGGCGGCGTTGCGCATCGTCACGTCATAGAATTCGCCTTCCAGGAGCGAAAGCGAACCGCCCGCCGGGCCGTTGGTCGAACTGCGATCCGCGGCGGGCAGCGTGGACTGGTTGAACCAACTGCCATCCGAGGTGTACCAAGGGCCTGAGCTGGTGAAACCGCGCGAGCGCGCCGACTGTTCGCGAATGGTGATGCCGGAGAAGCCGCGCGCGTTTCCGAATTCGCCTTGTTCGGCCTCGAGCCGGATCATCGTGTTTTTAAATGGCGCCCACGTGAGGGCCAGGGTTTCGCCTTCCAGCTTGTAGGCCGAAGCGTCCTGGAAGGTTTTCTCCTGGCGGCGGATGGCGTTGAACCGGATTGCGAGGCCGTCGCGCAGCTTGCGGTTGAGGTCGAGTTGGTACCGGTACGCGCCCTCGCTGCCGTATTGGGCCACGAGTGTGCCGAAGTTCTTCATCAACGCGCGCTTGGTGAAGACCGAGCCCTGACCGCCCGGCTCGACGTCGCCGAAGATGAGCGAGTTGGAACCCTTGCCGAAATCGATGCGCTCGACGTTGTAGGTGTCGCTCGGCACGTACCAGCGAAAGTAATTGCGCGAGACATTGAAGCGCTGCGAGAGCCCGCGGAACGAGAAGTTGTCCGTCTGATTGTCGTTCTCCATCGTCGGGGCGGCGTAGACGTTGGCGACGAACCGAGTGACCTCGTCGGCGGTGTTGAGGCCGAGATCCTCGATGAAATCGGACGTGATGGCATCGATGTTCACCGGCACGTCCTTCAACGCCTGCTTGGTGCGCGTGGCCGAGAGCGTGTCGGTGGCGGACCAGCCGGTCTCGCGCTCGGTGGAGATGACGAACGGCGAAAGCTGCACCGCGTCCTGGGTCAGCTGGGCTGGCGGCGGAGTTACCTCAGCTGCCGTCACCGGGAGCGCTGAAAGGGTGAGAACCGCGAAGGGAAGAAGACGGAGGTTCATGTCGGGGAGGGAGGGGGCAGGGGCTGGGGGGAGGACAGCCGAGGCACGAAGCCGGGGTGGGCTGACCGATGGTAGAGGAAACCCCCGCCGCGCGGACAAGCCACCCTGACGTCGTGCAACGGTTGCACGAGACCGTCGGACCCGCGACGGGAGTTGCACCCTGGGAGACGCCCCGTGGTTCGATTGCCAAATCCCGAGTGCTTCGGACCTCGCTCTGCGCACGCCCCCGTCTGCCGCCGCCCGCTCCAATCAATGCCGTGATGATGGCCCCCTAAGGAGCGTTTCACTGCCGCCTCGTGAGTGCGTGCAGGGAGGCGAAACGGACGCAGGGTGGGGTGGGGAATGCGTTGCTCGGCTGATCATTGAGCGGAAGGCGCGCTGACTGCATCAAGGGCTCGCCTAGCGCTCCGCGGGGCGGATGGGTACCTGCGTGATTCTTAAAAATTTTCGCATCAATTGGTTATGAATCTTCCATCGACAAAGTAATGCTAAGCGCTTAGCTTTAGGGGATGGATCACGCGACCTTCAGTCGAAAGGGTGGGCGAGCGCGATCGAACGCCAAGACCGTTGCGAACCGGGCGAAGGCGATCGCGTATTGGGAGGCCGTGCGAAGCGGAAAGACACCCGGGCCGCGCCGCTCGCGTGTACCGCCGGCTCCCGAGACGATCGCACAACTCTTGGCGGACTATTGCAGACAGGCAGGCATCACCCGGCTGGAGGCCTTCGGCTCCACGGCGCGCGGCGACGCCAAACGAGGCAGCGACGTCGATCTGCTGGCGACCTTTGGCGCCAATCCGGGCCTGCGCTTCTTCACGATGGAGGACGAGATGGCTGCGATCCTGGGTGTCCCGGTGCACCTGCTGACGCGCGAGTCGGTCGAGCAGATGTCCAATCCCTATCGCCGGGCCTCCATTCTGGCGGACGCCAAGGAGATTTATCGTGGGTAGGCCGGCTCCGAAATCACAGGACGCCTATCTCCATGACATGCTGGAGGCGGCGCGACTGATCCGCGGCTACATGGCCGGCATCGCGTATGAGGATTTCTGGCACAACAACGAAAAGCGGGACGCCGTTGCGATGCGTATGTCCGTGCTCGGCGAGTCGGCCCACAAGATCGACCGGGCCACGGAAGCGGAATTGCCCGGCATTCCATTCAAGAGCATTCGCGGGATGCGCAATCGCATCGCTCACGACTACGGGGCGGTGGACTTCAAGATTGTTTGGACTGTCACGCAGACGGAAATCGAGCCGCTGATTGCGGCGCTGGAGACGTACTTCAAGAAGCGTCCGCCCACTCGGGCGCCTTGACTCTAGCGCGGCTCAGGTCCGCGTTCCACTCACCGCGCGTCAACCCAGGCTACGGTGGTGTCATCCAACTCCACTTGCCGGACACGCGCGACGACAAAGGCGGCCTGAATGGCACGGGCAGCTTCGTCCTGCGGCACCTCCGTCACCTCCAGCGAAATGAGACGAGCTGCAACCTTTGAGCTCACCATCACTTCCTTGTTCATGAGTTTCGCGTAAAGCCGAGCCACCGTGACCAAGGGTACGGTGGCCAAA
Source organism: Opitutaceae bacterium (assembly GCA_016794625.1). Taxonomy (GTDB): domain Bacteria; phylum Verrucomicrobiota; class Verrucomicrobiia; order Opitutales; family Opitutaceae; genus UBA6669. The sequence goes on from JAEUGY010000084.1 coordinate 102,614, forward strand.
TTGAGCGATACCCCCGCCGCGGGTCGAACCCCGCTTTCACCTTCCGGTCCGAAAACCCCGCCCGTTCTTACAAGCTCCGACACCAACTTGTTATTGGTTCCGTGCATCGGCCCCCCTTGGGCTTCGCGCAGTGCCCTGCGGCGGTGCACTTCGTCAGAAATCCGTTTGAGACGCGCGTCCTCGGATTCGGTCGTCACGGGGTGGTCCGAGTTCTCGCCCGCCGCATGAGCGGCAGCCGCCCAAGGAAAACTCATCACGCAGGCGACCAACAGGCATTGGATTGTTTTCATGAGACACGAGAGGTCACGGAACTGACGGAGGCAGCGGGTGCGGGCATACGTCCACGGAGCAGAAGAAAGCTTCGCTCGCAGAACTTGACATTCATTCGCATATGACGAACGAAGGCACAATCCTAAAGGTGACGCGCGCTTGGGGCCATTGCTCTGCACTCGCGCCCCGCGTCCGACGCTGCCATGCATCGTGGCATGCGCCTACCCCTGCTCGTTGCTTTGTCTTTGAGTTTCGTGGCCGCGGCTCTGGCTCAGTCGGGCCCCCCGTCGGCCGCCGCCCCCACCGCTCCCAGCGGGTACCTCCCACGAACCTACGTTGACCCGCAGGGAGGCAAACATCCGTTCTTCGTCTTTGTGCCGAAGACCCTTCCCACCGCCGCCCAGCCTCCCGTGATGTTGTTCCTGCACGGCTCCGGGGAACGCGGTGACAACAATGTCGATCAGCTCATGGCGGGCATCGGACCGGCGATCTGGAAGCGCAAGACCACGTTCCCCTTTATCGTGGTGCTGCCTCAGTGCCGTGCGGGTTCCAATTGGCTGGCGGGTGGCGACGACGCGAAGCGGGCGCTCGGAATGCTGAAACAGATCCAGGCCGAGTTTAACACCGATCCCGATCGCGTCGTCCTCACCGGGCTCTCCATGGGTGGAAGCGGCACGTGGAGCATCGCCGCCACGGATCCTACGGCCTGGTCTGCAATCGTGCCGATGTGTTCCCGACCCGCGCTGGCCCACGCCCGCGCATTCACGGACGCGCGACTTCCCATTTGGAATTTCTGCGGCGATCAAGACCGTCCGGAAACGGTCGAAGCCAATCGCGCCATGGCCGCCGCCCTCACGCAGGCCGGAAGCAACGCCCAGTACACCGAGTATCCAGGAGTGGGTCACAACTGCTGGGATAACGCCTACGGCACCGACGCGCTCTACACCTGGATGCTCGCGCAGACCAAGAGCGCCAATCGCGCCGCTGCCTCCGCGGGCAAGTGATCGCCAGAGCCGTGGAGAACGATCAACAGGGGGAGGACAGGAGGGTCGGCCCCTCGTGCTTGCGCGTCCCACTTTCGGGACGCCGACTTCCCGGATCTGAGGCCCGCCGGGTTGCGTTGCCGATTCGTTATCGAATTAAATACCTATTCAACAATGGGTTAAGCGATTATGGATCCTCTGGCACAGACACTGCAAGGGGTTGCGTGACGCCCTGACGACCCCGATGCTCCACGACCTCTCTTTCGCGCTGCGCCTGTGGACCCGCAATCCCGGGACGACTGTGGTCGCGGTGGTCGCCCTCGGCTTGGGGATCGGCATGTCCACAGCGATGTTCAACGCGTTCAGCGCGCTGCTCCTCCGGCCCATGCCTTTTGTGCAGGAGGAGCAACGGGTGGTCTCGATCCGCAGCCAGCAGCTCAGCCGGCCGGACCAGCTCTACCCGCTCTCCATGCCCGACTTCCTCGACCTGCGGGAACAGAGTCGGACGCTTGAGGGATTCAGCACGTTCTACGGACGCACGATGATCCTCACCACCGGTGACACGCCGGAGCGGGTGCTGAGCCTCGACATCTCGGCCGACGCCTTCGCCATGCTCGGCGTCAAGCCGTACCGGGGCCGGCTCTTCACTCCCGAGGACGGCGAGCCCACGGCGGAGCCCGTCGCGATCATCAGCCATGCGCTGTGGCAGGGGAGGTTTGGCGGACGCGAAAACGCGGTGGGTCGCGTCGAGGTCATGAACGGTCGGCCGACGACGATCGTCGGGGTGATGCCCCCCGGGTTTTCCTTCCCCGAGAAGCACGCGATGTGGACACCCTTGCGGCACGTGCGCGATCCGGCGGCGCGTTCCAGCCACGGGCTGCCCGGGCTGGCCCGGCTGCGACCCGGGGTTTCCCTGGATGAGGCCCGGACCGAACTGGCCACCCTCGGTGCGCGCCTCGCCCAAGAGTATCCGGCGACCAATACGGACAAGGGTTTCATCGTGGTTCCCATGCGGGAGCAGGAGACGGCCGAGGAGAGGCTCCTCGTCCATCTCATGCTCGGGGCCGCCCTCCTCGTGCTGCTGATCGCTTGTGCGAACGTCGCCAATCTCCTCCTCGCCCTGGCAACCTCGCGGGCCCACGAAGTTGCGATCCGCGTGGCCGTGGGAGCCACCCGCGCCCGCCTCATCCGGCAGGTCCTGACCGAGAGTCTGGTGCTCGGGCTTCTTGGCGCTGCAGCCGGTCTGCTCGTGGCCGTTTGGACCGACAGCCTCATCATCGCCGCCATCCCGGAGACCGTCATGCCTGGGTGGATCCGGTTCGATTTCGACTGGCGCATCCTCGGCTTCGCCGCCGCGACCGCGCTCGGGTCGACCCTGCTCTTCGGCCTTTTCCCCGCCCTCCATGCTTCGCGCGGGGCGGGCGCGGAGCTGAAGGACGGCGGCGGCCGCACCGCCACCGGAAACCGCCGCGCGCTCGCGCTCCGGCAGGCCCTCGTCATCACCCAAGTGGCCCTCTCCTCGGTCCTGCTCATCGGTGCCGGCCTCTTTGTCCGCAGCTTCCTCAAGCTTCAATCCACCCCTCCAGGCTACGACGCATCCGACGTCCTGACCTTCCGCGTCGGCCTGCCGCCGACCCAGTATCCGGACAAGGGAGACGTGCGGCGCTTCTTCGAGAGCCTCACACAGGAACTCGGAAATGTTCCCGGAGTGACAGCGGTCGGGGCCACGGCGGTCCTTCCGACCCGCGGCGACAACCGCAACGTCTTCGTGCTCGAGGGCGATGCCCTCCCCGAAACCGTGGCTGCGGCGAACGTCACGACCTGGCACATCGTCACCGCGAGCTATCTCCCCGCGATGCGCATCCCGCTGCTCCGCGGCCGGATGTTCGGACCGGCGGATACCCGGGATGCGCCGATGGTCGCCTTGGTGGACCAGCAGTTCGTCGACCGCTGGTGCGGAGGGCGGGATCCGATCGGTCGCCGTATCCAGATGGGCATTGAGACCAAGGAGCCGAAATGGGCCACGATCATCGGCGTCGTCGGCAACGCCCCGCTGCGCCTCCAGGACCGCTACGAGATCGGGGGCGTCTACCATCCCATGGAGCAGCAGGATGTCCAATTCGTCAGCTACGCGGTCAGGGTGTCCGGGGATGTCGCGCCCTACGGCCGCGCGCTGCAGCGCGCCGTGCAGGCCGTAAAGCCGGGGGTTCCGATTTACGACGTGCACACGATGGCCCACCTCGAGGAGTTGGACCGCTGGCACTTCCGCCTCTTTGGACAGGTGTTCAGCGCCTTTGGACTCGGCGCCCTTTTCCTCTCCTCGCTCGGGGTCTACGGCGTGATGACCTATAATGTGTCGCAGCGCGCCCCGGAGATCGGCGTTCGCATGGCGCTCGGCGCCTCGCCCGTGGAAGTCATCCGCCTCGTGGGGCGGCAAGGCTTTGTCCTCGTCGTCATCGGTCTCGCGATCGGCCTCGCCGCCGCGCTCGGCCTCACGCGCCTCCTCGCGGCGCTGCTCTACGGCGTCAGTCCCAGCGACCCTCCGACCTATTTCGTGCTCACGCTCGTCCTTGCCGTCGTGGGCCTTGTCGCCGCCTGGCTCCCTGCCCGCCGCGCCTCACGAGTGGACCCGATGATCGCCCTGCGCGCCGAATAGTGAGGGTGCGCAGGGCAGACGGACGATCGTCCATCGCCGCTCGGTGTTCACACGAGGACTCGCGTGAACACCGGCCAGGCAGCTTAGGTTGTGGACCTCGGCTTCACCACCAACGTGCTGCGGTCCTGCCAAGGCAGGACCGGCATCGTCGGATGGTCGGGACCGAAGGTTCTCAGCAGCACCATTTCGCTGTCTCCCGTGTTTTTGATGACAACCTCGCTGGCGGTTTGCGCGGGAATGACGAAGCACCAGTTGCCCAAGTCTCCGGGCTTGAGCGCCCGCGGTGCCGCGGCCACGTGGGTTCCGACGGTTCCGACTCCGGCCGTGCAGATCATGTCGCTGCCCACCGGATCCTTCATGCGGTACTCCACGCCCGGCTGAATGACCAAGCGTTTCGACGCCAGGACCTGATGGTTGTTGGCAGCGCCGAAAGCGCCGTAGATCACCCAGTGATCGGTGACGTCCCGACCGTCCGAGGTCTGCGTGTCGAGGATCGGTGTGCACGAGTGTTTCTCGCCATACAGCGGATCGTGCATGTTTTTCCAGTCGAGCGCCTCGTCCGAGACCAGGTAGTCGAGCAGTTCGTCCCGGTCGACTTTCGCCTCGGCTTCAGGGTCGGTCACCCGGAAACGCGCGGGGATTTCACGGCCCACGAGCAAGCTCCGCGGAATCTTCGGCATCGGTTCATACATCCGATAACCATCGTCGAGATATTGGGGCTCGTAGTGAGGAAGAAACGCCGCCGGACCATGAAGGTTCTTCGTCTTCATGATCATGGCGTTGCCCGGACGCATGTAGAACCAGCGCGCGTGGCGCTTGATCTTCATCATGGGATCGTTCCATCCCGCAGTGGTCAGATACTTGCGCAGCTCGGCGGGACCGAAATCCTCGTGGAACCCGATGGACATGAAGCACTGTTCGTCGAACAGATCGTAGTCGGGGATCATCGTCGGCTCGATCCAGTACGCCTCTTCCTTGACGGCGTGCGAATGGTGAGGGAGCCGGTTCTTGTTGATGAAGAACTTGGAGTAGCGGAACATACCGTGGCCGAACGATTTCAGCTTCGGTCCGAGCAGGGCGTCGGGGACGTGGCGAATGAAATCCTTGAGCGCGACCAGCTTCTTTTTCCCTCCGACCTGGACGACGATGTAGCACCGGCCGGAACCGAAATAGCCATGCTTGCGGAGGAAATCCTCCTCCGAGGTGAAATCCTCGAAGCCGAACCAGATTTCATCCCACTCGAACCCGGGAATGGGAGACCGGTTGGCCGAGATGATCGGGTTGCCAGCGCCAGAGGCGCAGAACGGGCGGCACATCATGGCGGTATTGGTCGCCAGCGCGCCCCCTCCCGCTTTGATGGTTGCTTCGCAGAGGGATTGCAAATCGTCGCCCTCGAGAATCTCGAACGGGCGACCGTACATGTTCTGGACTGTCGTTTTGGGCATCGTGGGTTTGCTCAGTGGGCTTGGGCCGAAAGTCAAATTTGTTCACGCTGCAGTGTTCCTCTTTGCTGGGTTCTCGTCCGCTCGCTCGGAAGTCCCGGCGCGGTAGGGTATGGCGTCGGGAAAGGGGCCACGTGCGGGACTCAATATGCACAGGCGCCTTCACGCTGTTTCGTTTGCGCAACCACGCTCATCCTACGATGGAAGGAAGGAATGGAATCGGAAAATATTATCCTTGTAGGTTTTACGTTTTTGTTGAGCGCCATTCCGAGCTGACCCAGGGGGCGAGGTTTTTCCTGATGCTTGATGTTTGCCGACGTTTTGGGGATCGTGTTGGGAGGAAAGGGAGGCTTGAACCCATGACCCGGGTGCAATCCGTGGCCGACGGGTTGGGCCTGACTTCAACGAAGGGATGGACCGATGAGGATCGTCGCAACGGTGGGGACATTTTTACCCGGGCGTTTCGTGGGGCTCTGGGCGCTTGCCTGGATCTTGGTTCCGCTGCGCGCGCATGAGGATACGAAGCCGGTGAGTTCCCGAGAGCTGGGCCTGGCTGATGCCTCGAGCCAACCAGCGGTCGTCGGAGCGCCGAACCTGAGCTTGAATTGGAAGGACGGTAGAGGCGGCCTGATTCGCGTCACGCGGCACGGCGGCACCGAGGCGGTGGCGTTGCCGGGTCTGTTTGAGCGTCCGGCGGGCTGGCACTCGATGCCTGGAACGGCGGATCTGGTGATACCGGCAGGGGATTACCTCGTTGAGTCTACACGGGGAATGGGGGTCGCGATCAGGCGGGATCGGGTCGGAGTTGGACCGGCGCAGGTCACCCGCGTTTTCCTGGAGGCAGTCCCTTTTGTTGATCCGAGCGCGACGTCGCTCCGCGCGGTCAACACTCACCTCCATCTGCTGTTGCGCTCCCGCCTCAAGATGGGCGTTGACCTTGTCTCCCGGGCCCAGGCCGATGCCTATTTGCGGACGGTCGGGGAGTCCGACGACCTGGACCTCGTGTATGTCTCCTACCTGACGCAGCCCGGGGTGGACATCGTGTCCAACGACTACACGGCCGATGACCTGCGCGCTTTCTCCCTCGGTGTCACCCGGTTTGTCGATGGCATTGAACACCGGCATGGCGGAGTGCGTGTCATCGATCCCTCGTCGCCCCGACTCCCGACTGGAAAGGAGGCCATTTACACCCAGGACAATTCCCGGGTGGCGATGAGCTATGGTCATGTGCTCTTGCTTGGCCTGGGCCGCCACCGTGTATCCGCCAGTCTCGGACCCGGCATGTCGGACACGCCGGACGCGACCGATGGCACGCCGTTGCGCGATGGCATGCGGCAAACCCGGGACGAGGGTGGGGCGGTGGTCTGGTGCCACGGCTCGCAGGGTGCGGAATGGATCCCGAGTTGGGTGGGCGGCTGGCTGCACGCCCAGAATATCTACGACGGCGGCACGGAGGGGACCTTTGAGACGGTGCACTACCCCTTGCTCAACGCCGGTCTGCGCGTTCCCTTCTCGACGGGTTCAGATTGGGGCGTGTGGGACTTTTCGCGAGTGATGGTTGAATCCCGGGAGCCGCTGACGCACGCAGGGTTTCTCCAGGAGCTGGCCGCAGGACGCAGCTACATTACCAACGAGCCGTTCCTCGAGTTCACGGTCGAACACGCTCGTGCAGGCGACACTCTGGCGCTGGCCGCGGGGCGGGCGGTGCGCGTCCGTGCCCGCGCGATGGGTCGATCGGACTTCATTCGCCTGCAGCTGGTCTACAACGGCCGGGTGGTGCACGAGGCGCCGGCGCGTCGATCCGGCGCTCATCATCAGGCCGAAATGGAGGTGGACGTGGTGCTCGACGAACCCGGCTGGCTGGCGCTGCGCGTTCCACCCGAGAAGCCCTATACGATCCGATCCCGCTACACGGGCCCAGGGATCAATGTCTTCGGCAAGGCGATCTTTGCCCACACCAGCCCTGTTTACGTCACGATCGCCGGACGCGGCCGCAGCGACCGGGCGGCCGTGGAGGCGCTGAGCGTGCGACTGGAGGCGGCGCTGGCCGAGATCGACCAGCACGGTCGCTTCCGCGATCAGAGGGAACGCGATTCCTTGCGTCGTCTTCATCTCGAGACGCGCGAGAACCTGCGTGCGCGTCTCGAACCACGGGACTGAGATGGATCCCGTGGGGCGCGTCCTGTCTGGCTGCGCCGACCACGTCGCTCACGAGTGGCGGTTGATCTGCTTCGTGGCTTCTTCTCGCAAGAGTCGGGCGAAGGCTGCGGCGTGGGGGGTGGGGTGCATGGCTGAGACTCCGAGTTTGGCGACGACCGGTTCGAACTCCGGGGAGAAGGGGCGGCAGACGAGGGCGCGTGGCAGGATTCCGACCACGCTATCGGCGAGGATGGCGGCGGCGCGGTGCGCTTCGACGGTCTCAAAGAGGGTCGATACGCCGTCATTCTCCAGCTTCACAAACCGCGGCACAATGCCGTGCGGTTTCAGGATGCTGCGGACGTGCGGCACGTAGCTGGGGAAGTTCTCCCGCGCCAGTCCCACCAGGGACACGTCTCGTAGTCGTTTCGGCGGCACGCGCTTGAGCTTTGCGAGTGGATCATCCGCTCGGAGGACCAGTACGAGTTTGATTCGGCGCAGGACGCTCCAGTGAAACCCGGGAGTCGTGGTCACGGCGGGCTCCAGTGCGATGAGGACATCGAGTCGTCCTTGGTGGGCCATCCGGAGCATTTCGGTGGGCGCGACATCCACCAGTTCGACCCGCACGGCCGGATGCTCCTTCTGGAATCGCTCCAGGGTCCGCGGGAGGATTCCGGCGGTCGCTGACGGTGCATAGCCGATACGCAGCACGGCGCCTGGTCGTTCGCCGCGGATTCGCTGCACGGCCAGCTCCGCGCGGGCGAGCACCTCACGCGCCTCCTCATAGAAGCGTTCGCCGGCATCGGTCAGCCTGACCGCATTTTTGCCGCGTAGGAGCAGCGGTACACCCAGCTCCTCTTCCAGATCCTTGACCTGGCGACTCAGCGCGGGCTGGGTGAGATGGAGCACCTGGGCCGCGCGGTTGAAGGATCCGTGCGCTGCCACGACGACGAAGTACCGGAGGTGGCGGAGTTCCACCCTGAACCTGTTGCTCATACCGGGAGTATGAGCCAGCCCAAAAACACGGCATTGGGCAATTCTGCGGCCGGGTGGTATCCTGCGGTCACTCGAACCCATGAAAACAAATCTCCTCCCCTCCTTGCCGGAATCGATCGCGCAGTACCTCGCCTGCGCCAACCGGTTCGACGCCGCCGGCGCGATCGGTTGGTTCACGTTGGACGCCATCGTTCGCGACGAGCAGAAAGATCATGTTGGCCTCCCCGCGATCGAGCGGTGGATTGCCGAGTCCAGCGCGAGCGCCCAACCGCAGGCTGCACCGACTCAGGTCGAGGTGCGCGGGGCTTCCGTGCAGATGACCGGGCGCGTCACTGGAAACTTCCCCGGCAGTCCCCTTGATCTCGACTACACCTTCCTCCTGCAGGACGGAAAAATCTCACGGCTCACCATCCAATGAATGCCTCTCCCCTGGATCTCTTGTCTCTCGGCTCCGAATTCGCGGGCCGAAGCGTGTTTGTCACCGGCGGCACGAAAGGCGCGGGTGAGGCCATGGTTCGCCGGCTCGCGGCTGGCGGTGCGCGCGTAGCCACGGCGGCGCGGCGGGAGCCCGCTGACTCGGACCTGCCGGCGTGGGTGATCGCCGCGGATCTTTCGTCGCCAACGGGCTCGGCCATGGCCCTCGAAGCGCTCCGTGCGTCGTTCGGTGTGCCCGATATCGTGATTCACAATCTGGGCGGTTCCTCCTCACCCGGCGGAGGGTTTGCTGCGCTGACCGATGAACACTGGCTCCATGAATTGAATCTGAATCTACTGGCTGCGGTCCGCATCGATCGGGCCCTCGTTCCGGCCATGGTGCAGCGGGGATCCGGAGTGGTGATTCACGTCTCCTCCATCCAGAGGCAACTGCCCCTGCCGGAGTCCACGATCGCCTATGCCGCCGCGAAGGCGGCCCTCACGACCTACAGCAAGGCGCTCTCCAAGGAGGTTGGTCCCAAAGGCATTCGGGTGACCTCGGTGTCTCCCGGATGGATTTATACGACAGCAGCGCAGGCCATGGTCAAGCGACTCGCGGACCATGGCGGCACCGACGAACACACCGCTCGCGAGAACATCCTCAAAGGGCTAGGCGGAATTCCGATCGGTCGGCCCGCGCACCCCTGGGAAGTGGCCGAACTCGTGGCCTTTCTCGCGTCTCCCCGCGCCGCTTCGATTCACGGAGCCGACTACGTGATCGATGGCGGAACTGTTCCGACCGTCTAGCAGCCGATGCAAGGCCGCACCTGCGCCCGAGACCGGCAGGAGGCCTCCAACCCGGCGCGACCGTGCATCGGAGTGGGAGCTGGTTGAATTCGACGCTTCATTACAACACGCGCGCGAAGCCGGGAAGGCGGCGGAGGGCGGCGGTGGTGGTCCAGCTGGCGAGCACGGCGGTGGTGGTGACGACTGCGGCTTTGGCCAGTCCGGGGAGGGGGAAAGGGAGCAGGAGGTACTGGAGCCAGGTGACGATGGGGTAGTGCAGGAGGTACATACCGAAGGCCTGGGGCGCGAGCCAGGCGATGGGGGTGCGGCAGCGCGGGCTCCAGCGGGCAAAACCGGCGAGGAGGGCGAAGGTGGTCACGGCACCGGTCAGCGCGAACAGGACGGTGGAGGCGATTCCGGCGATGGGTGCGGGAGTGCCTTTGCCGGCACTGATGAGCCAGGTGATGAAGGCCGCCACAAACCCGACAAAAACGAGGCCCGCCGCGGTCTGCCACACCCACCAGCGCCGGGCGAGGGGCGCGGTCGGGGCGAGCCAGGCGGTGAGGGCGCCGAGGCCTCCTCCCGTGCCGAGCGCATACCCAAAGGCAAAGTACAGCGCGTAGAGCGCGATCCGGCTGGTCTGCACCGTGAAGGGTCCCCACGTGAACCAAGTGAAGGGGCTGACCCCCTGCGCGATGGGAAGGTACACGAGTACCGCCCCGAGCCCGAGGAGCAGGCAGGCGCGGACGGGATGTTCACGGCAGGCGTTTCCGAGCCGGTGCAGCGGAGCGAGGACCCGGGGCGCGACCGCGTGGAGGGCGGCCGCGATGCCGCCAAAGCCGAGCAGGACCCAGAGGAACCAGGCGGGGCCGGAGGGCCAGACGCCGAGGGCGAGCCAGGCATTCCAGAAGCCGGGATTCCCGGTGGCTTCGGCGCGCAGCCAATAGGCAGGGAGGTAGGCGAGGGGGGCGAGGATCGCCGAAGCGACGACGAAGGGGACGCCCAGGCGCAGCAGTCGGTCGCGGACATAAGCGCCCGCTCCTTTGCGCTCAAGGCTCGACGGCACAAAGAGGCCGGAGAGGAGGAACATCATGGCCATGAAATAGGTGTCGTTCCAGAGCGTGAAACCATCCAGGCCGGTCGCCCGCGCGGAATCCAGGACCGGAAAGGCGCCCCAGATGAGCGAGTCGCGGGTGAAGGTCCCGGCCGGCGGCGCGTACGGGTGATAGGCCAGCACGGCGTGATGGGCGATGACCAGCAGCGTGATTGAGACACGGGCCAGGTCCAGGGTCGGGTCGCGCGGCGGCAGGCCGGGTGCGGGCGCGGAGACGGAGGGATGCGGGTACGCCGCAGCGGCGGGGAGGTGGGAGGGCATAGGGAATCAGCCGGCCGGAGCCGGAGTAAGGAACTGACAGATACGACGATCCGGCCGGTGTGCCGGCGGGTGTCGCTAGCGATCGCGCGGGGATGGGCCTAGGCGGCGTCGCACCGCGGCCGCGTAGGCGGCCATTGGGATGAGGGTGAGGACGCTCACCACGATCAGGAAAATCATCTGGTTCTGCTCGGGATGCGGATCGGTCAGCGCGACGCGGGCGATGGCGTCGTTGGCGTGCTGCGCAAACGCCACCGGTGCCTCGGCGGCGTGGCGGGCAATGCCGAAACCGTCGCTCCTCGCGGTGTGCCACCCGAGGGCGCTCAGCCAGCCAAACGCCCGGGCGCCGACGGCAATGGCCCCGAGCGCGAGCAGGCCGGTACCAAAGGTTCCGATACCGATGACGCCGACACTGACCGCACCGACCGAGAGGACCCCGACCGAAAAGGCCCCGATGCTGACCGGAGCCACCGCCCAGCCGCCCCAGGCAAAGAGCAGCCCGACCGCGCGGTCGCCGGCCGCAATCCAGCCGACTACCGGTTTTTCTCCCTCATCGGGAGACGCAAATCGGATGTGCACGAGGGGAATGCCGCCGAGTGAGGCGCGGCTGCGGTAAACGCTCTCCCGCGAGCCCACCTGGTCGCGGGGGGCCTGAAAGAGTTCGGGATGTCGCTGGCGTTCCTCGGTGCGCAGGCGGCGGCCATGCCGCAGCAGGGCGACGATCAGGCAGGGCCAGGCGACGATGAAGGCCACCACGAGGAGCTGGGTCACGACCGCCAGGGGGCCGCGCGCTTCCGGCCAGCGGATCGCCGTCGTGCGCAGGAGCCAGAGGGTGGCAAGGAAACCGAGGGCGCCGGTGAAGCAGGCGATCGTGACCTTGACGACCGAGCGTCGTTCCCGGGGCGTGCGCGACTGGTCGAGATTTGCCCGCAGCTGCATGAGGGCGCTGACCACGCCGGAAATCGTCGCGAGCAGCGTGGCGAGGAGGGTGGATTTGGCGAGGACACTGCCGTGCGCGGCGGCGGCGGCGCCGATGCCGGCGGCTTTGATCGGCGCAGGGGCCAGGGCTGGCAGGGCGGCGATCACGCCGAGCGTGAAGGCGCGTCCCGGCGTGGTGCGGGCGAGCGCGCCCTCGACGAAGGCCAGCGCCTGCTCTTGCAGCAGCTTGCGGCCGCGGGAGAGGCGTTGCTTGACGGTGTCTTCTCTCAGGTCGAGCGCACACGCGACATGCTCCACCGAACGGTTCTCGCGATAGTAGAGAATGAGCGGCTCGCGATAGAGATCGGGCACGCGTTCGAGTGCGCGCCAGAGAATGACTTGTTCCTCATCCTGCATGGCTTTTTCGACGGCGGGACGATCGTCCGTGGCCAGGTGCGACACGGCTTCGACCGGTTCGGCGCCGAGGATGGCGTCGCGGCCGTACCGCCGACGCAGGTGTCCCACCTTGTTGCGCAGGATGCCGCACAACCAGGGCCGGAGTTTTTCCGGTTCCCGCAGCTCGCCGAGTTGGCGCCAGGCGGCGATGAAGGCCTCCTGCGCTGCATCCTCGCTCTCGCTCACATTGCCCGTGGCGGCGTAAGCGAGCGAGCAGAGCATCCGCTGGTACCGCTCGACAATGTGCGCGAACGCATCCCGGTCGCCGGCCAGGCATGCCCCGACCAGCACGGCGTCGTCGGCGGTGACAAGGAGCGGGGTGGATGCACGCGGGTTCATGAAGAGGTGTGAAAGGAGAGTACCCGAAACGGTGCAGGGGGTGACAAGAAATCGCGTTTTGGAGGAGGAAAGGCCGGATGGCCGGCAGGGGGTTCACGCGGAGGCGTGGAGGATCGATGGACGCGGCAGGGCTCTCAAACGGAGGCGCAAAGCCGCGAAACGAGGTCTGGGGGCTTCGTATCGGTACTCCGTGAACAAATCCGAAGATTTATGGGAGGGGTTTAAGGGGAGGGGATGCTCCTCCCCTTTCCCGGACCGAAGAAGAGCCAAGAAGGTGGAGTCAATTGGCCAGCAGCACGGTCATTTTTCTGATACTTTGCTGCCGGTCGCAGTACGAACATGGGCTGCTTTCTCACGAGGAATCGAAGCCAAGGT
>JAEUGY010000085.1 GCA_016794625.1 Opitutaceae bacterium
AGCAGGGAGCGGGGGAGGAGCTTCGCCCCTCCCCCTGCACCCCCTCCCTCAATTTAACTTATTTTACTCGATCCGCTGTCTAACGGACGGGGTCCACCTCATTCCGCTAAGAATCCTCGCTGTCAGTATCTGGTGTGTCACCTCATTGCGGTTGGCGAGTGCAGCAACTGAGACTGATCCGATCGTGATGGTATCATACGAGCACAGTGATGTTTTTGATGTGAACCAAGTCCTCAGGTCGGCGTGCCTCTCGCTTCTTGATCACCAAATCGAGGATGCGAAATCGCGGAGGACACGATCGAATACTCAAGATTCGCAAGGGCATCGGGACCTCACTCGATTGCTCGCCGTAAAGGCGGATTCGGTTGAAGCGGCTCGAATCCCGAAAGGTGTGGCGTATGTGGTGGTGGCTACCGGAGCAAAGGGAGTCAGAGTGGCATTCTATTGGCCCGAGAACATCTACGCTTACTCCTGCATCGTTGACCCTAAGTCCAACCAGGTTGTCGCGTCCTCCGGTAAGGAAAAACTTTACTCTGCGATCTTGCGGCCCCGTTCTCAGGACGATGGCCGTGGTGCGAGGAAGTGGGATGATTGACAAATTCGATCCACGGGGCAGCCCCACCTACTCGTGGGTCCAATCCAAAGATGTCAGGTCTGATTCTTGACAGAGTGACGCGGGCGAGGGCTCGCAGCGACAGGGATCGCGAACAGGGAGTGGGCTTGTCGAGGGGACCGGGTTCGGTTGGAGGCCGGGTCGCGGACCCATAGGCGTTAGATTTAGCAGCAGGTGGAGTCCTCAGTTCAACTGAAGATACGCCGGATTGGCTCGGTTGGAGGGCGTCGCGCCGGCGGCCCCCGGGGCACAACCCCCCCAAACGAGGTACGGACGCCCGAGGGGGACCCCCACCCCCCCCCGCCGGCCCCGCTCCTTCGGCCGACACCCCCCCCCCCCCCCCGCCCCCCCCCCCCCCCCCCCTCCACCAAACCAACGCTCACCATAGTGGTCTCTGCCGCGTTGTTTCTCAAAGTTAACGCCGATGGGTCGTGGACCCCGCGGGGATGAGGCGTCGCGTGCAGAATTCGGAAGATACAGGCGGGACCGAGGGTCCCGTCGCGGCCTCGGCGAGGCCACCTCCAACGGAAGGGGCGAGGGCGGGCGGGTGTTAGTGTGCTCCGAGGAGGAGTTGGCCGGTCTCGGCGTCGAGGGTGGTGGTGCTGCGGGGGGGGAGGGTGAGGGCGATGTTGGCTCCTCCGGGTAGGCGGAGGGTGCGTTCACCTCCGGGGAGGGTGTGCACGACGAGCAATCCGTGGCCGAGCAGGGTGGTGTCGTCATGTTCGTTGAGCACGCGGCAGCCGGCGCGTCGTCCGATCGCCCGCCAGGTGGCGGGGGTCTGGGGTGGCAGGGCGAGCGACCAGCGGGTAGTCTCCGGGTCCTCCTGTCGGGCGGCCGCGATGGTGCCGTCGGCCCAGCGTCCCATGACCTGTCCGTCGGGGGCGTCGTACACCGGCACGGCGAAGGAGCGGCCCAAATCGATGCGTTCGACGACGCCATCGAGGTCAAACGTGGCGGCAGCGTCGGGCTTGGATTCAACGCGGGTGGGCAGCCCCGTGAGCGGGCTCGCCAGCTCGGGTCCGAGTGAGTGGCCGTTGCTCCAGCCGGCATAACCGAGGAAAACCAGATGGCGTCCCGCCCGGGCGGCCTGCGTGTGCACGTGCCTGCGCTGCGCCTCATCGAGCACCGGGGTGGTGGCGAAGATCACGAGGCGGTAGGGCGAGAGGTCCAGCCGGGGCAATTCGCTGAGCAGGGCGTCGGTGTGGATCAGGCCTGAACGGTGGAGCGCCTCGACCACTCCGTCGGTCAGCAGGCGGGACACCGGGTCGACGGATGACACGGGCATGACCCCGAACACGGTGCGGGCCGGGTCGTGCCGGGCGGAGGCGGTGTGGGCAAACGACCACGGGTCGTGCAGCAGGAGAACGTCACTCTCTCTTGAATACGGACGCTCGAGCCGGCTGGTCGCGAGCTGGTGTAGTTCACGCCAGGTGGTCTGCAGCGCGGGGTCGTCCCACCAGCCGATGGTGCCGAGCCGGGCAAAGGCCGGGGTGCCGGCGACCGGGCCGAAGTCGTAGCACCAGGTGCCACCGCCGCGGGTGATCGACTGCAGGAGGTTGCGGCGCAGCACGGCGATGTCGTCGGCGAGCGTGCTCTGGAAGGCCTTGTCCCAGGGACATCCGCAGACCGAGGTGGCCCGGTCCATTTCCTCGAGCCAGAGTTTGCCCGCGCGTCGGACGGCATCGACGAGTCCGCGGGCGTTGCCGGTGCCGCCGAGCGGCAGCGCGGTGGGGGTGTAGGAAGGGGTGGCGCAAACGCAGTCGATGTCCGGCGAGGCGAGCAGGCGTTCGAGGCCGAGGTGTCCGCCGGCGGCCTCGCGTCCGAACGCACAATAAAAGTAGCCGAAGAAGGTGGCGGTGAGCACGGGACGAGGCCAGGTGCGCTTGATCGTGCGGGCGAAGTGCACGACCACGTCGGCGAGGCCTTCATGCAGAAAAAGGAAATAGTCGATGACGGGTCGCTGGGTGGCCGGGTCGCGGAGCATGGCCAGGCGGGAGGCCTCGCGGGCGGGTACGTCGGGAGGGACGATGGTGTCGATTTTCAGCCCGGGCTGATTCCAGGCTACGGCGAGGCCGGCGTCGTCGCCGTAGCGCGCCCGCGCCCAGTGCTGAAACGCCCGGGTGGCGGCCGGGCTGGTGTCGGGTTCGTGACAGAAAAACCCGAATTGATGCCATTCTCCATAGACGCCGTAGGCCACTTGGAGCGCAAAGAGAGCGCCGCCCTCCGGACTGGCTGCGAGACCGGTGCAAAATCGGGAGAGTACGTCCGTGGCCCAATTGCGCCATGCGAGCGAGGAGAAGCTGGCCCGGACCGGGGCGTCGTTGTCGCGCCCGATCCACCGTTCGAGCCCCCGGCGCACCTCAGGTTCGGCCGGGGCGTCGGCGTAGCGGACACATTCCTCCGGATGCGCCTCGCACCAGGCTGGCGGCGGATTGAGGTGGATCCGCAACATCACCCGGGCGTCGGGGCAGACCGCGAGCACGCCCGCGATCTGCCGGCGAGCCAGGTTCACATCGAGCGAGCCGTCCGGCTGCAGCAGCGACTCCAGCCAGAGGTCGGCCTGGAACAGCCGGCACCCCTGTTCAGCAAAGAGAGCGAGGTTGCGGGCAGGCACCTCCTCCCATGTCCAGCGGGCGCCCGGGCAGTCGGTCAACGCGTAGAGCAGCGGCACGGTGGGGCGGCCGTCGAGCAGCAGGGTCGGGCGACCGTGCCGGACTGCCACCGACGCATGCACAGGAGTAGAAACGGGGGACGACATGGCGGAACGGGGCGGGAGGTGCGGGAAGCGTGACGGTGTCCGGAGCTCAGCGCCGAGACGGAGCGCGGGCGAACTGAAAGGCGCTGAAAATTTCGCCAGCAGGGCGGATGATGCCGGCAGCCCGCCGGGGTTCTCTCACGACTCGGACCCGGATTTGAGGTTGACCGGGTCCGGCGGAGAGATGGGCTAGCAGCGATGGCAAGATATTGGCGCAAGGGCACGGCTTCCGCGACAGGCTCATCGGAGAAACTCCGTGGGGGTTTCTGGGAATGTCACCCATCCGTGGAATCGGCCATGGTTTTTCCGCTCCGGCCTCGTCCTTGCGCCTGTCGCTGTGCCATGGTTTCCTGAGCAACCCTTTCGCCGAACGCTGGTCCACTTTCCTCATGCACGCCCTGATCCGCCTGTTCTCCCTGCCTCTCAGTCACCGCTTGGTGTCCTGGTTGTCCGCGCCGCGCCGTCCCGTTTCGAGTCTGGCCGCGCTGGCGCTGGTGTTCTTTGCCTCCGCAGGCGGCGTGAAGGCGGCGGTGCCGACCGACATCGGACTGTCGTCCGTCACCATCACGCAGTCCACCGCGACCGTCGGCACGACCATTGCCACGCTCACGACGTTGGATGCCGACGTCGGTGATACGCACACCTACTCGTTCGCCATTGGGCCGGGTTCCACCAACAACGGCTCGTTTGCCATTGTCGGTGCGACGCTGCGAGTCGGACCCGTGGCCTTGAACGCAGGCTCGTACACGCTCCGGCTGCGCACCACGGATAGCACGGCGAACAACTACGAGGAGATCGTGATCATCACGGTGACGGACAATGTGCAGCCCGTCATCACCGGCACCGTGGCCCCCAACAACGCCTCCTACGCGGCTGGCGCCCAGCTCATCTTCACCGCCTATTTCAGCGAGCCCGTGACGGTCAGCACGGTCGGCGGCACGCCGCGCATTGCGCTCACGCTCGACACGGGTGGCACGGTGTTTGCCACTTACCTCGCAGGCTCCGGTTCCCTGGCGATTTCCTTCCGTTACATTGTGCAGCCCGGTGACATCGATCTCACAGGCATCGGCGTGGCGGCGGCGATCGACTTGAATGGCGGCACCATCCGGGATACCGCCACGAACAATGCGATCCTGACCCTGAACGGGGTGGGTTCCACGGCGGGCATCGTGATTGATGGCGTGCAGTTGACGGTGATGAGCGTGGCCGCTCCGGCGAGCGGCAATTACCGGTCCGGCGGCGCGATGGATTTTGTCGTCACCTTCTCGAAGACCACCTTTGTCGACCTCACCGGCGGCACGCCGCGACTCCAGGTGCTGCTGGAAAGCGGCACCACGGCGTATGCCGTTTACACCACGGGTCATGCGACCAACCAATTCACGTTTCGGTACACGGTCGCGGTGGGCGACTTCGATACCAATGGCGTCACCCTCGGCTCCGCGGTGCAGCTCAACGGCTCGGTCATTCGCGACAACGCGACCAATCCGCTGGCCACGACGCTGAACAACATTGGCACCTTGACGGCGGTGCTGGTCGATGGAGTGCCCCCTGCAGTCGAGTCCTCGCTCCGCAATACGCCATCGCCGACCGCGGCGACTTCGGTGGCGTACACGGTCAAATTTGTCGAACCGGTGAGCGGCGTGGACATCGGTGATTTTGAACTGACCACCACGGGCACCGCGGGCGGCTCGCTCGCCACGTTGTTGCAGACCGACACCGTGACCTACGTCATCACGATTTCCAACGTCGGAGGCGATGGCACGCTGCGGCTCGATCTCCGTTCGACCGGCACCGCGATCATCGATGCCGTGGGCAATCCGATCCTGGGCGGTTACACGGCCGGACAGGTCTATACGGTCGACAATACCAAGCCGAGCTTGGTGATCAGCGGGCCTTCCGTGGCCTCAACGGAAACGGGTCCGGTGTCTTATACCCTGACTTACACGGGCGCGGACACGATCTCCCTTCAGCCGAACCAGATCGTGGTCAATGCAACGGGAACGGTCACGGCGGTGGTGCAGATCACGGGAAGTGGAAACACCACGCGCACCGTCACCCTGGAGAATCTCACCGGCGCCGGCACGGTCGGCATCAGTGTCGCGGCCGGAACCGCCACCGATGGGGCCGGCAATGCCAGCCTGGCGGCGGGTCCGAGCGCGGTCATCCCGGTCAATCCGGCACCCACGCTGGTCACGCCCATTCCCAATCAGACCGTCGGCTACAAGACTCCGTTCGTTTACACGGTCCCGGCGGACACGTTTGTCGAACCGAACCCGGAACAGACTCTCACGTTCTCCGCCACCGGACTGCCGGCCGGCATCACGTTTGATCCGGCGACCCGCTCGTTCAGCGGCATCGCGGCGATCGGCACGGCGCAGATCACGGTGACGGCGACCGATAACGGCGTGCCGGCCCGCAGCACGAGCTCGACCTTCACGCTCTCCGTCATCAAGGCGGTTCTGACCGTACGGGCGGACAATCAGACGCGGGCCTATGGCGCCGCCAATCCCACACTCACGGTGACCTACACGGGCTTTGTGGGGGGTGAAACCTTGGAGACCTCGGGCGTGACGGGCCTGCCGGTCATTGCCACGACTGCCGTGGGCACGACGCCCGTCGGCACGGTGCCGATCACGGCCTCCATCGGCACGCTGGCCGCAACCAACTACTCCTTCACCCTCGTGCCCGGCACGCTGACGGTGACCAAGGCCGTGCTCACGGTCAAAGCGGAGGACAAGACCCGCATCTACAATACCATCAACCCGCCGCTGACCTACACGCTCACCGGACTGGTCAATGGCGAGACGCTGGCGTCGGTCGCGGGCGCCCCCGAGCTGTCGACCGAGGTGACGGCGGTGACCAATGTCGGCACGTATCCGATCGTCATCCGGATCGGCACGCTGGCTTCGACCAACTACTCGTTCACGTCGCTCGTCAACGGCACCTTCACCGTGGCACCGGCTCCGGTGACGATCACGCTCTCGGACCTGTTCAAGGTGTACACGGGTCAGCCCCAGTCGGTCACGGCCACGACTTCGCCGTCGGGCAACCGGGTGAAGTTCACCTACAACGGCAGCGCCTCCGCGCCGGTGGAGGCGGGTAGCTACACCGTCGTGGCCACGTCGGACGACTCGAACTTCGCCGGCACGGCCACGGCCACGATGTCGATCGCCAAGGCCTCGCAGACTCTCACGTTCAATCCTCCCTCGGCGGCGGTCGGCACCCCGATCACGCTGACGGCGACGTCCAGCGTCGGCCTGCCGGTGACCTTTGCCCTGATCTCGGGCAATGCCACGCTGACCGGCTCCACCCTCACGCTGCTCGACACGGCATCGGTGACGGTGCGCGCCATCCAGGCGGGCAATGCCAATTATAGCTCCACCAGCCTGGACCGCAGCATTTCGGCCACGTCGCGGTTGTCACAGACCATCAACTACACGGCTCCCGGCGACCTCCGCACGGATGCGCCGCCGTTCTCGCTGCGGGTGAGCTCGTCGTCCGGCCTGCCCGTGACGATCACGCTGCAGAGCGGACCGGCGTTGCTCACGGGTGACGTCGTCACCCTGACCGGCAGTGTCGGCACGGTGTCCATCCGCCTCTCGCAGGCGGGCAACGACACGTTCGCGCCCGCGGCCGACGTCAATCTGAACCTGAATGTCACGCTCGCGCGCAACGACCGCATCATCAACCTGTCGTCGCGCTCGAAAGTGGCGACGTCCGGCGGGGTGTTGATCACCGGCTTTGTCATTGGCGGCAATGCAGCCAAGCCGGTGTTGATCCGCGGCATCGGACCCTCGCTGGCCCAGTTTGGCGTGCAGGGCGCAATGACCAATCCGACCATCCGGCTTTATCGTGACTCCACCCTGATCAGCGAAAACACCGGCTGGACCACCGGCGGCAACGCGGCGGCGCTGGCGGCGAATTTCGCCCGCCTCGGTGCGTTCGCCCTGGAGACGACGTCGGCGGATTCGGCGATGCTCGTGACGCTGCAGCCCGGCGGTTATTCGGTGCATGTCACCGGCGGCGTCGGTGTGGTCCTGGCGGAAATTTACGACGCCAGCGTCAATCCCCAGGCCGAGGTGCAGCGCCTCGTGAACATCTCGGTGCGCAATGACGCCGGGACCGGCGATGATGCGCTCATTGGAGGCTTTGTCATCACCGGCACCACGTCCAAGCGCGTCCTGATCCGCGGCGTCGGTCCGGCGCTCGTGCCCTTTGGTGTGACCAATGCCTTGGCGGATTCGCGGGTGCAGGTGTTTTCCGGTCAGACCCAGATTGGCGAGAACGACAACTGGAGCACGGTGCCGGCGGATGCCACCGCCGTGGCGGCGGCGGCGGCGTCCGTGGGAGCGTTTGCGCTGCCCGTCGGTAGCAAGGACGCGGCGCTTGTCCTGACGCTCGCGCCCGGTGGCTACACCCTCCAGGTCAGTTCGGCCGTGGCGGGTTCGGCCGGCGTGGCGCTGATCGAAGTTTACGAGCTGCCCTGACCGAGGGTCGAGTTTTCGACGACCGGAAAGCGAAACGGTACATCTCTATTGTAGGCGGCCCGTTGTAGGCGGCCTCGCTGAGGCCGCGACGGGACCAAGCGGTCCCGCCTCCGTCCTGCGAATGGTTCACGCGACGCCCAACTCCGCGGGGTCGGCGACCCCGCCTACAACGGACAGCGTCTGCGACGCGGAACCGGCGCCGACGGAGCGGCGCCCTCCAGGAGAGAACCCTGCGGGTGCCCGTTGGAGCTGGCCTCGCTGAGGCCGGGGGGAGGCCGCGGCGGGACCAACTGGTCCCGCCTCCGTCCTACGGATGGTTCACGCGACGCCCAACTCTGCGGGGTCGGCGACCCCGCCTACAACGGACGGCGTCTGCGACGCGGAACCGGCGCCGACGGAGCGGCGCCCTCCAGGAATGAACCCTGCGGGGGGCAATTTTCCTCCCGGGGATTTGCCATCGGGCGATGGGGCTGCATGGTATGCCCTCATGGAAAACTTCTCGTTTCACAATCCCACCCGTCTCCATTTCGGCCGCGGGCAAATTGCCAAGCTCGCGCAGGAACTGCCGGCCACGGCGCGTGTGCTGCTCCTGGCCGGCGGCGGCAGCATCCGGCAGAACGGGGTGTATGACCAGGTGATGGCGGCGCTCGGCAAGCGGACCGTCGTGGAATTTTTTGGCGTCGAGGCCAACCCCGATTTCGACACCCTGATGCGGGCCGTCGAGCTCTGTCGGCGGGAGAAGATCGACTGGATCCTGCCGGTGGGCGGCGGGTCCGTGCTCGATGGTTCGAAGTTCGTGGCGGCGGCGGTGCGCTACGCGGGTGATCCCTGGCAGATCCTCGAACAGCGCCTGAGCGCGCTGCCCCACTCGCTGCCGATCGGAGCGGTGCTCACCCTGCCGGCCACCGGGTCCGAGGCGAATGGCGCGGCGGTGATCTCGCGGCGAGCGACCAAGGAGAAGCTCGCCTTCATCAGTCCGGATGTGTATCCGAAATTCTCCATCCTCGACCCCGAGACCACGTACTCGCTGCCCGCGCGCCAGATTGCCAATGGCATTGGCGACGCTTTCGCGCATGTGGTTGAGCAGTACCTGACCTACCCGGCGGACGCCGCGGTGCAGGATCGGTTTGCGGAGGGCGTCATGCAGACTTTGATCGAGGTCGGCCCGAAGACCCTGGCGCAGCCCACCGATTATGCGGCGCGTTCGAATCTGGTCTGGGCGGCGACGTGTGCGCTCAATGGTTGGATCGGTGTCGGTGTGCCGCAGGACTGGTCGACCCACATGATCGGTCATGAACTGACCGCGCTGCATGACATCGACCATGCGCGCACCCTCGCCATTGTCCTGCCGAGCCTGTTGCACGTGCAGCGCGGGACCAAGGGCGACAAGCTGCTCCAGTATGGGGCGCGGGTCTGGGGTATCACCGAAGGCAACCGTGAGGCCCGGATTGATGCGGCGATTGCCCGCACGCGCGCGTTTTACGAGTCGATCGGCATCAAGACCCGGCTCTCGGACTACGGGGTGTCGGTGGACACCGCGGCCGAGGTCGCCCGCCGTCTCGCGGCCCGGGGCATGGTCAAGCTCGGCGAGCGCGGCGAAATCACGCCCGCCACCGTCGAGCAGATCCTGCGCCTCGCGGCGTAAGCGCGGGCCGCCCCTCCCGTTGTAGGGCTGCCCCTCGCGGGCACGCCTCTGATTGAGCGTGAGCGTCCGGTGTTCGACGCAAGGCATGGCCGCGAGGGCCAGCCCTACAATGGAAGGAGCTTAGGTTGACGCAAATGGGTCGCCGACCCCGCGGAGAGCGGCGTCGCGTGAACCATTCGCCGACGGAGGCGGGACCGATTGGTCCCGTCGCGGCCTCAGCGAGGCCACCTCCAACGGAGGGGGGGCCTCTGATGGAGGTGGCCTCGCTGAGGCCGCAGGTTGGGGCGTGGCGACACCGGGGCGGGGGTCGGTTTCGGTGATCGTCGCCCGGACCCCTCAGCTGGCGATGAAACCGAGGCCCTGCGTGGGGAAATTGGCGAGGTTGGGGAAAACGGAGGGCATGGCGTCGGGGGCCACGCCGAACCAGCGCGCGAGCGTGCCGCCGAACTGGTCGAGGGATGTGGTGGGAATGTGGACACCGCGCGTGCCGGAGTCGTCGGGACCGCCGAGCGCGAGGGTGGGGAACGTGCCGTAGAGGTCGCCGCCGCGCACGGCCCCGCCGAGAATGAGCTGGTGATTGCCCCAGCCGTGGTCGGTGCCGGAGCCGCTCGGCTGCAGCGTGCGGCCGAATTCGCTCGCGGTGAAGGAGGTCACTTGGTCGGCGATGCCCATCTCTTCCGTGGCGCGGTAGAAGGCGGCGAGTCCTTCCGACAGCTGCCGCAAGAGGTCCCACTGCGCCCAGCTCTGTGCGGAGTGCGTGTCGAAGCCGCCGAGCGCGCAGAAGAACACCTGACGGCGCATGCCGGTCGCGCCGCGCAGCTGGATGACCTGGGCGACTTGCCGCAACTGCTGGCCAATGCTGGTGCCGGGAAAGGCGGTGAAGAGCGAACCTCCGGTGTTGAGGCTGCGCAGCAGACCATTCAGCTCGAGCGCATCCTGACGGACTCGGTTGGCCGCCTGCACCATGGCCAGGCCGCTGTCGAAGGTCAGGATCTGCTGCAGGGCCTGGCGCTTGGCGGCGGCCGCACTGTCGGGCCAGGCCGTCAGGCCATCCGCCGTAAGGTCGAACCCTGGCAGCAGGCTGGTCGATTGCACGGCGTTGCCCGAACAAAAGAGCGCCGAACCGGCAACCGAAATGGCGGGGGGGAAGGTGGCGGCGCCGTTGAGGCTGCGCGTGGCGTCGGCGATGCGCCCGGCCCAGCCGGTGCCGCCCGAACCGTTGGGATCCCCGGCCTGCATCTGCAGCACCTGGTCGGAATGGGAGAATAAATTGGTCGGCAGGCCGACGCTGGCGGAAAGGTACTGGGCGCGGGTGGTCGGCCGGACCAGCATGCCCACGTTGGCGAGCGCAGCGAGCCGGCCCTGGGCCCAGTAGGGGTGCAGTGCGGTCAAACCGCTGTTCAGGCCGTAGGGCACCCCGTTGCGGGCCGTGATGGGCAGCAACTGGACGTTGCCGTCGGGCAACGCGAGGGAGCCGCGGGCGGCGCGGAACGCGTTGTAGTCGGCGCCCGACATCGGCACCAGCAGGTTGTGCCCGTCGTTGCCGCCGAGGAGGAAGACACAGACCAGCGCCTTGTAGTCCGGTGCGGACTGCGCGAAGGCGTTGATCATCCCGAGGCCTCCAAGGCCGGTGGCGGTGGCGAGCAGGCCGCCCTGACGAAGGAAACTGCGGCGGGTGAAAGTGCAGGCGTGGTTCATGGCGGCGGGAGGATCGGTGAGGGTGGGACGCGGGTCGGTCAGTGCTGAACCGCGTAGAGTCCGGACAGGGAAGTCAGGTAAAGGGCCGTCAGGGCGCGCGTGCGGGCGTCACCCTGAGCCTGGACCGCCACGGCGAGCGCCTGCCGCAAGCCGGCCGGCATCCGGCCGTGGAGGAGGGTTTGGTCGACCTTGGTGATGAGCGCGTCCACGTCGTTGCCCAAGGCCTCGAAGGCGGCGATGGAGACCCCGGGGAAGTCCGTGCCTGGGTGGGAAAGGATCTGCCAGAAGAGATTTCCCCGCAGCACGGCCTCCGTCGGCCCGTAGATCTGAAATTCCGGTCCCGCCAGGGATGACCGGGGGATGCGGTAGAGCGGCGAGAAAAACCCAAACACCGACGGCGGCGCGAGCGGCGTCTGCCCCGTGCGGCCGAGGTACCAGGCCTGCCCGTTGGTGGGGGAGAAGGATCCCCCGAGGGCCCGCACCAGCCCCAGCGTGTGCGTGATCGGATCCTTCAGCCGACCCGAGGTCGCGCTGGGCGTGTCGTTTCGTGCCTCGGGATCCAGCAGGATGGCGCGCACCACGGCGCGCAGATCGCCCCGCACCCCGGAACCGTTCTGGTCGAACACGGCGGCCACCCGCTGGATGTAGGCCGGCGACGGGTTGCTGAGGACGAGGGCGCGAATCAGCCGGGTGGCGAGGAAGGGGCCGACGTTGGGGTGTTGAAAAAGCCAGGTCAGCACTCCGTCGAGGTCGGTGGCCGTGGGTTGCCCGCCGGGCAGGGTGACACCGACGAGCACCTTGGGCCGCATGTCGTGATTCACGTCGCGGGCGACCATCGGGCCGGAGAAGTTTTCCCAGTTGTTGTTACCCGTGCCGGCGTAGGTCCAGCCGGTCAACGCGAGGGCGACCTGTTGCACGGTGAACTGGTCGTAGGCGGAGACAGGCCGGCCGGCGGCGTCGAGCTGGTTGGAGCCGTCGGGATTGAGCCGATACAAGCCGATGGTGAAGAGCTGCATCAGCTCCCGGGCGTAGTTTTCGTTGGCGGCGCTGGCGGCCTCCGGCTTGTTGCTGTTGGCCAGGTCGAGGTACTTGCCCATCTGCGAACTGGTGGAGATCTCCGCGAGCAGCGTGCGGTAGTTGCCAAAGGCGTTCCGGCTCAGGATCTGCAGGTACGGCACGATCTCGTCCGGATAGATGTTCTTGTTCAGCGAGATCACGATGATCTGGCTGAGGGCGAACGCGACCCGCTGGCGCAGCTGATCCGGCGCCTGCGAGAGCCGGTGCAGGTACTGCGACTGCACGGCGCTCGCACCCTGGCCTCCCGGGGAGGTGATGGTCGTCTCCGGCAGGTTGAACTGTTCGTTCAACCAGCCTTCGACGCCGAGGGCCTTGACCCGAGCGATCGACTCGGGCGTCGGTCCGAACGTGGCCTGCTCGAGCAGACGGGCGGCCGACAGATCGACGGTGTTCCCGGTCGGAGGCGGCGTCGGCGTCGGGGAAGGGGCGGGCGTCGGCGTCGGACCCGGCGTGGGTGAGGGGACGGGCGATGGCGTGGGTGTGGGCGTGGGTGAAGGCGGAGAGGTGGGGCGCGGCGTGGGCGTGGGGGTCGGCGTCGGCGTGGGCGTCGGAGTGGGGGTGGGAGCCGCCTGCAGCGTCACCACCGCGAGACCGATGGCGCTGGAGGAGGCCGCACTGACCGCCTGGATCGTGACGGTGGGCGAGTCCGGCAGCATGGCCGGGGCGGTGTAGAGGCCCGAGGCGGAAATCGTTCCCACGCTGGCGTTGCCACCCGTCACGCCATTCACCCGCCAGGTCACGCCCGGGTTGGTCGAACCGGTGACCGTGGCCGTGAAGGTGCGGCTCGCACCGGTGACCAGCGTGGCGGCGGCCGGATTGACAACGACGCTGACTGCGACCGCGGCTGTGACCCGCAGGTTGACCCGGCTGCTCTGCGTGCCGCCCAGGCCAGTGTTCACGACCACGACCGGCACGCTGGTGCCGACCTGGCTGGCCAGGGCCGTGCCGCTGGCGCGCAGACGCGTGGAGGAGATCAGGGTGGTCGGCAGATCGACCGTGCCAAAACGAACGACGGAACCGGCATGAAAGTTAGCGCCGTTCAGGTTCACGGTGAAAGGACCCGCCCGCACCGACGTCGGTGAGAGGCTCCAGAGCTGGACCGGCGGTTGCGTGATGGTCAGCGTGACGGCGTGCGACTGGTTGGGATAGGCCGTGCTGGTGGCCCGGACGGAGACCGCGTTGGCCGCGGGGATGACCGCGGGTGCCTGGTAGAGCCCGGTGGGCGAGACCGTGCCGTAGAGGGAGTCCCCGCCCGACACCCCGTTGACCGACCAATAGACGGTGTTGGGACTGAGCGGAACGTAGGCGGTCAGCTGACGCGACTCGCCCACGGTGACGCTGCCGCTGCTGTAGACCGTGAACTGGGCCCGGGCGACGCAGGCGGTGAAGAGCAGAACCAAGGTCGCCCAGATGCGCGTCGTCATACCGAACTTGAAGGCGCGCCGCGGACCAAAGCACAAGCACCCAGCGGTAAAGGAACGATGAATAGTGACCCCGTACCGAGGTAAAACCCCCGCCCCCGATTGTGGAGTAGTGGATTCTCCGGTACGAACCATCGGGGCGAAGGCCGAGGTG
Organism: Opitutaceae bacterium; assembly: GCA_016794625.1. Lineage (GTDB taxonomy): Bacteria > Verrucomicrobiota > Verrucomicrobiia > Opitutales > Opitutaceae > UBA6669. Next base: position 13,851 of record JAEUGY010000085.1, read on the forward strand.
TCCCAAAAACGGACCAGGGGGTCCCGAATCCGGTCACTCCGACGCCTGGGCCAATCGGCTAAGTGAATTTTTAATCGGCTCCAGATCAGCGTCTAGCGTGAGTGTCTGCCTGTTGGCCCAAGTTCTGCAAAAGAGGGCGGGTAAACTATGAAAACCTCACTGTTGATTGTGCCTGCCACCGCGGTGTTCGCGGTTGGCGTTCTAGCCCTGGTCTCTCTGGCCAGCTCCCGCGAATCGGCGGCGAATGACCTCGCGGAGCGGGGCCGGATCGAGCGCGGCCGCTACCTCGTGCATCACGTTTCCCTCTGTATTGACTGCCACTCGCCCCGCGGCGAGCAGGGCCGGTTCATCGAGGAGAAGCACCTCACCGGCTCCGAACTGGGGTTCAAGCCCACGGTAGCGATGCCTTGGATGCCGGTGGCGCCGAAGATCGCCGGCCTGCCGGAAGGCTACACCTCCGAGTCCATGGTGCATTTCCTCATGACCGGAGAGCGCCCCAATGGACGCCCCGGGGTGCTGCCGCCCATGCCGCCCTACCGTCTGGAGCGCGCGGATGCGGAGGCGATGACCGCCTACCTGCGCTCGCTGAAGTGAGCGAATCGGGCCCGCGGAGACGCCTGGGCCGACTGGCCCAGGCGAATCGCCATTGAAATAAACGTCTGGCTTTGATTGAGATGGGATGGTTCAGCCAACCTCCACTTCAATCCCTACTTCGATGTCGCCCGAATCGCCCGATCTGATCGTTTCGTTGGTCCCGCTGCTCGTCATCATCCCGTTCGCGATCTTCATGATCGTGTCGGGGTGGAAGGTGTACACGAAAGCCGGGCAGCCGGGCTGGGCCTGCCTGGTGCCCATTTACAACCTCTATATCTGGATCAAGATCGCGGGCCGGCCGGGCTGGTGGATCTTCCTCTTCCTGATTCCGATCGTGAGCCTCGTCATCTCCATCCTGGTATCGATCGAAGTCTGCCGCGCCTTCGGCAAGGGCATTGGCTTTGCTCTGCTCATGATCTTCTTGCCGTTCATCGCCCTTCCCATCCTCGCGTTTGGCAGCGCGGTTTACACCGCGCCGGCGCCGGCGCCCTGAGCGCGGACCACGCTGTATCCAGAAAAGCAAAAGGCCGGACCCCGGGGTCCGGCCTTTGTGTTGAGTGGGGGTGACGTTACTTCTGCAGGAGCAGCGCCAGCTTGGCGTCCTCCGTCCGTGACTTCGCGACGATGCGGACGTGGTCCACCTTCCGGCCGTCCTTGAAATCGAGCAGCGAGTAGAAACCCGGCTTGTGGACCTTCTCGCTGAAGTCGACCACCTGACAGTCGCCGTTTTCGAATACGACTTCAGCAAAGTCGAGCTGCACGCGGCCGTCGACCACCTCGAGGAAGAGTTTCTCACCGCGCTGGTCGGAGTTGAAGACCACCTCGGACCATTCGTCCTCGCGATTCAGGACTTCCGAGTCCTGCCAGACGATGCGATCCGCGAGCGGGCGGGTGACCACGACCGCCGTCCAGGCGACCACGGGGAGGAAGCGCACCGGACTGACGCGCACCGCGAGGCCGGGCCGGATCACGAGAGCCGGATGCATGGCGCGGCGGATGGGGTGGGCCTTGTGGACCACGACCACATTGCGTTGGTAGTGCGGACCACGGCGGACGACGCGAACCTTGGCGGCTTCAGCCACCAGCGGGCCGAGAAACAGGGCTGCGGCCATCGCGAACAGGGACAGGGAACGGAGGCTTTTCATGAGCTTGGGTGTTGAGGATTGGATACAACAGAAGTGAGATGGGGAATCGAGGGGAGGGGTGGGCCGCCGGGGGCGGTTTGCCGGGAGGGCGGCCGGGTGCGGGATGGGTCAGGGTGTGGTTTCAGTCTCTTGCCGAACATGACGATGGCGGTCCGGACGGGTTACGGAAATCGGCGGTTTGCACGCCTCTTGCAGGTTTTGCCGCTTTCACCCTGGTCGCAAGCATTTATTTGGCAACGAGTTGTCAAATGATGGGTAAAAACACCCGCCGGAGGCGCGAGTCCGGAAACGCGCCATGGAATTACACTTTTGTCATTTTCCAGAAAGGAAGGTGAGAGGTGCGTGTGCGATCTTGGGGTCACTGAAAACAACCATGAACACCTCACTCTCTCGCTTCCTCGTTCGCCGTCGCGTCTGGATGGCCGCCGGATCCCTCGCGCTGGCCGGCATCATCGTCGGCCTGCAGGCTGCTCCCTCTTCGGAAAGTCGCGTGGACCTCAAACGTGACGCCCAGCCGATCAACCGCACCCAGTCGGAACCGTCGAGTTACTCGCCGGTCGTCAAACGGGTGGCGCCCAGCGTGGTCAAGATCACCACCTCGACCAAGGCCCGCCGGGTTGCGGCCTCGCCCGAGTTTCCCGGCTTCGATCACCCGATGCTGCGCCAGTACTTTGGCGGACGCATGCCCGAGATCCAGCAGCCGCCGCAGAGCGGGCTCGGCTCCGGAGTGATCATCAGTGCCGATGGCTACATCGCGACCAACAACCATGTCATCCAGGGCGCGGATGTGGTCACGGTCGCGTTCGATGACGGTCGCGAGCTGACGGCGAAGGTCGTGGGCCGCGATCCGCAGACCGACGTGGCGGTGATCAAGGTCGAGGCGAAGGACCTGCCGGCGATCACGTTTGCCGATAGCACCAAGATCGAGGTCGGCGACCGGGTGCTGGCGATCGGCAATCCGTTTGGCATCGGTGAGACGGTGACGACCGGCATTGTCAGCGCGAAGGGCCGGCGGCCCGGTCTTGGTCTTGATTATGAGGACTTCATCCAGACCGACGCGGCGATCAATCCCGGCAATTCCGGTGGCGCCCTCGTCGACATCCAGGGCCGTCTGATCGGCATCAATACCGCCATTCTCAGCCGGAGCGGCGGTTTTCAGGGCGTCGGCCTGGCGGTGCCCGCCAATCTGGTCGGGCACGTGGCGAACAGTCTGGTCCAGCACGGCAAGGTGGTGCGCGGTTACCTGGGCGTCGGCGCGCAGGACGTCACGCCCTCTCTCGCCGAACACCTCGGTCTGAAAGCCCGCGCCGGTGCGCTCGTCTCGGACGTGGCGCCGGGCAGTCCGGCGGCCAAGGCGGGACTGGAGAGCGGTGACGTCATCACCTCCGTCAACGGCGAGAAAGTGGAGGACGCGAACCGCCTCACCTTCGCGATCGGCGCGATTGCGCCCGGCACGAAGGTGGACCTGGAGATTCTCCGCGACGGCAAGGCGAAGGAAGTCGAGGTCACCACGATCGAGCGTCCCAAGACCGGTCGCGGCGGACGGATGTTTGGCGACCCGTCGGAAGACCTGGCGAAGGCCAAGGATGAAGGCGTGCTCAACGGCGTGGCCGTGGGTGACATTGATGCGGACACCCGTCGCTCCATGAACCTGCCCGGCCGCATCCGCGGTGCGGTCATCACCGATGTTGATCCGGATTCCGCGGCGGCGCGGGCGGGCCTCCGCCCGGGTGACGTGATCCTCGAGATCAACCGCCAGCCCGTGTCGTCGGCGGAAGAGGCGGTGTCCCTCAGCGAGACTGCCGAAGGCAAGAAGACCCTGGTCAAACTGTGGTCCCGCGGCAGCACCGTCTTCGTGGTGGTGGATGAAACGGCCCAGTCCTGAAGCGATGATTCGCTGACCCTTTGCGGGGAGGCGCACGGGCGGCTTCCCCTTCGGTGTGTGGTTTGCAACCCGGCATCGGGGCCTTCGGCCTCGGTGCCGGTTTTCTTTCCGGCCTTTCCTCGTGCCGGGTTTCCCGACAGCCTTTTCAACATGCGTGTGCTCGTGGTCGAAGATGATGCCAAGATCGCCTCGTTTGTCGTGCGCGGTCTGAAGCAGTCCGGATTTGCGGTCGATCATGCCCCTGATGGCGAGGCCGCCCTGCTCCTGACGGAGACGACCCCGTACGATGCGGCGGTGGTGGACGTCATGCTCCCGCGGCTCGATGGCCTCAGCCTCGTCAAGCGCCTCCGTCAAAGCCGCAGCGTGCTGCCCGTGCTCTTTCTCAGCGCGAAGAGCTCCGTCGACGACCGGGTCAAGGGACTGCAGGCGGGCGGCGACGATTACCTGACCAAGCCCTTTGCGTTTTCGGAGTTGCTCGCACGCATTCAGGCCCTCATCCGCCGGGCGACCCAGACGCCCGAGGCCACCCGCCTCGTGGTCGGGGACGTGACCCTCGACCTCGTCTCGCGCGAGGTGACCTGCGCCGGAAAGGCCGTCGACCTTCAGCCGCGGGAGTTTTCCCTCCTCGCCTTTTTGCTCCGGCATGCCGGCCGCCCCGTGAGCAAGACCATGATCCTCGAGCATGTCTGGGACTACAGTTTTGATCCGCAGACCAATGTCGTCGACGTCGTCATGCACCGACTCCGGGCCAAGATCGATCCCGACCACCGGCGCATCGAGACCGTGCGCAGTGTCGGCTACATTTTCCGCAGCCATGTTTGAGCGCCTCCGCCAGTCCCTCGCCCTCCGGCTCGCGCTCCAGTATGCGCTGATTTTTGCCTGCGTGACGGCGCTCCTGTTCAGCGTGCTCTATTGGCTGCTGGCGGAGGCGCTCGAGGCGCGGGAGCGCGAGGCGGTTGAGCGCCGGGCGGAGAGCCTGGCGATCGCGTATGAGCTCGGAGGCGTGCCCGCGTTGCGCGGCGAGCTCGGGCGTGAGAGTTCGCCCGAGGTGCGGTCCCATTTTGTGCGGGTCGTTGGCCCGGCCGGGGAGACCCTCTTTGCGTCCGTGCCGCCCGACTGGATCGAGACCCAGGTCCAGCGCATGCCTTTGCCCGAAGGGTGGGGCGTGACGGCCCTGCGTGAGATCCGCACCGTGCGCGTGCCCCAGAATGCGGCGCGCGACTATGCGATAGCCTCGCGCCCCCTGCCCGACGGCACCCTCATGCAGGTCGGGCGCAGCACGGACAGCCGCGCCGTGCTCCTCGCGCCCGTGCGACGCGCGTTTGCCGGCATTGGCAGCGGTGCGCTCCTGGTTTCGGTGGCGGTGGGCACCCTGCTCGCGTGGCGGGCGACCCGACCCCTTCGGGCTGTGTCCCAGACCGCGCGACGGATCGTGGAGACCGGCGACCTCGGGGCGCGCGTGCCGGGCCCGGCCGGCAGCGGCGAGCTCGCGGTGCTCGTCCGCCAGATCAACACCCTGCTGGAGAAGAATGCCACGCACGTCCGCGTGCTGCGCGACACCCTCGACAACCTCGCGCACGACCTCCGCACCCCGCTCACCCGCCTGCGCGGCACGGCCGAGCTGGCGATCCAGGATGGCGGTGATCCGGCCGAGGCGCGCGGAGCGCTGGTCGATTGTATTGATGAATCGGATCGCGTGCTGCACCTCCTCGAGACCCTGCTCGACATTTCCGCGGCGGAGGCCGGGGCGCTCAAACTTGACCGCGACCGCCTCGATGTGCGCACCGTGGTGGAGCGGGCGGCGGATCTTTACCGCGAAGTCGCGGAGGAGAAGCGCATGGTGATCACCGTGGAACAGCCGGCGGAGCCGGTGGAGACCTCGGCCGATGCCATCCGGCTCGGGCAGGCGGTGAACAACTTGGTCGACAACGCCCTCAAGTACACCCCGGAGGGTGGCCGGGTGACGCTGAGTGTGCGGCGGGAGTCATCCGGCGTGGAGCTGGTGGTGAGTGATACCGGCCCGGGAGTGCCGGTGGCGGAGCGCGAGGCCGTGTTTCGCCGCCTGTACCGGGGCGACACCAGCCGGTCCCAGCGCGGCCTCGGACTCGGCTTGAGCCTCGTCAAAGCCATCGTGGAGGCCCACGGCGGCACGGTGACAATCGCCGACGCCCCCGGCGGCGGCGCGAGGTTCGTCCTCCGCCTGCCCGGCTGAGACGGAGCGGGGCGTCGCGGGGGAGGGTGAGGAGAAGGGCAGCTCGGCCTCGGCGAGGCCAGCTCCAACGGAGGGGGGCCGAAGGGTGGCGGGTCTGTTGGAGGTGGGGTCGCAGACCCCGCGGGGGGGGCAGGCGTGGTGTGGAGGGGGCGCGACGCGGGAAGAGCCCGGCCTCGGCGAGGCCAGCTCCAACGGAGGGGGCGACGGGGTGGCGGGTGTCCGTTGGAGGTGGGGTCGCAGACCCCGCGGGGGGGCAGGCGTGGTGTGGAGGGAGCGCGATCCGGGAAAAACCCGGCCTCGGCGAGGCCAGCTCCAACGGAAGGGGGAGTGGCATGAAGCGTGGGTGTTTGTTGCGCCCTCGATCCTATTCGGTTTCGAATGAGCCTGTACTCACTCCGGGCGTGGTTCAGCTGCCACTCGATAGGATTCGAAGTGGATTGAACCCGAGTACGGCCAGTCTACGGCATTCGCAATTAATCCTCCGCGAACCGGGTTGTGCTGAATGTATTGCCACGTTTCGAAAAAATCCTTTTCGGAACGGAGCACTCGATCGAAGTACGAAGGTTGCCAAATCGGAGTGTGAAGGCCGGCTAGCTTTGCGATTTCACGGGCGGACCATTCTTTCCATTTCCCGATCGCAGTGGATAGCAAGCGGCATTTGGGCGAGGATGGCGCCATAAAGAAGTGAACGTGATCTGGCATGACTACGTATCGCCCGACGGCCCAGCCATGACGGACCTGCATTGTGAACCATTCACGTCGAAGGATCGCAGCTATCTCCGATGAGGTCAGAATGGGGCGGCGTGCAGCCGTGCATGTCGTGATGAACGTTATCGGCGTTGGAACCCAGGTACGCTCGAGTCGGGCTAGGTGCATGGCGGACCTAGGGTCGGTCGCGACATTCGATTTCAGCGAGCACGCAAAGACCCCAATTTAGGGGTGTTTTGTCGTGTCAACGCCTAGATGTCTTTTGGAGGTGGGGTCGCAGACCTCGCGGGGAGGGCAGGCGTGGTGTGGAGGGGGGGCGCGAAGCGGGAAGAGCCCGGCCTCGGCGAGGCCAGCTCCAACGGAGGGGGGCCGAAGGGGTGGAGAGGATCCGTTGGAGGTGGGGTCGCAGACCCCGCGGGGAGGGCAGGCGTAGTGTGGAGGGAGCGCGAAGCGGGAAAAACCCGGCCTCGGCGAGGCCAGCTCCAACGGAGGGGGCAACGGAGCTTCTACGGCGGTCCGACGGGGGGCTGGCGGAGGAGGCGGCCGGCGGGGCTAGGGTTTCTCGGACATCTGGTAGATGCCGATGAAGGCTTTGGG
>JAEUGY010000016.1 GCA_016794625.1 Opitutaceae bacterium
CCGAAGCGGCGGGCGTACTGGCCGATGGACACCAGCAGCGGCATGGGATCGTCGTGCAGGGTGAGGCTTTCCAGTTTGAGCTCCTCGAGGCAGCGATCCCCAAATTTTTCCAGATAGGCCTGGTAGCGGGCGGCGAACTCCGGTGCAGTCGGCACCCAGCGTTCGATCTCGGCGCGGGTGCCGGTGCAGAGCAGCGTCGTGGCGGACACGTCGGCGGTGATGAGTGCGACGAGTTCACGCACGCGCTGGGCCGGTTCCGCGCTGATCATGCCGCCCTCACCGCAAAGCAGGTCGTTCTGCAGGGAACCGTCGCGGTCATCGCACCAGCGGGCCGTCAGCTTCTTGGCGACGCCGTAGAAGATCATGGCGAAGAAGTCGTTCACCAGTGGCGCGTCCCACTTCAGCAGAAGCTGGCGCTCCAGATCCCGGTAGTGCGCGGCCAGCTCGTCGGGACGCTGGTCCTCGAGGGCGACGGCGGGCGGAAGGAGCGCCGCGTTGAGCCGCCGGTAGAAACGGGAGATTTGACGCGGGAGCGTGAGGTGATTGCGCAGCAGCCCGAAAGTCGCCCCGGTCAGCGCGAACGCGTCACGGATTTTCCCCCACCGACCGACGGGCACGAGTTTCTCCAGCACTTCCGGCGGCAGCCCTTCCTTCACGCCCATCATCTGCTCCATGAAGCCGCGGTTGACGGAGAACCCCGGCAGCAGGGCGAGCAGCCGGTACCAGCTGATCAGGTTGTAGAAGACCTGTCCCCGGATCAGCCCGAGCATGCGCGGAAAGAGATCGCGGTTCGCCTCCACCGTGCGCTCCGACACGCCCATCAGACGGGCGAATTCCCGGTAGACGGCTTCGTAAATGCTGCGGGCGAAGGAAAACGTCAGCGGTGTGGTGACCCCGCTGTAGCTCTCGGCGATGTTGGCGTTGTCCCAGAGCGTCAACTCCCCGTCGGGATCGGCCAGCGGGCCGAGCGAGGTGATGGGACGCGATTGCAGCAGCCAGATTTTGCCCCCGCTCAGCGCCCATTCGATATCCTGCGGACGCCCGAAGAACCGTGCGGTCGCCCGCGACAGCGCGGCCACGGTTTGGGCGTGCTCGTCGGTCAGCGCCGGGAGCGACCCCTTGGTCGGCGGCAGCGGGTGGGCGGCCAATCCCTCGGCGGAGCCCGGCGCGGCGAGATGGACCGTGGTCTTGCGGGCGATGGCGCGGTGCAGGACCCGGCCGTCGCGTCCGACGGTGAACGTATCCGCATCGCACTCACCCGAGACCAGCGACGATCCCAGCCCGAAGACCGCGGAGACGATGGCATGGCCGCGATGCCCGCCGACCGGATCGGCACTGAAGGCCACGCCCGCCGAGTCGGCCTCGATCATGCGCTGTACGAGCACGGCGGTGGCGAGGGACGATTCGGGCAGGCCCCGTTCCCGTCGGTAGGCGAGGATGCGCTCGCTGAAGCCCGAGCGCCAGACCGCCTCCACCTTTTCCAGCAGCCGGTCGAGCGGCACGAAGAGATAACTGTCCAGCTGTCCCGCGAACGAGTGTTCGGCCCCGTCTTCGTCGACCGCGGATGAACGGACGGCAAAGAGCACCGGTTCCGTGGACAAGGCCCGGGCGGCGGCGAGAATGCCGTCGGCCATCCCCGCCTTGAGTTGGAACTCCGCGCCGATCCGGGAGGGCGGGAACGCCTCCGGCAGGATGACGAACCACTCCGGGATGGGCAGGGCGGTGCCGCTCAGCCGCGCGAGCGCGCCGGCCTTGCCACCCAGCCGCGCGCCGGCGGGGATTCGGTCTTGGTGACGGATCAGGTGCGAGGTCACGGGCGACTAGGATTTGAGCCAAAGGGGAACGACGCCGAGCACCAAGTAGAGGGCGAGGGTCCAGACGCCCGAGAGCGTCTCGATCCGCTTGGACGCCTTGGGCTCGGGGGAGTGCAGGAAGGCGCGACCGCAGAGAGCCGCGACCACCAGGCAGGTTCCGAGCACTGCGAACAGCGGCGCGGCGAAGGCGATGCGCGCCCCCGCGAACCCGGCGCAGATGAGCGTCGCGCCCATCGCCGCCAGCCACGCCAGCACCGCGATGCGCGGACCCCAGAGCACCGAGTAGGTTTCGACGCCGGGTTCCTCCTGCCCGGGCGAGCGGATCTTGCGACCCAGTTCGATCACAATGCCGTTGCAGAAACTCGCCGCCAGAAACCAGAACAACCCGGGCGGCATCGTCCCTCCCGCGTACACCCAGTCGCACCCGGTCGCGAACCAGTCGACCAGCGGCATGATGGCCATGTGACTGAACAGATAGACCACCGGCCGGGCCTTCAGCCACGCGCGCACAAAAAACTCCCGGCTCATCAGGGCGAAATAGATCCAGGTGACGGCGAGCAGCCCGACCAGTTTCCAGCCGATGAGGAGGGCAAGGGCCAGCTGACCGACCGCCACGCCGACCCCGATCCAGGCGAGTTCGCGCAGGCGCACGAGGCCGCGTGGCACCGGGCGGTAGGGGCGGTATTTGGCGTCCTCTTCCTGATCCTTGAATTCGTCGGCGATACGCAGCAGCAGGAAGGAGCCGAGCGAGACCACAAACGCGACCGCGAACGAGCGCAGCGAAGGCGCCGTCGAGAACCCGCGCAGCAAGGCCGAGTAGCTCACCGCCGAGGCGCTGAACGCGAGGATCAGCGGGCCATGCGCGGCGAGAGGGAAACGCTCGCGCTGATAGATCCACCACCGGTTCATGCGGAAGGATTCGGATTAAGCGCGACGTCGCGGAGACGCGAAGGTCGGACGCGAAGAAGGCATCGACTCTGCATCCCGATGGGGGGCTGCCCCTTGCGGGCACGCCTGGCTTTGCAGACTGAATACCGTTGCATGGACGTGAGGTCCCAGGATGCCAGCAGGGTGTGGTTTTGGTTGCGCAGAGCGGTTGATCTTTCGACGCGAGGCGTGGCCGCGAGGGCCAGCCCTACAATGAGTGGGGTCGCCGACCCCGCGGAGGGGCGTGTTGCGTGTACACATCGGATCATGGAGGCGGGACCGGTGGGTCCCGTCGCGGCCTCAGCGAGGCCACCTCCAACGGAATCGTGTCTTGGCGCATCGTAGTGCGTTCCAAGGTCGGCGTTTGGTGGAGGTGGGGTCGCCGACCCCGCGGGGATTGGCGTCGCGTGAACACATCGGACCCTGGAGGAGCAGGGCGTTTCCGGCGTCGGATGATAGAGCGGGTGCGCTGGCGCGCCCGCTCGAGGCGGTCCTAACCGACAGAATGTATCCATAGCGACCTACAATCGGTTGCTCCGCGCATCATGTCGGTTCGTCGCCGGAAGGCGCTTCCGCGGCCGCCTTCCCGTTCTTCTGTCCCCGGGCGAGGCGGGCGTGGGCCTGGGTGAATTGACCGGCGGCGAGGGCGGCGATGATGGAGATTTCCCCGGCCAGCGCGAGGGCGGCGCAGACCTCGGAGAAGGCGCGGGCGTGGCCCGGGCCGGCGAGGCCGAGGATCTCCAGGCAGGCGCGCTGCGTGGGCAGCCCGGTGCCACCGCCCACCGTGCCGATGATCAAGTTGGGCAGCGTCACCGCGGCGTACAGTTCGCCCTCCGTCCCGACCTCGAAGCGGGTGACACCGACCGCGGCTTCGGAGACACAGGCGGCGTCCTGCCCGCAGGCGATGAAGAGGGCGGTCAGGCCGTTCGAGTAGTGTCCCTGCACCCCAATTGTTCCGCTGAGCACGCCGCCGAGGGCGGACATGCGCCAGTAGTCCACCATCTTTTCCGGCGTGGTGTGGAGGTGGCGGGTGACCATTTTGCGGGAGATGCGCACCTCGGCGCTGACTTTGCGTCCGCGCACACCCTGGAGCGATTGGGCGCTGGCCTTCTTGTCGCCCGACATGTTGCTCTCGACGAAGAAATACTGCGGTTTCAGCGGGCACGCCGCGGCGATGTGGTCGCACACCGCCTGCGTGGCAATCGTCACCATGTTCTGCCCGGATGCATCGCCCGTGGTGAAATCGAACATCAGGTACACATGATTGCCCTCGATGGCGAAACGCACGTCGAGCAGCCGACCGTGCCGCGTCGTGCCCTCGGCTGCGGCGCGCAGGTCCTCCATGTGCTGCAGGCACCACTGCACGAAACTCCCCGCCTCAAGCAGCGTCCGGAAGGCGTAGGCCGGGGCCCGCGCCACGCCCTCATTGAGGATCAAGGTGGTGCAGCCCCCGGCGAGCGTCACCACACTCGCGCCGCGGTGATAACTCGCGACCAGTGCCGCCTCGGTCGTGGCCAGAGGCACGTAGTAATCGCCCTGGGCGCAGAGCCCGTTGACCCGCAGCGGCCCGGCCAGGCCCACGGGCAGGTTCACGGTGCCGATGAAGTTTTCGATGTTGCGGGCGTAAAGGTCATGACGGGACAGCGAGGCGGCGTCCGCAATCTCTGCCCGGGCCCCGGCGGCGTGTGGGATCAGCGCCCAGCGTTTTTCCACCACATCCGGGGATGATTGGGTGGCGAGCGGCACCCGCGGTGGCGAGGCGTGCTGTTTCGGAGCGAGCCGGCGGGCCAGTTCTTCGGGCGACAAGCCCGTCGAGAGGCGTTCCAGGTGATTCCGGGCCCGATCATGCGAGGCAGGCATGGCAGGTGTTAGGCGGAACGGGAGAGGCCCTTCAACCACGAAAGAAGGCCGGCCAGCCAGCCGGGGGCTGGCTGGAATGACGAATGACGAATTCCGAATGACGAATGGCGGAGGGAGCTGTAGGCCGGGACGTCATCACAAGTCTCGATCCGATGCCCACGCCCGGTGGAGGTGGGGTCGCCGACCCCGCAGGGATTGGCGTCGCGTGAAGAGAACGGACGACGGAGGCGGGACCGGTGGGTCCCGTCCCGGCCTCAACGAGGCCAGCTCCAATGGAAGGGGAAGGCAGTGGTTCCAGGAATTGCCTCGCCTCGGTCGGGGGGGCGCGTAACTCAGTCCGGATGCGCGCCGCGCTCAAGCACCGCTGGAGCTTGTCCCATAACTACCTGGCCGGCATCACTGCGGGCGCCTGGTGGCGGCTGTTGCGTGAGAACGACTTCGCGGTTTCTCCGGCTTACTGGCACCGGGCGGCGTTTATCTCGGTGACCAGCCTGCTCAACGCCTGGTATGCCCGCCGCGAACGTCGCCGGTTTGGCGCCCTTGTTGCCGCGGCCCGGGTTCACCCGGAGCCGCTCTTCATCCTCGGGCACTGGCGCAGCGGCACGACCCACCTGCACAACCTGCTCGCCCTGGATGAGCGATTTGCCTTCGCCAACACCTACCAGGTGGTCAACCCGGCCACGTTTCTGACGACGGAGGACGTGAACGCGAAGCGCTTTGCCTGGATGGTGCCGGCCAAGCGGTTGATGGACAATATGGCGCTGAGCTTTCAATCGCCTCAGGAGGAGGAATTTGCGCCAGCCTTGCTCTCCCTGCGCTCCCTTTACGTCGGCATGTCGTTCCCGCGCCGGATGGCGCATTATGAGCGTTTTCTGACCTTCGATCAGGCGACTCCGGCCGACGAGCAGGCGTGGAAGGCGGCGCACCTCGAGTTCACGCAAAAACTGTCCTACAAGTACGGTGGGCGTCCCCTGTTGTTGAAGTCGCCGCCCAATACCGCCCGCGTACGGATGCTGCGCGAGCTGTTTCCCCGGGCGCGGTTCGTGCACATCCATCGCGACCCCTACACCGTCTATCAAAGCCAGCTGAAGTTCTACGACACCGTGCTCTGGCACACCTACCTCCAGCGACCGGATCGCACGCGGTTGGGCGATGAAATCCTCGCCCGGTACCGCACGGTCTTCGACGCCCTGTTCCGTGATGTGCCGTCGATTCCGGCGGGACAGTTCTGCGAGGTGTCGTTCGCGGAGCTCGAACAAGATCCCGTGGGCACGGTGGAACGCATCTATGCGACGCTGGGCATGGACGGATTCGCCCCGCTGCGCCCGAAACTCGAGACCTACGTGGGTTCGCTGCGGAACTACGAGAAAAACACCTTTGCGCCCCTCGACGAGCCGACTCGCGCGAAGGTCCGTGCGGCGGCCGCCGCCTGTTTCGACCGCTGGGGCTATCCACGATGAAACGCGTGTCCCCCGACGCCCCCGACCGCCACGATCCACCCGCAGCCGGGCGTGCGCCCAGCCCACCTGGCACCCGGGTTCTGGGCCACGCCCGGGCGTTCCAGCGCGATCCCTTGGGGTTCCTCCTCACCACGGCGCAGACCTGCGGGCCGGTGGCCCGGTTGAAACTCGGGCCGCTGACCTATCACCTCGTGTCGGATCCCACCCTGATTGCCGAGGTGCTGCAGGTCCGCCCCTCCAACTACCTGCGCGACACCCGCAGTTCCCGCCGCGTCCGGATGGTGACCGGGGAGAGCCTCCTGACCTCGGAAGGAACGGCCTGGCGACAGCAGCGTCAGGCCGTGCAGCCCATCTTCCATCACCGCAACCTGATGGACCTCGGTCGGACCATGCTGACGGTCGTCGACCAGGCCTGTGTGGGTTGGGAGCGCGCGGCGGCGACCGGGGCCACGCTCGACCTCGTGACCGAGATGAGCCGGTTGTCGTTTGCGGTCGCCGGGCGGTGCCTGCTCGGGGCGGAGGTTCAAGGTCGCGTCGGTGAGGTGGAGGCGGCGTTTCCTGTGCTGCTCGACGAGCTCTTTCGCCGCACGAGTGGGGTCGCCAATCTGCCGCTCTGGCTCCCCCTCCCGCGCCACCTTGCCTTCCGCCGCTCGCTGGCGGCGATCCACCGCATCGTGGCGGACATCATCGCCGACCGCCGTCGCGCCGGAGCCGGGTCGCGGCCGGCGACGGTGGACCTCCTGGGTTTGCTCCTGCAGGCGCGCACGGAACAAGGCGCGCTGCTCAGCGACGAGGACCTGCGCAACCATGTCGTCACGTTCCTGCTGGCGGGCCATGAGACGACGGCGAGTGCGCTGACCTGGGCGTTTGCCCTCCTCGCGACCGCGCCTGCCGAGCTGGAGCACGTGCAGACCGAGCTGGATCGCGTGGCGTTCGATGCGCGTGAAACGGGAGCCATCGAAACCCTGCCGCAGCTGGAACAAATCAGTGCGGTGCTGCAGGAGACGCTCCGCCTGTATCCGTCGATCTGGATCGTCGAACGGCGCGTGGTGGAGACGGACGATCTGGGGGGCTGGCGAATTCCCGCCGGCAGCGCGGTGGTGGTGGCGCCCTATGTCGTGCACCGCCAGCTTGGCCGCTGGGACCAGCCCGAGGTGTTCTGCCCGGCGCGATTTCGGACCAGTGAGCCGCCCCTGTTGCTGCGCGATGGTTATTTTCCCTTTGGCGCGGGACCGCACACCTGCATCGGACAGCATTTCGCACTGATGGAGGCCAAGGTCATCCTGGCGACCCTGTTGTCGCGCTTCCGCGTGACCCTGCTGGAGGGCGCGCTGCCGGCGCCGGTGGGCGGCATCACCCTGCGACCCTCCGCGGCGGTGCCCATCCGGGTGGAACGGCGACGATCATGAGTGCACCCGCGACCCCTTCGCCTGGTCAGGACTCCCGCCGCCCGCTCGCCCGATGGGTTCTGGTGACCTCCATCCTTGCCTCGAGCATGGCGTTCATCGATGGCACCGCGCTGAGCGTCGCGCTGCCCGCGCTGCAGTCCGATTTCGGAGCCACCGGAGCGAATCTCCTCTGGGTGACAAATGGGTTTTCGCTCCCGCTCGCGGCGCTGCTGCTCTTTGGCGGGGCGCTCGGGGACCACTACGGCCGGCGACGCACCTTCATGGCCGGGATTGGAGTGTTCATCGTTGCCTCCATGGCGTGCGGATTGGCGCCGACCGTCGAGGCGCTGATCGCGGCGCGGGTGGCGCAGGGCGTCGGGGCGGCGATCATGATTCCCGGATCGCTCGCAATGATTTCCAGCTATTTTGGACCGGCCGAACGTGGCCGCGCGATTGGCACCTGGTCGGCGTTCAGCGTGCTGGCCACGACTCTGGGACCGGTGCTCGGAGGACTGCTCGCGGGCGCGAACCTCTGGCGCGGCGTCTTCTTCATCAACCTGCCCCTCGCCCTCGGCGCCCTGGCGATCCTCGCGCTCAAGCTCCCGCCGGACGAAGACGCGGCGGCTGGACATCGACTCGACCTGCGGGGTGCGGTGACTGTGACGACGGGATTGGCCGCGCTCAACTTTGGGTTGATCCGGTGGTCGGAGCACAGCCTCGGCGATCTCTGGGTCTGGGGCCCGCTGGTCACCGGCGTGCTGGGGTTGGGCCTGTTCGTGCTGACCCAGCTCAAGGGGAAACAACCCTTGCTTCCGCTGGGCATTTTCAGGAACCCGGTGCTGGCGGGTGCGAGCGTCGTCAGCTTCCTGTATTACACGGCGTTTCACGGGACGCTCTTTTTTCTGCCGCTCAATCTCATCCAAGTGCAGGGCTACAAACCGGCGATGGCGGGCCTCACCCAGGTGCCGCTCATGGTCCTGCTCATTGCCCTGTCGGCCATGGCGGGGCGCTGGGTCGACCGCAAGGGACCCCGCTGGCCCCTGACGGTGGGCAGCGGCATCACCGGAGTGGGACTCCTGCTCCTGGCTTTTCCCGGAGTGACCGCTGGGGCCGGTGAGTTTGCGTCCCGCTTTCTCCCAGGTCTGCTCGTGGTCGGTGTGGGTCTTGGACTCACGGCGACCCCGGTCAGCACCACGCTGATGACCTCGGTCGCCTCCGATCAACTCGGCCTCGCTTCGGGAATCAATAGCAGCCTCACCCGCCTCGCCGGGGTCTTCGCCATCGCCGTGCTCGGACCGCTGATGCTCGCGCTGTTTGCCCACGGGCTGACAGCGCGGGTGGGGCAGCTCGGACTGCCCGCCGCGGCGGTCGAGCAGGTGACCCGCGACGCCGCGAAACTCGGCGCCACCCCGCTGCCGGCGGGACTGGACGCTCCCGCGGCGGCGGCGGTGCAGGCCGCGATCCAATGGGCCTTTGTCGATGCGTTTCGCTGGATGGTGGGGATCGCCGCCGGACTGTGCTGGATCGCGGCGATCGTGGCGGCGGTCGTTCTACGGCCGACAACGCCCGGCCCAGGGCGGAGTGGTTTCCGGACGTGATGAATCAAGGAGGTGACCCCGCTTCTGAGTTAGCTGCCCCGATCTACGCCTTCTTGTCGGAGCGAAACGAGGTCTAGGGGCGGCCTGCCTCACAGTCGGTTGCGTGCCCCGTGGCTGACCCTTGGCGGAGCGAAACGAGGTCTGGGGGCGGAGGCGCCTTGTTGGCTGGTATTTGTCTTGGCTGAGAATTGCCAACACGAAGCCGAAGCCCCCAGACCTCGTTTCGCGGCTTCGCGCCTTCGCGTGAGACCTGCCGAGATAGGCGGTAAAGGCGGGACCGGTCGGTCCCGTCGCGGCCTCAGCGAGGCCACCTCCAACAGCCGACTCGAAGCCGGAACCCCCGGACCTCGCGGCTTCGCTTGACCCCGTCCGGTGGCGCTCGCGGAAGGAGGGCCAAACCCTTGCCATGGAGGGGTGCTCCTGATTACCCCTCTTATCGCCACCCACCCACTATGAAACGTCTGTCCCTCCTGACCGCCACCTGCGCTCTGTTTCTCTCTGCTCTTCCCCTCGTTCAAGCCGCCCCGGAAGATCCCGCGCACAACGAACTGCGCGCCCTGCGAACCCAGATCATCGACGCGATCACCAAGGGCGATATCGACGCCGTGTTGACGCACGTGCACCCGAAGGTGGTGGTGACGTGGCAGAATGCCGAGGTCTGCCGCGGCGCGGCCGGACTCAAGGAGTTCTTCGAGCGCATGGGCCGGAAGTCGTTCAAGGGCTACAAAGTCCCACCCACGCCCGATGACCTGACCCAGTTGTATGGGGGCGACATGGGCGTGTCGTTCGGCCATGTGGTCGGCCAATACACGCTGCTGGGCAAGGAGCTCGAATTCAAAAGCCGCTGGACCGCGACCCTCGTGAAGGAAAACGGCAAGTGGCTCCTCGCCAGCTACCACGTTTCGTTCAACGCGCTCGACAACCCCCTGCTCAATGCCGCGGAGAAGTCCCTCATCTGGGTGGCCGCCGGCACCGGCGTGTTGGGCGTGCTGATCGGCGTGTTCCTTGGTCGCCGGAAACCGGCGGCCTGAGCGCGTCCCCGCCACTCGCCGCTTGAAGGGGCGGGGCGCCAGCCTAGGGTCGGGTGCCATGCGCTCACCTCTGGTCGGCCTGCGTTGCGCCCTCCTGCTGGCTGTTTTGCCGGCCCTCTTCGCGGCCGACACGGCGCGTCGGGGTCGCACGGAAACCGCGCTCGACCGCTATGTCGCGCAGCCGGATCCCAGTTTTCGCTGGACCAAGACCGCCGAGCTGAGCGATGGCACCGGCACTGCCTATGTCCTGGACCTCGTATCCCAGCACTGGCTCACCCCGGCCGAGGTGAACCGCACCGAGTGGCGGCACACGCTGATCATCATCCGGCCCAACCAGGTCGACCACTCGACCGCGCTGCTCTCCCTTTCCGGAGGCTCGAACCTGCCCGGCCAGCCCCCGCGGCCGTCCCGCAGCCTGATCGAACTGGCGCGGGCGACCCGTTCGGTGGTGGTCGAACTCCGCCAGGTGCCCAACCAGCCGCTGATGTTCCACGGTGATGGCAAGGACCGGGTCGAGGATGACCTGATCGCCTACACCTGGGTCCAGTATTTGAAGACCGGTGACGAACGCTGGCCCGCGCGCCTGCCCATGACCAAGGCGGCGGTCCGGGCGATGGACGCCGCCACGGCGTTTCTCGCCAGCGCCGAGGGGGGCGGTCTGACCGTCGACCGGTTTGTGGTCTCCGGCGGGTCGAAGCGCGGCTGGACCGCATGGACCACGGCCGCGGTTGATGCCCGTGTGGTCGGGCTGGCCCCGTTCGTCATCGACGTCCTCAACATCGAGGACTCGATCAAACACCACTACCGCGCCTATGGATTCTATGCGCCGGCGGTGGGCGACTATGTGCGGCACGGCGTGCTCGACTGGCATGACACCCCGGAGGCTGCGGCGCTGTACACGATTGAAGACCCCTTCTTCTATCGGGACCGGTTCACCCTGCCGAAACTCATGATCAACGCCGCGGGCGACCAATTCTTCCTGCCCGACTCGTCGCGCTTCTATTTCGCCGAGCTGCCCGGACCGAAATTCCTGCGTTACATCCCCAATACCGATCACAGCCTGCGCAACACGGATGCCTTCCAGACGCTCACCGCGTGGCACCATGCGCTCCTGCACCAGACATCGCTGCCGGAGTTGACCTGGAGCCGCGGCGCCGACGGCAACCTCACCGTCACAAGCCGTACCCGGCCGGTCGCGGCCGTGTTCTGGCAGGCGCACAATTCCAAGGCGCGGGACTTCCGGCTCGAGTCGCTCGGACCCGTCTGGACGTCGACCCCCGTCGAGGCCAATGGCGACACCTTTTCCGCGCGCATACCCACGCCCGCGGAGGGCTGGGCGGCCTGCTTCATGGAACTGACCTTTGACCTCGGTGGCCCGACTCCGCTCAAACTGACCACCGAGGTCGTGGTCAGCCCCGATACCCTGCCGTTCCCGACACCCCCCGCGCCACAACCCAAGGGGTTTATCCGAAAAGACAGGTGACGACTCCGTTCCGTTGGAGCTGGCCTCGATGAGGCCGGGACGGGACCACCGGTCCCGCCTCCGACGTCCGCTTTCATCACGCGACGCCCGTCCCCGCGAGGTCGGCGACCCCACCTCCACCGGACGGCGACTTCGAAGCGCGGTTACATTGACGCGCATCCGCAGCCGAGCCTTTGCCTTCGTGGGTAAGGCCTCTTCGTTCCGTTCTCCTGGAACTTCACTCTGTGCACGCGGTGCTCTCTGTGGTTAAACGGATCGCGTGAGGATGAAATCCCTTTTTCTGATCGGTGTCGCCCTCTGCGTGGTCAGCGTGCAGGCCTTCGCGGCCGGCAAACCGCCCAACATCATCCTCATCATCACCGACGACCAGGGGTACGGCGATGTCTCGGCCCATGGCAATCCGATCCTCCAGACGCCCCAGCTCGATCGGCTGCATGCCGCCAGCGTGCGGTTTACGGACTTCCAGGTGAGCCCCACCTGCGCACCCACGCGTGCGGCGCTGCTCACGGGTCGCCATGAATTCAAGAATGGCATCACGCACACCATCCTGGAGCGCGAGAGGCTCGCACCGGGTGCGGTGACGCTGGCCGAGGTGCTGCGTTCGGCGGGATATGCGACGGGGATTTTTGGCAAGTGGCATTTGGGCGATGAGCCGGACTATCGGCCCGAGCGGCGTGGGTTTGATGAGGTGTTCATTCACGGCGGCGGCGGCATCGGCCAGACCTACCCGGGTTCGTGTGGCGACGCCCCCGGCAACACCTACTTCGATCCCGCCATTTACCACAATGGGGCGTTTGTGAAGACGAAAGGGTATTGTACCGACGTGTTCTTCCGCGAAGCCCTCCGCTGGATCGACCGGCAGGCGGACGCCGGAAAACCGTTTTATGCCCATGTCGCGACGAATGCGCCCCATACCCCCTTGCAAGTGAGACCCGAGGACGAGGCGCGGTATGCGGACAAGGTCGCTGATCCAGCGACGGCCAAGTTTTTCGGCATGATCGCCAACATCGACGACAACCTCGGCCGGCTCCTGGACCACCTGAAGGCCCGCGACCTCGAGCGCGACACCCTTGTGATCTTCATCACCGACAATGGAGGCACCGTCGGCACTCGCGTCTGGAATGCCGGGATGCGCGGACAGAAGGTCACGCCGTGGCGGGGAGGGGTGCGCGCCGTGTCGTTCTGGTCATGGCCCGGTCGATTCGCGCCTGGCGATGTGGCCGCGTCCACCGCCCACCTCGATGTGTTTCCCACGCTCGCTACCCTGGCCGGGGCCCGCCTCGATGACCGCACCCGCGGGCAAATCGAAGGCCGGAGTCTGGTGCCGCTGCTCGACAACCCCGGTGCGCCGTGGCCCGACCGCACCTTGGTCACCCATGTCGGCCGATGGCCGCGCGGCACATCCCCCGAAGCGTGGAAGTACAAGAATTGCGCGATCCGAGACGCGCGCTGGCGGATGGTGTCAATTGAGGGCGGTACATCGCCCGCGTGGCAGCTCTTTGACCTGCAGACCGATCCCGGCGAGCAGACAAACGTCGCCGCCCGTCACGCCCCGGTGGTCGAGCGTCTGGCCGCGGCCTATGAAGCCTGGTGGACTGACACCCGGCCCCTGCTCGTCAACGAGGACGCACCCCTCGCGTCCATGAATCCGCTCAAGGAATTGTATTGGAAACAGTTTGGCGGTGGCCCGAGCGCGGCGGACTTGGAGAAGATGGATTACGAGCGCTTCCGCAAGCCGAGGTAGCGGAACGGGGAACCCGTTTCGTGCTTGAGATCGGAAAAACGCGGAGGCGCGAGGGAGCGGAGCTGCAGGCGGGGCGCCGAGCCCGCGACGATGCGATGCATAGGGAAGGACGAAGCGTGAAGTGTGAGAGCTCAAATTTCCGACCTCCCCCCTCGGTAAGATCCGCACAGTTAGACAACCGTCTATCCGGACTGATGGGTTACACTTTTGGGAGGCTATGCCCTTTGCGTCGTCGTATCGTTGCGCTTAACATCCGCTCCTGACTCAGACGCGTCGCCAAGCGTGAATAATGACGTCGTATTGTGCCCAAAGTTGTGCCACGACGGCACGCTCAAAGGCCGTCTGAGGGAGTGACTTTACCCGAATTCGTCCTCGTTGGGGAGGGGCCCTGCAAGATGGCCGGTGATCAGCAGGTCACGAAACAGCTTCGAAAGCCGGCTCGACTTACGGGCAACTGGGCGCAGTCGAGAAGTCGGGACGAACCAAATCCTCCGCGAGCAGATTGAAAACGGATTCTTCGTGCACGCTTCGGGCGTTCTGACGCATGCGTTTGCCCAGGGAAGGATCCCAGGGAGTCGCACCAGGCGTACCGGAGAAGACGATACCCTGAGCCGCTGACGCGAGGTAGGCCGCGGTGTCGTAGCGCCAGGGAAGTGCGCCGCCTTCGGCCATGGCGCGGCGAGCAATGACCAGGCCGTCCGGGTCGAAGTCGTCGTGGTAGTGGAGCCGGGCGCCGGCTGCACGACATTCCACAAGTCCGGTCCTGTTGAAGAATCGAAGCTCTTTCGAGTAACGAATACTACGCGACAGCGCGGATCCTCCTGGGTTACGCAGGTTTCCCGGCAGCGACGGAGAGTACGGATAGATTGCGTCTTGGGGCAACAGCCGGTCCGCGGTACCAGTCGGGTGGGCGGCGTCATCCACCCGCGCGCGCAAGTGACCTGCCCTTAACGAACTCAGGCAGCAGGCGAATCAGGGGTCGATCGGACCGCGGCGCCCGCAGGGCCTGTGCGAGCTTGTTGGCGAGTTTCGCAGGAGAGACAATGTAGTACGATACTTTGGGGACCAGAAGGTCCATGTACGGCTCCCATTCGGCCGAGACGAGTGAGATTTCCTGAGGGACCTTTACGCCACGCCCGATCACCTGGGTGAATACGGTCAAGGCGATCGCGGCGTTGCAGGTCACCAACGCGGTCGGCCGTGGATCCATGCGAAGAACCTGGTCCACTGTGTTGCTGATCTCCACCGGATCGCGTCCGACTTCACGCACAGTGAGCGTCGCCTGGTTGGATCGGGCGATGGTGGTCGCCAGATTGCGCTCAAGCTGTGCGTGGCCAGCGGCCGGGGACCGCGCTTGGAAGTAGACAATGCGCCGGTGTCCCAGTCCGAGCAGCGTATGGCCCACGTGCACACCGATCTCCGGCGAGGCGATCTCAACCGTAGGCAAGCCGATGCCCTCATGGTGCGATCCAGCCACGCAGGTAGGCATGGCCCGCCTCTCGAACCACTCCTGCATGGCCCGGGTGGAGGCGCAGAGCACCCACTCGTAGCCGGCATGTTTGCGGCACAGATTCTCCAGCGTCCGCGCCGGACTGGCACCGTAGGCCTTGGGACAGGCAACAATGAGGAGCTCGGTGTCCTCGCGATTCAGGACGATGCGCAGCTCGTCGATCCAGAGCGCGGGAAACACGCGCTCGCGCCAGAGAGGGCCCGGGAAGAGCAACGCAACTCGACGGGGACCTTGGCGAACGGGTTGCGGCAGGTTGCTGCGCATGATCTCGCAGGCCTTGCCCTGTGCGATACGGATCGCGCCGCTGTGCTCCAGCCGCGCGAGTGCTTCACGCAGGGTCCACCGGCTCACCCGAAACTGCTCGCTCAGCATACGCTCGCCCGGTAGGAACTTTTCCCACTGACCTGACTGTATCCGCTGGAGCAACGCCGCCTCGGTCTGCACGACGAGCGACTGGCGCTGCGGGAAAAGCTGCATAAGCGCAGTTTTCTTGCCGCGCCTCCACTGTCAAGCCGCTCCCGGTCCCTGGTCAACCGCTCTGGTCAACGTACCGGTGCGACCGGATTGAGTCGTTTCTTGGGACCGCTTTCCGTCACTCCGCAACGACATGCGGCGCACGGCGTCGCTTCCACCTCCACCTGGTCACCCCAATGAGCCACCTGAAAATCACTCTCGCCGCGTCGATGCCCCGCCGGCTGCTCGCGCTGCTGTCCTCAATCCTCTTTCCGTCCGTCTCGTCAGCGCAATCGATCGCTAGGGCGGAATCGCCGGTCGTGCTCTCGCCCTTCGTCGTGAACGACACCACGCAGGACGGCTATGCTTCTCGTCAGACACTTATCGGCAGTCGCTCCGCGAAGAGCTTGCTCGAAATCCCGGCAGGCGTATCGATCATCAACAAGGAACTCATCTCGGACCTCGGAGCCGTACAGGTGAAGGACGCCATCCGCTTCGGCGCGAGTGGCGTTTCCCAGAACAACGGCTACCTGGACGACTTCAACTTTCGCGGCTTCCGTTCCGATTCGGTGCTGCGCAACGGCGTGCAAAAGCCGGCCAACCGGAACAATCCCATGTATGACGTGGAGCGCATCGAGGTCATCAAGGGACCCGCCGCGATGCTCCTCGGCAACAACAGCTATCTCGGTGGGGCGGTCAACCTCATCACCGTGAAGCCCTCCGCCCAGACGACGGGCACTGTCAAGGCCACCTATTCAACCGAGCATTCAATCCGCCTCGAGGCCAACCAGTCCGGCTCCGTCTACCGCAACGGAGACTTCAGCGCGCTCTACCGCGTCACCGTCGGTGGACTGGACGGCAACCGCCAGCGCTCCATTGAGAGCCTCGAAGACCAGTTCCTCGGCGCGGGCGTCTCGGTCTACCTCAGTCCGACACAGTCGGTCCATGTCAATGCTTACTACTACAAAGAGAACAGCTACACGTATCCAAACGATTTCATCGACCTCACCGCTACCGGCACCGCCCGCCTGAACCAGTACTCGACCGAAGGGTTCAACGTAGCCCGGGAGAAGGATCTCTTCTGGAAGAGCACCGACGGCTACATCGATGTCCAGTACCTCACGAAGGTTACGGAGAACAGCAACCTCCGCCTCTACTACTCGCACACCAACATCCGCGAAGACCGGCAGCACGTGCGCGGCATCTCAATCGCCGCCGACAACTACACGCTGAACCGCCAGGAAGTCCTGTTCGATATCGAGCGCATCAATCACAACTTCCAGGGCGACTTCCTGCATAAACTGCAGCTGCGCGGCGCCACTGTTGACACGACGATCGGCGCCGACGGTGTACTCCAGTACAGCCGCGAGGGCCTTTCGATCAACACGCCGGCCGCCCTGGACACGCGCAATCCGAGCTACGCCTCCGACGACGCCTTCTTCTCCGTGGCGCGTCCCGGCGCCGGGCTCCCGCACCGTGACGGTGACTCGCGCAACCGCCCGCAAGCCTTTTCGCACTACGTACAGGAGAACGTCAGCCTCTGGCAGGATCGGGTCATCATGGTGGGCGGCCTACGCTGGTTCCAACCGGGCGGCTACAACGAGAACTTCCTCACCAAGATCTCGACCAAGCGCGACGCCCGCACCTTCCGCGTGCACAAGTACGGCATCGTCTTGAAGCCCCTGCCCTCCGTCTCGGTCTACTACACCGATGCCGAAAACATTTTCCTCCAGACCGGCTTCGCCGACCGCGTCGTGAACAACGACCAGCTCGGCGCCCCGGCGGGCAACCAGGAGGGCAAGCTTGAGGAGTTCGGTTTGAAGTTCGACCACCGGTTCAGCGAAGCCTTCGCGGTTTTCGGCAGCCTGGCTCACTTCAAGATGAGCCTGACCAATATCAAGACCCAGGGTCTTCTGCCCAGCGGCAACATTGGCCAGATCATCTCGCTGGAGGATCGCTCCAAGGGCTGGGAATTCGAGTTCGGCGCCAGTCTCAAGACGGATCTCGGCCGCTTCGATCTCCTTGGCACGTACGCGGATGGCGACTCGTCGACCGCGGCGAATCGCGCCCTCCAGGCCGCCGATTTCGCCCCGCGCAAGGCGAGCGCACTCCTTAAGTACTCCCACCCGGTCGGCACCGCCAACCACCTGTACGTTGGCGCCGGCGCTATGGACCAAAACGCCAAGCGCAACAGCATCTATTACGTCGATTACCCTCTCACGACGCATGCTTTCGCCGGCTACCGCCTGGGCAAGCGCTGGGACTTCCAGCTGAACCTCGATAACCTCTCGGACAAGCGCTACATCCTGCAGGTCGTCACGCCGGGCCTCGTGAGCGCCTCGCAGGGCTTCTCCGCCCGCTTCTCGACCCAGTTCCGCTGGTAGGATACCGAAAGCGTGGATGGGCCCGCTCCCGCGCGGTTCATCCGCGCCGGGAGTGGACCTTTCGTCGGAGTTTCGCATCCTGGCGCACATGAGGCTCCCGCTTCCCGCATGGCCCGCGTTCGCCTTCGGTTGTCTGGCACTCATGGCGGCCAACGCCGCGCCGCCGGCCTGGGAAAAACTGCCGGATTTGCCGCAGTCGACCGGTGGGGCGGCCGCAGGGCTCTTGGACGGACAGGTCACGCTTATCGGCGGCGCGACGTGGCGTGACGGCCGGAAAATCTGGCTGGCGACCGCCCAGCGATTCGACGATCATGCGCGCCGCTGGACCGCGGCAGACCTCCTGACCGAGCCGCATGCGCACGGGCTGGTCGCCGTCTACGGCGGCCGGCTGCTACTGCTCGGTGGCACGACTGGGACGCGACCGTTTGCGGGGATCTGGAGCCTCGGTCCAGGCGGCGAGGTGCAACGGACGGAGGCTGGTTTGCCAGAGGCGGCCGTCATCAGCACCGGAGCTCAGGTCGGGATGAAGCTGATCTTTGCCGGTGGCACCGATGACGTCGCCAACATGCGGGCATTCACGGATCGGGCCCATTCCTTCGACCTTGCTTCAGGTAGGTTGAGTCCGTTGCCACCCTATCCGCCGGGACCCTTCGGTTTGGCGGCAGCCGCGGCCCTGGGCGGCGAGCTTCTCGTCTTCGGCGGCGCGGCGTGGGACCGCAACGCCGACCGGCTCACCGATCTCGCAGACGCGCAGGCTTTCGACCCGCGGTCCGTCCGCTGGCGCGCTCTGCGTCCGCTCCCGGTCGCTACCCGAGGCGCCACCGCCCTCGCGCTGGATGAACGCTGGATCTACGTCGCTGGAGGCTATGCAGCCGCCGACGGCTTCACGGCACGCGCTTGGTTGTATGACGGCCGGACCGACACCTACCGGGACGCCCCGTCGCTGCCCGTGCGAAGCGTTGTGACCCTGCTCGTGGCGCACGGCCAGGTTTATTGTCTCGGCGGCGAGGATCGGCCTCAACACCGCAGTGCGGAGGCCCATCGCATCGCCCTGGACGCCCTCCGGCCGGCGCGCTAAGTGCGGTTAGAGCGCCGTATACCCGCCGTCAACGGCGAGATTGGCGCCCGTGATGTAGCGGGCCCCGTCGCTCAGCATGAACACAACGGGCGGGCCAAGATCGTCCTCCCCAGCCATGCGACGCAGGAAGGTCTTGCGGCTGTAGCGGCGAACGAACTCCTCTGGCTGGTCGTAGTGGAAGCCGCCGGGCGACACCGCATTGACCCGGACGCCGCGCGGCCCGAACTGGGCGGCGAAGAAGCGCGTGAGGTTAAGCATGCCGGCCTTGTGGAAAAAATAGTCCGGCGCCGTCTGCAGCCCAAGGCCCTCGTAGAGCGTGAAGTCCGGTCCGACCATGCCCTGGATCGAACTGATGTTGACAATGCTCCCACCGCCGCGTTCGGCCATGTGCTCGGCAAACGCCCGGGAAATCGCGAACAGTCCCGTCGCATTGGTCGCCATCGATGCCGCCCAGGCGCTGACAGGCGCGTCGGGACTGCGCATGGGCCTCGCCACCGCGTTGTTCACCAGTCCGTCGATCCGGCCATACTCGCTCACCAGGCGGTCGCGGAGGGCGAGGACGGATTCCTCGCTCTCCTGGTCGAGCGTGACGGCTTGGACGGAGTGGCCGGCGTCACGCTCGGCCTGCGCAACCGCCTCGAGGGCGGCCTGATTGCGGGCGGCAATGACCAGTGTCGCCCCGGCACGGGCCAGGTAACGGGTTAGGCCGCGGCCATAGATGCCAGCGCCGCCCGTGAGCAGCACCACCTTGCCGGCGAGGGAAAAAGGGGAGGAGGAGTTAGACGGAACCATGGAGTGGTGGCATCCTAGGGCGAAGCGCCGGGCGACCGAACGCGGATAAATCTGGTCAGCGGGCCAAACCAGCACCGCTGGTGCGCGAACCTGAGCAGTGACGTCGCCTTGCTGGTGCAGGGTTCTGCCCGCAGCCTCATCGTCCATCACCCCATGCCTATGATCCTCTCCCGCTTTGGTGTTGTCCGCCTTCTTGTTTTTTCGCTGAGCGCGACCGCCTCGTTCGCCGGTGCGCTCGATGCCCGGCACTGGCAGCTGTTCATCGACGACTTTGCCGTGGCGTGCTCGACCGGGCTCGACCGGATCGTGCATCACCCGAAGCCACGCGGCGTGGTGATCGCGAACGACCGGCCCTGGGAGTCGAAAGGGGTTGCGCCGTACTACGTGGGCCGCAAAGACGACGGCACCTTCTTCTGCATCTACGATGCCATCTACTGGGTACCCGATCCGGAGGGGAAGATCGTGCGCAACGGCCGGGTGCAGCGCGACCGGGCGCAACAGTACGTCGAGGAAATCGCGTATGCTACAAGCAAAGACGGTATCCATTGGGAGAAACCCGAACTAGGCCTCATCGAGGGACCGACCGGAATCGATTGGAAGGTGTTTCCGCCCTTCCCGTCTCCGACCGGATCGGACAAGCGCAACAACCTAGGCGTGCCTTTCATGCTCGCGGACCTGGGCGGGTTCGGAAACGTCACCGACCCGGCCAAGCGCTACGCCGTGTGGAGCGGGGGGCAGGCCTACTTTTCTCCGACCGTGCCCGACTTCATTGGCGATCCGCAGTGGCGGTCGAAGCTCACTCCTACCGGGGGCACATTCAGCACTCGCGAACACGTCCTGCATTTCTGGGACGATGCCGCCGCAGAATGGGTCGCGCTTGTCCAGAACACGACGCCCCGCTGGCTGCCGTCGCGGGTGATTGCTCGTTTCGCCTCGAAGGATCTGAAGACCTGGCGCTCGGACGTGGCACTGCAGCCCGACTCTCTCGATTCGCACGAACCCAACGATTACGAGGAGCCCATGTTCCTCACCCCCTTTTACACCGAAGGTGTCGTGCTCGGCACGCTCGGCTGGCTACACACGGACCGCACTACCCCCGACGGCGGGCCGGTGATGGCGGCGAGCGGAGGTCCGGCCAAGGTCTGGCCCTGGCCGACCAACGACGCCTATCCCTTTGCCTGGCCCTGGTCACGCAAGGGCCCCAACGACATGCGCATCACGATCAGCCGCGATGGCGGCCGCACCTGGGACCGCGTGTCGAGTCGCGAGGCGTGGATTCCGCACGGCCGTGAGGAAGATAGCTACGACCGGCTTGTGCTAAAGGCCCCGTCGCCACCCGTGCGGGTGGGCGACGAGGATTGGTTCTACGTCGGAGTCTGGGATGGGGATCACCTTACCACCCGCGCCGACGCCGCGCAGAGCACCTACTATCATGACCGGCTGTGCCGCGGGCAGATCGCGCTCTACACGCAAAAGCGCAACCGCTACGTGAGCCTCCGGGCGCGCACTCAGGTCGAGACACTCATCACGAAGCCCTTTGTGCTCCAGGGAGACCGGATCCAGCTGAACGTCGATGCCAGCCGCGGCCGCGTGCGCGTCGCCGTGGCGGAGTACAAGCCGGTGCTTACCCTCAAGGATTCCACGCTCAGCACTGACCCGCATCTCCTCGAACAGAACGCGCTGCCGGGCTTCGGCCGAGATGACTGCACGCCCGTGCGTACGAACCACATCGAACACACGGTTGAGTTCAAGGGCGGCACGCTGGACGCGTGGCGGGGGCGCGAAGTCGTCCTCTTCATTGAGCTCCACGATGCCAATCTTTACGGATTCCGTACGCGATGAGAACCTTGGGACTCGCCATCCTTCTCGCCGCGACGGTCCTGGCCGCAGACCCCGCCGCCCCGGGCCGCACGCGCCTGCTCCTCGATGATCGAGTCGTCGATCGCGCGGAGCGGGTTTCGCTCCGCGTCACGCCGGCCGTGAAGCATCCGGCCAATCCGCTTTTTGCCGAGGACCGGCCGTGGGAAGTCCGGTTTGACAATGTATATCCCAACATCGATTTCGACGCGGCGACCGGAATCTACCGCTGTTGGTACAGCCCGTTCATCGTCGATGAACTAACCTCGGGCACCGTCGCGGCGCAGCGGGACACCGTGACCTACCGTTCGACGCCGACCCGGGAAATGGGCGTGGCCCTCGCCACCTCGCCGGACGGGATCCGCTGGCAGAAACCGGAACTCGGGGCCGTCGATTTCGGCGGCGGCCGCGCCAACAACCTTGTGCTGCGCAGTATACACGGCGCGGGCGTCCTGCACGACCGCGACGAGCGCGATCCCGCCCGGCGTTACAAGATGTTTGCCGGCGAGCAGGTGCCAGGGCGGAAGCGGCGCTTCGCCGTCGCGTTCTCACCGGATGGAGTGCGATGGGGTGATCCGATCATCTGCCCCGAAATCGGTGTCGAGGGTGATACTCACAACGTGGCGTTCTGGGCCCCCGAACTCGGACGCTATGTCGGCATCACCCGTCGCTGGCTGGCGGGTGAACGGCTGGTCATGCGCACCGAAAGCGCGGATTTCATTCGCTGGACTCCGGCGACGGAGGTCATGCGCGGCGATCTTATCAATCAGACCTACGCCCTCACCGTCTTCCCTTATGCGGGCGCCTACCTCGGCTTTGTCATGGTCATGAACCAGCAGACGGATCGCGTGCAGTGCGAACTGGCCTGGAGCCCCGATACGGTGCACTGGCGCCGCATCGATTCCGGCCGGCCCCTCCTCGCGAATGGCTCAATCCCTGGTGCCTACGACTGGGGTTGTGTCTACGCGGGCACCGGCCCGGTCGTCGTCGGGGACGATATCCGGATCTACTACGGCGCCTCGAACGGACCACACACGGGCTGGAGGGCGGGATTCCTCGCCCTGGCGACCGTGGCCCGCGGGCGCTTTGCCGGCTATGTGGCAGCGGAGCGCGAGGGCATGGTCACAACGTCCCCTTTCCGGCCGGAAGGCGCGACACTGACGCTGAATCTGGCGGCCTCCGCCGGCGAAGTGCGGGTGGAGGTGCTGGCCGCGGACGGCAGTCCGCTCCCGGCCTACGCGGGCTCTAACGCCGCGGTCGTGCGCGGCGACGGGCTGGACCAGGCGGTGACTTGGCCGGCCCAGCCCGATCTGTCGGCGCTGCGCAACACTCCCGTCCGCCTTCGGTTCCACCTGCGCAATGCGACGTTGTTTGCGTTCACGGTCCGTTGATACAGCCGCGCGTGTGGACCGAGGGAGTTGATCCAGGGCCACGCTCGCGCGTCATCCAAAGAGGGGCAAGCCGACAGGTCAACGGGCTCAAGCCGTTGCAGACACTTCCGCGCATCGTCGCTGTAACGGGTTGACAGTGTTCGCCACGAGGATTTCGCGGCATTCGGCGACAAGGGCCTCAAGCGTTCCCGTGTATCTATACTGTTTCATGAGCGCTGGTACCCACTGCTGACCGAATCGTACATGCAGGGTCTCATCCATGATGTCCCAGAGAACGGCCTCCGCCGAATGCAGGTCGCCCCGCGCCAGGTGGCGGCGGTAGGTGGCGTGCTTGTATTTGAAGGAGTCGGCCTCGATCACATAGGTCAGCACGCAGTAGCGCCGAAGCGGGTCAACCAGCTGACGCCAGGCGTAGTTGGCGACCGTGTGGGGGAAATCCGTCACGGCGTACCCGAGGTCGCGGAGCCGCATCTCGCCCATCGCCGAATGTCGCTCCTCATCGTAACAATGGCGGGCGACGTCATGATAGAACTCCCATTCCATGCCCTCGGCCTCCCAAAGCAGGCTGCCCAGTGTTTCAACTGCCTGCATCTCCTGCGTGTAATTGAAGAACTGAAAACGCACCTGGCCAGCGTCGTCGTCCTCGGGGGGCAGCGGGATGCCGGCGAGGCTGAGTTGGAAGCGCTCGTCGCGATGGGCCCGACCGAAGGGCAGGCGGGTCACGCCGTACCCAGGCGGCGGAGTCGCGTCGAGTCCGGCGGGCACCGGCTCGTGCCCCAGGACGCCGCCGGCAGCGGCCAGCAGCCGCGTGGCATGGCCGGTCCAGCGCTCAAGGCGGGCCCGCGCCTCTTCACTCTGGGCGAGCAGCGGCACCGCCTCGCGCGCCCACGCGACTTGAGCTTCCTTTTCGGGCAACAGGTGCCGGAGGATCGTGCGGGTGGGTGCGTCAAGAATCGCGTTGGTTTGTTCGAGCAGGCGGGCATAGGCGGAGGCCAGCGCGGGTTTGAGGACGAGGTAAAGGCCGCCGAGGAACTCGTAGTCCTCCAACGCGAGGGAGAGTCCATGTATCAGCCGGGCGGGTCCGTCGCCCACGTCGCGATCAGCATTGGCAACGCGCAGTTCCCACAGGCGGGTACGAAGCGCGCGGCTGTGCTCGGCGTCTTCCCACAGGTGAACACCGAGTTGGTGCTTGGCCTCCCAGCGCGCGACGCCCGGAAGCCAGCCCCCGAGGACGCGGGCGGAGAGGATCTCGATCGCCTGGAGGCGTTTCAGGGTGTCAATGACAGCCTGGGCGTCCAGCCGGACATGAATGGAAGGCAGGAAGGTGGACATGCGTGATTTAGGCGCGCCGAGCAGCCGCCAGGGCTGGGTGAAATGCGGTTGCGTGGAGATCCCGGCGCAGGCGGACCTGGGCGGCCCGCGAGAGCGGACGCAACGGGGCGCGCACGGGGCCGCAGTCGATGCCGCTCACCAGGCCCATGATCGCCTTGTTGGCCGGCAGACCGCCGTGGCGGTTCAGGCAGTGGATGAGGGTGCGCGCGGCCGCCTGCCAGCGGCGCGCGGCCGGGAGGTCGTTGGCGTCGAAGGCGGAGAGCAGGCGTTGGTAGAGCGGACTGGCGTAGTTGTAGGTACTGCCGACCGCACCCCGGGCGCCAAGGGCGAGGTAGGCGAGGAGAAACTCGTCCCGGCCGGCGAGCACACTGCGGCGATCCACGGCAAGCGCGAGGGTGTCGGCGAAGTCCACGAGATCGCCGTGTGTGAACTTGATGCCGGCGTAGGTCGGCAGCCGGCGCACGGCTTCGGCGTGAAACCGCGCCATGGGAAAGTCGACGCCGGTCATCGACGGCATGTGATAGTAGTAGAACGGCAGGCGGGGAGCGGCGGCGGCGACGAAGCCGCACCAGTCGACCAGGGCATCGAGGTCGCCGGGCCGGAAGAACGACGGGGCGAGCGCAGCGATGGCATCGGCACCCGCGTCCTGTGCATGGCAGGCCAGGACACGGCTGTCGCTCGCCGCATTGTGCCCGACGTGGACAATGACGGCCAGCGACGCCGGTCGGTGTCGGCACCAGGCCTCGGTCACCCGCTGGCGCTCGACGGTGCTGAGCGATGCACCTTCTCCCGTCGTACCGCCAATAAAGGCTCCGCGCACGCCGTCGGTTGCCAGGTGCTTCGCGTAGTGGCGGATGGGTGACAGATTGAGGCGGCCGTCGGCGTGAAAAGGAGTGAAGGGAGCGGCGATGAGGCCTTCGAACGGAGCTGGGAGTTTCATGGCAGGGGTCTGATCCCTTAGGCTGCGCCGCGGACGGCGTCGCGCAACGGACGCGAACCGCTTTGCCCAGCGAACCAGTGACCGCAGGTCAGGGGGCTTTCAGAAATCCGTAACGGATCAGCAACTCCCTGACAAAAATGGACTTGTCCAGGGGAGCGATGTCCGGACGGCGGAAGATGAGATGCACGGCGCGCTCAGGCAACGCTGCGGCGGCGAGTTCGGAAACTGTCATGGTGCGAGGTAAAGGGCGTAGATCCGGAGGGAACTGCGTAGCGGACCTGTCATGGTAG
This sequence comes from Opitutaceae bacterium, assembly GCA_016794625.1. Lineage (GTDB taxonomy): Bacteria > Verrucomicrobiota > Verrucomicrobiia > Opitutales > Opitutaceae > UBA6669. Next base: position 25,333 of record JAEUGY010000016.1, read on the forward strand.
CTCGGATACGAAATGGCTGGTCGGGCAGGTCGATGACGGCGGAGCCGCTGGCAAAGGTCACGGGCTGGCGCAAACCGGAGCGCGTGACCGTGGCCCCAGCGGAGGAGGCGTAGGCAGCCAACGGGCGGTTCCACGCGTCGAGCAGCTCGACGTGCACGGGGGAATCGGGGCCCGCTCCCTCAAGATTCAACGACAGTCGAACGGGACGCGTCGCGGCGATCGGCGCGGAAATCAGGATGCCATCCCGGTCGGGATTGCGCAGCGAGAGGAAGCCGAAACGGTCACGGTCGAGCACGAGAAGACCAACCCCGCCTTCGCGGGGAAAACCCAGGCCGGAGTTGCGACCGGCGCCCTGGTCCGTGGGAGCCCCATACCAGATGTAGGTCCTGTCGCCGACATTCTCAAAGCCGTCTCCCTGGCCGAGGCCACTATGGTCCCAGTCGCGTCCACGCTCGCCGACGGTGGAGAATTCGAAATTGGGCAGCGGCTCGCGGAAATGAACGCCGTCGTTGCTGATCAGGAGACCGAGCGGATGAGTCGTCTTGCGCCAGTCGGAGTCGCCGTGCCAGAGACCGGTGAGGCCGATGAGGACGTTGCCGCGGTGCCAGGCGCTGATGCCTTCGTGCGTTTGCTCGTTGGCGTAGGCAACCTCGTTGCTGCCATGCGGCCGCTCAGGATTCCAGTTGGCCGGACGATTGAACTGACCTTCGCGATGGAACGCGAGGGCCGGTGACGGACTCCAGTTCACGAGGTCGGGAGAGCTGAAGACCATGACATGGCGGCCATAGGGCTTGCGGGCGGGGAATTCCGAGCGCGAGCCCTGGCCGGTCAGGTAGTAGAGTCCGCGCCACCGGTAGAACCCCGAGCCCTCGATCCGAGCCGGCAGGCTCGGAGGCGGAGCGTCGGGCCGTTTGAGGGCGGCGGTGATCTCGTCGGCCACGCGCCAGCGAAGGCCGTCCGCACTGTAGAGCGGAACATAACCACCGCCAACCGCCAGGGCGGGCTCGAGCCGGTCCTTCAGGGCACCGAAGCTGACGAGGCGCGGCATCATCTTGAAACGCCGCGTCGGGTCTGGCTCATTCGGCTCGTAACGGACGATCACGTGGTAGCCCTTGAAGCCTGGCGGGAGCTCGATGAGGTTGTTGTCCTTGCTGCCACGGAAATCGACGAGACCAAGGTTGGGTTTGACCCAGTTCACACCATCCGCGCTCTCGGCGTAGGCAAACCAATAGCTGCGGCCGTCGTTGACGAGGGGTCCGCCGTTTGGCTGGTCGGCGAAGGCCCCGAAGTCCATCGCCACGTACCACATCTTGAATTTTCCCTCATGTCGGACGACGCTGCCAAAGTAGCGAACCTGCCATTCATCGGGCTGGCCGGGGCGTCCGATGGTGAGTACGGGATTGGCCGGATGTTTGGCCGGCGTTTCCAGGCCGAGCGTGAGATTGCTTGAGTAGGGAATGGCATGGTCGTCGAAGGCGAAGAGCACCGCTTCGTCCGCCTCGCCTGGATCCGGAGGCATGAGCGGGGTGAACCCGACCGAGATCGCCGAAGAAGGCCCGGCCAGCAGCCAGGGCGTCGTGGGAGTCCCTTCACCCAAGGCGAGGGCGGCTGCGAAGTGGGCTGTGAGCAGGGTGAAACGTCTGGTGGGAACCATGGTGTTGGGGTCGAGCGTAAAACGGGCGGTGGTAGGATGTCCGAAAGCCGACGTGCGCCCGTGGCGGAGCGTTTTCAGCGTCAGCCTGTCGAGTCCCACCTCAAGGGTTGGGTTCAGGTTCGTTGTCCAAACCAGCGAGGGTTCCCGGTAGTCCGCGCCTCCGCGTTTCTCCGACGCGGGTGCCGGCGCAGGCGGTGCGGAAAGATTGAGTTCGTCGTGCGTTCGCGGAAGGCTGGTCACCTCCTGCATGAAACCTGAACCGGAACTCAACACCGGCGCGGACGATGCCTCCCGCACCGTTTTCGCGGTGCTGTTCGCGATCAGTTTCTCCCATCTGCTCAATGATGCGATCCAGGCGCTGCTGCCCTCGATCTATCCGATGCTGAAGGCGAACTATGACCTGAGCTTCAGCCAGCTGGGCCTGATCACGTTTGCCTTCCAGGGGACCGCTTCCTTGCTTCAGCCGGCCGTGGGCTGGATCACAGACCGGCGCTCGCTGCCCTACTCACTACCGGTCGGCATGGGACTCACGCTGGCCGGACTGGTCGCCGTCGCCTACGCCGGTGACTTTGCCCACATTCTCACAGCGGCCATGCTCGTGGGGGCGGGGTCCGCCATTTTCCATCCCGAGGCGTCCCGCATCGCTTACATGGCGGCTGGCCGCCGGCGCGGCCTGGCACAGTCCGTCTTCCAGGTGGGCGGAAATACCGGCAGCGCCCTCGGCCCCCTGCTGGCGGCGCTGGTGGTGATGCCGCGGGGACAACACGCGGTGCTGGCGTTCTGTGTGCTCGCCTTGGTCGGGGTGGTCGTGCTCTGGCGGGTGGGACGCTGGCACCGTCAAAATCCGCACCGCCTCCGCCCCCGAAGCCGGGGAACGGCGGCCCGAGGGACGCCGGCGCGCCCGGGGGTGACCCGACGCCGCGTGGTGCTGGCCGTCGGGGTCCTGATCGTGCTCGTCTTCTCCAAGTACGTCTACCTGGCGTCACTGACGAGCTACTACACCTTTTACCTGATCGACCGGTTCGGCGTGAGTGTGCAGCACGCCCAGTACCTGCTTTTCCTCCTGCTCGCGGCGGTGGCGGCCGGGACCATTGCCGGCGGACCGGTCGGCGACCGGGTGGGACGCAAGCGTGTCATCTGGTTCTCGATCCTGGGTGTCGCGCCGTTCTCGCTCGCGCTGCCCCACGCCGGCCTCGTACTCACGGCCGTACTCAGCGTGGTGATCGGACTCGTCCTCGCCTCGGCCTTTTCGGCCATCCTCGTATATGCCCAGGAACTCATGCCGGGCAACGTGGGCATGGTCGCCGGACTCTTCTTCGGCCTTGCCTTCGGCATCGCCGGACTGGGGTCCGCGGTGCTCGGGAAGATCGCGGACCACACGGGCATCGCCTTTGTCTTTCAGCTCTGTGCCTGGCTTCCGCTGCTCGGACTGCTCACCGTGCTCCTGCCCAACCTTGAAGCGCGGGACGGCGACGGCTAGGGCGTTCCGCGAGGTTGGGTTTCTGATGATCCGAGTGAGCTCGGGCCTTCAGACGTGAAACGGGTGCCCCATTCGCGCCACCACGGAGACATGGCCGCGAGGGCCAACCCTGCAGGATAGGATTGCAGATTTGCGTCGAACCACACCGACCCGCAGGGGGGAGGTGGTCCGGACGTCCGAGATTGGCACTTTACTCTTCACTCTTCGCACCTCGCCCCTGTGGACGCAAAGGCAGTTCCCAGCGCGCCTGTCGAAGCTGGGCGTGACGGTCGTCGGCCGGGGCCTCGTACCAAATCGTCACGAGCTGGCCGTCGGGTCGTTCCACGGTGCTCGGATACCCGAGATCCCAATTGGGGGCGTCCGTGGTGAGGAAAAACTCCTCGGACCACGAGGTGCCGTGGTCGCGGCTGGCCTTGGCGCGAATGCCCAGCGGCGGTGTGCGCGAGCCGTACGTGGCAAGCAGCGTCCCATCGCGGAGGCGAAGCAGGTGAGAGGGGTAGCCGGCCGCGACCCAGCGGGGCTTCGACCAGGTGCGGCCGCCGTCGGTGGAGTGAGTCTGGAGGGTGTCCTGGACCACGCCCCGGGGTGTCTCTCGTTTGTCCCTCACGTGCACGAGCAGGGATCCGTCGGCGGCCTCGACGGAGTGGAGTTCTCCGGCGCGCACGGGAAGGTCGGCGAGATGGGTCCAGGTGAGTCCGTCGTCCGAGGAACTCCAGGCGGCCGACTTCTTGCCGTCGCCCGCCGCATAGAACACCCGTCCGTCATGAAGCGCGATCGGGCCATGGGGGCAGTATCCCGGCGCGGCGTAGCGGGCGGACCAGGTGCGTCCTCCGTCCGTGGAGCGCACCAGCCAGGGGCCGACGTCGCTCTGGCGTTCCTGCTGCGTCGCGCCGGTCTCGGCTAGTCGCCAGCGGGCGAGGTTGGCCTCGAGTTCGGCGCCGTACACCTTGGCCAGCAGACGCGAGGGATTCCTCAGATGCTGCTGGTAGGCGATGGAGGTGAAGAAGGAGGCCAGCAGCACGCCGCTCCTGGTCTCCACGATTCCGGAATCACGATCATCGCTCAGACTGTCCACGAGGGTGCGGGGCCAGCTCCAGGATTCTCCGCCGTCGTCGGACACCATCAGGTCGAGGCGACCGAAGGGACACACGTGGTAGTCACGACCCCCCGAATAAACGAGCAACAGCCTCCCGCTGCGCGAGGCGGTCACCGTGGCCCATCCGTGGTAGTAGCCGGGCTGGTGGCTGATGATCTTCACCTCGCGCAAGCGCGGGGTGATGCGCTCGCCGGATGAAGGCAGCGGATCCGGCACGGCGGCCTGCCGGGCGCCGGCGGCCGGATTGATCCCGCTTTCGTCGAGCGGTGCGGCGGAGCGGAGGGTGAGTTCGGCGCAGGCGGCGGCGAGCAGCAGCGCGAATCGGTCGGGTCTCATGGCCGGGCGGGCACCTCCCAGATGGCCACTCCCATGTGGTAACGCTCGTGATTCTCGGCCCGTTTGGAATAGTAGGCGGTGACGATGCGTCCGTCGCCGCGTTGAATGCTGCTCGGATACCCACAGTCCCAATCGAGCGAGCGCGCCAGCCGGATCGGGGTGCCCCAGGTCAGTCCATCATCGCTGCTCAGGCGGGCCAGCACGCCATGCTGATCCTTCACCCGGCTGCCGTAGGTCATGAGGAGGCGCCCGTCGGCGAGGCGCACGAGGTGGCCGGGGATCTGATTGCGCTCCGTGACCCGCTGCGGCCCCTGCCAGGTCCGTCCGTCGTCGTCGCTGCGAAACAACTCCAGCGCGTCGATCCGCGCGGCCGCGAGCCAGCGGGTCCCGCCGAGATGGACCAGGGCCGTCTCGTTGTGTCGGGAGCTGATCAGGGAGGTGGGAGTCCACGTGCGACCGTCGTCGTCGCTGCGAAAGTGCCACACGCTGTAGTGGGGCTTGGTCCGGGTGCTCTTTGTTGGATCGCGGTACTCGCCGGCGTACGCGGTGGTGTGCAGCGCGCCATCGTCCCCGCGCAGAATCGGACCGAAGGGAATGTAGTCCGTCCATCCAGGCTGCGCGCGCGGCACGCCGTCGGACTGCGTCCAGGTACGGCCGCCGTCCCTGGAGCGGGCCACGCGCATCGGCACAGTGCTGTCCCGGAAGATGTTCTGCTTCGGCCGCTCGGGCTGCTTCTCATCCGTCCAGCCGGAGCAGAGTACGATGGGCTCGCCGTTGCCGGCCACGCCGGCGGCGACATTCATGCGCACGGTCTTGGGGTCATTGGTCACCGGGTAGCCGCGCTTCTCCCAGCGCTCGCCGTCGACGCTGGTCCATGCCTCGATCATGCCTTCCATCTGTCCGTGGCTGGGGCGGTTGTGGATGACCGCGAGCAGCGTGCCGTCCGGCATCCGGCTGAGATTCGGCCAGGCGCAGACATTGTCGACCGCGACATAGCGGACGACCGAGGGAGGAGCCACCTCGGCGGGGATGTCGTCCGCGGCGGTCAGCCGCGGCAGGAGGGCGAACGCGAGAGCGATGCCGAGACGGCGGGAGAGGGAGTCGATCGGTAGGTGCATGGATTCGGGGAAAGGGATAAGAGGGCGTTTAGAAGCGTCCGCGCACACCCACCGTGAAGAGCGTGCCGGCGAACTGCAGGACGTCGAATTTCGCGTGCGACGGGGTGTCGGGCGACCAGGTGCCGCGGCGCAGCGGAGCGCCGGTCAGGTTGCGAACATCACCATAGAGTGAATACCGACGCGAAAGCATGACGTCGAAGGCGAGGTCGATCCGGGTCTGGGGGGCGTAGAAACTGTAGCTGCCGGGGCGAACCGTCGCGCTCGAGGCGACCGAGGCCAGGCGTCGGGTTCCGGTGTAGTTGACGGAGAGGCGGGCGTTGAAGCGCGGCCGCGAGAAACTGGCCCCCCAGTTGCCGTTGCGGGAGGTAAAGCCCGAGAAGTCGTTCTCATTCGGCCCGCTCAGGTCCATCGACGTGAGGTTCCCGAAGATCTGCGTGCCGCGGGCCCAGTGCGGAAGGAAGGTGAGGGCGTGGCGGTACTCGACCTCGATCCCGCTGATCGTCGCCTCGCCGCCGTTGCGCTTGGTGATGATCTCGTAGTTGAGATAGTCGTCGGGAAGGCCGGCGGCCTCCAGCGCCTCCGGGGACGCGGGCAGGCGAGTCGTGTTGAAGAAGTCGGTGATGTCCTTGCGAAAGCCGCTCACGGTGAAGAACACATCGCGCACGCCGTAGAGTTCGAGACTCACGTCGAAGTTGTCCGCCGTCCACGGGCGCAGCGCGGAGTTGATCACCGTGATGGTGCGGTTCCCGTCCGTCGCCCCGGGATCGGTGATCGTCACTCCGGGGATGATTTCGTTGAAATTGGGGCGCCCGATGGTGCGGGCGTAGGCGGCGCGGGCCAAAATCCGGGAGGTCAGGGTGTAGCTGGTGTTGAGGCTCGGGTAGAGGCCGTCGTAGCTGTTGTCCGACCGCGCGCCTCGCTTGACGTACTGGAGACGGGCGTTGTCGAGGGCCACGGTGGTGATGCGGATGGGCCGACCGGCCGCGTCGAGGATGAGATTGCCGTTCGCGTCCTGCCGATATGTGCGCCGGATGTCGTTCAGTCCGCCTTCACCCTGGTCGCGGGTGTGTTCGTAGCGCGCGCCGGCGACGATCCACAGGCGGTTGTCGAGCAGCTTGGCGTCGAGACGGAGATAGCCGGCGGAGATGGTCTCCTCGATCTCCTTTGTCAGATTGGACTCGCTGACGTGCGCGGCGGTCTGGTCGAGGACGAACCACGAGGGATTGGCGTCGGCCAGTTTCTTCAGCTTGTCGAGACTGAGGTAGCGTACGCGCACTGGCTGGCCGTTGATGTCGGTGTAGAAGTTGACGCGGGAGAACGCCTCCGGCACCAGATCGTAGTTGCCGGCGATCTGGGCCGCGGTGCCTCCGGGAGGGGTGAAGGCCCAGCTTTTGGCGCCCGCCTCGGTCTCGTTGTTCTTGTTGCTGACCGAGCCTCCGACCTTGAGCGTGAGCGGAATGCGCCCGTGAAATTCGCGGCTCACATTCACGTTGGCCCGCATCAGCCGGTCGCTGATCGTCTGCTCCGCGCTGCCGGCGCTGACTAGGCTGTGCTTCGTGCCGTCGTAGAGGTCGACGGCGGTGCCGGCGCGGTTGAGCGCGGCCTGCGCGGGGGCGGACCGCGATTCGGGGTCCGAGAAATCGGAGCGCAGCACGAGCTGCTGGATGCGGGCGCTGAGACTGCCGAAGAAGCCGTCGGAGACGTCGGTGAACTCGAATTTCGAGTTCGAATGGCTGATGCTCGTGTCGGTGCTCCACTCCCGCCCCTGAAAACGATGTCCGACGGTGAAGAGCGCGAGCGTCTTGTATTGGTTGTTTCCTGACGCAGCCATCGTGGCGGTGCCGACGCCGGTGGCTGCGCCCTGGCTGAACGAGGCGTCGCCGGTGTAGCCGGTGCCGAAGGAGGTGGTGATGGGGTTCTGGCGGGTGAAGATGTCCTGGTTCGAGTAGGAGGCGCTGAAGGTCAGCGTGTGATCGGGAAAGACCTTCCAGTCGGCCTTGAAGGCGGTGAGCAGTTTTTCCTCGCCGAAGGGGAGATGATTGAGGTTTTCGGAGGTCTTCAGACCGCGGACCTTGTCCCAGCCGGGCCGGCGGAAGTCCCAGTCCGTGTAGCGCTGGGACTTGCTGAGGGAGAGGGTGAGCCCGAGGGAGCGGTTGACCGGGTAGAGGTAGGAGAGGTTCACCGCGGGATTGACGCGGTTCATGTCGGACTTTGCATCGGGTCCGTCGGAGCGACTGAAGATGCCGCCAGGTCCGCCGTCGCTGAAGCCGGAGGGTGTGGTGTAGGTGGCGAAGGCGTTGTAGGAGAAAAGTGGTTGCTTCCGGCTGAAGGCGCTCTTGGTGATCATGTTGATCGAGCCGCCCACGGCGTTGGCGGGCAGGTCGGGCGTGGGCACCTTGGTGATTTCGATGCGGTCGATGTTGCCGGCGGCGGCCAGGCCGAGATCGGCGGCGCGACCCGACACCCCGGAGGAGGCCACTTCGGCGCCGTCGGTCATGACCAGCGTGCCGCTGTTCGGCATCCCCCGGATGGAGGCGAAGGCGGGCGACTGGGGGTTGAGGTCGAGCGCGATGCCCGGAACGAACTTCAGGTGCTCGCCGACGTTGCCTTCGCCCATGTCCTCCTCGAGCGCGATCACGTTTTTCAGATTGGGGGCGTTCTGCCGTTCCTGCAGGGCCACGCCCTGGCTGGTGAGTTCGCGTTCCTGGACGGTGAAGGCCTCCAGCCGAACAACATCGCTGGTCGCGGAGCGGGAGGCGCGGAGGGAAAGTTCGAAGTCGGCCTTGGCGGTGGTGCCTGCGCGCAGGGTGATGGGCAGGCTCTGCGGTGCGAATCCGGCAAAGGAGGCGATGAGCTGGACGGTTCCCGCGGGAACGTTGGCCAGGCGATAGAAGCCTTCGTCGTTGGTGAAGGCCTGCAGCTTGGTTCCCGCCACCGTGACGCGTGCGTTGTTGAGGTAGTTTCCGCTTGTGACGTTGAGCACCCGTCCCTCGAGGGTGCCGGTGGCCGAAGGCGCGGCGGGGTCGGCCCCGAGGGCCGGAGTCGGCGGGGCGGCCGCGGAGTTCGCCACCGGTGTCGATGCCGGAGCGGTGGAGGTGGCGGTCTCGCGGTTGACCACGAAGGCGCCGCTGCGATCGTCCTGGACGGCGGTGAGTCCGGTGCCGCGGAGCATGTGGCGGAGCGCGTCCGCCGGTGCGTACTCCCCCTTGACCGCATGGGTGCGAATGCCGGCCACCGCCTCGGCGTCCATGATCAGACCGCGTCCGGACTGCGAGGAGAACACCTTGAGCGTGTTTTCGGCAACGCCGGCTGGGACATCGAACGAACGGCGCGCCGGTGCTGCCACCGGAAGGGCGCCCTGGGCCGGCAGGGAAGGCGTGACTGCGAGGAACACGGCCGCGAGCGCAGCCGAGGGCAGGAGGCACCGGAGGAGGTCCGCCGGACGGAAAAGCGTGGTGACAACGGTCATGGTCGCGAGTAAGACTCGTCGACGACGCGGAGTCTTTACGCTCCCGCAAAAAAATTCACGGGTCCCCGCCCGCGGAGCTAGCGCAGGCGCAGCCGAATCCCGTCGGGCGCGGGCTGCGCCTCGAGACGGAAGCCGGTTTGGAGCAGCCGGATGAACCCCTCGACATCATTCACCCAATAGATGCCGCTCAGCCGGATGGCGGCGGCGGCGTGGTCCGACACGATCAGCGGGGGCCGGCCTTCGCGATTGAAGTAGGTGACCGCTTCGCCGAGCGGAATGTTGGTGAATTCCACCCGCTGTTCCCGCCAGGCTAGCAGGGAATCCCGATCGCGGGCCGTGACCACGGCGACCTTGCCCGGCCCGGGATTGCCGGCGGTGTCGAGGGGCACGCGCACGCGGGAATTGGCCTCGAGCAGAAGTTGTTCGGGCGGCGTCGGCGCATCGACGATCGAAGGCGATTGTCCGCCAGGGCCGGATCCAGGCGGAGCGGATTCGGTCGGCTTCTGCACCGCGACACGGCCCTCTGTCACGAGCACGGCGATCTCGGCCTCGTCATAGCGGACGGAGAAGACGGTTCCGACGGCCCGGACAGCGACCTCGCCGGCGGTCACGATGAACGGGCGCTTTGTGTCGTGCGCCACCTGAAACAGTGCCTCGCCGCCGAGCAGGGTGACTGCGCGGGTGTCGGGCGAGAAGGAGACGCGGATTTCCGCGCCCGCATTCAGCTCCACGGTCGTGCCATCGGGGAGCGTGCGCAGATCCGGCCGCGCGGTGACCGCGAGGGAGCGGGCGGTGGGGACGAGCGGGGTGGTGGGACGGTTGAAGGAGATCCAAGCCACACCCACGAGCAAGAGTGCGAGCCCGGCGGCGGCGAGGCTCTGGTGGCGACGGCGACGACGGGTGGCGCGGCGATTCAGGCGGTCGACCGCGGCCGCGCCCAGGCCGGTGTGGGCGGGAAAGGCCACGGTGCGGAGAGTCGATTCAAACTCGGCGTACGCGGCGGCGTGCCGGGGGTCGGCCGCCACCCAGGCTTGAAACGCGGCCTCCTCGGCGGGCGAGAGCGGAGCGCAGTGTCGTGCCGCCCAGGAGGCGGCTTGGTCTTCGATTGAGGAGGAAGGCGTCACGGCTGGGCTCCGCGCTCCTTGAGGTAGTCGCGGCATCTTTTCATTCCGCGGGCGATCTGCACGTACACCGTGTTCTCGGAAAGCTCCAGCCGGCGGGCGATCTCCGCGGGGGCGATACGCTGGAGCAGGGCGAGTTGGAGGATTTCGCGACACCTTCCCGGCAGCTGATCGACGGCCTCGACGGCGAGTTCGAAGCGCTGCCGCAGATCGGCCAGCTCCGCCGCATTGCGTTCGCTGGCGAGCAGGTTCCATTCGGGCAGATCGCTGAGAGGGACGTCCGAGTAGAATTTGCGCCGCCGGAAGAGCGTGAGCGCGGTATTGCGCGCGATGGTGAAAAAGTAGGAACGGGCCGACGCCACGCGTCCGGCGGCGCCGGCCCGCAGCAGTTTCAGGTAGGATTCCTGAACGACGTCGTCGGTTTCGACCGAGGGAAAATGAGCCTGCAGGTAGTGGCGCAGCGCCGGTTCATGGGGACGCACCTCCTCCGAGAGCCAGCGGCTCTGCTCGGGTGCGGGAACCGGTTCGGAAGCGGAGAAGATCGAGCCCACGGCGGACGAAGCGCCTCCATCCGAAAGGCGAAAGGCCGTCCGCTGACAAGGGATTTCTTCCGACGAGACCGCCCCACACCGGTTCGCGGTCGACCCTTTGCCGAGCCGCGGCGGCAGTCTGCCGAGCGAGTGAGGACGCGTCAAAACCCCGCGGCGCGCAGCCCCCCGCCGCGCCCGGCCCCGCAGCGGAACCGAAGTACCAACCCGGCGAAGTGTCATCCGGCAGATGACACTTCGCCGGGTTGCTGGCGCCGGTCAACGGCTGGGCGCGGCGGCTTCGGGGCGGATGGCGCGGCCGTTTGCAACTCGGCGGTGTCGCTCAGGTGCCATCGTGCGTGCGTTGCACCGAAGTCTGTGCGGAATCGGCCGCAGCGGTCATATCCTAGGCAGACACGATGCCGACCGATGCCGAACTCCTGCAGCGTTATGTCGACCAACATAAAGAGGGTGCCTTCGGGGCGATCGTCGGCCGGTACTTGGGACTGGTCCACGGCTCGGCCTGCCGCCGCCTCGGTCCCCGCGTCCATCTCGCCGAGGACGTCTGCCAGCGGGTCTTCACCCACCTCGCGGCGCGCTCCCGGCCTCTTCCACCATCCGGCCCTGGGAGCGTGGCTGCATCGCTGCACCCGCAACCTCAGCCTGGAGATCCTGCGCAAGAAACACCGGGTGGAGAAACTCGCGCAGTCCGTCACCTCGATAAGCAATCCTTCGACTCCACCCGAGCCGAGCATCGAATGGGAACGCGTCCGCCCCCTGCTCGACGAGGCCATTGATCGCTTGCCGGAGAGCGACCATGAGATCGTCCTGCTGCGATACTTTGGCGGTCTCTCCTTTGCCGAAGCGGGTTAGCGGTTGCGTCTCAAGGGGAACATTGCTCGCAGGCGCGCCACGCGCGCGCTCGACCGGCTGCGGGACAACCTCGCGACGCGCGGGGTGGACTCGTCCGCCGCCGCGCTGGCCAGCCCTGTCCTCGCCGCCGTGGTTTGGCAGGCGGTGCCCCAGACCCTCAGCTCGGCCGAACTTGCCATGCTTCGCACCGAAAACGAACGGATCAACCGAATCGTCCGCGTGGAAACGCTGCCGGAGCGTGCGCGGGTGGTTACTCAGGCGGCCGCCGCCCACAGCGCCGCCCGCAGCGCCTCTGCGCCGGAGCGGAGTCTCCCCTCAGCCGCAGCGGAGCCGGCGGCGGGTGCGAAGTCTCCCTCCGGCGCAGACCGCAGTATCCGTGGCCATACGTTTCACGGTCAGGACACCGTAGCGAACGCCGGCCTGAGTTTTGCCTACGCGAGTGACGCCACCGACGGCGACGTCTATGAGGATCCTTTCCGCGACGTGGCAAACCAACCGGACTGGTTCGGATGCTCGGGCACAAGATAGGTGCCTTGTTCCGCTCCGCGGCTGCGCGCTGCCGGCATGGCGGCGATCGCCCGTCTTTTCTTGACCCCGACTGAACCGCTTTCGACCGGGCACATCTGCCAAGACCCCTCGTCCGAAACCGCCCAAGGGTGACCTCTTGCATCCTATACCGCTTGTTAGGAGGGATTTATGGTCAGCGATGCGATCGTGCCACCCGGACGAAGCGTGTCAGGGACCACCGGTTTTTCACCTTAGTATCCCGGCAGTATTGGTCAGTTCGAGGGGTTGTTTTGGCTGCTCCGCCAGTGCTATGCTGGGGGGTGAGAGGGGGTCAAAACTCCATTTGAGCCCGCCTCATTTTCTACCCCTATGAAAACAGCCTACTCCCTGTTGTCTCGGCGCGCCGTTCGCTGGATGGCCGTCTTGGCGCTTGTCCCGGCCCTTACGCCCGCGCTCGCGCTGGCCCAGCTGGCCCCTCCCGCTTCCAAGACCGAGGAAACCACCGCTCCGGCCCCGGGTGCGAAACCCAAGACGGTGCCGATCGAGCCGGCGGTCGCCAAACAATCCGAGGAGACCTTGGTGGAGCTTTCGCCGTTCGAAGTGGTGGCTGACACCACCGGATACTTTCAGTCGAACTCGATGTCGGGCACCCGTCTCAATTCGAAGATCGAAGACCTGGGTCAGTCGATCACGGTCATGACCAAGGAGCAGATGTCGGACTTTGCGATGCTCGACATCAATGACGTGTTCGACCACATGGCGAGCACCGAGGGCACCGGATCCTACTCCGAGTTCGTCACCGACCGCACCGGCGCGGTGGTCGACAATGTCGCCCTCAGCCCGAACACGGCCAATCGCGTGCGCGGCATCGGCAGCAGCAACATCGCCTTCAACAACATCGCGACGACCGGCCGCGTGCCCGTCGATCCGCTCTGGATGGATTCGCTCGAGCTGAGTCGCGGACCGAATGCCAATATCTTCGGCCTCGGCAACGCCTCCGGCACCGTCAACCAGGTGCCCGCCACCGCGAATTTGTCCCGTGACTTCACCAAGGCTGAACTCCGCGTCGACAGTTACGGCGGCTGGCGTGGCTCCCTCGATGTGAACCGCCGGGTGTTGAAGGACAAGCTGGCTGTACGGGCGAGTTATGCGGAACAGCACATCGGTTTTGTCCGCAAGCCCTCGGGCGAAGACGTCCGCCGCCTGAGCCTCCAGGTCAAGTACCAGCCCTTCAAGAACACCACCCTCTCGGCTTCCTGGTACGGCTACAAGAACACGGCGGTGCGACCGAACTTCACCACGCCGCGCGACTACTATACGGATTGGCTCGAGGCGGGCAGGCCCATGTGGAATCCGGTCACCCGTCTGGTGACGTTTGCCGACGGCCGGATCATGGGCAACGGCAATGTCGTTGGATCCACCACACCCTACACCGCCACGCCGTCCATCTTCACCGGTGGTGCGGAGAGCCGTTCACCGTTCCAGATCGGCGCCCCGGGTGAAGCGCCCTATTGGACGATGGCGCGTTACACCGCCAATCCGGCGACGCCGGCGGGTAACAACTTTTCCACCACCGACCCCTTTGCCTCCGCCGCTTCGGGCATCGGTCTCTTGACCATGGGGGCGTCGGATACCTTCACGGCCACCCAGCAGCCGCTGTACAACTCCGTCGCTCGTCCCATCGCGGACAAGGGGCTCTACGACTGGACCGACATCAACCTGATGGGCAACAGCAAAGCGTGGGACGACGTCGACACCTACATGGCCCAGCTCGACCAGATCTTTTTGAACAGCGCCCGGCAGACCCTGGCGGCCCAGGCCACCTTCATGCGCGAGGATGCCAAGCGCATCGAGAACCAGCCCATGGGCGTGGCCAGCGTAAACAGCAACGTCGGCCAGATGCAGCCCGACGTGAACTCCCACTACCTGGACGGCACGCCGAACCCCTATGCCGGCCGTCCCTACCTGCGGAGCAGCGAGCCCTTCCTCCGCGTCCGGCCCATGCTGTGGGAAACCGCCCGCGCCCAGGCGGTCTATCGCTTCGATTTCAGCCAGAACGACGGTTTCACGAGGTGGTTCGGCACGCAGCAGGTCCTTGGCTACTATGAATACAAGGATCAGCAAAGCCGCCAGTACCACTACCGGCACACCTCGCTCGGCAAGGACAAGGCCTGGCAGCAGAAGTATGCCAATACGCTGCTCGGCACGCAGACGGTGACCAACATCAATCCCCAATACCTGATCAACGGCACCTCCATCGTCCCGGGCAACTACACGCGGGTCAACGAACAGTACTATGTCGGCAGTACGCCCGGTGGCGGCATCCAGTATGCCCCGAGCTATTTCCCCGAGGGCATCAGCCTTCCCTTTGTCTGGGGTCCGTCGGCCACGGCGATGATCCGGGACGTGTCCCCCATCGGCTGGTCTCCGGCTCCCGGTGGCGGTCTTTCCAATGTCAACACCGTGGTCAAGACCACGGGCGGGCTGCTTCAGAGCACGTTCCTGAACGGCAAGCTCGTGGGCACGTTCGGCCGGCGCAAGGACAAGGTGTTTGACCGCAATGCCCCCTTTGCGACCCTGACCTCGGATCTCCGGGATTACGACTTCGATGCCTCCGCCGCGTGGAACCCCGCGTGGCGTATGGCCCAAGGCACGACAAGCTCGTTCTCGGTGGTCGCCCGTCCGTTCAAGGACTTCCGGTCCCTCCGGTCGCGGGCCGAGAGCGGCAGCGGCATCGGCCGCTTCCTCGCCGAGGCCGCCACTGGTCTGTCGCTGACCTACAACAAGTCCGACAACTTCATCGCCCAGGGGCCGGCCTACGATCTCTTCCTCAAGCAGCTTCCGAATCAGACCGGCACGAGCAAAGACCTTGGCTTCTGGCTGACCTTGCTGGATGCGAAGCTCTCCATCCGCTACACCAACTTCGTGACCAATCAGCTCAATCTGCGCAACGGAGACATCTCCACGATGGCTCAGCGCATCCTGCGCTATGAGGGCTTTGTCGCCAACGACGCCTGGAACCTGCGGAGCCAGGCCACCGCCTGGCTGAACGGTCTCGGCACCGGCGGCACCGCCACCAATGAGCAGATCGCCGCGGCCATCAAGATGCCGATTGAGCAGTACAATGGGTTGCGGACGATCGGCGCCAACGGCACCTACGCCGCGGTCAACGATGCGGAGTCGAAGGGACATGAGTTGGAAATCAACTACAACCCGACCAAGTATTGGACCGTCAGCGCCTCGGTCACGAAGACCCAATCGATCAACACGGCGGCGGGTGCGGCCGTCGACGAGTACATCGCCGCCCGCATGCCGGTCTGGACCACCCTGGAGGATCCGCGTTACACCCAGACGACCGCGACGATCAATGGTGTCACCACCCCGATCAACGCCACCAACATCCCGACCGGAGCCACGGGCAAGCTGCTCTGGTGGAACATCCTGGGAACGACCTTCAGCAGCGGGCCCACGGGGGCCGGCTACAACGCCACCAACTCGGCGGCGACGAATTTCGCCGGCAACGTCAATGCCCCGATGGCCGTCTTCCGCGCCCTGATCGGCCGCCCGCGGCCGCAGATCCGCGAGTATTCGGCCAAGCTGAGCACCCGGTACAATCTGGCTGGCTTCAGCGACAACAAGATCATCAAGGCCATGAGCGTGGGTGGTTCCGTGCGCTACGCCAGCAAGGGCTCCATCGGGTTCTACGGCCTCGGCTACACGGAAAACATGGACCTGACACTCCCGGCCAATCGTATTCTAGCACTCGACCCCAACCGGCCGATCTACTCGCCCGCCGAGACCTACGTTGACATGTTCGTCACCTACAGCACGAAACTCTTCAACGACAAGGTCCGCGCCCGGTTCCAGCTCAACGTGAAGAACCTGCAGGAGAACGGGGGAGGGCTCCAGGCGACCGGTGCGTTCTTCGACGGAAAGGCTCAAACCTACCGCATTGTCGACCCGCGTCAGTTTGTCCTGTCCGCTTCATTCGACCTCTAAGGGACGAATCATCCCGAACATCGCCGTCATCCTCGTGGGTGACGGCGATTTTTTTTGCCGTAGCACCAGCGTTCGCGCCTGAATTTTTAGGAAATTCTGTGCGGTGTCGGGCTTCGGG
This sequence comes from Opitutaceae bacterium, assembly GCA_016794625.1. GTDB lineage: Bacteria > Verrucomicrobiota > Verrucomicrobiia > Opitutales > Opitutaceae > UBA6669. The sequence goes on from JAEUGY010000016.1 coordinate 41,631, forward strand.
GTCATATCTCTGTGAGACCTGATGCCAACCGATGCCGAACTCCTGCAGCGCTACGTGGACCAGCAGGACGAGACTGCCTTTGCGGCGATCGTCAGCCGGTACCTCGGCTTGGTCCATGGATCGGCGTGCCGTCGTTTGGGATCGCGGGCCCATCTCGCCGAAGACGTGTGCCAGCGGGTCTTCGCCGCCCTGGCCCGCCGCGCGGCCGGGCTCGTCGACCACCCCGCCTTGGGTGCATGGCTGCACCGCTGCACCCGCAACATCAGTTTCGAGCTGCTGCGCGGCGAGCAGCGGGTCGAAAAGCTCGCGCAGTCCGTCCTTTCGATGAGCGATGCTCCCTCTATGCCCGAACCGCCGGTCGACTGGGAGCGGCTTCGACCGCTGCTCGACGAGGCCATCGACCGGTTGAAAGAGAGTGATCGCGAGATCGTGGTCCTGCGCTACTTTGGCGGCCTCTCCTTTGCGGAGGTGGGCCGACGCTTGCGTCTCAAGGAGAACACCGCGCGCATGCGGGCCACCCGCGCTCTCGACCGACTGCGGGAGAACCTGGCGCTTCGGGGGGTCGACTCCTCCGCCGCTGCGCTCGGTGCCTTGCTGGCGAGCCCCGCACTTTCTGCCGCGCCTGGCGGGCTGGCTGCGAGCGTGGCGGCCGGCGCGATCGCCCAGGTGCCGACGGGCCTGGCGGCGGGCGCCGCCACGTTCTTTATGACCAGCAAAATCGTTGGACCGATCGTGAGCGCGGGTCTCGCCGCGGCCCTGACCGCCGTGGTTTGGCAGGCGGTGCCCCGGGCCGTGGGCTCAGTCGAGCTCGCCGCGCTGCGTGCCGAAAACGAGAGAATCAACCGGATCGTTCGCGTCGACACCCTGCCCGAGCGGGTGCAGGCCATCGCTCAGGCGGCCGCGGCGCGCAGCGCCGCACGCAGCGCCACCGTGGCGGCGCGGAGTCAACCGGCCCCCGCACCGTCGTCGGCCGGGGCGGCGGGTCCGACGTCCCCGCCCGGCGTTCCCCGTAGTATCCGAGGACATACCTTTCATGGCCAGAACACCGCACTCAACGCCGGCCGGAGCTTCGCTTACGCAAGCGACGCCACCGATGTCGATCTGCTTTCCAAACTGCTCTGGTTCGAGCCCGAGCAGCGCCGGCGCGCGTCGGAGATCCTGGCGACGATGCCGGCATCCCTGCGCGCCGAGTATTCCACGCCGGAGTTGTTCTACGCGCTGGTCATTGCAGCCGATGCCCTGATTTATCCGCCACCGGGCCCCGACACCTTTGCGAACTTCACCGCCGTGGAACTCAGCCCGGGTCGGGTCGCCATGCGCCGGAAGGGATCGGATCGCAATTTCCACGAGTACCAGCTGACACCCGAGGGCTGGAAGTTCGTCATGCCCGCGGTGGGAGTCGAACGCTGGCCCAACAACCTGAACAATGAACTGCTGGTCCGGCTCAGTCGCCAGCCGTGATTGCCATGCGCTCCCCGCTGAAACGCTCTGTCCTGACGGGTGTGCTCGCCGCCTTGCTCGCCGCGACCGGCCTGTACCTCCATGACCGTCGCACCGGGGCCGAAGCCGCCCGTCTGCGTTCGGAAAACCAGCGCCTGCTCGCCGCGCTCGGCCCGACGGGCGTGACTTCCGCGCCGGCGGCCCAAGAAGCCGGAGCCCCGGACCGGGAGCGGGCCGCGCCCCGGCCGGACGTGCGCCGCCCCGTGGTGATTCCAGGTCCCTATCGCGATGAAGGCCAGTCCACGCCGCAGGCCACCCTGCAGACCATCGCCTGGGCGCTCGACTCCGCCGACCTCGAGCGGGTCAAGGACCTGGTGATGTTTGAGAACCCTTCCGCACGCGAGAAAGTGGTCGCGATGCTGCAGTCCCTTCCGCCCGAGTCCCGGGCACTCTGGCCGACTCCGGAGGATATGGCTGCTTCCGTGATGATCTCCGACGGCATCCACCGACCGTATCCGGCGGCGTCGATCCTTCAGCTTTCCGAGGTCGAGACCCTCGCCCCGGACCGCGCCCGCCTGCGACTCCCCGGTTCGAGACTCGATGGAGGCATCTACCAGAAGGCCGGCAACGGATGGCGCTTCGTCATCCTGGAGAAGGCCATCGACGCCTACCTCGCCCAGCACGCCCGGGCAAAGCCCGCACCCTGATACGCCGGCCTGCCCGGCGGGTCGTCGTTCAACGGATCGGGCGACGGTGGAACGTGGAGGCGGTGACGCCCGGTTTGTATCCCATCAAGCCTGGATGCGCAGCGGTCGGGATCGGAGTGTCGGGCCGTCCACCCAGACGGCTTCGACCAGCAGTTCCTTCAAATGCAGGGGCAGATTGCGTTCACCGGCCAAGAGGAGCTGCGCCAGAAGATCCACCGCCGCGGCGCCGGTTTCCCGGGGCCGCTGGTCCAGCCCGGCGAAGTTACCCGGCTCCGTGCAGCGATCCAGGTGGAAGAACCCGACCTCCTGCGGCACGCGCAGCCCCATGCGTTCCAGCCAGGACACCAGCTCGGACCGCAGGCCGATCACCACGTCGGGGCGCTGGCTCTGGACCCAGGCGACGAAATCGCCTTCCTTCCAACCGCGCAGGATGAGAGGTTCCACCCGATCCGCGGCTACGATCTTCGGGTGGTGCATCACGAGGGGTGCAAGCCAGAGGCCCGAGGTCTTGATGTTTTGGTGCTCCTGCAGGACGATGCCGAGCCGGCGATAGCCCATCGACTCCAGCTTCGCAATCACCTGCACCATGGCGCGGTAGTGGTTCGACACCGCACACGGTATCGGCAGGTCGGGGTAGGGCACTCCGATCTTGGTGGCGGCAAAGTGCTGCCAGTCGAGTCGGGGCGACTCCGGAAGGCCGGGTGTCGGGCCGACAACGACGCCTCCAATCCCCCGGGCCCGCAGGATCTGCGTCAGTCGGCGCAAGCTGAGTCCCGGTTCGTCTGCCCAAAATGCCTCCAACCGGTAACCGAGCTCTCCCGCCCGCGCCTGGGCCCCTTCGAAAAACCCGACGTACGTGAGATGCTCGCGCCAGGCGGTGGGGGTTGGACCAAAAACCAGGTAGGCCAGCGTGCCGCCGGACGAGGATCGTCCCAGGCCTCGCATCCGCCGCATCATTTCACTTACCAGCGGGTTGGTGCGATAGCCTGCCTTTGCCGCCACGCGCTGGATGCGGCGGATGGTATCGGCCGGCAGGAGGTGACTCTTCCGCAACGCTCGCGAAACCGTCGACGTCGAGCAGCCGGCGCTGGCTGCGATCGTTGCCAGCGTGGGGGTACGCTTGGGGTCCTTGGCCATGGTCTCCGTCGAGTCCACCGCGGCCCTTCCCCCTGCGCGAGCCTATTGTCCCCGCTCGATGCAACCCTTGCAGGAGACCGGACGGCCACGGTCCTGGTCCGGCCCCGCTGACCGTCGTCTTGCTCCGGTTCGGCGGACGGGCTTTGCGGTGGACTCGTGGAGGGAACTTTCTCCTGGTGGCACCTCTCCAAACGTCGTTCCACCGTGAAGTCCCCCTCCTTTTCCCTTTGCCTCGCGGCGTGCTGGATGACGGGGATGCTCGGGTCCGTCGCTTTCGCCCAAGGCCGATCCAAGACCTCCGAGCACATTTCGGCGGCAATCCGCGCTGGAATCCCGGCCTACTCCCCGACGGCCGCTCCCGTCGCGCCGCCCGTGGCCCCGGGGACAATTGAGATGGATCCCTTTGTGGTGGAGGAGGATGAGGTCAAGACGCCCACGGAAAAGGAAAGTCAGACGAAGGACGCCCTCGCCCGGACGCTCCGGAAGCGGTACCCGGGCGCCAGCCTCAAGGGACAGGACCCGGTGCAAAGCGTCCTTCCCAACTACGCCGCGACCATGTACCGGGACGACGAGCGTCTGGCCAAGCTCACCCGTCTCCAGGACATCGCGACCGGCCTCCGCGCCAAGGGTGACCCCGCAGCCGCCCAAGCCCTGAAGAGGGAACTGCAGCGCTCCTTCATCCGTCGCCCGGACGCACTGACTGAGGGCATGGATCGGTCGGTCAATGCCTGGCGGAACTGACTCCCGTCATCCCGCCGTGGTGGGGAGGGCTCTGGCGCCTGGGCCAAACGAACGGAGAGGTTCTCTCCCGTTTGGCTAGGGCAGGCGCATGACTTGTTCCAAGCTGCGCCACTGTTCGCCGGCGGGGGTGCCCGGCAAACGAATCTGGCAGGCATCGGTCAGCGGCCACCACCGGTCGCGCGTGGTGGGGTCGCCCCCGATCGAGGCGAAGTCGGACTCCGGGTCGGTGCCGATGTACTCGAAGTGGCTGAAGAGGTAGCGTCGGCCCGCGATCTCGGTGACGAAGATGTTGAAATTGCGAATGTTGGCTCGATGGATGGCAGCGACGACCTCGGGCCAGACCTGCGCGTGCAGCTCGCGGTACGTTTTCTCCTTGGAAGGGTCGAGACCCACCATCGAAGCGTAGAACTTGACCGGCGCGCGAGCGGCCTCGGCCGGTGCGGGGTTGGAAGGGCCGAAGACCGGGCCGACGGCGGGCAGGGTTGTGGGTTCGGCAGGTAGGGCGGGCTTGGTCACGGTAGGAGAGACAAGGGAGGCCAGCCCATGCTGAATTGCCGGAAGGTCAAGGGGTCAGTCGATCGAAGGTGGACGTGCCCGACCGGGGCCATCTCGATCTGGAGCCGGTGTCCGTACCTCTGACGAGCCTTGGGTCCATGCGCGCTCAAACCGGGATCGCCTGTCGCGAACGTGAAGCCCAGCCCGCAGGGTCGCCGACCCATAAGCGCTAACTTGAGAAACAACGAGGTAACGAACACTTCAGTGGGCGTTGCATGCATGGAGGGCGGCGCTCCGTCGACGCCGGTTGCGCGTTGCGTTGGCCGAGAGCGTGCGGACGCAGGGTTGCAGCGTTCGTCCCCCGGCGTCGACGGAGCGACGCCCTCCACCCGAGCCAATCCGGCGTAGCTTCAGTCGCACTGAGGGCTCCCCCTGCTTTTCATGTTAACGCCTATAGGTCGCCGACCCCAGCATGATGGCGGGAACTCCCATACAGCGGTCGCTGGCGTGGTCGGCCGCGATGTTTGCCTTCTTTCTGCTGTATTTTACTGTTACTTACACGCCTACCTACGATTGAGATCGGATCCCCGTGGAAAGGCAGGAGGGCCCGGACGGCATGGCGCCGGTTGCTCACCGCGGCGATCGTCGTCGCGACCCCGGAAACACCGACGCACCAGGTGCACACGGTCGTCGAGGAGTGCCGGAAGAGCCGGGTCTCCGTGGTCTATATTGCATACGTGGAGTCGTGACACTTCCGGTGCGTGCGGTACCGCTGTCCTTCAACGAGGCGAAGCCGGCAGCTCGTAGATCTCGACCAGCGTCGTGCCGGTGCTGGTACCGACGCCGGTGACGTGGACGGTGTAGCTGCCGGGGGCGAGCCCGACGACACAGGCTGCGTCCTTGGAGGTCGGGGCGGCAAAAGGGAAGGCGCCTGCGCTTGTGAAGGTGGTGGTGAGGGCGGACGTGCCGCCCCAGGTGTCGTTGGCGGCGATCAGGGTGGAGGCGGCGTTGAAGAGCTCGAGTTTCGGATCGGCGAGCCCGTCCGACAAGCCGAGCGGGGCGAGCGACGGACCGGCGGCGCGGAGAAGAACGGGCTTGAGCGCTCCCGGCTGACCCTCGACGACGAAACCGGCGATGAGGCGGCCTCCAGCTCCCAGCCGGGCGCGCGCCGAGAGGTTGGTGAGACGCCCCGACCCGTTGCCGGCGTCATAGAGCTCGGCGAGGGCTTCGCCAGCCGTCGCCGGAGAGACCGGTGTGATCACCCCGGTGTAGCCGCCCGGAGTCAGGGGCGCGGTGAGCACGGCATCGCGGCTGCCGGTGGCGAGCGGGAAGGCGCCGACGGCGCGGCCATCGACGATCGTCCAGTTGTCGCTGGCAGCGATCGAAGTTGAACCACGGAAGAGCGTGAGCATGGGGTCGACGAGGGCGTTGGCCACGCCGAAGGGTGTCAGGGCCGGGCCGATACCGCGCACGAGGATGATCCGGTCGCCGCCCCCGAGGGTGAAGCCGGCGATGAGGGGGGCGTCGCCGAGTCCGGCCGTGCCGCGGACCGAGAGGTTGGCGAGGCGTGCGGCCGCATCGTCGGACGAGGGTGCGGCGGAATCGACGATCGCGCGGAGCGCGGCCTGCATGCGCGTGACGTACGGACGGACGACGGGACCTTGGTCGAGCACGAGAAACGCGGCGGCGATGCGGCGGGAGGGGTCGATCCACGAGGTGAAACCAAAGGCCCCGGCGGCGCTCGCCTGCAGGGTCTGACCGTTGGCGTCGATGAGATCGATCCACGTGCCGAGGCCGTAGCGGGTCGGACCGAAGGCCGGGCTGTTGATGACCGGGAGACCGGCGACGTGGTCGCGCTGCATCTCCCGCACCGAGGCTTCGGTGAGCACCCGCCGGCCGTTGTGGATGCCGCGGTTGACGAGCATCTGGGCGAACGTGGCGTAGTCTCCGAGGTTGCAGCGCGCGCCGCCGGCGATCCGGGGGTTGGAGTTCGTACGATAGGGTGGCAGCAGCGCCACGGTGGTGAAGTCGACCCGCGTCAGGCCCAGCGGTCCGGTGATCTTTTCCTGGAACACCTGGTCCCAGGACTTGCCGGTGGCGACCTCCACGCAGCGCCCCGCCACCTGCATGGAGAGACCCCCGTAGGCGAACTGGCCCCCGGGCGGGCCGATCAAGGGAATCTGAGCGATGAGGTCCGCGGACTGGGCCAGTGTGATGGAGCTGTTCGAAAGGGCGTCATTTTCCTCCGATCCGGGCAGTCCGGACGTGTGGGAGAAGCATTGGCGCAAGGTGATGTCGGCATAACCCGGCTTATTGAAGCTCGGGATGTACTTGGAGACCTTGTCGTCGAGGGACAGGCTGCCGTCGTCCACCAAAGCCATGAGCACCGCGGCGGAGAGGGTTTTCGACGCGGAGGCGATGGGCACCAAGGTGTTGGCCGTGTAGGTGCCGAAGAACCGCTCGTACACCGGCTGCCCATCGATGAGCACGCGCAGCGACGCTCCCCGCAGATCGAGGGCGGCGCTGGCCTCTTGGACGACGGCTGTGAGTGGTGTAAAGTCATACGCAGGCGTCGCTTGGACGAAACCGGGTCGGATGATGCCACCCACCAGAAGCACCAACGTGGAAAGACGTGCAAAGGACATGACGTACGAGAAAGGTGATGTGATTCGAAAGGTTCACCGGTCTCAACGCACGAGCGCGAGATTGGTTTCCAAATCCCTTTAGGGCCGGCTCTCGCGGCCGCGCCATCGCGCCTCCGCGTGAAGAGATGGGAGAACTCTAGGCCGCGAGAAAATCCGGGGAAGCGGCCTTCGGGTCAGCCCCGAACCGCTGTGGTGACAGTCGGAGGAGTGAACCACAGAATGCACGGAGTGCACGGAATGGGACCGAGGAGGGAGGGTGGGAGGGATTGGACTCCGTGTGTTCCGTGCACTCTGTGGTTAAAAAGGACTCGGCTTGAAGAGAGGGGAGAGCGGACGCGGGACCATTTGGTCCCGTCGCGGCCTCAGCGAGGCCGCCTACCACGGGACTGCGGACATGGCTCTTGACGCTGGTGAATGAGTGATACAGTTATGTATCACCATGCCTGCAACTGCCACCATCCGCGATCTTCGCAATCGGTTCCCCAAGATCCGCAGGCTGGTTGAGGCGGAGGGCGAGGTGCTTCTTTCCGAGAGCGGCCACACCAAGTATCGTCTCGTGCTCCACACGGAGCCCCCGGCCAGACCCGCACCGCCGGTGGATTATTGGGCGCGTCTCACCGCCCACCAACCGGTGTCATTGACCGCCGCGCAATCTCAGGCCTTGCACGACGACAACCGTGGCGACCGCTAGTCCGTACTACGTCGACCCGAGCGCGCTGCTGAAGCTCTACCTGCATGAGCCAGAGTCGCGGGCCATGGCGGCGTGGCGGGCCAAGACCCGGGGGCCACTCTTCGTTACCCACCACGGTCGAGTTGAGTTGATCAACGGGCTTGGCCTCGCCGCCCACCGGGGATTTCTCACGTCCGCCGCGTTTGATGCCGCACTGGCCGCACTCGACGACGATTTTGAGCAAGGCCGCTACGCCACCGCCGACCTTCTCTGGCGCGCCGTGCTCAAGCGCGCCGCCGACCTTTCTCGCGCCCAGACGCCCCTGCTCGGTACCCGCTCACTCGATGTGTTGCACGTGGCCAGCGCTCTCGAACTCGGCCTCAAGCGGTTTGTGACGTTTGATGTCCGCCAGCGTCAACTTGCCCTCGCTGCCGGGTTGAAGGTCATTCTGCCCGCAGCCTAGGCCGCGGGAGAATCTGCGGGTCAGCCCCGAACCGCTGTGGTGACAGTCGGAGGAGTGAACCACGGAATGCACGGAGTGCACGGAATCGGACTGAGGAGGAAGGATGGGAGGGATTGGACTCCGTGTGCTCCGTGCACTCTGTGGTTAAGTAAGACTCCGCGTTTAGAGTGGAGAGAACGGAGGCCGCGGGAAAATCCTGGGAGGCGGTCTGCCGGTCGGAGGATTGAACCACGGAATGCACGGAATCGGACCGAGGAGGGAGGGTGGAAGGGATTGGACTCCGTGTGCTCCGTGCACTCTGTGGTTAAAAAGGACTCGGGTTGAAGGTAGGGGAGAACGGAGGCCGGTGGAAAATCCGGGGAAGCGGCCTTCGGGTCAGCCCCGAACCGCTGTGGTGCCGGTCGGAGGAGTGAACCACGGAATGCACGGAGTGCACGGAATGGGACCGAGGAGGGAGGGTGGGAGGGTTTGGACTCTGTGTGTTCCGTGCACTCTGTGGTTAAAAAGGACTCGGGTTGAAGAGAGGGGAGAGCGGAGGCGGGACCGCTTGGCCCAGCCGTCGGCCTCGTTCGCTGCTAAGACGCAGGAGCAGGCACAACCTTTACGCGTCCGGGAAATTGGCGGGCGATGGCTTGCGCGGCGAGCTGGGCAGGGGTAGGGCTTCGGCTGCTTCCGCGCATGTCGCCGCCGCCCACGAGTCCCGTTCCGGATGAAGTCCCCGCTGTCGGCGCCGGGGCGCTTTCGGGGGAACGTACCGATTGGTTCACCGCGGAAGTGCAGCCGCACGGGCCGCACCTGAAGTCCTACCTGCACCGTCACTTTCCGGCGGTGCGCGATGTCGATGATGTCGTGCAGGAGTCGTTCCTGCGCCTCTGGCGGGCGCATGCAGTCAATCCGATCGTTTCGGCCAAGGCGTTCCTCTTCACGGTCGCCCGACGCATTGCGTTGGACCTGGTCCGGCGCGACCGGCGTTCCCCGTTCATCGCCGTGAGGGACCTGGACGGCCTGTTTGTGCTGGATCACGCCCCGGATGGCGGCACCGCGGCCAATCGCGCGATGGAACTCCAGCTCATGATCGAGGCCGTGGAGTCGTTGCCGGCGCGTTGTCGCGAGATTTTCATTCTTTGTCAGATCGAGGGGCTGCCGCAGCGGGAGGTCGCCGCCCGGCTTGGCCTTTCGGAAAACACAATCGCGGTCCAGTCCGCGCGTGGTTTGCAAAAATGTGAGAGTTATGTCCGCCAGCGTCTCCTTCAGCCATGAAACCCCGGTCTTCCCGTTCATTACCGGTTGATGAAGCCGCAGCGCAGTGGGCCATCCGCCAACGCGAAGGGCTCGATCCGGCGGCGCAGTGTGAGTTCCTGGTCTGGTTGGAGGAGCCGGGCCATCGTGAGGCCTATGGTCGGCTGGGTGGCATGGCCGAGGCGCTGGACCGGGCGCGCGCGACGGGAGCGGCCACGGCACTGGTCACGCAACTGCGCGCCCGTCAGCGTCGCCGACGACGCTGGCGCGGAGGGATCCTGGCCGCTGCCGCCAGTCTGGCGCTGGTGGCGGGTCTGTGGTTCGGGCCTCCGGGTCCGGCGGCGCCCTCCGGCGTCGAAAGCCCGGTCGCGCAGTTTGAGCCCCTGCGTCGCCTGCCCGATGGTTCGATTGTCGAGTTGCGACCAGGCGCCGAACTCGCAGTGCGTTTTGATGCGCAGACGCGCCTCGTCGAATTGAGCCGGGGCGAGGCGCTGTTCCGCGTGGAGAAGGATCCGGCCCGTCCTTTCATTGTGCGCGCCGGCGGCCTCGACGTGCGGGCGGTGGGCACCGCCTTCAACGTCAGGCTCGAGGCTGCTTCCGTCGAGGTGTTGGTCACCGAGGGTCGCGTGCATGTGCTGGATACGGAGCGGCGGCGCTCGGTGCTGCCGGCGGACGACGGGGGGGCCGAGGCGCCCCTGCTCCTGCCGGGGCAGCGCTGCGTGATTGCGCTCACCGCCGAGGGTGCCCCGGCCAGCGAACCTCCCCGGGTGGAGGTGATGCGTCCCGAGCAGGTGCGCGAGGTGCTCGCGTGGCGGCTGCCGCGGCTCGATTTTGACGGCGTGCGCCTCGGGGCGGCGGTGGATCAGTTGAATGCCCAGAACCGGCTCCAACTCCGGCTGGCCGAGCCGGCGCTCGCCGACCTGCGCTTGAGCGGCACGTTCTCGCCGGACGACCCGGAAACCTTCGCGCGGCTGGTCGCGGCGACCTTTGGGCTGAACCTTCAGGCGAATGCCACGGTGATCGTGCTCGCGCGCGAATGAGCGTGGTGAACGCGCTCGCTCGTTGCGGTGCGTAAAGGTTCCGGCCGCTGCGGCGTCTCAGGAATGCCACACCATGATTGTCCATCGTCACCTTCCGCTGCCGCCACTCCTGCTGCTGCTGGTCCTGTCCTTGCTCGCGGGCCTGGTTCCGCTCGTCGCCGCCGAAACCTCTTCTCCGCGAAAGTTCGACGTGCCCGCGGGTTCCGCCGAACGGACGTTGCGCCAGTTTTCCGCCCAGGCCGGCGTCGAGCTCATCTATTCCACCGACGCGGTGAAGGGCGTGGCGACGCGCGCCGTGCGGGGCGAGCTGAGCGCTGTGAACGCGCTGGAGCAGATGCTGGCGGATACCCCCTTGCGTCTCGTCAAGGATGCCAAACCCGGTGCCTTTGCCATCCGGCGGGAGGTTGCGGTCGACCCAAACGCCCCAAGCCGCCTCGCTGATGCGACGGCGGCGGACACCGGCCGGGCCAAGGTCACCTCGGGCGCCCTGCAACTCGAAGACGTTCTGGTCACCGGCTCTCGCCTGCCGCTCAACTCCGGCGAGCAGCCCTCGCAACCGGTGCTCAGCTACACCTCCCGCGACATCGAGCGCAGCGGCGCCACCACCCTCGGTCAGTTCTGGCAGTACATCCCAGCTTTGAGCACCGGGGCGACCGGCGACCAATCGAGGTCCGCCACGGGTGACTTCAGTGGAGGCCAGGCGTCGTCCACGTCCAACCGCACCTTCGCCACGATCCGCGGCGGCACCGGCTTCACCAGCACGCTCATGCTCGTCGACGGCAAGCGGGTGCCTCGCACCAACCAGCAGCAGGGCGGCTCGCTCGGCCAGGATCTGGGCGGCATCCCGCTCTCCGCCATCGAGCGCATCGACGTGCTGCTCGACGGCGCCAGCGCCATTTACGGGGCCGACGCCATGGGCGGCGTCATCAACGTCATCCTGAAGAAGCGATATTCCGGCACCGAGGTTCGCTTCACCTACGACAACACCTTTGACAAGGATGCCGGCCAGTGGACCGCGAGTCTCTCGCACGGTTTCTCCTCCGGCAAGTGGTCCGGGCTCGTGACGCTCGCGAACACCGAGAACAACATCATGCTCCTGGTCGACCGCGACCAGACCCGCAGCTTCGACCGCACCCTCTACGGTGGCACCTCGACGGGCAGCTTCGGCATCTACCGCATCGGCCAGACAGGCAGCGTGAGTGTGGCGAGCGGCACCTTGCCTGGCCTCGCCTCCAACTACGCGGCCATACCGGCGAACTCGAATGGCCAGAATCTCACGGTCGCCACGTTCGGCTCGTCGGGCGCTCCGACGATCGATGCGTCGCCGGGCGAGATGGGCGCGACCGCCTACATCAAGCAGCGCAGCGGCTTCTTCCGCCTCGCCTATGATCACAACGAACACCTCCGGATCGAGGGCACGACGCGCCTCAGCCACAACTACCAGCAAGACAACGGGGTTTACCGTCGCGCCCTGAATCTGAACCTCCCGGCCACGTATCCCGGCAATCCGTTCGGTGTTCCCATCCGCCTGCAGAAGCTGTTCTACGACCTTCCGCGCCTGGTCAAGGCGGCGGATTCGCGGAACAACGAGTTCGCACTCACCGCCTCCGGCAAACTCTTCTCCGACTGGCGCTATGAGACGGGCGTGAACTTTGCGCGCACCGTGGCCAAGGACCTCCCGGCACGGCTGGGCAACGGCGCCTACGGCGTCGCCAACCTGCAGGTGGCCGCCCTCAATGCCGCGATTGCCGCGGGTCGCGCTCCCGTGTTGATTTACGACAGCAGCCGGCAGTCGCCCAACACCGCGACGAATCTCGACGAGTTCTTCGTCAACTCGGCACCCCTTGTGCTGAGCGATGACTCGCAGATCTGGACTTATTCGTCGCAGGCCAACGGCACGGTCTACGACTGGGCGGGCGGCCCCATCCGGCTCGCGCTTGGTGCGGAGTACCGAGAAGAGTACTACGACTCTCCGGATGCGTTGAACGTCAGCATCCTGCCCGGCGCGAATCGCACGATGAGCGCCTTCTACGCCGAACTCGGCGTTCCGCTCGTTCGCCCCGAATGGAAACTGCCCCTGCTGAACCGGCTCGATTTTAACTACGCGATGCGCCGCGAGGGCACACCGTCGGGCGACGCGAACACGCCGCGCTACGGTCTCGCGTGGCGTCCGCAGTCCTGGATCATTGTCCGCGCTTCGCAAGGCGAAGGCTTCCGTGCGCCGAACCTGTTCCAGACGAATCGCCCGCCCACGTCATTTCAGCTCCCGGCGTCCGCGCTCGACCAGCCGATTGACCCCCTCCGCGGCAACGAGAATTTCCTCGGCCGCGTTCTCACGTACGTCGGCGGCGGCAACCCGAACCTCAAGCCGGAGCGCTCGAAGACCGAGACCTACGGGGTGGTGGTGGACGTGCCCAAGGTCACCGGCCTTCAGCTCTCCTTCGACCATTTTGACAACGAAACCTACGATCTCGTTGGCAGTGTCTCCGGGTTCCCGACCCTCTTCGCCTACGCTCCGCAGGCGATCCTCCGCGGCCCCAACCTGCCGGGCGACCCGGCCGGCTGGCCGGGGCCGATCACCGGCGTCAATTTGAGCGGCGCCAATCTCAGCCTGTTCCGCAGCGCCGGCTATGACTTTGGCGTGAAGTGGACCCGGGCGACGTCGCTGGGCGAGTTTACCTTTACGTCGAACGGCAACCGGATCCTATCGACAGAGACGCGCCTCTTCGCGGGGTCCGCCCCCGTGGCGGCGGTGAACAAGCGGTTCCAGCAAATGCGCGTGACCAGCTCGCTCCGCTGGAGGCGGGGTCCATGGGAAGCGGGTCTCATCCACCTCTACGGCGGCCGGGTCTGGGTGACCTCCGGCAACGAAGCCCTAGCACCCTCGCGCTACACCGACCCGGCCGACCGCTGGGACGTGAGCGCGAGCTATGACTTCGCGCACGGCCGCGGATCGGCCGGCGCGGAGGGACCCTGGTGGCGGCGGATGCTGCGCAGCTCACGCGTGGGAGTCTCCGTGATTGACGCGCTTAACGACGAACCGCCGCTCGACGTGAACGGCTTCGCCAACACCACCATCATCGATCCGCGCCTGCGCCGCTACATCATCGACGTCTCGACGCGCTTTTGACACCGCCCGTTCACCATGAAAACGACACTCTCCACTCTCGTCAGCCTGCTCCTCCTCGCCGCCAGCATCGTCAAGGCTGATACGGCTCCGGGCGCTCCGGCGGATGCCGCAGGCCGCGACCTGCAGGCGATTCGGGACTTCCTCCGCGACAGCAGCCAGCAGGTTAACCAAAAACAGACCCCGCTCGAGATGGAGCAACGGCTGGAGGAGTTGTTTGGCCGCTTGCGGGATATGGGCACGGCGTTCATCACCCGGCATCCGAACGACCCTCGCCGCTGGATCATCATCGACCTGCTGCAGCCCTTTGGCCCGCGCTTTGTCACGGACTGGGGGCCGCTCGACGAGGAGGGCCGGCCGGTGAAGCCGGTGGTCGACGAGGCCGCGGCTGCCGCCTGGAAGGCCCAGGTCCTCGCCTGGAAAGCTGACCTGGCGAAGGCGACGGATGTGCCCGAGGAGGTGCATCAGCGGAAGGCCGAGCGGGAAGCTCAGCTCGCCCGGATGGAGGCGAGGGGCCGGGAGTTCGCGGAGAAATCGCGCACCGGTCGCATCGCTCCCGATTTCCCCATGATCGACGTCGATGGAAAGCCGGTCCGCCTGGCCGATTTTGCGGGCAAGGTCGTGGTGCTTGATTTCTGGGCGACGTGGTGCGGCCCGTGCATGGCCGCGATGCCGCACACCGAAGCGGTGGCCGCGCGGTACAAGGACCAGGGCGTGGTGGTCATCGGTTCCTGCACGAACGACACACGCGACAAGTTCGAGAAATGGGTCCGTGCCAACGCCGCAAAGTACCCGAACATTGTCTGGACGTTCGACCCTTTGGAGCGTTCCCCGGAGCGCGCGTCGGTGAAACAGTATGAGGTGCTCGGCATCCCGACGCAGTTCGTCATCGATCGCCAGGGCCGCCTGGTTGATGGCGTCTTGGGTTATCACCCGGACAAGCCGCTGCTCGAAGCCGGCCTGGCTCGCGCTGGAATTCGCGTGGATGCCGCCGTGCTCGCCGCCGGGTCGGACGCCCCGCGGACCGCCCCGTGAGCGGGTCTGAGTGATCGGGAGGGGGAAGGGCCTTCGGACGCGGGACCGCTTGGTCCCGTCGCAGCCTCAGCGAGGCCGCCTACAAGTGCGAGAGCCTGCCTGTGCGGTAGGCGCGGGTGTTGCTTCTATGGTGGATACGCGTCTGAAGGATTCTGAGCTAGAGGCCGGGTTTCCTCACGTCGGCGGTGCGGATCGGGCCGGGGCGGTGGATGCTCAACGCGTGGGTCGAGGCGCCGGGTGGGGTGCCGCGCTGGAATCCAGGAAATTTGCGGCCGGTCGCGTAGTCGGTGTCGGGCGGGGTGGGGTGTTCGGGGACGGAATCGCCGGTCTCCGCCTGCCATTGATCCATGGCTTGGCGCAGGAAGGCCGCGACCGCGGCCGATCCGGGGCGGTCGATGAGGTTGTGTTCCTGGTTCGGGTCGGCCCGGACGTCGTAGAGTTCCTCGGCCGGACGGACTTTTTGGAAAATGTCGGCCTGCACGGGCGTCAGGGTGCCGGCGGCATAGCCGGCCTTGAGCGCGTCCGCACTGGGATTGTAGAAGGTCTCGGAGGCTCCGGGTGCCCAGCGTTCCGGGTACGCATTTCTCAAATACGCGTAGTCCCCGTGGCGCACGAGGCGGATGTGGGTGGTGAAGTTGTGCCAGTTGCGCTCGGCGAACGCGAAGTCGCGGACCGGGGTGCGGGGTGTCCGGAAGAGCGGGGTGAGGCTCACGCCTTGAAAACTCGCCGGCCGGGCGAGGCCCGCCAGTTCCAGCACGGTCGGACCGAGGTCGATCGAACTGACCAGCGCGTCGACCACGCCGGGATCGCCCAGCGTCTTGGGGAGGCGGATGATCAGGGGCGTGAGCACACCCGCCTCGTACACCTGGGTCTTTGCGCGTGGAAAGGGGCGTCCTTGGTCGGAGAGAAACAGGATCACGGTCTGCTCCAACACACCCTGGCGGCGCAGCTCCTCCATGACCTGACCGACGTGGTGGTCCAGGCGGTGGATCTCGTCGTAGTAGGACGCGAGGTCCTGTCGCGTTTCGGGAGTGTCGAGGAGTTCCGGGGGCACCGTCACCTCGGCTGGCGCATGCCGGCCGGCGAAGTCATCGGCATCCCAAACGCGATGGGCATCATGGGCGGCCAGCCAGAGGAAGAAGGGTCGGTCAGCCGGGCGGTTGCGCAGGCGGTGCAACCACTGTTCCTCGCCGCCGTAGCCGCCTTTGCCGGGCACCGGCTCGCCGTCACCGCTGACCTCAAACGCCGCCTCGGCCGGTCCGACGACGCGTTGGACCCCTTGGTTGGCCTGGGTTCCGAAATGCGCCTTGCCGGCGTGCGCCGTGAAGTAACCGAAATTGCGGAGGAGCTGCGGAAAGAGCGCGAGGCCGCCCGGCAGCGCGCCGTGCAGCTCCGCCGCGGTCTCGAGGTTGTGCGGGTAGCGGGAGGTCAGCAGGCTGCAGCGGCTCGGGCTGCAACTGGTGGCGGTCACGTAGGCACGGGTGAACCGCAGGCTCTCGCGCGCGAGGCGGTCGAGGTGCGG
Organism: Opitutaceae bacterium; assembly: GCA_016794625.1. Taxonomy (GTDB): domain Bacteria; phylum Verrucomicrobiota; class Verrucomicrobiia; order Opitutales; family Opitutaceae; genus UBA6669. Next base: position 57,892 of record JAEUGY010000016.1, read on the forward strand.
GGTGCGCACGCCCCGGTTCCCATAACACCCCAAGTCGGCCGCACTGATGTCATCGCCGATGATGAGGACGAAATTGGGACGCATGGCCTGGGCGTTGAAGGTGAACGTGCAGAGGACCAGCAGGGTCGTGAGGACGAGCGGAGAGCAGTTCACGGCTGGGACGGGTAGGGCGGAAGGGAGGTGCGCAGGCTGGCGATTCCGAGGCCGGCTTCTCCGGCGAGCGAGTAGAGCAGCCAGGCCGTTTCGCCTTCGCGCCAGACCGTCGGGTCGCGCAGCTCGCGCACGCGGTTGTCGCCATACTTGATCGTGCTGCCGCCGCGCGAGTAGGCCAGCGGCAGGTCAGTGCCTTCCCAGGTCCGCTCGGGCTGGAGCACCTCGACCACTCCGCGTGCTTTCCACGTTTCCGGGGCGCCCGTCAGGTTGACGACGGTGCAGAGGATGCGTTCCGGGCGGTGGCCGACGCAGGAGAAATAGATGAACAGGTGGTCCCGGTACACATCGAGTCCCACATGCCGGATCCCATACCGCGCCTCGCCGCTGGTCGGCCGGCCGGCCGCCGGCGGGGCGCCGGGTTCACCGCGCAGCGCCGGATCGACGGCATCCTCGATCTCCGGCCCGATGATGTTCACCACGGGTTCAAAGGGCTCGCCGAGCTTCTTCGCCCGTCGAAGCAGACCGGTGTGGTTCAATCCATACCAGACGCCGCCGTGTCGAAAGACGCGGAGGTAGGCGGGACCGACGATCGTGCCGAGGTCGGTGAAGGAAAGCCCGTCGCGGGAGACCGCCACGGACGTGACCTGCGGTCCGCCGCCAAGCGGCACACCGTGACAGAAGAGAAAAATCTGGCGGGTCTCCTCGTCGATCACCGCCTCCGGCGAGGCAATGTGGCCCCGCAGGGCGCGCTGTCCCGCGATGGGCAAGACGCCGCCCGGATGCAGGGTCCATGGACCCTCCGGACGATCCGCGAACGCGAGCCGGATGTACTTGCCGTCGTGGTGAGCAAAATACAGGTGGTAGCGGCCGCCCGGCCGGGCCACCCAGGACGGCATTCGAATGAGCGAGGGTCCGTTGATGCTCAGGCCTTCGTCACCCGGGAGCATGGCGGGCGTGATCAGGGGCGACTCGAGCACGCGGGTGGCAGTGATGGTAGGCGGCGACGCGGCCGCCCGGCCCACACCGGGGAAGAGTGGACCGATCAAGGCGGTCCAGCCAAGGCAGACCAGGGAGTACCGAAGCGAAATGGCACGGAGTGGCGTGAGGAAGGTCGGCATGGAAGGGGCGGGACGGTCGGTGAGATCAGGGCAGGCGCGAAACCTCGACTCGCCGGCCGTCGTCCGGCAGACGCACCCTCCAGCCGGCCACTTCGGCTCCGCCGGGAATGGCTCGCACCGCGGGCTTGGCCGCGTCGCGTTTTGAGACCTGGAGGACCGTGACAAACCGGGCGGAGCGTGCGGACGGAGGTGTGACCTTGAGGTGCCATTGATCCGGGAGCGGTTCCTTCTTGCCCTTCCGCCAGTAGATCGCGGGCACGTCGAAACCGGTGCGCTGGGCGTAGGTGAGGCCGGCCGGAGCGAGAAAGGAAAGCCGGGCCTCACTCCGTTCACCTTTCACGTGGACCCGGTTTTCGGCGGGCTCGATGTCCATGCGGTTCGCCGCGTGCAGCAGCCAGTCGAAGCGACGCTCGGTCCCGCCCGCCGCCACGGCGTCGTCAAAAATCACATACGTCTGCACCGCCGCGCCGCGCAGCCAGACGACATGACGGTCGAAACGATCGAGACGCGCCTCCTTGTAGGCCGGGGCGGCGTCTCCCACGAAGTACACCCAGTCCGGATGCTGTTCAAAGTGACTGACCTGGGCGTAGCCGGTGGTGCCGCCCCAGGTCTGGCCGGTGCCGTCGACCAGCAGCGTGGAGTGAGCCTTGGTCTGCACGTACCACTCCTGCCGGTGGGGATCCCCGGTCGGCGTGTAGTAGCCGGAATCGAGCAGCAGGTGCTCGTTGTAGGCGATGACGTGGAAACTGTTCTGGTCGGCATGGGCATGACCGTTTCCGCCGTAGGGGCTGGCATGGAAGATCAGACGCACATTCTCCTGCGGCTCGGCGAGGTGGGAGTGGAGGAAGACGGTGCCGGTGTCGGCGAAGAGCCGGGCGGGCGGCAGCGACGACAGGGGGATCGGTGCGACCTTCGGAGGGACGGACCAGCGCAGGTACTCCGAGACCGTGTAAGCGAGGTCATCCTCCGGCACGGCCGCGGCATAGGCGGCGGCGTGGCCGTTGCCGTACAGCTCCGCCATGCGCAGCGCCGCGATCCGGGCCTTGCCGCCGGGCGCGGGCCGCACTTCGGGATCGTTTGGACCGGGATTGGCGTCACCGAGCTGGGTCTGCCGGCTGCCCGGCGGGAACGAATAAATCAGGAAGTAGGGATTGGCGCGGAACCACGGATTGCCCTCCTCCAGCCGCAGGCCGAAGGCTGAGCGGAACACGTCGAGTGTATTCAACCCGGGGATCATGCCGAGGTCGTGATAGTAGCGGGGGCCCTCCTGCGATCCGCCGTCGTCACCGCCGTACCACGGGTACATCGCGACAAAGGACTTGAGGGCGAGCTCGACCCACGGACGGGCGACCGCCTCCTCGCGGGCGACGGCCAGCGCGCCGACCATCGCGTCGAAGAACCCGTGCTGCCAGGCGTGGGCGCGCATGAGCTCGAGCGGCGCCCGGCGCATTTTGTCGAAGATCGGGGTGGCGCGGGCGACAATGGCGGCGCGGATCGCCCGTCGCTCGTCCAACGTCAGCTCGGCGTGGAGTAGATCGTAGATGACCGCGAGATCGTGCACCAGGAGGGCGTTGCCGAAGTCGACATTGGCGCGGTCGCGTCCGGTGTTGCCGTCGGTGATGAAACCGGCGGGATCGAAACTCGCGACCAGCGCCGCCCGCTTTCTCACGGCCTCCAGCAGCCAGGGTTCTCCGGTGGCGAGCCACAGCCAGGCCCCATCGACGGCGGGCTGTGAAGCGGCGATCGAGGCGGCTTTCGACGCCCAGACACGTTTCTTCCGCTCCTGCGATTCCGGACCGAGCGGATCGACGTCGTCCGCCACTTGGGACTCGAAGCTCTCCAGCGAAAAGGGTTCGAGCAGTCGCTTCCGGGTTTTCTCCCTCCAACGCTCCAGGCCAGGGCCCAGGCGCCGGGCGTTTTCCTTGAAGGCCGGCAGATCCGCGGCGCGCAGATAGATGCGTGGATGGGAATCCGGCAGGCGCGCGATCCAATCGGACCACGGTGCGATCGGCCAGCGCGGCAGCTCCGCGGAAATCGTGAACGACTCGGGACCCACCCAGTCCTTGGCTGCGGGCCCGTCCGCCCGGACCCGCCAGTACCACTGCCCCGGAGCGAAGGGTTCGAGCGGCCGGAAGAAGAGGTCGCTGACGATCTCCGTGCGCGCGTCCTTGAAGGTGGCGTCGCGCGAAAACTCCAGGCGAAACACCGTGCCCTCGTCGTCCTTGGCCGGCCAGCGGAACGTCGGCGGATTGAGCTGGAGCGGACTCGCGGCGAATGGATCGAGGCGGACCGGCTTGCTCTGCACCAGAAACTCCGGGACCGCCGCGTGCGCGCCGGCGGCGAGCAGGCCGGCCAGTAGAACCGTGCGCACGGCGCCGATTGCGGAAGGGAAGATGCGAAGAAGGAAGGAGGAGCTCATGGGGCGTTTATTGTCCACCGCCACCACCGCCCCCGCGGGGAGGCGTGGTGATGCGTTCGAAGGCCCGGGGAGCGACGTCCTGGTCGAGGAGTGTCTCCACCAGGGAGTCACCATGGGTGCGACCAAAGCGCCGGAGTCGTTCCCGGTGTTCGAGGAGGACGGTCCGGTAGCCCGGATCGCGCGCCAGGTCGACCATTTCGCCGGGGTCGTTGATCAGATCGACCAGTGATTCCCGCTGCTCGCCGTGCACATAGACGCAGTACTTGTACCGGTCCGTGCGCACCATCCGTCCTTCGGTCACGGGTACGAAGTCGCCGACAAATCCACCCTGCGACATGTGGTTGCTCGAGATCACCTCGTCGGTCCAGGCCGGCACCGGCCGTCCCTCGACCAGCGGCCGCAGGCTGGTGCCGGGCAGCTTGGCCGGGCGCTGCCCGCCCGCGAAGTCGAGCATCGTGGGGAAGAGTGAGATCCCGACATTGACCAGCCGGTCGTCGGTGCGCGCGGTGGATTGGCCTGGGGCGCTGATGATCAAGGGGACGCGCACAGACTCCTCGTAGAACACCGTTTTCTGCGCCAGCCCATGGGCGCCGACACATTCACCATGGTCGCTGACAAACACGATCAAGGTGTTTTCCTCGAGTCCGCTCTCGTGGAGGGCGGTGAGCACGCGGCCGATTTCCGCGTCGACCTTTTCGACCAGGCGGTAGTACCCCCAGCGCATGGCCTGCCAGATCGACGGCGAGAAGTTACCCACGGGAAACAGCCGGCGATTGGCGTGATAACCCTGGCGGATCAGCGTCATTGTATCCGGCTCGCCCACCGGGTGTCCCAGGTTGGTCGGCGGCGGCGGCTGCGCGGCCAGGGCCGGCGGCTCGCCGATCGGACCATTCGACAGGGGTTGGCCGCGCGTGTACTCGGCGATGTTGTGCGGATTGAGGAAACTCACCACGAGCAAGAACGGCTTCGGTTGGGGCGTGCGGAGAAATGCGACGGCGCGATCCGCGGAGACCGTGTCCTTTTGCTGGGGATCGAGCTCCTGAAACCCATGCGTTTCCGGCTTCTTCACGTCGTAGCTCAGATGCCACTTGCCAAAGTAGGCCGTGCGGTAACCGGCCCGCTCGAAGGTGGTGCCGAGGGTGGGGAACTCCGCCGGGTCCAGCGTCCGGCCGGAGCGCATGTCGGCGTTGTCGGAGATCTTTGTCTCGTGCGGAAAGCGACCGGTGAAGATCGAGTTCCGGGCCGGCATGCAGAGCGGATTCGGTGCGTAGGCCCGGGAAAAATACGTTCCCCGGGCGGCGAGGCGGTCGAGGGCCGGTGTGCGCAGGTAACGGTCGCCCTGGCGAAAGCTCATCGCGTCCGCCATCTGCTGGTCGGTCATGATGAAGAGCACGTTCGGCGGTGCCGCCGCGACGACCGGGCCGGCCAGGACAACGAGGGACAGCAGGAGCAGGTTCTTCATCAAAAGCGGGTGCTGGCGGAGAGCGTGAATTCGCGCGGATTCGTCCAGTTCAGACCACCACCCAGGTTCTTTTCGTCCGAGACATTGTTGAGATTGGCGCTCAGGGAAACACGGCGGCCGGCCAGGGTCAGGGGGTAACGGACCAGGAGATCAAAGCGGTGACTGGCGCCGGTTTTGATCAACGCGGTCAGCAGGTACCCGCCATCCCAGCGCAAACCCCCGCCGAGTTCCAGCCCCTTTGCCGGGCCGCTGGGGACGACGTACTTGGTCCACACATTGAAGGTTTCCTCGGGGGTGAGCGTGAACGGTGTCCCGATGCGGGTGGGGTCCTGGGCGGCGGTCGTCTCGCTCTGCCACAGCCAGGTATAGGTGAGCAGCACCTGCCAGGCGTTGGTGGGGTTGTAGGCGATGTCGGCCTCGAAGCCCTGGACCGTTTCGGTATTGCCAAAGAAGAACAACGGACTGCGCCCGACCTGGGCCTCGCGCACGGTGTCGCGGGTTGCGGTGTTGGAGCGCTCGATTTCAAAGAGCGAGAGGGTGGCGGCCAGCCGGCGCTCAAACGCGTCGGCCTTGATCCCGATTTCATAGCCCGCGCCCTCGACAGGGCCGGCGGCGTTGCCGTCGGCGTCGACCTGGTTCTGCGGTTCCAGGGACTGGCTGTAGGTGGCAAACACGGACCACTCCGGATTCAGCTTGTAGAGGAGCGCGAACTGGGGAGTCACGCGGTCCTGCACGATGCTGTCGGCCGTCGCAATGGCTGGCAGGCTGTCCCACGCGAGGGTGCGGCGGATCTGCGTGTAGCGGGCGCCGGCCATCACCTTGAGCCGGGCGGACATCAGGTCCACCGTGTCGATCAGGTAGTAGGCGTTGGAGATTTCCTTGATGCGCCGGTTGTCGTTCCAGACCCCGTCGGCGGTGCGGTTGCCGATGCCCTCGAGCAGCGCCAGGCCCTTGAGCGGGTATTGGGGGGCGAGGGTGGGGAATTCGGGGAAGGCGCCGGTGGTCGGGTTGTAGCGGAAGTTCGGGCCGTCGCGGCCGTTTTTGCGTCCGAAGCCCGGCGTGCGCTGCCGCGTTTCGTTGGACTGGTGACCGAGCATGACGGTGTGGGCGGATGCGCCGAGGGCGAACTGGCCGATTAGCGAATTCTTGATGTCCCAGGAATCGCGATAGTTGGCGTAGTCGCCAAAACGAATCGTCACGGTGCCGGCATTCGCGCCGGCGTTTTCGCGCGTGCCCTGGGTGCGCAGAACGCGGAAGTTGTCCTCGGCCACATTGGCTTCCAGCCGGTAGACGATGCGGTCGGTCAGCCGGAGCCGCACATCGAGGTCCAGGGTGTCGGTGGAGTATTTGCGGAATGAATCCGGTCCGCCGAGGTTGTAGTTGAAACCGCTCGGATCGCCGGCGGGATAGATCCGGGCGAGGGCGAGCTGGTTGTTGGTGACAAAGAGCTCGGTGCTCTGCTGGTCGGAGATGTTCTGGGAGACGTGTTCGTACTCCGCGGTGATGTCGACCTTGGCGTTGGGACGATAGGTCACCGCGCCCGCGGCGTAGTTGCCCCGGTTGTGCCAGAAGTCGCGAAATCCCCCGGCGGTGTAGGCGCCCGCGCCGACACGGTAGGCCAGCTGGTCGTTGACGGGACCGGTCGTGCTGACCTCGGTGCGATAGTGCTCGTGGGAGGCGACGAGCACCTTGGCTTCGGTCGAGCCGGTGAAGGACGGTTTGCGGGTGAGGTAGTTGATGATGCCGCCCGGGCGGTTGCTCCCGTGGAAGATGGCCGTGGCGCCCTTGATCACCTCGATCCGGTCGATGTTCCAGGAGGCGAACAGCTGACGCCGGTAGTGACCATTGCGCAGCAGGGACAATGCGTCGAAGCCGCGCACCCGGATCCGACTCTCATTGTTCTCCTGCGTGCGCACGCCGGGCGCGAAGTCGAGCGCCTGCCGAAGCTCGAAGGCGGCGGTGTCCTGGAGAAATTCGCCGGTGACGACGTTGATCGCGATCGGCGTGTCGATGATGTCGGTGCCGATGCCGGTGGCCGTCACGGCGTTGGCGGCGCGGTAGCCCGTCATCTTGGCGGCCGAGACATCGAAGGCTGCGAGGTTGATGATGTCGTCCTTCGGCGCTGGCGTGGCCGTCTGGGCGGCCAGGTGCGGACAGACGCCGAGCCAGGCGGTGATAACGCCGCCGAGCAGCGGGCGGAGAGAAAGCAAAGAGGACATGGGGAGGTCGTGGGAAGCTTGGGGAGAACGGACCTTCGCCGGCGATGGGCCGGGAAGGACATCGAGCGGAGCCAGGCATGCCGGACTTGCACCCAACGTCGACAGGCGTGAGGTTTGCACTGTGCAAAAATCCGGGTCCTCAACCGACAAAAACCGCCCTCCGACGACGTCCGGTTCGCACGAGACGGCCGGGCGATCGATCCGCGACCTGGCACAGAGCCTGGGGGTGTCGGCGTCGACCGTGTCCGGCGCACTCCGCGATCTGCCCCAATTCAGCGAAGCGACGCGGCGCCGGATCCAGGCGGCAGCCTCTTCGGCGGGCTACCGTCCCAACCCGCTGGTGGGCAGGGTGATGTCGGAGGTCAGACGCAGCCGGAGCCGCGATTTCCGGGGATCGATCGCGGCGTTGAATGCCGTGGAGCCGCCGAATGCGGGCCGGGATCGATTTCACCAGAAGATCCTGCAGGGCGCAGTCCGCCGCGGGCAGCAGTTTGGGTACCGCATCGAGACGTTTCGAACCGGACCGGGTGCGCTCTCGTTGAAGCGCATCAACTCGGTTCTGCACTCGCGCAACATTCAGGGCGCGATCGTCATGCCCTTTGAAACGCCGCAGGACTGGTCGGAGCTGGACTGGTCGCGGCTCTCGGCCGTGCGCATGTTCAATCCCATGAGCCAGCCGCGGCTGCATTCGATCGGACCTGATCACCACGCCATGTTGCTCGATCTGCTCGACCGGCTGACGGCGCAGGGGCATCGGCGGATCGGGTTGTTCCTCAAGCGATCCTCGGAGTCCCGGCTCCGGCACCGGTGGTCCGCGGCGTTTCATGTGTTTGCCGAGAGCCGGCCGGTTCGGGAACGCATTCCGCCTCTCGTGATGGAGCGGCTGGATTCCGAGGTTTTCCGTGACTGGTTCCGACGTCACCGACCCGCCGTGGTGGTGGGTCATTACCCGCAAGTGATCGAATGGCTGGGCGCGGAGGGGGCGCGGGTGCCGAGTGACGTGAGTTTTGTGAACCTCAACCGCGATCAAGAACCCTGGCCCTGCGCCGGGCTGGACCTGATGCCAGAGGAGTTGGGTGCCATGGCGGTGGACACCGTGGTGGCGCAGATCAATCGCAATGAACTCGGCCTCCCGCCGCATCCGCAGACCATCGCTGTGGAAGGAACGTGGGTTGATGGGCCGACGTTGGCGGCTCCCGCCTTGCGGGACTAGCGGGGTTGCGACTCCCACGGCAAACCAACGGAATTTGGCCGTGGGGAGGGGCGCATGGGCCTTGTATCCGGCCCGGTCTCGGTCCATGCGTGGGTCTGAACCCGGTCGCCCACCGACTTTACCCCGATGCATCCTTCCCCGATGAGCTCTCGTTTCTGGCTTGTGATGGCAGCGCTGGCTCTGGTGCGGGGGACGGGACTGGGGGCGGGGGAATCCGCACCGCCTCCGCCCTTGTTCGAAGGCACCGGCACGCACTCGCGCGTGATCACAGGGGCGGGACCGGAGACGCAGCGGTACTTTGATCAGGGCGTGGCGCTGGTCACGAACTTCAATTTCGAAGAGGGGCTCCGTTCGATGGAGCACGCGACGCGGCTGGACCCGGCGTGCGCCATGGCTTGGTGGGGGATCGCGCTGGCCTGCAGTCCCCACATCAACAGCCCAGGCGTTTCGGCGAGCCGCACAAAACAAGCGATCGAGGCGTTGCAGCAGGCCGCGCGGCTGGCCGGGGAGACCACCACGCCGGTGGAGCGGGACTTGATCCGCGCGCTGGCAACGCGCTTTGCCGAGGGTTCCGAGAAGGACCGGAGTGGTCTCGACCGGGCCTATGCGGAGGCGATGCGCCGGATCTGGCAGGATTATCCGGAGGATGCCGACGTGGCCGCGTGGTGCGCCGATGCGTGGATGATGCTCCGTCCTTGGGACCTCTGGCACAAGGATGGCCGTCCGCAGCCTGGCACCGAAGTCGTCGTCGCGGCGCTGGAGGCGGCCTTGCGTCTCAATCCGCGTCACCCCCTGGCCAATCACCTGGCCGTGCATGCGCACGAAGCGTCGGCGCATCCCGAACGGGCGTTGGCGGCCGCGGACCAACTGCGGGTCCTCACGCCCGGGCTGGGTCATCTGGTGCATATGTCGTCGCACATCGATGTGCGGCTCGGTCATTGGGAGAACGCCATCGTGGCGAACACCCGCTCGATCGCGATCAACCAGCGTTATCAGGCGGCGGCCGGACGACGTTTGGGCGCGTACCTGAGCTACATGGGGCACGACTACCACCTGCTCACCTACGCCGCGATGATGTCCGGCCGGAGTGCCCTGGCGGCGCAGACGATGCGCGATCTGTTCGAGCGCATGCCGCCCGACTGGAACCGGGAGTCGTCGACCGCGGACGGATACGCCGCGATGCAGTTTGAAGTCATGAAACGGTTTGGCCAATGGGACGAGATTCTGGCCGCCCCCGAGCCCATCGCCAAACACCCCCATGCCCGGGTCTGGCGCTTCCTCGCCCGCGGCATCGCCCGGGCGGCGCAAGGAGATCCCGCCGGCGCACGACAGGAGGCGCTGGCGCTGGCCGAAGCCCGAAAACAGATCGGCGCCGGGGCGCAGTACCGAAAGAACCCGCTGCGCGAGGTCATCGACATCGCCGAGCGGCTGCTCGAAGGGGAAATCCTGATCAGCGAGGGGCAGATTGAAGCGGGCCTGGCGCAGTTGCGCGAGGGCGTGGTCCGCGAGGATGCCCTGCGCTATGCGGAACCTCCGGCCTGGACGCACCCGGTCCGCCATGCGCTCGGGGCGGCGTTGCTGCAGCGTCACCTGCTGGCGGAGGCGGAGCAGGTGTACCGCGAGGATCTCGCGCGCAATGTCGACAACGGCTGGTCGCTGTTTGGGCTCGCGCAGACCCTCCGCCTTCGCAACCAGAGCCCGGACGAACTCGCCGCGCTGGAGGCGCGTTTCAAGGAGGTTTGGGCGCACGCGGATGTGACCCTGACGTCGTCCTGCTTTTGCCTGCCGGTTGCCCGCGGGGCGGGAAGTTCGAAGAGTGAAGAGTGAAAACGTTGGCGACCTAGATTCAGAAGTTATACAACCGATACGATTCATGCGCTCCGCATTGCACTTGTCCTTCCTATCAACAGTTTTCCGGGGTCCGTGGCTTCCCGGCCCAGCGGCCGCGGTCCGGGCCGGTGTGCTCGCTGCGGTGCTTGTTTTCGGCGTGGCCGGTGTCGGTGCGGAATCCGCGACGCGCAGGAATGTGCAGTTCCAGCCGGGACAGCCGTGGCTCGATGCGCAGGGCACTCACCTCAACGCGCACGGTTTCTGTCTGCTGGACTTCGGTGGCCGCCATTATTGGTACGGTGCACACAAGATCCCGGGCAAGACCGAGTCGGAGAAGAACGAGGCCGGGGTCCGCTGTTACGTGAGCGATGACTTGCTCAACTGGCAGGATGCCGGGCTGGTGCTGTCGGTCTTTGCCCCGGGTGCGCATCCTGATTTGGCCGATGCCTCCATCCTCGACCGGCCCAAGGTGATTTTTCACGCGGCGACCCAGCGGTTCATTCTCTATTTCAAACTCTATCCGCCCAAATCACAGGGAGGAAAAACGGGTACGGACTACGCGTACGTCGGTGTCGCCACCGCCACCCAACCGACGGGGCCGTTTCACTACGAAGGGCGTTTTCTTGGCGGCAACAGCCCCTTCGGCACGGGGGATTTCGCGATCTTTACCGACACCGATGGCGCGGTTTACCACATCGCCGTGCGCAAGCCGGACAAGGCGCAGGTCTGTGGTCGGCTGTCCGAGGACGGTTTGCGGCCTGCCGGCGACTACGTGGAGCTGGCTGGAATCACTCGGGCCACCGAAGGGCCCGCTTTGTTCCGCCGCGCGAACAAGGTGTACTTCCTCGCCTCCGGCAGCTCCGGTTGGGCGCCCAACGCGGCCCGACTCTTCGTGGCAGATCAGGTCATCGGCCCCTACCGGGATCTCGGGAACCCCTGCCGCGGCGTGAACCCTCACAATCAGCTCGGTCCGGAGAAAACCTTCGGGGGGCAGAGCACGTTCGTCTATCCCGTCGCTGGACGACGCGACGCCTGGATCGCCATGTTCGACATCAACCTGCCGCAGAACCCTGTCGCCTCCGGCTACATCTGGTTGCCGATCGAATTCGAGGAAGACCGGCCCGTGATCCGCTGGCGCGACGCCTGGGACCTGTCGGTTTTCCCACCGAAGTAGGTGCCGGTTCCGTCCTGACAACGGGGATGAGGCCGAGCGTCCGCCGGACTGCACCGCTCGATTGCTTTCCCGCGCTTCGGGAGCAGACTGCCGGTATGCGACGTGTCTGCGGCGGTTGGAAGTGGGTCGGGTGGTGGCTGGTGGTCCTTGGCCTCCAGGGTTGTGGTACGCCGTTTCCGTCCCGACCACCCGCGGGAGCGTTGGCCGATGGCCTGACCGCGGAGACCCTCTTTCAGCGCTGCCTGGCCGTGCACGGCGGGGATTTGCGTGATGCGGCCGGGGACCTCAATCTCTCCATAGCTGGTACCTGGGATACCTTGATCCAAAAAATTCAGCCGCTCATTTCGGATGCCGCGTTTCGCGTCACCTCCCAGGAGCGGACCCGGGCCGGCGGCGCGCTCTACACCGTGCGTTACGAGGGACCGGCGGGGATCAAGAAAGTGGTGCGCACCGCGGACGCGATCGAGGTCTACTACAATGGCGTGCGGGAAAACGACCTCGCGCGCCTGCAGGCCACGGCCCTCACCGCCGATGCGTATCAGCTCTTTCACTTCAGCCCCTCGTTCCTGGTCTGGCGCGGGGCCACCTTTGTCCGCCTCGCGGACACGTCCGAGGCCGGCGTCACGTATCACCGGCTGCTGGCCACGGTGCGGCCGGGCTTTGGATTTTCCCCGGAGGATCAGGTCGTTCTCTGGATCGACTCGACCACGCTCCGACTGTTTCGGGTGCACATGACCCTGGAAGGGTTTGCCAGTACTCGCGGGGCCCACGTCGACACGACGTTCCTGGAGTACCGGAAGGTGGGACGCTATCTGATGCCTGTGAGCTTCAACGAACGGGTGAGAGGGCCGCTCCGGATCAATGCGCATCGCTGGCAACTGACGGGAATCGACGTTGGCCGCGGCTGGACCGATGCGGAGGTTTCGGGCCCCGACTTTACGGGTCGGGCGGCGCCCCCGGCGTCACCCTTGGTGCCGCCGGTTGAGACAGCACGATAGGGGCTCGCCGGTGGAGAAGACCGTTGTAGGCGGCCTCGCTGAGGCCGCGACGGGACCGCCGGGCCCCGCGTCTCAGGTGTGCTGGTGGAGCTTGGGGAAAAACAAGGGGGCGCTCAGCGCGAGGCCGTCGCCCACGCTGGTGAACTCACCCCCGTCGCGCAGGCGCTGGGCTCCGAAGCGGTTTACAAACTCGCGGCGCACGCTGGGAATGAGCGACGTGCCGCCGGTCAGGAAGACCGTTTCAATGCTGTCGCGGCGGATGCCGGCCTCGCTGAGGAAGCGGTCAAGGTAGCCGAGAATCTCAGTGGTCAGGTCCGCCGTGTTGCGTTCGAACTCGGAACGCGTGAGCCGTTCGTTGATGGGGATGCGGGGGTGGGTGAACAGCAGCGGGGTGGTCACCTGGGTGGTGAGGGCGATCTTCGCCGCCTCGATCACCTGAAAGAGGGCGAAACCCTGGTTTTCTTTCACGAGCGCTTCGAGTCGCGCGAAGGCCGCGGGGTCACTGGAGGAGTGGGTCATGCGCCAGATGAGATCGAGCTTCTGGGCGTTCTTGAGGAAGACCACCTGGTCCCACTGGCAGATCTTCCGGTGCAGGGTGTCGGGCACGTCGATGCGTTTGCCCCAGCTTTCATAGGTGGCGCCGCGGCCGAAGAGGGGAGTGATCTTGTGCCACATCGTGGCGGCGTCGTACCGATTGCCGGCGATGGGAAGACCACCCGTCGCCAGTATGTCCCCCGCCCGGTCGGTCCGGCCCTGACGGCGCGGGTCGAGCTGCACCACGGTGAAGTCGGAGGTACCGCCGCCGAAGTCGCCGACCAACACGCGCTGGGGGGCGCTGATCCGCGACTCGTAGGCAAAGGCCGCGGCAATGGGCTCAAACTGAAAGTGAATCTCCTCGAAGCCGGCGAGTTGGGCGGCGCGGAGCAGTCGCGATTGGGCGAGTTGGTCCTCCGCGGGAACGACGGAGAAGACAGCCGGCCGGCCGAGGATGACCCGTTTCCCGTCCTGGCCGGTCACAGCGTCGGCCCGGGCCTTGAGGTGACGGAGGAAGATGGCAATGAGATCCTCGAGCTGGTACGTCTGGTTGTTTACGACCGTTTCCGTGAACGTCTCATTGGGCAGGATGGTCTTGATCGCCTGGAAAAAGCGCCCGCGCATCTGGTCCTGCACGTAGTGCTGTTTTGCGGCGTCGCCCAGGAGCGGGGGATCCCGCCGCAAGGTGTAGGGAAAGTACATGAACGACGACTCCACGCCGGCGATCCGCGGATCGCGCACGAGAGCCCGCGCGTCGACGTCCCAGATCGTCACGGATGAGTTACTCGTGCCGAAGTCGATTCCGTAGATGAAGCGCTTCATGCGGGTGGGGGCGCCAAGAGATCGACATCGCCGCGCAGTGCAAGGCGAATTCGGCCCTCCCCCCGGTCACGGCCAGAGGCGCCAGAGATAAACCCCGTAGAGCCCGAGCAGCAGGGCGCCCTCCCAGCGGCGCAGGGTGTGCCCGGTCCACGCGATAGCGCCCATGAGCAGGGAAAACCCGATCATCGCAGCGGTGTCCTCGAACCGGACGCCGCTGGCGGAAAGCGGAGCGGCCATCGCGCCGCTTGCACCGAGTGTGGCGAGGATGTTGTAGATGTTCGAGCCGACGACATTGCCGATGGCGATGTCGGGTTGCTTGCGCCAGGCTGCGATCAGCGACGAGGCCAGCTCCGGCAGGCTGGTGCCCGCGGCCACGATCGTGAGTCCGATCACCGCCTCGCTCCAGCCGAGCAGGCGGGCGAGATCGACGGCGCCGGACACGAACCACCGCGAACCCAGGATCAACGTGCCGAGTCCCGCCACGATCCACACGACATCCCGCACGGTCGATCCGGTCGGCGGTGGCACACCCGCGGCAAACTCGCTTTCCACGGTCGGCGAGCTCGACCGTCGGGCGAGCCGGATGTTCACCGCCGTGTAAACGATGATCAGCGCGAGGAACGTCAGAGCCTCCCAGAACTGAATGGCCCCGTCCTGAAAGAAGAGGAGCAGGAGCAGCGACACCGCGATCATCGCGGGAATGTCGAACCGCAGCAGCTGCAGTTGCACCCGCATGGGGCAGAGGAGCGCCGTGAGCCCGAGGATCACGCCGATGTTGAAGATATTCGAACCCACGACATTGCCGACCGCGATGGCCCCCTGGCCGGCGGTCGCGGCGGTGACGCTGACGATGAGTTCGGGGGTGCTGGTGCCGTAGGCCACGACCGTCAGCCCCACGAGCAGCGGCGAGACTCCGAAACGGACCGCGAGCGACGAGCTGCCGCGCACGAGCCATTCCGCTCCGAAATACAGGGCCGCCAGGCCGGCCACCAAGAGAAGTGCGATCATCATGGGCTGCGAAGGGAAGAAAGGGATGCCGCGACGCAAGGGTTGCGCGCGCAGTCGTCCCCGCTCTTGCCGACCCCCCGTGCGAAAACAAGGAAATTCCGGAGCGCTCCGAGGTTCTGGACCCCTTCACCCTTCGAGGCGCGGTGGACACAAGCCACCCCTTTTGTAACCGGTGCACGGGAACCTGGGGTTGCACCCGTGTGTGGCGACGCCCAACCTCGGTCCCGACGAAACGGTTCGCCCCGAGCCACTCCCACGTAGTCGATTCCCGGATTGAACCGATGACCCTCCACCGACGCTCGACCCGGCACCTCTTGGCGGCCGCAGCCTTTGTTGTCTTCGCCCTTGGTGCGCCCAGCGCTGCGCAGGTTGAGGCGTGGCCGGAGTTTCGCGGTCCCACCGGGCAGGGGCATTCGTCGGCGACCGCGCTCCCGGTCGAATGGTCGCCCACAAAAAACGTGGCCTGGAAACAGACGATTCCTGGAAGTGGCTGGTCCTCGCCGGTGGTCAGCCGAGGCCGGATCTACCTGACGACGAGCGTGTCCGGTCCGGGCGCCGCGTCTTCACTTCGCACCGTCTGCCTGGAGACTGCAACCGGACGGGTGCGGTGGGAAACGGAAGTGTTCGCCCCCGGTGAAACCAGAAACCAGCCGATCCACGGCAAGAACACCGAGGCGAGTCCGACGCCGATCATCGACGCCGACCGCCTTTACGTCCATTTTGGACACCATGGCACGGCCTGCCTCGACGTGGACGGGCGCATCCTCTGGCGCAGCCAGCGCGTGGACTATGACCCCGTGCATGGCAACGGCGGCTCCCCCGCGCTGGTGGGAGATGTGCTGGTGTTCAATGCGGACGGCGCCGAGCGCCCGCGTGTGGTGGCGCTCGACACGGCGACCGGGGCCATTCGCTGGGAGGCAGGACGGTCGACCCCCAGCAAGCAGACGTTTTCCTTCTCCACGCCCCTGCTGATCACGCAGGGCGGCCGGCCCCAGATCATCACGCCGGGCAGTGGTGCGGTGGCGGCGCTGGACCCCCGGGACGGACGGGAAATCTGGCACGTGCGGTATGGGAGCGGCTTCTCCGTGATCCCCCGGCCCGTGTTTGCCCACGGACTGGTTTTTGTCGCGACCGGCTACGGGCGGGCCGACCTGCTGGCGATTCGCCCCGAGGGAGAAGGTGACCTCACGGATACACAGATTGCCTGGCGCGTGACCAAAGGCGCGCCGCTCACCCCGTCGGTGGTGGTGGTCGGTGATGAACTCTACGCGGTGGCCGACATCGGCCTGGCCAGTTGTTTTGACGCCCGCACGGGCAAGCTCCACTGGCAGGAGCGACTGGAGGGGAACTACTCCGCTTCGCCCCTGGCGGCAGACGGGAAGGTCTATTTCCAGAACGAACAAGGCACTGCCACCGTGGTGCGGGCATCCCGCGAGTTCACCCGCCTCGCCGTCAACCGACTCGACGAGCGCACGCTGGCGTCCTACGCCGTGGCCGAGGGCGCGCTGTTCATCCGCACCGCCACCCAGCTCTACCGCATCCAGGGTCCGGTGACGGGCGCGCGCGGCCGCTGAAACACGGACGCGACGGATTTTGGTTTTGCGAGGGACGGATCTTGGCGTCGAGATGCAGGCATGCTTGCTTTGACCCCTCTCGCCGATGTTGCTCCGGCGGGTGACCTGCGTCGCCGCGCGATGCTCAATTTTCAGCGGCTGCAGGATCCGGCCTTCCGCTTTGAGGCCATGGTGGTGGCGTCGACGGCCAAAGAAGCGCCGGGCGACTGGATCGGCCGCGCCATGCTCGGGCTTTCGTTGCTCGGTCAGGTCCTGCGGTGCGAACCGCCTTACCTGGAAGAGATCCTGGCCCGGCTGCCCTCGGCCCTCAATGCCCGTGGGTACATCGGAGAGCTGCATGCCCCGGGCACGGTGGACGAGAACCAGGTGGGCGGGCACAACGGATTGCTGCGCGGGCTTTGCGAGTATTATCTCTGGAAGCGAGAGGAGCGGGTGCTGGCCATGATTCGCGGGATTGTGAGCCGGTTGATGGTGCCGACGCGGCCCCTGTATGCGGCCTACCCCGACCACAAGCTGGCGAAACTGGCCGACGGAAAACCCATCGGCCTGACCGTGAGAAACGAGGGCGTGTGGATCGGCCTGTCGACGGACATTGGCACGGTGTTTTTCACCCTGGATGGATTGACTCAGGCCTACGGGATCGACCCGTCGCCCGAGTTGCGTGCCCTGATCGAGACCATGATCGCGCGCTACGCCGAACTCGACGTGCGCCGGATCGGTGCGCAGACCCATTCCACGCTCAGCACGTTGCGCGGGATCCTTCGCTGGTGGGAGCAGGTGGATCCGCGGCCAGAGCTGCTGGCGCTGGTCCGGGAGCGATACGCGCTCTATCGCTCGTGCGCCGAGACCGAGCACTTCGCCAACTACAACTGGTTCGATCGCCCCGAATGGACCGAGGCCTGCGCGGTGGTGGATTCATTTCTGCTGTCCGTTGAACTATGGCGCGTGACCGGCGAGGCCTCCTACCTGGCGACCGCTCATCGCGTGTACTTCAACGCGTTGAGTTACGCCCAGCGACCGAACGGCGGCTACGGGTGTGACCTCTGCCTTGGCGCCGGCGGGCAGGTGGATCTGTCGCCGCACCCCAAGATTTTCGAGGCACCCTGGTGTTGCTCCATGCGCGGAGCCGAAGGCCTGGCGCGGGCGGCGCAAGCCAACCTCGCACGGGAGGTGACCACCCGCACGGTTTGGATGCTCTTTTATTTTGAAGGAGACACGACTGTGCGACTCCCGGAGGGGGAGATGGTCCTGCGTTGCCAGAGCGACTACCCGCTCGCGGGTCGGGTCGAATGGACGGTGGTGCGCAGCACCCTGACCCGCCCGCTGACGTGGAAATGCTTCGTGCCACCGGGCGTCCGCGCACATGCGATGACGCTGACCCTGCGCGACGCCGCGTTGCCTCTCGAACCATCTGCCGGCTTTGTAGGCGCAACGGTTTCTCCGGAGACCGGAGACCGTCTCGTGTTGACCTTCCCGTTGAGTGTCGCCGTGGGACAACCCGGCAACCCCACGCTACTTCCCGGCATGCATCGCTTTTCTCTCGGGCCGCTGTTGCTCGGTCTGGAGAAAACGCCGGAAGACACCCAGCGTCACTCCCTCGCCGCGGATGACACGTTTCTCCCGCTCGGTCGCGGCCGTTTTCGCTGTGTCCGCACCGGCGCGGTCCTCGTGCCCTTCAACGACTTGACGTACCGTTCCGAGCGGGAGGCCCGGACCCATCGCACCCAGGTGCTCTTTCCCGACTAGACGCGGTTCAACTGCTCCAGGTCGACCTCACCGTGCTGACTGGTGAACGTCACATCCCGTGAGTTGCCGACTTGCTGCTGTTGGACGCCGGAGATCTGATGATCATCCGTGTCGTAGAGGCAGACCTCTCCCTGACCCAGATCCACGGCCAGCCGCTTCTGGTTGGCGAAGAAGGCATAGCGGGTCTCATTCTGACCGCCGGCGGAGTTCGGGTGCTCTCCCAGCACCTCGGGCCACCAGCGTTCCGGCGCCTTCATGGGCTGCATCGGACGCATGGGAGACATGGGTTTCATTCCAGACATCGGTTTCATTGGTTCCATGGCAGGCATCGTCCGATGGATGGATCGTTCGTTCCCCCGTTTTTTAGCTCTCGTCGGAAAATGCCACCGCTGTAGGCGGCCTCGCCGAGGCCGCGGTGAAGGCGGCAGAAGATTCCCTCAGCCCTCAGCCCCAGGGCTCTTTTTCTTCTGCTTCTCCGGCCAGCGCTCCAGGAGTTCTTTCAGTGAAGGCACACCATGTTTCTTTCGTTCTGCGTCCGTGACCGAGCGATCAATCGGGACTAGGAATTCCTTGCCGGAATCCTGATCAAACACCCGGTTCGTTCCGTACTTCTGCATCCCTTGGGTCACGCTCAGGTAGCGGTCGATGGAAGCCGCCACCAAGTAACCGGCCTCCTTGACGCCACCTGCCCAGGCTTCCTTGAACAGGTAGTGCGCGAGCAGATAGTTCTCCGCGCTCAGGGAAACCAGTTCTCCGTCACAGTACCTCATCCCCGTGTGCTGGAGCACGAGCGCCGCGTGGAATTTGTTCTGCGGACTCTCGACTTTGCCGGCCGCGAACAATTCCAGGACCCGCCTCCGCCTCTCCTCGTCCGAGCGCGGATCGTCTCGTCCCGCGCGAACCGCCTGGTCTTCTTGCGCCAGCGCGGCCAGTTCATCTCCTCGTCCCACTCCTGGAAGGAGAAAGGCGAGCAAAGCCAAGACCCTGAGAGGATTCATGTCACCTACCCTTGGCACCCGAGACCGCAGTGTCAGCCTCGGATGTGGGGTTGCCCGGCAATCGAACCCTCAAGGTCGACCTCTCAGCGGCTCCGAACGAGGTCGCTCGGAGCCTGGGTTTTACAAACCCTCGGAAATCAGGCCAGTCGACGGCGCAGGCCGATCACAAGCACCAAGGCGGCTCCGAGCAGGCCGAACGTCTGTCCTGCGTCGGGAACCGACGTAAAGGCCCGGGCAATACCGAATTCTCCCACCGCACCACCCTGGGAGCCAGTTGCAAAGCTGATGGTGATGGACGAAATCGTATCTCCTCCGGTGCCGTAGAAACCAAAGTAATTGGCTCCGGAGTTCCCGTTCGTCAGCTGCTCCACCACCTGTGCCGACGACGTGGCGCTGACATTGTAAAGCGCGAAGCTGTTCGGTTCGGCGTAAAAGTAGAATGCGCCGGTGCCCGCCGGCAGGGTCAGCGTGAACGATGAGCCCCCGAAGTATACGTCGCCCGTGTAACCGTGGCTCCAAGTAGCCCAGCCATTGCCGATCGTCCGGAGGGACATGCTTGAGCTGAATCCGACCACGCCGCCGATGGGAGTGGTCTCGGTGCTCGTGACGTCGGTAAACACCGCGCGGCTATCGTCGCCAAACGGCGTCATCGTATAGGAGCCGAGCGTCGCCGAGGGAGCGCCGGAGCCACCGGCCACCCCGATAATGCCCGCCTGCACCCCGAGTGCAGTGCAAATTCCGAGTGCGATCAGCGCGAATCGAGAGGATGTTTTCATATGTGAAGTGTTGGAACGATGGCTTGCAGGCTGCGTGGGGAAAGGAGAGACAGCAGGTTTGATGCTACGCCAGTATTTTAAAACTCACGATGATATAAACAGCTCATTGAAAATAGTTAAAAGATCATTAAAGCAATATGCAATTATTGCACCTCGAGCTGGAGTGTTAAATTTCCCGACATTTGAGAGAGGAAGGTTCTCCTGCGCTGGCTCGGAGGAGCGTGGACATTTGCGGACGGAGCATGGGCCGTTTTCCAGGAAGCGAGGGCCGGCCTCATGAAAGGGAGTCGCGAGCGGGTTTGTGCGTGCGCTGCGTTTCTCCCTCCGCTATCTCAATCACCATGAGCAAGAGGCCTGTCTCCGGGTGCGGGAATTCGCTTTCTGTAGGTTTCCGGGCTGTTCGCGCTGCCACCGTTCTCTTGCTGGTGGGCAGCCTGTGGGCGGCGCCGACCACCGAGCGGCTGATGGTCGTGACCACGGATGTGTCGAAGCCGGGAAAGGCGTTCTCCCCGCCCACGGCGAAGAAGCCGGCGTATTACGTGCCGGTGTTTATTGGTTATTCTGAGTTGGGAGATGTGGCGCAGCATTTTCAGCGGCGCCCCCCGGATGAGCCCATTCAGCGGGCCGCGGTCCTCGCGCTCGCCAAGATGCACTACCTGCCCGCTTCCAAGGAATTCCCGCCGACGCTGACGATTGCGATCGAATGGGGCACCATCACTCCCGTGTATTTGAACCAGACGGTGATCAACGCGGCGGAGATTCGTGCGCGCGTCCTGGGCAGCCAACAAGACCGGTTCGGTGCAAGGGACGCGGCCTACCGTCAGGAGATGTTGAGCCTCTTGGGACGGCACTTTCTCATCGTTTCCGCGTTCGCGTACCAACGAAAGCCCACGCCCGAGAGCCCCGATGTGTTGCTCTGGCGCGCGCATGCTTCCACCGGCCACTGGGGCCATTTTCTGGAAGAAGCCATTCAGCCGCTGATCGCGGTGGCCACTCCTGCCTTCGGCCGGCCGACCAAACCCGGAGTGATCTGGCGCGACCACACGGGACTCGTGGAGATCGGCGAATCGACCGTGGAAGAGCTGGGTATAAAATAGGTCGTCCGCCGCCGACCGGTCCGT
The DNA here is from genome assembly GCA_016794625.1 of Opitutaceae bacterium. Classification (GTDB taxonomy): domain Bacteria; phylum Verrucomicrobiota; class Verrucomicrobiia; order Opitutales; family Opitutaceae; genus UBA6669. The sequence goes on from JAEUGY010000016.1 coordinate 79,057, forward strand.
CACTCGGTGCATTCCGTGCAATCCGTGGTCAAAGCTCCGATCGACAGACTTTGAACCACAGAATGCACAGAGCGCACAGAGTGGGGAGGAAGCCCGTGGTCCGGATTGGAGTACGCCGACGACCGGATCATCACTCCGTGCATTCCGTGCAATCCGTGGTCAAGATTACGATCGATAGACTTTGAACCACAGAGAGCACGGAGTGCACAGAGTGGGGAAAGTCCGAGGTTCGGATTGGAATGCGGTCGTGCGCTTCCATCGAGGGCGCGAGGGGCTGGCGGGGTCGACCCCTGAGGTGGCAGTCGACAATCGAGGCGCAGCTCGCCATGGTTGGCCGTGTCGTGCATGATTAACTACGAACACTCCCGCAATCGGGCGGCCACGGTCTTTGCCGTTGCACTCATCGTGTTCGTGCCGGCCCTGGTGGTGCCGAGATCAGGAACCGACCTGACCTTTAGAAAACTGCTCTTGTTCGGCAGCCTTTCGACCCTGCTGATCAGCGGAGTCTGGCTCGCCGTCCGATGGGACGAAGCGAAACGGTACCTGCGTCTGAAGGCCGGAAAGGGAGTGATCGCCCGATGGACCATCGATCCCGCCCGTTGGGAGTGGTTTCGCCGTCACAGTCAGGAGTGGGACAAACGCGACGGCGTGCGACCCAACGACGCCAACCTCGAACAGGCGCCTGGCCCTGCGGGAGTCGAAGTGGTGGTGACCCGCGACGGCATCGCCATCGGCAACGACTTTAGTCCGCTCGAAAAGGATGTCGCGATCACGGTGCACAGGGATTGGATGCAGTTTCACCAGGTCATTCCCAAACCCCGGGGCCCTGCGCTCCACCTGGTCCTCCGCCTGCCCCTGGCGCCCGGGAGCGAACCTCTGGCCGCTGAAATTCAAAAAGCCTACCGCACTGCGCTCGCGGCTGCGCCTTTCACCCGCCGAGCCCTGCTTTATCTGGGTCTGGGCATTCTCGTGGGGATGCCGGCGTTGACCACCGTCATTTGGTTGATCGCGAAGGCCACCGGCTGGCTAAAGTGAACCGTCATTTGACCGGGAGAAGCCGATGGGATCCGTCCCTCGTGTTTGCGGCACAAGATGGGTCCACCGGCTGCAGGATTCGGCATCCGTTTCTCGATCCGTGGATCGCGCCTCAGACGTGAATCTTCGCTTCCATGTAGAGGAAGGACGTCCCGGAGAGTTTCACCCGCGAGTCCGCGAGGGTGCAGGCCAGTTCTCCTCCTCGGGCCGATAGCTGTCGCGCCACAAACGTCGTGCCGCCGATTCGTGCCGCCCAGAAAGGGACGAGCGCACAATGAGCCGACCCCGTCACGGGATCCTCCGGCACTCCGGCCTGGGGCGCAAAGAAGCGGGAGACAAAATGAGCGCCATCGACCCCTGGAGCCGTCACGATGACTCCCCGTCCTCCCAATGCGGCGACTTTCTGGATGTCCGGGCGGAGGGTTCTGACGGCATGGGCGTCAGCCACGAGGACGAGAAGATCAAACGGCGTGCGTCCAATCCAGACCGCGGCAGCGCCGAGGGCTTCAGCCACCCTCGAGGCCACCTCCGGGGAAGGTTCAGCGTGGGTTTCCAAGGCAGGAAAATCCAGTTCCAACCCTTCGCCGGCGCGCGTCACCACCAACGGTCCGCTCCGCGAATCAAATGTCACGCGCTCGTCCACGGTGCGGAGCACATGAAAGAGGACGTACGCAGTTGCCAGCGTGGCATGGCCGCACAAATCGACTTCTACCGTCGGCGTGAACCACCGCAGGTGATACCGCTCAACGCCGATCGGAACGAAGAACGCTGTTTCCGCCAGTCCGTTCTCGAACGCGATCTTCTGCATCACCTCGTCATCGAGCCACTGATCAAGCGGAACGACCGCGGCCGGATTGCCAGTGAAGGGCCTCGAGGCGAACGCATCGACCCAATAAAGCGGAAGCGTCATCGTAGTTGAAAACAGGGTACGTACAGCTGCTCGGCAAAGCGGAGGCTTGTGCATCCATCACACACTCTGGATTTTGTCCCCGACCCGAATCTCCCCCTCCGTTAGAATCCGTGTTCGCAATCCGCCCCGATGCACCAGTCCCCGCAGCACCGCCGGTGCCGTGATCTTGGACAGATAATGGCAGGGCTCGCACAGCCGCAGGCCCCGGAAACGAATTTCACCCACCAAGAACTCACGTCCGACCAGCGCGTTCAGATCGATCCCTCGGGTGACGACATTGCGCCGCGCGTCCTTGCCCGTGAACGCCATGCCTGATTCCGCCACAAACGTATCGATCGCCTCCTGCGCTATGAAGGTGATCTCGAAATCCGGCCGCTGTGGGGTCGGTGAAAACGTCCCGATCCCGGCGAAGTAGCGATCGCCCTCGATCCCGCGACCCGGGATCACGCGTGCGCTCTCGACCGAACGCATCGTTTCGGACGGTGACGGGGCGATGAGGATTTCGGTGACCGATGGCATCGATAGGACGCCCAGACTTCCTTCCCGCCTCGCGATTGGCGACTCCCAACGGCAAGAAGCTCACTGACACCGAAACCGTTTTTCCCACGGCACAGAGTGGGGAAAGACCGTGGTTCGGATTGGAGTACACGGAACGACCGATCCGTCACTCTGTGTATTCCGTGCAATCCGTGTTCAAAAATCCGATCGGCAGACTTTTAACCACAGAGAGCACAGAATGCACAGAGTGGGGGAAAGTCCGAGGTTCAGATTGGAGTACGCCGACGACCGGTTCGTCACTCTGTGCATTCCGTGCAATCCGTGGTCAAAATTCCGATTGGCAGACTTTGAACCACAGAGAGCACGGATTGCACAGAGTGGGGGAAAGTCCGTGGTCCGGATTGGAGTACGCCGACGACCGGTTCGTCACTCTGTGCATTCCGTGCAATCCGTGGTCAAAAATCCGATCGGCAGACTTTGAACCACAGAGAGCACAGAATGCACAGAGTGGTAGAAAGTCCGAGGTTCAGATTGGAGTACGCCGACGACCGGTTCGTCACTCTGTGTATTCCGTGCAATCCGTGGTCAAAAATCCGATCGGCAGACTTTTAACCACAGAGAGCACAGAATGCACAGAGTGGGGGGGGGTCCGTGGTTCGGATGGGAGTGCGGTCATGCTCGTCCACCGAGGGCGCGACGGGCCGTCGGGGTTGACCCGGACAACGGATGCGGAGGCTTATTGACCTGCAGGCGGCTGCCACAGCTCGATGCGGTTACCGTCGGGATCCATGACCCAGCCGAATTTTCCGTACTCCGACTCCTCCACCTTGGGGTCGACAGTGCATCCTTCGGCGCGGAGGACGGCGATGAGCGCGTGGAGGTCGGCCACCCGGTAGTTCACCATGAAGGGGGCCTTGCTGGGAGCGAAGTACTTGTCGCTGTCCTCGAACGTGCTCCAGACGGTGGAACCGGTTCCGGTCGGATTGTCGGGACCGGCCCAGCGGAAAACCAAGCCGCCCCAAGGTTCGAGTTCAAAACCGAGATGGGTGCGGTACCACTCCCGCAGAACCTCGGGCTGTTTGGATTTGATGAAAATGCCGCCAATACCGGTAACGCGTTTCATGGGTGGGGAGGGCAACAAACTAGGGGGATGATTCGGCCGCTGGCAAACCCGACGGCCGGGAATCCGGAGTCTGGGGACAGACGGGTGGAACGGGTCTTGGAGCCGAACCTGCAAGCTCGACCCCGATGACGTCCGAGGTGCAACAAGGACGCAACGGCCACGGATGGAGGCGCCATGACGCGGGTGTCCTAGCCAGAAGAAGGATGGGTCAGACTCCGCTGTTTGTGACACGAGGTGCGTCCACCGACCGCAGGATTCGCCCATAAGCTTGTTGAGCAAAGGATTGGGATGATGTTTTAGATCAGAATTCCGTCGGGTACGCGGATTGGTATCAGCCAGAACCGTCAACAAGAGGTCCTGACGCCACGGGTTGGACCCCGTCTGGAAGGTTCCTCGATTGGAGAGGGGCCTCTCTCGGCCGGTGGTCCTTTTTGTGTAACCGGGGGGAGCGAACGGGGGTAGGGAGGGGGACGTTATGCTGTCGTTTCGTACTTTCGTGGCTTGGAGTCTGAATTCGCTTCGTTGGCTTGGGCTGGCGGGCATGGCGCTGGGGCTGGGAGGAAGGGTAGGTGCGGCTGAGGGAACGGGGGCGGTGCGGGATGACTTTTCGCCGTCGGTGAAGCTGGCGCCGTTTGTGGTGCAGGGGGAATCGCTGGAGGTGTCGATCCATGCGCGGTCGGGGCGGGACCGGCGGTACGCGGAGCGCTTCTCCGAGGACGTCCTCAAGGTGGTCTACGAAGGGCTGACGCCGTCCACGGGCCGGGGTTTGGTCATCATCGGCAAGGAAGGCGAACCTCACCCGATCCGCTGCTTTCGCCGCTTTATCGCCCTGGCCGATGCGGGGCAGCTGGATCCGGAGGTCGCCGCCCGGGGACGGCAGGTGTACGGGCTGCTGAACTACTGGGAACGGAGCATCCGCCAGCGGCAGGGGGCCGGTTCGGAGGAGGCGGACACGGGCGGATCCACACGTCTGGAGGGCATGGACATCGATCTGGAGCAGATTTTCACCGCCTTTCCGCTGCCCTTGGAGGGGGTCGGCGCGCGGCTTTACCAACTGGCCTGGGCCGAGAAATTCGACGACGCGAAAGTCGAGGCGCGGTTGCGATCCCTAAAGGCCGCCGACTTGGACAGCACCCTCTTCACGCGGTTCGATTGGGTATTCTATCTGCCCCCGCGCAATGCGCTCGATCGCATGCTCGACGACCTGATCGCCGCGAAACTGAAGGAGGAGAAGGCGGGCCTGATGGCGCGCATGGCGGTGAAGAGCGTCATGCTGGTTGTGAAACCCAAACTGCGGCGGATCTTCGAGGCGCTGCGCAAAGGCATGCTCCTGGAAACGGTGGCCGACGCGCGCACGTCGTTCTCACAACCCGAACTGAACACGCTCATGGGCGTGTACATCAAGGCCCTGGTGCCCGACAAGGACGACGACGACAAGCCCCAGCCCGCGGCGGCCGCGGGATCCGAACATGAGCGAGCGGTGAGAGCGGTGGCGGCGGCAGCGGCGAAGCTGCCGCCGAAAGGCGGACAGGGAACGCTGAACGTCGAACGTTGAACTTTTAATGCTGAAGTAGTGCTACCAAGACGGTGCTACGAAGACATCATATCCACTTCTGTTTCAGGAAATCCTATCCAGCGGATTTGAAGTTGAGGTGGACACAAGTGTGGCTGCGGCTTTAGCCGCATTCGGGAAATGCTCTCTCAGGATTAAATCTGGTTTCCGCGAGCTCCGTGCCTTCGTGCGAGGAACGATTCGATGCTTCGGAAGTCGGACGGCTCGCACCGGGGCGCCGGGGGTTGGGGCCAGGCTTCTGGCGTCTGAATTCTGGCGTCTGAATTCTGGATCCTGGATTCTCGCCTCACGCCCGCTTGGCTAGGGTCGGGGCTTGCAGTGAAGGTGGAGGGCGGCCTGTTTGAGGTGGGTGGATTACTCGCTCCCGTCATGTAAAACGTCCTGCTATGATTCGCCTTGGGTCTGATGGTAATGGAGCCAATTCGAAGACGTCAGGTCTTGACTCGTGAACGAGCGGATTGGCGAGTATGCGTGGAAGGAAGATCGTCTCTAGGGTAGTCGCGGGTACGTCGGTCAAGAATCAAGACCGACCGTGTTCGGTTTGTGCCACCCCAACACCTGCCTGATCGCGTTCAATGGCGTATTCACTTTTCCGAGCGATCTCAGCTCTGGGCCGTGCTCCAGGCGGCGCCTGCCTCCGGCCCGGACCACGATCTTGGATCCTCCCTTGAGCCAATACCCCTTCTTCTGGTCTTTCCTTGGGCCGGCTTTCGCCTATACATCCGCCATGAAGGCTGACCCCGTTTATGGCCCGGTCCTGGAGGAAACCGTGCGACACGCTCTGGCTTTCCTCACGTCTCTGCCGCAGTCATCAGTCGCTGCCACCGCCACCTTGGAGACGTTGCGCGAACGGTTGGGTCGGCCCCTGCCGGCCGGCCCCCGTGATCCGAGCGTGGTCATCGATCAGCTCGTGCGTGATGTGGAAGGGGGTCTGACGGGCAACGCCGGCGGGCGATTCTATGCCTGGGTCATCGGTGGTAGTTTGCCCGCGGCGCTGGCCGCTGACTGGATGACCTCCGCCTGGGACCAGAATGCGGGCATGTATGCCGTGGCTCCGGCGGCCGCGGTGGTCGAGGAGGTCTGCGGTCGCTGGCTGCTGGACCTGCTCGGTCTGCCACCCCAAGCCAGCTTCGCTTTGGTCACCGGCTGCCAGATGGCGCACGTCACCTGCCTCGCGGCCGCACGCAATGGCGTGCTGGCGCGGCATGGCTGGGACGTCGAACAACGCGGACTCATAGGTGCGCCGCCCATCCGGGTCATCACAGGGGATCAACGCCATGGTACGATTGAGCGTGCGCTTCGTTTGCTGGGTCTGGGCCGGGATTGCATCGTCGACATCCCGGTCGCGGCCAATGGCCAGCTCACCGCCGCGGCGCTGGCCCCCGTGTTGGCCGCCTCCCCGGGGCAACCCACCATCGTTCTCCTGCAGGCCGGGGATTTGAACACCGGCTCATTCGATCCGTTCTTGGAGATCATTCCGCTCGCCCATCAGTCCGGGGCCTGGGTCCACGTCGATGGTGCGTTCGGGCTCTGGGCCGCAGCCAGTCCGGCGCACCGCCATTTCACCGAAGGGATCGAAGGGGCAGACTCCTGGGCCACCGACGGCCACAAGTGGCTCAACGTCCCCTATGATTGTGGCTATGCATTCGTGACGGACCGCGAGGCCCACTACCGTTCGATGGGACACCATGCGAACTACCTCACGCACTCCGAGGCCGCGCGCGACCAGGTGGACTGGAATCCCGAATACTCCCGGCGCGCCCGCGGATTCGCCACCTACGCTGCTCTCGCCAGCCTGGGCCGTGAAGGGGTCGCCCGCCTCGTCGCCGGCTGCTGCGAGCACGCCCTGGCGCTCGTGACGCGGGCTGGCGCCCTGCCCGGGGCGGAGGTGCTGCATGTTCCGCATATCAACCAGGGCCTGCTGCGTTTCCCCGATCCCGCCCCCGGGGCGACGGCGCAGGACCACGACCGGCACACCGAAGCCGTCGTGGCCCGGGTGGTCGCCTCCGGTGAGGCGATGTTTGCCTGCACCACCTGGCGGGGCCGGCGCTGCATGCGCGTGTCTGTCTGCGGCTGGGCCACCACCGAGACGGACATTGAGCGGGCCGTGCAGGCGATCGATCAGGCCCTGCGAAGCGCAACCACGCGACGGTCCGCACCGGCAAGGACTTCGCCGAGCTGAGCGACCAGCGCATGCACCGGTGTTTTCACGTGACGCGCGCCGACCTTTGTTCCTTTTGGATCACGCCATGAGGTGCGACAGCCATGATCCGACCGTGTGCAAGGCCCTCCTCGCTGGTCTGCTCATTCAGCTGTTCGGGGTTGCGCTCAAGGCCAACCCTCCGCCCGCCCCGCCGCTGACGATCATGCCGTTCCAGACGGCCACCTTCGTCCGCGAAACTGAGGTGGCGGCCGAGCTGAACGAGTTCGCCGAATTCGCGGCGCGGTTGCTCTATTGGACCGACACGCCGCGCGAGCCGGTCGTATTGGCCGGGCGGGTGGTCAAATCAGCGCTCATGCCGTTTTTCGACGAGTGGCGCGGGGCTCGTGCACCGGGATCGGCCGCGGCGAGCGGTCTGGTGCGGACCCGTTTGGCCGAGGTTTACCGCGTCCTGACGGGTCCGCGCCTCGGTCGAATCGTCATTGAAGCTGAGACCAAGATCACGCCGCCCGCGCGGATCGATGCGTTGGGGGACGGTCTGGCCGAGGTGCCTTGGGTGCTGGAAAATCGGCGCGGAACGGCCGTGCGGCTCACCTTCTCGGTACCCGGCGCCGGTTCGTCCCTCTTCAGCACGACGATGGCTGCAGGTCAGACACGCGGAGTCTTTCTGCCGCTGCCCGCCGTGACGACGGAAGAAGTTACCCTGGTCGTATCCACTGGCGACAGCGAGCAGTCCCTCCGTTTTCCCGTACGGCGTCATGCGCGCGGCTCGCTCGTGGTCGAGGTGCTCGACGAGACCGGATCACGTACCCCGGCGAGGGTCTACCTGACCGGAGCTGACGGCCGGGCGCACGCTCCGGCCGATACGCTGCATCGCATCGTGAGTGGGGAGTTTGGCCAGCCTTTCGCCGGAGATGCCTATTTCTACACGGCCGGCCGCATCGACGTCGCGGTGCCTGTCGGCGAGGTTGACCTCGAAATCGTCAAGGGCCTCGAATACCTGCCGGTGCGGATCACGGTGCCAATCGGCACGGACCGGCCAGCGACCACGACGGTCCGGTTGGAGCGCCGGGCCCACCTCAACGCCGAGGGTTGGTATTCGGGCGACGTACACGTACACGCGAACCTATTCGCGCAGACGCTGATCACCCCCCGCGACGTGCTGCTCGTGGCCCAGGCCGAGGACCTGAACGTCGTGAATCTGCTGCCGTGCAATGACCCGCGCACAACCATCATCACCGACCGGCAGTATTTCACAGGGCGGCCGGACGACGTATCGACTCCGGATCGCATCCTCTACTTCAACGAGGAGATGCGAAACGACATCTACGGACATGTCGGTTTCCTCAACCTGAAGACCTTCGTCGAGCCCGCCTACTTCGGCTGGCCGAACTCGCCGTTCCCGTACGACCACCCGGGAAACTTCCCGCAGGCGGAGAAGGCCAAGGCGCAGGGCGGAGCCGTGGTCTACGTGCATCCGGCGCTGCCGAGCGAGTTTCCGGTCGATATCGCCCTTGGCGTGGCCGACACGATCGACGTGATGAGCCAGAACGCGGAGGATCTGCCAACCGAGTATTGGTATCGTCTGCTGAACTGCGGCTTTCGCTGCCCGATCTCCGCGGGAACTGATGCCTTCCTCAACATTCCGCAGCACATCATCCCCGGGGCGGGACGCGTCTACGTGAAGACGGGGACCGCCTTTGACTACCAACGCTGGATCGACGGTTTTCTGGCGGGACGCAGTTTCGCAACCAATGGCCCACTGGTGCAGTTCACGGTCGACGGAAAGGAACCCGGTGCGGAGATCCGGGCTGACGGACCGGTGGAGGTGGACGTGACCGGCGATGCGCGGTCGATCGTGCCGATGACGGCGCTCGAACTCATCGTGAACGGCCGTGCAGTCCGTCGCTGGGAGGCGGGCCGCGATCCGTATGCCATGCGTTTCACCGAGCGACTCACGCTCGATCACAGTAGCTGGGTCGCCCTGCGCGTACGCGGGGCCGGGCACCGCCTGGCGCCGAATGACCGTGAAGTCTACGCGCATACGTCGCCGGTCTACGTCACCGTGGCCGGACGACCCGTGGCGTCGCGAGAGGATGCGGAGTTCTTCATTGGCCAAATCGACGCCCTCATTGCGAAGATGGACGCGCGCGGGAACTTCGAGCATCGCGGCCAGCGGGATGCGATCGTGGCGCGATTCCGCGAGGCTCAGGAAATCTACCGACGCATCGCCGCCGGGGCGCTGGCTCACTTCCGGCCTGTCCTAGGGTTCGACGTAAATCGCGCTGAGCCGGATCTGATCTCGAGCGGCGCCGTCGAAAGTGAGTCGCACGCAGTATTCAGGCGGGAGTGATGTCTCGGGGTTTTTCCACCGCACGGGTGTCCGAAATCCGCTCTGATCCACCACCGCCGCGTCCGCGCCGGCCAGACCCGGGATCGCCCCCAGGCGTGCATCGAGGAGTTCGACCCGCACGCGTGCGTCGGGCCCGAGTCCTTCCACATTCAGGAAGAGGCGCGGCCGGCTGGAGCGTACGCTCACGTTCGTCGTCACCAACTCGGCGGGCTGCGACCGGTCGCGCACTCGGAACGCGCCAAATCGATCCCGGGGCAAGACCGCCAGACCGACGCCTCCGCGCGGCGGGTAGGTCAGCCCGGGCCGCGGGTCCCAGGCACCGTACCAAAGGTACGTCTGTTCGCCCACGTTCGCGAAGCCCTGGCCCTGGAGCAGGCCGCCCTGGTCCCACTCCCCGTCGTGGCCGCGCCGCAGGATCGGCCAGTCGGTCTGCGGCTCGCGAAATGTCATCCCGTCGTTGCTGACGAGGAATCCGAGATCAAGCGTGCGCTGGTTCCAGCCGGCCCCGCCGTGCCAGAGGCCGTAGAGTCCGAGGAGCACATTGCCACGGTGCCAGACACTCACGCCCTCGTGCGTTTCCTCGCCTTCGCCGTACTTGGCACCCGATGTGCGCTGGCCTTCGCGCAGGAAGGCGACGCGGGCGGTCGGTTCCCACGTGATGAAATCCCGCGAACGATGGAGGAGTACTTCACGCCCATGGTAGGTTCCCGGCCCATGACCGCTGGGCGGGCTGCTCTGTCCCGTTGCATAGTACAGGCCCTTCCACCGGTAGAGTCCGCCCGCCGCCTCGAAATGATGCTCCGGCAGGAGCAAGTCTTCCTTGCGGAGCAGTCCTCCGCGGGGCACCGCTCCCGTCGCCATCCGCCAGCGCAGGCCGTCGGCGCTGACCAGGGTTGCCAGCGTGCCGCGACCGCGCGCGCCCTTTTCCTCCCACCAGGTTTGCACCGTCATCTTGTAGCGCCGGTCCGGTGCCGGGTCGTCCGGCTCGGCCAGCACCTTCAGATTGATCAGGGCAAGGGGGGACGGTCCCAGGTCCACGAGGTTGTTGGCCGTGCTCCCGCGGTAGGGGACCAGCCCGAGCGCGGGCTTGGTCCAGGTGATGCCATCGGTGCTCTCTGCGTAGCCGACGCGCCAGCACGTCACGGAACGGGGGTTCTCCTTCAGTTCATGGTCGATCGCGACATACCACATGCGGAACCGGTCGCCCTCCGGAACAACGCTGCCGTAAAACTGCACGCCGAAGTCATCGGGCGTTCCGGGCGCTCCCCGGGGCACGACCGGGTTCGCTGGATGTTTGCGCGGCGCTTGCATCTCAAGCGCGAGGTTTCGAACGAAAGGGATCGAAACCTCGTCAAAGGCGAAGAACGTCAGCTCCTCCGCGCCGCGGGCTGACCCAGCCAGGATCAAGCCGACCGCACAGGCGAGGCGCCCTCCGCGGGATAAGCGCGTGGGAAGGGACAGGCGAACGGCAGAGAAGAGACTCATGGGGATCCAAACTGGTCGGGCGCGAGAGCCGGCGGGGCAATTCGCCATCGTGAGGGTGGACAGCACGTTTTCTGCCTGAACAGCAAGACGCTCACTGCGTAACGGCAGGTGGTGATTCCTTGAGGCGGTGATTGCGGGTGGCAACTGACAAGTGACGCGGCCCCCCGATCGCCGTCGCCTGGAGCGCCTGCCCGATCCGAGAGGGGAAACGCTGAAATCTGAAATTTGAGATTTGAGATTTGAAATTTGAGATTTGACCACGAAGTGGTCCCACCAAGACCTACTCTCCGCTCCACTCTTCCCTTTTTCGTTCTTCTCCGCACGCGCGGTGCAGGTCGGGCTCGGAGCTCGACACGGGTGGGGCAAACGCGTTTACCAGCGGGACCCCATGGACCCCTTTTTCCTTCTCGCGATTGGCATGGTCGTGGTCATCGGCGGGATTGTCTGGCTGAAGACGCATGCCTTCATCGCACTGCTGGCGGCGGCGCTGGTGGTGGCGGTGCTGACCCCGGCGGCGCACATTGAACGCGTGGCTTTGTCCGAGGGGGCCACGGCGGCCGCGGCGGCGGCCCGGGCGGCGGAACCGATCGGCGCCAAGGTCGCGAGTCTGTTTGGCAAATCCTGCACGCAGCTCGGTCTGCTCATCGCGATGGCGTCGATCGTGGGCGTATCCCTGCTCGCCAGCGGGGGGGCGGAGCGGATCGTGCTCGCGGCACTCAAGGTCTTCGGCGAGTCGCGGGCGCCGCTGGTGTTTGGGGTGTGCGGCTTCGTGCTTGGGATCCCGATCTTCTTTGACACGGTGTTTCTGCTGCTCATCCCGCTGGCGCGGGCCATGGCGGCGCGCACGGGTCGCGACTACCTGCGGTACGTGCTGTGCATCGCGGCGGGCACAACGATGACGCATTCGCTCGTCCCGCCCACGCCCGGACCGCTCTTTGCCGCGCAGGCGTTGAAGGTCGATTTGGGCCTGATGATCGTGGGTGGTATCGTGTTGGGCGCGATCACCACGGTGGCCGGCCTGCTGTATGCGTGGTGGGCCAACCTGCGCTGGCCGACGGCTCTGCCGGCCGCGGAAGCAGGACGGAGCGAGGGAGCCGGGGTGCGTCCGGTGGAGTCGCTGCCGCCGCTCGGGCTGGCGCTGCTGCCGATTGTGCTGCCGGTCGTCCTGATCGGGGGGTTGACGATTTCCCAGGCGGTGGCCAAGGGCACGCCGTTTGCGCGGGTGATGGCGCAGATCGGCCAGCCGAATGTGGCGCTCGCGGTGGCGGCGGCGGTGGCGCTGGGCACGCTGATCTGGACGCTGCGGGGCAATCGCAAGGCGGCCAAGGACCAGGTGCAGGCGGCGCTGGCGGATGCCGGCACCATTATCCTGGTGACGGCAGCGGGGGGCATCTTTGGCGGGGTGCTGCAGGAGACGGGGGTGGGTCTGCGCATACGCGACCTCGCCGAGGTGTACCGCATCGGGGTGCTGCCGCTGGCGTTTTTTGTGACCGCGCTGGTTCGGGTCGCCCAGGGCTCGGCCACGGTAGCGATGGTGACCAGTGTAGGCATCCTCAGCGGGGTGGTGGCGGCCGGGGACCTCGGTTTTCACCCACTCTATGTGGCGCTCGCGATCGGCTGCGGTTCGAAGCTGGTGCCGTGGATGAACGACAGCGGTTTCTGGGTGGTCGGTCGGATGAGCGGGTTCTCGGAGGTGCAGACCTTGCGCGGTTTCTCCGTCATGCTCGCTCTCATGGGATGCGTCGGCTTTGTGGCGATCCTGATCGCCGCCCGGTTGCTTCCTCTGGTTTGAGCCGAGGGGAGTTGCGCTTCACTTTTGGGCGGATCCGGTCAGGCTGGGGACCTCCAACCCCGTGAGCTCCTCCCTCTCCTCCGCCGCGTCCGCCTACGAACCGCTCTATGTTGACCGCCAGGCGGTCGGAATCGCCCCGGCCTTTGCGCGGGAGATGGGAGAAATCCGGGCGCAGTACTTTTCCCGGAATCCCAAACTCTGGCCGGTATTCAAGGACCCGGGTCTGGCGCGGTTGTTTGAGTCCCGGCGGCACCATGCGCCCACCGCGGAGCGGCTCGCCGCCTACCCGCACGGTCCCGCCTTGCTGGCCGGCTTGAAGGCGGACCACACGTTGCCTGCCGGGATGCGCGCGCCGGGCACGCAGCGGGAGTCGCTGCTCTTCGCCGCGGCCATGTCCAAGAACTGGGAGGACCCGGCCAGCGTCGAGAATGTGGTGACGATGCCAAGCGACCCGGCGATCTATGGCGCGATGCTGGGACTGGCCGCAAATCCCAACCTCGTCTACCGCGAATACAGCGAGGTGGCGGAGGAGCTGGAAAAGACCGTCGTCCGCCAGATCGCCCAGCTCGTCGGCTACGATCCGGCGGAGGCAGTGGGGCTATTCACGCAGGGCGGAACCTTCTGCAATCTCTACGGTTATCTCCTGGGTATCCGAAAAGCCATGCCGCAGGCGCTGCACCTCGGGCTGGAGCACGGACAGGACTACCGCATCATCAATTCACAGGGCGGACACTATTCGAACACGACCAACCTGTCGCTGCTCGGGGTGAACCTCGCCCGCAAGACCATCCGGGTCCGCGTCACGGCCTCCCACGACATCGATATCAAGGACCTCGAGGACCAGCTCACCGCGTGCTTCCGCCTCGGCTGTCTCGTGCCCTGCATCATGCTGACCATGGGCACGACCGACACCTTTGGCGTCGACCGGGTGAAACCGGTGTACGACCTGTGCCGCAAGCTCACGGCGCGGTTTGGAATCACCCAGGTTCCGCACATCCATGTCGACTCCGCGGTCGGCTGGCCCCTGATCTTCTTCCTCGATTATGATTTCGCGGCCAATCCGCTCGCGATCAACCCGGCCACCCTTGAGAGCCTGAGCCGCAATGTGGAGCGCTTCCGCGAGCTCCGCTATGCCGACTCCTTCACGGTCGACTTCCAGAAGTGGGGGTTTGTGCCGTACACCTCGAGCCTCGTCATGATCAAGGAGAAGGCGTCCCTTCAGGCGCTGGAGCACGACCCTGAGAACTTCACCTACTTCGAAAAGGACACCCAGGGACAGACTCACTTCCAGAGCACGATCGAATGTTCCCGCGGCGCGGCCGGGCTGTTTGGGGCGTATTCGGCGCTGCAGTACTTGGGGAAGCGAGGCTACCAGATGCTGGTTGCGCACGGCCTGCAGAACGCGAACTACTTCCGCCACCGCCTCGCAGCCACGCCCGGAGCCCTGGTCATCGCACGCCACAACCTCGGCCCCTCGGTCGGATTCCGGCTCTATGACCCGGCGGTCGTGACGGATCTGGCGGCGGAGCTCGCGTTCGAGAAACAATTCGACGAGAGCGCGGCGCACCGCGCGCGGGTGAATCGCAACAATGCTTATCACCGCGACGTGTTCCTGCGTCGCGGCAAACACGGACTTTACACCAACTGGGTGCAATTTGTGACCAATTCCGACTACAGCGCGACCGGCGCATGGACGCCGATCCCTGGCGAGAAGGCGGTTTTCATGAATCCGATGACGGATTTTGCGCACATTGACGCGTTTGTGGCGCGGCTGCACGGGCCGCCGCCGCTGGCGCGGAGCGCGGCGGCGGAATGACGAATGACGAATGACGGGCGCGGCGGGATCGGATGATTGCGTCGGGCGGACGAAGGGTCGGTTGGAGGTGGCCTCGCTGAGGCCGCGGGGGATGGCGGCTGGTACATTTGGCGATATCCTCGGCTTCGCAGGGGTGTCGTTTGACAAAGGGGCGGAGTCGACGCCCGTTGGGCGCTCCTTGATTGAGGGCCTGGGTTTCCCTCGGCGCGGGGCCCTCGGTGGGTCTTGGCGGCGAGTTGGGTTCAGGTCGCGATCACTCCTTCTTGCTCCCGTCTCGTTTCATGACCACCTCCCTTGGCACGTTGCACGCCCGGCTGAGCGCCTTGATTGGCGCGGATTATCTGGTGACGGAGGGTGAGTCCCTCGAGACCCTGTCCAAGGACTACTACTGGTACTCCCCGCTGCTGCGTCCGCAGCTCGATCCCAAACGGGCGGAGCTTGTGGCGAAGCCAGGCACCGTGGAGGAGCTGCGAGCCGTCATCTCCGCCTGTTTCGCGGCGGGCGTGGCGGTGACCCCGCGGGGCGGTGGCACCGGCAATTACGGACAGTGTGTGCCGATTCATGGCGGGGTGGTGATTGATGTCTCGCGGCTTGATCGCATCCACTCGGTGGAGGGCGGCGTGGTGCGGGCTGAACCGGGGGCGAGACTCGGCACGATCGAGACGGTGGCGCGGGCGGCCGGGTGGGAGCTGCGCTGTTATCCCTCAACGTGGATGAAAGCCACGCTCGGAGGCTTTTTTGGCGGCGGGGCCGGGGGGATTGGCGGCGTGCGGTGGGGCGGTATTGCGTCCATCGACACCGTGCAGTCCATCACGCTCATGACCATCGAGGCGGAGCCGCGCATCCTCCGCACGACCGGCGCGGAGGCCAGGGTGGCGCTGCGGACCTTTGGGACCACGGGCATTGTGGTGGAGATCGAGATGCGCCTCGCACCGAAGCTCGACTACGACCAGCTCGCATTCAGCACCCCGGACTGGACCGCGTTGCTCGAGTGGACGGATGCGGCGGCGCGCCGTGGCACCTGGCGGAAGCGGGTGGCCTCACAGTTCGAGTGGCCGATCCCGTCCTATTTCAAGCCCCTGAAGAAGCACATGCGGGAAAATGAGCACGTGAGCTTCCTCTTGATGGACCGCACCCAGACGGAGGAGGTGGTGCAGTCCGCGACCGAGGCCGGGCTGACCTGTGTCTATCGCCGACCGCTGCTCGACCCCCCGAAGCCACCGTTCCTGTCGGACTTCACCTTCAACCACACGACGCTATGGGCGATGAAGACCGAGCCGACGATCACCTACCTGCAGGCGGGATTCACGAAGGAGTTCCGGCAGCAGATGGCGGCCTGGCAGGCGCGGTTTCCGGGCGAAATCCTGATCCACATCGAGTGGGGTGCGATCGACCCCCTGCGCGCCGTCGGGCCCGACGCCTCGCCGGACGCGATCGGGGTCGGCGCCATCCCGCTCGTGTTCTACAAGTCCGAGGCGCGATTCCGGGAGCTCATCGCGGCGGGGGCGGAGCTTGGTATCAGTATTGGCAACACGCACAGCTACCACCTCCCGGAGATTTCCGCGGAAAACACCGCCGCGCGCCACGCCCTCAAGCGTGACGTCGATCCGCGCGGATTGTGCAACCCCGGGAAGATGAAGGCGTATCCCATCAATCCGTTTTTGGCGCCGGCGGCGGTGGGCGAAGCGTGAAGTGCCAAGGGTGGAGGGCGCCGCTCCGTCGGCGCCGCGGGGACGTGCTCCGTGTTTCCTCGCCGGCTCGTTTGTCCTCCATGCAGGGAGACACCTGGGACCGGGATGGTATCGCGACGCGCAACCGGCGTCGACGGAGCGACGCCCTCCAGTCGAGCCTCGTCCGCATCAACGAGGTCCATCTGCGGCTCTTTCTCGCAGCGCGAGCGTCCGCAGGGGCGTGAGCGTGACGGGGCCGAGCAGGCCGGAGGGGGTGAGGGGCCAGGCGGCGGCGTTGAAGGGCTTGTAGTCGATGTTCACGAAGTTGATTTCGTGCATGATTTTCCAGGGCACGCCGCGCTGGTCCAGATCTCGGATACGGTTGGCGGCGAGGTTGGTGACTTCCAGCTCGATGACATTGCGGCCGGGCTTCGCGTGGGGGCCCGTGCGCAGGCGGAAGGGCAGGCTCCAGGCGGTGCCGAGGGAGTGGCCGTTGAGGGTCACCCGGGCGCTTTCCCGCACGTCGCCGAGGTCGAGCAGCCACGTGTCGGCCTCGCCAGCCGGGAGTTCGAAGTCCAACCGGTAGCGGGCGGTGCCGGCGAAGCGTTGCGCCTCGGGTCCGCCGAAGCTGGTCCAGGAGGTGAGTGCGGGTGTCTGCGCCGGGGGTGGCAGGACCGGACCGCCCTGCACGAAGGTCACCGACCAGACGCCGGTGAGCGCTTGGGCCGGACCGGCGGGATGCGTGTAACTCCAGGGGAGCATCCGATCGTTAACCGGCCGGAGCGAGGTGTGCAGGAGCACGGACTCACCCGGGGCCAGCTGGAGATAGACCTCGGGTGCTGCGCCCGGGCGGAGCGCGGCGGATCCGGAGCGACCCGTGAGCGGGTCGGTCAGGTGGACAGCCTCGGCGGGCCGTCCGAGCGCGATCCACTCGTCCCGTGCCTCGCCCGTGAGATTGGCGATGAAGTAGGCGTGACCTGAACCGTGGACGCGCCGGGTGAAGGTCAAGCCGCGCTCCGTGAGCGGCTCGCGGGAAACGCGGGCGAGCAACCAGGCCTGATCGAGACCGGCGGTGCCCGCGTTGGGGCCGCTGCCTTCGCGGTCGCCTTCGCCGATCACGACCGCGCTGCCCGGGGTGCCGGCGAGGCGGCGCAATTCGCCGAGAAGGCGTTGGAACTCGGCGCGACGCTCCTCAAGGCGACCGAGGCCGGGCACGTCGGCGGGCGGGGCGAGCAGGTGAAGGGCGGCGCCCTGGCGGGCGAGCGCCACCAGCTGACGCAGTGTTTCGAGCGGCAGGTGGCGGGTCGCCGGCACGAGCAGCGCGCGGTAGGATTGCCCTCCCGGGGTGACCAGCGCGCCGCCCTCGGAGCGGGTGCCGGCCAGTTGCGCGTCGGAAATCGAGTCGAAGGCGAAACCCGCCTTGAGCAGCGCGTCATTCAACCGTCCGAACGACGAGCCGCGCAGCCAGTCCACGTCGTGCACGCCGAACTGCTTCATCAACCCCTCCGGCTGGTGCACGACATCGGCGAAGGGCCAGTAGACCAGCAGGTCGTTGTCGGGCCGGCCGCTCTGAAGCACGGATTGCACGCGGGCGACGTAACGATTGAGGGCGGCAAAGTCCTCCCACCAGGCGTTCTGCGGGTTGAACTGGGTGGAGGCGTAGAACAGCCAGCCCGGCCAGGCGACATCGCGCGGCGAAAAGACCGTGCCGTGGTAGAAAACATGGTTGATCCCGTCGGTGAACAGCCGGTCGATCTCCGGCTTTGTGAAGGCCAGGGCTTCCTGCCAGTGTTCGCGCAGCCAGGTGCAGGTTTCGCTGGAGACCAGTGGGCGACCCATGACATGGGCGGCGGAGGAGGCCATGCGGATGACGAGCGAGTCGGGCAGGTCCTTTTGCGACGTCCACTCGCGCCGCAGCCCCGGGATGGGAAAGGGCGTGGAGCCGAAGGTCTCGGTCTCCGGGATGTCGACCGCGCCATAGAGATCGAGGAGGTTGGCCGGGGCGCCGTGGGATTGATTGCGCACGATGAAGCCCCGCTCGTGCGACCATCCCAGCCAGACCTGGAGAAAATCATAGTGCAACCGGGCAAGGGTCGCGCGGTAGTCGCCCTTCAGCCGGGCGACGGTGTCGGCCGGGGCCGGTGTCGTGCCCATGAGGATACCGGCGTAAGCCTGCAGGTCGTAGCCGTGCATCTGCTGGAAGACCGCCGGCAGCTCCTCCGTCCAGCCCGCATGGTAGTACTCGAACGAGTCGTGGAACTGACCCCGCAGAAAACCCTTCGGCAGCGGGGCGAAGGCGGCGGAAAATGGAGCGAGGTAGCGCTGCAGGGCGCCCGGGTTGTAGGGATCGACCACCAGCCCCTCCGCGCCCGGGGCGGCGCGTTTGACCTTCATGCGCGTGGGCTCCCCGGCGAGCCGGCCGTCGTGCAGCACCAGCTTCTGGGCGCCGTCGACCGCGCTGACCCAAGGACCGCCGAACGGCCAGCCCGTGCCCGTGGCCATGTCGACCCCCAGGCCCAGCCGGTTGGCTTCGCGCACGGTGTGGGCGAGCTGTTCCATCCACGCGGGAGACAGGTAGGCCAGCGTACGGTCTTCGTAGCCCTTGGCCCCGTAGATCGGGGTGATTTCCACGCCCCCGAGACCGGCGCGGGCGAATTGTTCCAGCTGGAGCGTCAGGCTTTCGCGATCGACCGCGCTGCCCGGCCACCACCATCGCGTCCACGGGCGGGCGTCCAACGCCACAACCGGAGCAGAGCTGACGGCGGCGGGCGGCGGAGCGGCGGGCGAGGTCACAGGCAGAGACAGGGACAGGGAAACCAGGAGGGTGGCGACGAGCAGGGGGGTGCGAGCCATGGTGGACGAGCCTTGACCGCGTTTTCGACGTTGGCAAAGCCCGCGCGACCCGGAGCGTCCGGTCAGGCCGCGACCGTTGTAGGCGGGGTCGCCGACCCATCGGCGTTAACTTTGAGAAACAACGCGGCAGAGACCACTATAGTGAGCGTTGGTTTGATGGAGGGCGTTGCTCCGTCGACGCCGGTTGCGCGTTGCGTTCACCAAGAGCGTACATACGCAGGGTTGCGGGGTTCGTCCCCCGGCGTCGACGGAGCGACGCCCTCCACCCGAGCCAATCCGGCGTAGCTTCAGTTGAACTGAGGACTCCACCTGCTGCTTAAGTTAACGTCTATGGGTCGCCGACCCCGCGGAGAAAGGCGACGCGGAAAGAATACGGAGCGAGGCGGGACCGAGGGTCCCGTCGCGGCCTCAGCGAGGCCACCTCCAACGGAAGCGGAGGAGCCTCTGCGTGGTGCGGCCGATGGTGTGGTAGACCCGGAGGGACTCGAACCCCCGACCCCTTGGTTCGAAGCCAAGTGCTCTATCCAGCTGAGCTACGGGTCCCCATGGTGAGGGAGCAACCGTGAGGCTGGCCCGTTTCCGGTGCGAGGTCGAGCGTTCACACGTCGGGCGCGACCGACGCCGGCCGGAGCGCCGTGCGACGGATCGAAGGGAGCCGGGTGCAGCCTGGTTCGATCTGTTGCGGAATTGCATCGGGCCGGGACGGTTGCGGCGTTTACGGTCCGGATGGAATGCAGCTTGTCTGTCGAGCCGGGCCACCGGTATATAGTCCGGATGCAGGATGAGGACCGGCAAAAAACCGCGAAAAAACATCATTTGATCTCAGCCACCCTGCGCGATCGGATCCTGGCCGGGAAGTACAGCGAGACGATCCCCGGACAGCGCGTGCTGGCCGACGAGTTTGGGGTGAACTTCCTCACCATCCGCAAGGCCGTCGCCACCCTGGTCAATGAAGGGCTGCTGAACAAACGATCCGGTCGCGGCACGTTCATCACGCGGTTGAAACGGGCGCGGACCAACAACATTGCCGCGATCCTCGGCGGCTTGAGCTACGGCTTTGGGGGGCAACACACGAAGCTGGTCGAGGGCATCCAGCAGGAGGCGGCGAAGTTTCGTCACGACGTGATCATGCGCCCGCACCTCGGAGATCCGCAGCTGGAACGCCAGGCGATCGACGACCTGATCGCCCGGGGCAAGTGCGATGGCATGCTCGTGTGGCCGACCCGCAACGAAGGCTCCCAGGCGGTGGAGACCCTCAAGGCGCACGGCATCCCGTTCGTGGTCGTGATGCGCGTCGACTCGCGCTACCGTCAGGACGTCAGCTACGTCGTCGACGACGATTTTGAGGGCGGCTACCTCGCCACCCAGCATCTGCTCGGGCTCGGTCACCGCCGGCTCGGATTCGTCGGGCGATCGGCCAAGAGTGAAGGAGCGGACACCTTCGAGGAGGAACGCTGGCTCGGGTTCACCAAGGCGCACCATGAGGCCGGAGTGCCGCCGGGTCCGCGCATCCAGGCCGACTGGATGAGCAAACCCGAGGACCGCCCGTCGCCGCTGTCGAAGACGTTTCTGCGTCGGATCGCCGGCCTGACCGGGCTGGTCTGCGTGAACGACCGCGTGGCGCTCCACCTGCTCGGGCTGACCCAGCAGACGGGACTGACCCTGCCGGCCGGGCTCTCCATCGTGGGGTACGATGACATCGACGCGGCCGAGCTGTTCAACCTCACCACCGTGCACCAACCCCTGGCGGAAATCGGGGCGGAGGCCGTGCGCCTGCTGATCGATGAGATCGAGGGCCGGCGCAGCGAACCCGCCCAGCGCAAACTCGCCCCGCGACTGGTCGTGCGGGAAACCACGCGACCCCGTTCCGACTGACCGACGGAGGCTCCGACCTGCGCCTGGAGCGACGTATGGTTGATGAGATGGCTCAACTTAACTCATTGATAAGAAGCAGGTAATGCCGATTCGGGCCTCCCTCAAAAATGCCCCGCAGATTTCTGCAACCTCCTGCCCGCCGGGTGGGTACTAGGCCAGACACTCTTCATGCCACCCATCATTGAAACCCGGGGCCTGAGCAAACGCTACGGCTCGCATCAGGCGTTGGACCGGGTGGATCTTTCCATTCCCGCCGGCACGGTCGGCCTGCTCGGGCCGAACGGCGCGGGCAAGTCGACGCTGATCCGTTGCCTGCTGCAGTTGCAGAACAAGGATGCCGGCACGGCGAGTCTGCTCGGTCGGGACATCGACCAGCATGGCCGCGAGGTGCGCATGCGCATTGGTTACGCCCCGGAGCAGGACTGTCACATTCCGGGCATGGTGGGCTGCGAGTACGTCACCTACTGCGCGCAACTCTCCGGTCTGCCCTTCGCGGTGGCCCGGCAGCGCGCCCATGAAATGCTGGATTTCGTCGGCATGGGCCAGGAACGTTACCGCAAGGTGGAAACGTACTCCACGGGCATGAAACAACGGATCAAGATTGCGCAGGCCATTGTGCACGATCCGCAGCTGGTATTTCTGGACGAGCCGACCAATGGCCTCG
The DNA here is from genome assembly GCA_016794625.1 of Opitutaceae bacterium. Classification (GTDB taxonomy): domain Bacteria; phylum Verrucomicrobiota; class Verrucomicrobiia; order Opitutales; family Opitutaceae; genus UBA6669. Next base: position 100,865 of record JAEUGY010000016.1, read on the forward strand.
ATCCCAAGGGTCAGGCGCACATCCTCGATTTGATCGAGCGCATCTGGAAGGAGTCCGGCATCAGCGTCGTGCTGTCGTCGCACCTGTTGCACGACGTCGACCGCATCTGCGAGCAGATCGTCATCGTCGCCCAGGGCAAGGTCCTGGTGCATGACCGGCTCGAGGAGCTGAAGCGCCGCCGCAAACCGGTCGCCGAGGTGTCCGTGCACGAGCGCGGGCCGGAGCTTGCCGCCGCATTCACCCACCATGGTTGGCCGAGCGAAGTGCTCAGCAATGGCCACGTTCGCGTTGCTCATGGACATGAGACCCTCAATCCAATGATCGCGTTTCTCCGCGATCACCGCGTGGCTCCGCTGGAGATCAAGGCCAGCCCGAACGCGCTCCAGGAACTCTTCCTGCAGGCGCTGCAGAACCAGGGGGCGGCCGCATGAGCTCGATCTCCCACGGATACCAACACTGGACCGGTGAATCGACGGGCCTCTGTCAGCGGCGCTGGACCATCACAGGCTACGGGCTTCGCCTTTGCTGGCAGTCCCGCTTCCTGAAGATCCTTTTCGCCGTCGCGTGGGTGGGCGCCCTTTTCCTGATGGGGTTCTTCTTCCTGATCGGTCAGCTGCTCACGCCCGACAGCTCGCTGGTCACCACGATCACGGAAAATCTGGGCAAACAGGCGCAGTCCGTCATCAACGGCCTCTCCGCCTGGATCCTGCTCTATCCCGAGGTGTCGGTGGATGGCCTTTACCGGCTGGTGTTTTCGTGGGCGTCGCAGCTGTACTCGATGCTCGCCTTCTTTGCGGTGGCGCTCTTCGTGCCGAAACTCATCGCACACGACCTCGCGAGCAACGCGATCCTGATCTACAGCTCGAAGGCCCTGTCGCGCTTCGACTACATTCTGGGAAAATTCGGCATCGCCTTCACGTTGCTCGGCCTGCTTTGCCTGGCGCCGCTCATCGCGGTCTGGTTCGTGGGCAACCTGCTCTCCCCGGACTGGGGTTTCTTCTATCACGGATTCCCCGCGCTCCTCCGGGCGGTCACGGTCGGCCTGCTCGGGGTCACGACCTACAGCCTGCTCGCCATGGCGGTCTCCTCGCTGGCCAAGCGCACGAGCTCGGCCACGGCTTTCTGGATACTGGCGTGGATCATCTCCGGCATGATCGCGAACACCACGGGGCGTTTCGTTTCCTGGGGACGCTTCCTGAGCCCGGCGACGTGCCTCGACCATATCTCCCGGCATCTCTACGATCTCAGCGGGGTGCTGGACAAGGCGAAGGCGATGCTGCCCTTTTTCCAGAGTACGCTTGACCGGCTGCCGCGCCGCAACCCGCTCAACGTCATCCCGGCGCCCGACGGGCTCTGGCTGCCGCTGATCTTTCTGCTCGCGTTCTGGGCGCTCTGTTTCTTCGCCATCAGCAAACGGGTGCAAACCGAATGAGTGCGATCATCCAGGCCTCCGAGCTGAGCTGCTTTTACGGGGTTATCCTCGGGCTCAACAATGTTTCCTTCACCCTCGGCGCGGGCATCACCGGCATCGTCGGTCCGAACGGCGCGGGCAAGAGCACGCTGATCAAGGTCATCACCGGCCAGGTTCGTCCCTCCTCCGGCCAGCTCACGGTCTTCGGAGAGACCCCGTGGAACAATCCGTCCGTGCTCTCGCGCATCGGCTACTGCCCGGAGCATGAGCATGTGCATGCGGACCTGCGTCCGCTCGACTGGCTGGAATCGCTGGCGTTGCTTTCCGGTCTGCCACGCGGGCAGGCGCGCGCGCGAGGCGAAGAGGTGCTGACGGAGGTGGGCCTGGCGACCCAGCACTGGAAGAAGCGGATTGGCACCTACTCGAAGGGCATGCGCCAGCGGGTGAAACTCGCGCAGGCGCTGCTGCACCGGCCGCGGCTGCTCATCCTCGACGAGCCGATGAACGGCCTCGATCCGATGGGGCGGCATGAGATCAGCGACATCCTGCGGTCGCTGCAGCGCGCCGGCACCCACATCCTTATTTCGAGCCACATCCTCGACGAGCTGCAGTCGCTCTGTGGCGCGTTCCTCATGCTCAACTGGGGGCGCGCCCTCGCCTCGGGCTCGCAGGCCGCCATCCGCTCGGAAATCCAGCACTGGCCCGAACAGGTCGTGGTGCGGACCAACCGTCCGGAGGTGGTCGCCGCCACGCTCGGACAGGCCGGACTCCTGCGGGGCTACCTGCTCGAGACCGATCGCGTGCTGCTCTGGCTGCGGGACCCGGCGGCGTTTTACGCCACCTGGACCACGACGCTGGCGGGGTGTGACGCCGACATCCTGGATGTGCAGAGCAAGAGCACCTCGCTCACCAGCGTCTTCGAAAAAATCACGGAATGACCCCGCGCACCGATCCCGCTTCCGAGCCCCTCGCGGGCACCTTTCCCGTGCCGGCCGCCTCCGCCACGCCGCTCGGCGCGGTCATCCGGGCGATGGTCCTCCTGCGGCTCCGCGCCCTGCTCCGGCCCAAACTGTTTCTGCGCTTTGCCGGCTTTGCCGTGGGCATTGGCGCCGTCACCTGGTTTGCCGTGCCCCCGGCGAACGAGCGGCAGTTCGCCCAGTGGTCGGTCGAGGTGTTTTTGCTGCGCATTCTGCCGCTGCTCTGTCTGGTGACAGGTGGGAGCGCGCTCCGGGACGAAATCCGCGCTTTCACCATCGAGTACCTCTGGACCCGCCCCGCGCGCAAGGCCGACCTCGTGATCGGCGCCTACGCCGGTGCGCTCGCGCTCACCCTGACCCAGGGCGTGGTGTATGTCCTCGTGATCCACGCGACCAGTGCGCTGCACGGTTTCCCAGGGGCCTGGTCGTACCTGCCCGGCTCGCTCCTGGCCACGGTCGGAGGGGTCTTTGCGTTTACCGCCCTGGCCCATGCGCTGGGCGTGCTCACCGGCAAATACCTCGTGATCGGTGTGCTCTACGGCGCCCTCGTCGAAATCGGGCTCAGCCGGCTACCCACCCGGCTCAACAACGTGTCCGTCACGCACCACCTCCAGACCCTGATCGAATCCGCCGGCACCGGGGGGGAACCGGTGCGCCTCGCCGGCCTGCTCTCCGGAGCCCTCGGCTGCGCCCTTATCGCCGCCGCCGGCCTGGCAGTGGCGGCCGTGCTCTTTACGATGAAGACGTACCGCATCGGCGACGAGAAGGAGACCTGACGGCCCGGGGGGCGGGCCCGCGGCCTCGGCGAGGCCACCTCCAACGGAGGGGTGAATCCAGGGCTTGCTCCGGGTGGTGACTCGCTGGCAGGGTGGGGGTTGCGTCCCACAGCGCTTCCAACTGGATGACACCCTCCTCAGGCAAGCCTGCGTCGCCTCCTTCGGCGGCGTCTGATCAGAAATTTGGCCGGACGTTCTGGATCTTGAACACGGTCGAGATGTGGGAACGCCTCGCGTACTACAACCTGCGCGTGATGGCCCCGATCTACATCATGCAGGCGGACAATCCCGGGGGATTGCATCTGACCGCCATGAACAAGGGCACGATCTACGCCTGGTGGGCGGCGTTTCAGTCGCTGCTGCCCATTGTCACCGGCGGGTTCGCCGACCGTTTCGGCTACAAGCGCACCCTCGGGTTCTCGGTGTCCCTCATGACCGTCGGCTACCTGATGCTCGCGTTCATGCGCGACCTCAGCTTCATGAGCAATTACTGGGCGCTGTTCATTGCGATCATGACGCTCGCGACGGGCACCGCCTTCTTCAAGCCGAGCATCCAGGGTTCACTGGCGCTCTCGATGCCGGCGGGGAAAACGTCGGTCGGGTGGGGCATCTTTTACTGGATCGTCAATGTGGGCGCGTTCGTCGGCCACTACCTGCCGTCGATTCTGCTCACGCTCAGTGCCGTGCTGCCGGGCCCGCTCAACGCCACGGCCAATTCCAAGGAAGCGTGGCGCAACCTGTTCCTCGCCTCGGCCTTTTTCTCCACCTTCAACCTGCTGCTCCTGTTCACCTTCAAGGACGTGCCCTCGGGTGCTTCGAAAACGGATACGATCGGCCAGGTGCTGTGGCGCACGGTGACGAACATCCTCGACCGGCGGCTGCTCGCCTGGATGGCGATCATGTCGTGTTTCTGGCTGATGATGTACCAGCTCTGGGATCTCCAGCCCAACTTCATCGCGGACTGGGTCGACAGCCGCCCGATGGCGCAGATGCTGGGGTGGGCGCCGGACATCGTGCAGAAGGCCCTGATCGAGCAGACCCCCCGCGGTCCGATGGTGCCGCAGCAGGTGCTGCTCAGCGCGAATTCGCTCTTCATCATCCTCGGGGTCGTGGGCGTGGCCTGGTTGACCCGCAAGATGCGCACCCTGGAATCCATGCTGATCGGCATGGTGCTGGCCGTCGCCGGGGTGCTGGTGTCGGGCTGGACCCAGAGCGCGTGGATCCTCGTCGTGGGCATCCTGTTCTTCTCCCTCGGTGAAATGACGACCGGGCCGAAAAAGAGCGAATACCTCGCGCTGATCGCACCTCCGGGCAAGAAGGGGCTCTACCTCGGCTACGTGAACATCCCGGTGGGGGTCGGGGTTTACTTCGGTTCGACCATCGCCGGGTACGTGTATGGCCAATACGGAGAAAAGGCGGTGCTCGCCCTGCGCTACATCGCCGAACACACGCCCCTTGGCCAGGCCAAGGCCTGGAATGGCGAGGTGGCCACACTCGAGGCCACACTCGGATTGCAACGCAGCGGGGCCATGGCGCGGCTGCAGGAGCTCACGGGCCAGGATGCGGTGGCGGTGACCCAGCTGCTCTGGGAAACCTATCATCCGCAGTACATCTGGATCCCGTTTGCGCTGGTCGGGGCGCTTGCCGCCGTCGGACTTTGGATCTTTGGACGCATGGCCAAGCGCTGGGCGGACATGAATGCCTGACCGGACGGGGCAGGGCCCCGGAGGGTGGAGGCCGGCGTGTGCGTTTTCTCGGGCGGGCGGCAGTAAGTAAGTATGAACGAGGATTCAGAACGGTTGCGACGGTTTCATGAGCAGGGCGACTCCGCGGCGCTGGCCGAGCTGGTGCAGGGTCGCGTCGGGCTGGTTTACGGCGTGGCGTTGCGGTCCCTGGCGGGCGACACCCAGGCGGCCCAGGATGTGGCGCAGCACGTCTTCATCGACCTTGCGCGCAAGGCCGGCGACCTCAAACACCGGCCCGTGCTGGCCGGCTGGCTGTGCCGCAGCGCCCACCTCGCGGCGCTCGCGTGGCGCCGGGCGGAACAACGTCGCAAGCAACGTGAACACGACTATGCCATGGAAAACCCTCCCTCGACCCCGGACACCCCGTGGGAAAACCTGCGGCCCGAACTCGATCAGGCTTTGGCGGAGCTCGATGAAAAGGACCGTGACGCCCTGGCCCTGCGTTTCTTTGACCACTGCGCCCACGCGGAGGTGGGGGCGCGGTTGCAGGTGAGCGAGAACGCGGCCCGCATGCGCGTGGACCGTGCCCTCGACAAGTTGCGCGAGCGACTGGCCCGCCGAGGGATTCACTCCACCGCGGCCGCCCTCGGCGTGGCGTTGACCTCCACGGCGGGATTTGCCGCACCCGCCGGGCTGGCGGCCACGATCTCCGCCGCCGCCGCTGCGCACGTGAGTGCGGGGGCGGGCGCGGGGCTGCTTTGGTGGGGAGGACTCAAGTTGCCGCTGGCCGGGACCGCGGCGCTGGTCTCGGTCGGCACCGTCGGCCTGTGGTGGGCCGCGCGAACGGAGGCCCGCTTGCTGGACGAACTGGGTCCCTTGCGCGACCAGCCGGCCGCCATCGCCACGCTCCGACCGCAGATCGCACAGCTCGCCGCGCAGCACACGGAGTGGCTGCAGCTGAAGGCCGGGCAGGAGGATTGGGAACGGCTGCAGGCCGAGGTCGCGGCCGCGCAGCGCAAGGAGGCCGAGGCGCAGCGCGCCGAGCAGGCGAGGGCCGCGAAAGCGTCGGCGGAGCCCGTGTACTCCATCCGGGAGCTCGACCGCCCTCCAAAACCCACCGGACAGCGGACTCCGGTTTATCCTGCAAATCTGCGCCGGGCGGGAATGACCGGCGAGGCCGTGATCAGTTTTGTCGTGGGTGCGGATGGCGCCATCCGCCAAGGGGAGGTGGTTTCGAGCACCCACGCTGAATTCGGCGAAGCGGCGTTGCAGGCGGTGCAGCAATGGACGTTTACGCCGGGCCAGAAAGCCGGTCTGCCGGTCAACGTGCGGATGCGGGTGCCGATCGTGTTCTCGATCTCCCGCGACGGACTGGGTCCGCAAAACTGGTTCTGACCATGCGCGCCCTTCGTTTCTGGTGGATCTTCAACGGCCTGCTCGCACTGGGGGTGGTCGGGATGCTGACCCTGCGCGTCCGGACCCTGATCGCCCTGCAGCACGAGCGCGACGCCCTCGCCCGCGAGACGGGCACCCTGTCCGCCTTGCGCGCCCAGCATCGCCAGCTGGCTGCGGAGGCTCCGTCTTCCGCCGAGCTGGCGAAGCGGCGAGAGGAGCAGCGGGCCGCCGAACACCTGCGCCGCGAACTGTCGGAGTTGCGAGAGCGGATACAACGTCGCCTCGACGCCGCCCGGGCGCCCGGAGTGGCCAACCGGGCCCCGTTGCCGGCGCCCCCGGCGGAGCTCCCCGCGGCGCGCGGACCGGCCAGCTGGCGCGATGTCGGACGTGGCAGCCCCTCCGCCGCGATTGAGACCACCTTGTGGGCGGCGCAGGAGGGCGACGTCCAGCGGCTGGCCGAAGGTCTGCTGCTCGGCCCGGCCGGAGCGTCCCAGGCTCGGGCGTTGCTCCAGCGGCTGCCGGCATCGCTTCGCGCGGACATCACCACGCCGGAACAGCTTGTCGCCCTGCTCATGGCCGGCCAGCCGCCGCAGGAGAGCATGGTCGTGCCGGAGCAGGGAGAGGAGGCAGCCGGTGAAAAAGGTGCCCGGCGGGTGGTCACCCTCGTCCGACCCGACGGCGAGCAGCGGAAAGCGTCCGTGGTCACGGTCAAGGTCGACGACCGCTGGAAGCTCGTGGTGCCCGACCCCGTGGTGGGCACCTACCTGCAGGCGGTGACCGGTCCGGCGCCGACGTCGCCGCCCAAACCGAGGTGAGCGGCGTGGGCTCGCGACCCCGGTGGCACGGCCGTACCGGAGGCCCGACGCGAGTCTTGCGGCTGGATCGTCACGCGTTCACGAAAATCGAACCGCGCCTCAGATCAGGCTGGCAGTTGGACCGGGGTCGGTTGCCATAGGGGCCGCTCGCTTTTCCACGCCTGTCTTCGCCATCATGCGCTCCCTTCCTTCCTTTCTCGTTATCCTGACGAGCCTTGTGCTCTTCGCTGCGCCGGGGGTAACCCTGCTCGCCCAAGCCCCCGCCGCTGGTCCGGAGAAGGAGGATAAACCCAAGTCGTTTTTGGAGGCTTTGGACCGGGCCGGGATCAAGCTGACCAAAGGGCCGGCGACGGTCCGGCTCGGCTCGGTGGCCGAACTCAAACTGCCTCCGGGTTACTTCGCGGTGCAGGAGGGGTCGATGAAGGCCTTTTACGAGTTCACGCGCAACTCCATGGGCGGAAATGAAGTGGGGGTGATGATCGCGCCGGAGCCGGAGCAGTGGATGCTCTTTTTCGACTACGATGATGTGGGTTACGTGAAGGACGAGGACAAGGACGGGCTCGACGCCAAGAAGCTCATGAGCTCGATGACCGAGAATCAGGAGGCTTCCAATTCGGCGCGGGCCAAACGCGGCTGGGATCAGATGAAAGTCACGGGCTGGGCGGCCGAACCTCACTACGACACGAAGACGAACAACCTCACCTGGGCGATCAAACTCACGTCGTCGGCCGACAACTACCAATCCGAATGGATCAACGAGAGCATCCGGCTCCTCGGCCGCAGCGGCGTGATGAAGGTCACGCTCGTCACGGGCAATGACTCCTTCCAGACCGATTCGGCCGAGGCCCAGAAACTTCTAGCCCAGCGCTTCAGTTACGTCAGCGGTCAGCGTTATGCCGAGTTCAAGTCGGGGGACAAGGTGGCCGAGTACGGCCTCGCGGCGCTGGTGCTCGGTGGGGCCGGGGCGGTGGCGTACAAACTCGGATTTCTGCAGAAATTCTGGAAGGTGCTCGTGGCCGGCGCGATCGCGGCCGTTGCGGGCATCGGCAAATTGTGGAACCGGATCTCGGGCAAGAACCCGCGCGAATGACCCCGGGCCGGTCTCCCTTCCGTCGCAGCTGAGCCGACCGCGGGCATGTCGACCTGGTGGCCGATCCTCGCGGTCTTTTGGGGACTATACCTGGCCGACGGCTTGCGCGGCACGCGGCGCACCCGGTTTTTTGGTTTCCGCGCCTGGGGCGGAGGGGGCGGGCGGCGTGCGGCGGGGCGGAGTCCCGGGGCGCGGCTGGCCGAAAACACCTGGCTTTTTACGCCCCCGCTGCCTTCGGCCTGGACGGTGGCGACGGAGGACCTGCCGGCCAGCCTCGCCCCCGAGGGCGTGAGCAACAGTCCCTGTGTGTCGGCCGGCCGCCCGCCGCCCTGGCCCGAGCACGCGGCCAGTCTGAGTTGGGAGGAGGTGCAACGGGTGGAGGCATCCGGGGGCTGGATACGAATCAACGGTCGGGCCTTCACCCCGGAAACCCCGGCCCTGACGGCGGAGACCCTGCGCGGCCTGGCCGCGACGCTGACGCCCCTCGACCCGCCGGCGCGCCGGAAACACCTGGAGGCCTGGCACCGCCGCCGGTTTCGTCCCTTGCGCCTGCGCCGTCGCGTGCGGCTGGCGGTGGCGCGGACCCGCGGGCTCGTGGCGCTCAACACGGTGCAGACCCTGCTCGCCGCGGCGGCGACGGCCTACCTGGTGCTCGACGTGCCGGAATGGCTGTCGCCGGCGGTGCGGGCCCAGGTCAACACCCAGCTGCTCGCCGTCGGGGCCGCCTGGGCGGCGGCGCACGGCCTGGCCGTGGTCTGGTTTTTTCGGGTGCATCGGCGCTTTTTCCCGAAGGCGGGTCAGGAGCGGTTTGGCCATTGCTTCACCGCTTTGCTTGTGCCTTCGCAGGCACTGCGGCTGCGCCAGCACGTGCTGTGGCGGCTGGCGGAGGGACAGCATCCGCTGGCCCTGGCCACGGCCTTGGCGGACGGTCCGGTCGGCCAAGCCTGGGCGCAGAGTACCCTCCGCGACCTGCGGTGGCCGCGGGTACCGGCGCGGGCGGTGGAGGACACCGGTCGGCTCGCGGCGTCGGCGTCTTCCTTCGTCGCACCCCACGTTTTGACCTGCCTCGCCACCGCGCTGCCGCCGCTGCGGGAGGCGGACCTCCTGGCTCCGCCCCCCAAGGATTCCCCGGACGTGTGTGCATACTGTCCCCGCTGCGGCGACCAGTTCACACGCCCGGATGCAGCCTGCCCCCATGGGATCGCGCTGGTCCGGAGGTAGAAGAGGTAGGGGGGAACGCTGAATGCCGAACGCTTAACTTTTAACGCTGAAGTCCGGATAGTATGTCTTGGTAGCACCTAGCACCACTTCAGCATTCAGCGTTAAGCGTTCAGCGTTGAACGTTCTACGTTCCCCCCCTCCCGCACCGACTTTCGGTCCGCGGAGGGGTGGGGCGTTTCCGGGTTTGCGGTGGGGGGCGAATCGGGATTGGCTGGCGGGGCTTATGATGCTTCGCCCCGTTCTCCCTTCGTTCGCCACGCTTTTGGTTGTGCTGGTGCAGACCGTCCACGGTGCCCCGTCCACGGGCAACCCGTTCTATGGTGATCCGCCCGATCAGAATCATCCCTGGGCCATCCACGACCGCAACCGGCCCCAGCCGAAGGTGGTCGTTCCGGGCACGTTCAGCACGGCCAGCCAGCCGGGCAAGCCACCGTCCGATGCCATCATCCTGTTCGACGGCACGGCGGCCGCGCTCGACAAATGGGAATCCGACAGCAAGGAGGGCGGCCCGACCAAGTGGATCGTGAAGGACGGCGCGATGGAATGTGTACCGAAGTCCGGCTACATCCGGACCAAGGAACAATTCGGCGACTGTCAGCTGCACGTGGAGTGGGCCGCGCCCGTGGACGTGAAAGGCGACAGCCAGGGCCGCGGCAACAGCGGCATTTTTCTCATGGGATTGATGGAGGTGCAGGTGCTCGACAACTACAACAACCCGACCTATGCGGACGGCTTTGCCGCCTCGGTCTATGGCGTGAATCCTCCGCTGGCGAACGCATTGCGGGCCCCCGGCGAATTTCAGGTGATCGACATCATTTTTCGGCGCCCCGTGTATGACGGCGACAAGGTGCTCGACCCCGGTTACGTGACGGTCTTCTGCAATGGCGTGCTGGTGCAGGACCACACGCCGATCGAGGGCCCGACCGGTCACATGAAACGCACGGCGCCGAAGGCGTTTCCCGCCAAAGGTCCGCTCAAGCTGCAGGACCACGGCAATCCGGTGCGCTTCCGCAACATCTGGTACCGTCCGCTCCCGCCGCGTTCGGTCGAGGGTGGCACGGACGGTTTCCTCACGACCGAGGCCACGAAGGCGAAGCGGGCCGAGATCGCCGCGTCGATCCGGGCCGATGGCGCCAAGCTCGGGGCGAATCCGAAGGAACAGATGCTCCGACTGGCGGAGTCGCTGGTGTACGCTCCGGACGCCGCGACGCAGAAAACCGTCGAGGGACTCGCGGCGACCTATGCCGGTCAGATCAAGGCGCTTGCCGGCGCCGGGTTGGAAGCCCGCAAGAATGAGATCACCCAGGTCATGAAGGCCCTGCAGTATCTGGCCAAGGCAGGGGTGGTGCCGGCGACCTTCGCGCCCAAACTCACGCTGGAACAGATTTCGAAGGCGGCGGGTTGGGACGACGAGAAAAAGTAGGGCTTCCGACGGAGAGGAGCGCAGAACGCGTTTCTGCTTCCGAGCGATGCGTAGCAGATCCTTGGGGGGGACGTTTCCCCGGGGATCTGCGATGCAGGGTTGTCACGTCGCCCCGCTTTCCCCCAGCCTCGGGCCCATGGGAAACCCACCGTCGCCGCAGCCCCCTTCCTACCTCCTGCTGTTTCGCAACACGGGGCAGGAGAACTACGCGCACCTGACTCCCCAGGAGCGCGACGCCGCCACGGCGCGGTGGAACGACTGGTTCGTGCCGTTGGTGAAGGCCGGCAAGGCGGTGGAAGGCCAGCCTCTGGAGGAGCGGACGCGGCTCGTCACCGCACCGGGCCGCGCGGGTGTGACGGATGGTCCGTTTGCCGAGACCCGGGAAGCCATCGGGGGTTATGTGAAATTGCGGGTGGACACCCTCGACGAGGCCACGGCCATCGCGCAGACGCATCCCGGACTCGACTTTGGCCTGAGGATCGAGGTGCGCGAGTTGACGCCCCAGTGTCACCTGGGCGTCGTCACCCTGCCCGGCGCGCTCCCCCCGTAGAGGAACGCGGAACGCGTTTCTGCATCGGAAAGGCAAGCGGTCGGTCGCTGGTGGCGGTGGGTGCGAGGTTTGTGCCAAAAAACGCACAGACGCCGGACGGGCATCGGGACTAGGCTCTGGCCACGCGACACGACGCGCCGGTCCGTGCAAGCGGTACTGGGGCTCGTGTCCGATGGTTCCGCCTCCTTCGTCCCCGTCCCCGTCCCCGTCATGAAACATCGTTTCCCTTCGTTGTTGGGCGTGTTGTGGTCTCTGGTGGCCGGTTTGTTCCTGCCCGGCCCGGCCGGCCTCAGGGCGGCGGCACCCGACGTGAACTCCCCCGAAGCCCGCGAGGCCCGGCTCGCCTGGTTCAAGGAGGCGAAGTACGGCCTGTTCATCCACTGGGGGCTCTATGCCATCCCCGCCGGCATTTGGAAAGGCGAGCGTTCCCCCGGCATCGGGGAGTGGATCATGCACCGGATGAAGATCCCCGTGCCGGAGTACGAGAGGCTCGCCGGGGGCTTCAATCCGTGGCGGTTCGACGCCGATGCCTGGGTGAAACTGGCGGAGGACGCCGGCATGAAGTACATCGTCATCACCGCCAAACACCACGATGGCTTTGCGATGTACCAGTCATTGGTCAGCCCCTACAACATCCATGACGCCACCCCCTTCCGTCGCGATCCCATTCGCGAACTGGCGGCGGCGTGCGCGCGGCGCGGTCTCCGCCTTGGTTTCTACTATTCGCAGTCGCAGGACTGGCACGAGCCCGGCGGTGGCGGCAACAACTGGGATTTTCCGGAGAATGCGGACAAGGACAAGAGCGGCGCCTACGACGCCTACCTCCGCCAGAAGGCCGAGCCGCAGGTCCGCGAACTGCTGACCCAGTACGGCCCCGTCTGTCTCATCTGGTTCGATACGCCCCAGATGATGACCGGCGACCGCGGTCCCCGCTTCACCCGGCTCGTGCGCGAGCTGCAGCCTGGCTGTCTGATCGACGGACGCCTGGGCGTCGGCGGCGACTACGAATCCACTGGCGACAACGCCATCCCGAATACCCACCGGGAAGGAGCCTGGGAGACGCCGGCCACGATCAACCGCACCTGGGGCTTCCGGTCCGATGACCACGACTGGAAGTCGCCCGGCGACATCCTCTTCAAGCTCGTCGACATTGTCAGCAAGGGTGGAAACTACCTGCTGAACGTCGGCCCCACCGCCGAAGGCGTCATTCCCCAGCCCAGCCAGGACAACCTCCGGGCCGTCGGGGCGTGGTTGAAGATGAATGGCGAGGCGGTTTATGGCGCAGGACGCTCCCCCTTCGGCGAGGAGTTTGGCGACTTTGCCGCGACCCTGAAGGGTCCCGACGGCAAACCGGTCTTCCTCGCCCGCAACGACTGGCGCTGCACGACCAAACCGGGGCGATTGTACTTCACCCTGTTTCGTGTCGGTCGGGAAGGGTTGGTGCTGCCACCCTTCAAGAACGCCATCCGGGCGGTGACACAGATCGACGAGACGGGCCGCCGGGTGAAGCTTAAGGTGCAGACTGCGGCGGACGGCACACGCTCGATCGCCGTGCCGCGCATGGCGGTCCACGACACCCTCGGGTGCGTCCTTGTGGTCGAGATCGAGGGTGACACCGTGGTGCGCTGATCCGGCGCCCCGCGCCGGCCGAAGAAGGCGGGACGGCCGCGCCCGACCCGGGCGCCCACGTGTCCATTGACGCCCGCGGGGTTTTGCCGCTGGCTGGCGGCACCCCGATGACCACGCACCGCCCACCGTCCGTCGTGGCCGCACGAAGCCGATCGGTGGCTGACCGATGACGCCGCCGGCCGCTCCTGACTCTGGGTATTGGGGTGTGCCTGGAGGATATGCCGCGCTCTGGCGCCGCGCGTGGCGGCATTGGGGTTACAAGATGTTCGGTATCACCGTGGGCATGACAGGATTCTTCTGGCTCTATTTTCAGATCCTGAATCGCCCGGGCTTCTCGGTGACCGAGATGCCGCTCCTCGGCCTCGACCGCTGGATACCCTTTCATCCCCTCTGGCTGGTGCCGTATGTCTCGCTCTGGGTGTTTGTGCTGCTGCCGCCCCTGCTCCTCACGGACCTGCGCGAGCTGCGCAGCTATGCCGCGGCCTCGGCGGTGCTCAGTGGAACCGGACTCTGGATCTTCTATTTCTGGCCGACCCGCCTGCCGCCGCTCGACATCGTATGGGCGGACCATCCTTCCGTGGATTTTCTCAAGGCGGTCGATGCCTCGGGCAACGCCTGCCCTTCGCTCCATGTGGCGTTCGCCGTCTTCACGGTGCTCTGGCTGGAGCGACTGGCGCGGCGGGATCGATTCGGGAAGGGGGTGCGTGCGGGGCTCTGGGCGTGGGGCGCGGCGATCGTGGTTTCGACGCTCGGTATCAAGCAGCACGTGGTCCTCGACGTGGTCGCCGGAGCCGTGCTGGCCGGCGTGGTGGCGTGGTTCCAGCTCGGCGGGCGACGGGCGACGAGACTCGACCCGGGTGCAACGGCCGAACACGGTTGAAGGGCATGCACACGCGAGGCGCAGTCCTGCTGGGCGGAGTCATCCTCGTCAAGGCGGCCGCTCTCGCGGGCCTGGCGGCGGGGCTCCCGTTTGCCTGGATGGCCGCAGTGTTTTTCGCGGCCGGCCTGCCCGCGGTGTATGCGCTGCTTGTGCCCGGCGCGCAGGGCCTCGGACCGGTGCGGACGTGCTTTGTGACGCCCCGCCGGGAAGTCTGGCTGACGATCGACGACGGACCCGATCCCGAGGATACCCCGCGCGTGCTCGATCTGCTCGACCGACATCGCGCGACGGCCACGTTTTTTGTCGTCGGCGAACGCGCCGCGCGACACCCCGGCCTCGTGTCGGACATCGTCCGCCGGGGGCATGAGGTGGCGCACCATACACACACGCACCCGGAAGCCACGTTTTGGTTCGCCACACCCGGACGCGTGGCGCGGGAGCTGGAGGACACGCTCCAGGCGTTGGCCCCGCTGGGCATCCGCCCGCGGTGGTTCCGGGCCCCGGTGGGCATCAAGAACCTCTTTCTGTGGGCGGCCACGGCGGCGCGGGGAATGGAGGTCGTGGGCTGGACCGTGCGCAGCTGGGACTCGGTCGCCCGTGACCCCGAGGCGGTGGCGCGGACGGTGGTCCGCCGCGTGCAGCCCGGCTCCATTCTGCTCTTTCATGAAGGCCCGCGGTTGCGCCCGGCCATCCGCGTCGCGGCCCTCGACCGCACGCTCGCGGCCTTGGCCAAGGCCGGTTACACCTGCGTGCGGCCCGATCCGGGTGACCTGAGGTGAGGAAAAACGCCGACGGCGTGGCGCCCCCCAGAAGACCCCACCTCGATGGTAGGGCCGGCCCTCGCGGCCGCGCCTGCACCCTACGGGTGCCTTGGTGGAGGTGGCCTCGCTGAGGCCGCGACGGGACCCTCGGTCCCGCCTCCGTCCTCCGAATCGTTCACGCTGCGCCCATCCCCGCGGGGTCGGCGACCCCACCTCCAACGGACAACGTCTGCGACGCGCAACCGGCGCCGACGGAGCGGCGCCCTCCAGGAGTGCACCCTGCGGATGCCCGGCTGTCCGCGACCCGTTGTAGGCGGCCTCGCTGAGGCCGCGACGGGACCCTCGGTCCCGCCCTCCGACCTCCGAAGGGTTTACGCGGCGCCCATCCCCGCGGGGTCGGCGACCCCACCTCCAACGGACAACGTCTGCGACGCGCAACCGGCGCCGACGGAGCGGCGCCCTCCACGAGTGCACCCTGCGGATGCCCGGCTGTCCACGGCCCGTTGGAGGTGGCCTCGCTGAGGCCGCGGGTTCGGGCGCCGCGTGTACAAGACCGACGCACCCCGCGTATCCGGCGGGTCAGGGCGCGATCTCCGGTCCGAGGTTCAGGCCGAAGAGCGGGTGGTGGGCAATGATCCAGAGGCCGATCAGGATGAGAACGAAGGGTCCGGCCTTGTTGCAGGCGTGGCTGATCCTTGGCCCCAGCGTCGGGTGACGGGTGGCCGACCACGCGAGGCCGCACCAGACCAGAGTGAGGAGGAGGAAGATGAGCCCCGTGATGACCTTTTCGAGGTCGGTCTGAATCGCGAAGGCCGGGATATAGACCCCGAGGTTATCGCCGCCGTTGGCCAGGGTGACTCCGGCGACGGCCCACCACCTGGTGACCAGGGGAGGGGCTTCCCTTTCCTTCGTGCGCAACAGCCACCGAAGTCCGATGACGAGGGGCACCACCCCGATCCACGGCAACCAGCCGTGCGGAACCGCGAGCGAGAGCCTGGCGGCGGTGTAGCTGATGGCGACCAGCGAGCCGATGCCGGCCAGCTGCCCCAAGGTCACCGCGATCGGCGTGCAGCCGGGCCGCGAGTAGAAAAGGCTGAGCAGCACAAGGTCATCGGCGTTGGTCGCGGCGAACAGAATCGCGGCCAGCAGGACGGTGTGCAGAGTCTCGGGCATCGGCCGGCGAGCCTGGCGCCCTCAGCCCCGCCGAGCCAGCTCCAACGGAGAAGGGGGGGACGCTGAACGCTGAATTTTTAACGCTGAAGTGGTTCGGCGGGATAGACCCCGTGCGCGTCCGTTGGAGGTGTGGTCGACGACCCCGCGGGGATGGGCGTCGCGTGAAGAATACGGAGGACGGAGGCGGGACCGGGGGGTCCCGTCGCGGCCTCGGCGAGGCCGCCTACACCGGGCACCTGCAGCGGTACACACCACGGATGAAGAAACGCGTTCCGCGTTCCTCTACGGGGGGAATGCGGCTAAAGCCGCAGCCACGTTCCGATCCACCCATTCGTCATTCGTCATTCCGCCCCCCGGGCGGTGCTATTTTGCCTTGGGGGGGATCCGGCACGTAGTAGGAGCCGAGGGCCTCGACGATCGCCACCCGGGCGGCGGCGGGGTCGATCATGCCGTTGTGGCGCCAGAGGATCCGGCCGCCTGGGGCGACGAGCACCGTGTGGGGCACCGGGCCGGGCCACTCGGGGTCCAGCGCGGCGGCGAGCGCGTCCTGCGGGGCGTCCTTGACCAGATAGTGGTTGGTCTTGCGGCCTTCCTTGTCGACCGTGGCCTGCGACCGCTTGGTCAGTCCGGCGCCCTGTCGTTGCAGGAACGCCTGCGCGCGGTCGGCGTGTTTCTCCTCGTCGAGACTGAGGGTGATGACCTCGAAGTTCCGCATGTCGTACTGTCGCGAAATCGCGACGATGTCCGGAAACTCGTCGACGCAAGGTGCGCACCAGGTGGCCCAGACATTGAAGAGTCGGTATTTATTGGTTGGATTCGCGCGGAGCGCGGCTACCCCTTTGACGTCCGTCGTCTCCAGGACCACGGGGATCTTCGTCCACGCAAGCTCCATCGCCTGGTGCTTCGCCCGCTTTTCCCGCCATTTGGTCGAGCAACCGTGCGGGGCCGTCAGCTCGACCGGAACGGGCCGTCCGGCGAGCAGGGCCTCGATCGCATTGCGGGCGTCCGGGTGTTTGACGGTGGAGTCGTCAAGGTAACGGGAATCGTCGAATCGTCCGGCGTACCGCAGCCGGCGCTCCTTGTCGAAAATGAAGACGTGCGGCGTGGCGAGGCAGCCATAGGCACGGGCGATCTGCTGGGTTTCCCCGTCATAAAGGTAGGGAAAATCCCAGCCATTCTTTTTGGCGTAGGGGATCATGTCCTCGAACGAGTCGGTGTATTCGCCGTAGCCGAGTTCGTCGATGCTGAGTCCGTCAGGGTGGTTCGGGTTGATCGCGACCAGCGTGAAACTGCGGTTGCGCAGATCGTTGCGGAGCGCCTTGAGCCGGTTTTCAATGCCGTGCGAGGTCGGGCAGTGGTTGGAGGTGAACAACACCATCAGCACGTCGGGCCCGTCGAAGTCCTGCAGGCGATAGGTGCGGCCGTCGATGCCGGGCAGGCTGAAGTCGGGCGCCCGGTCGCCGATCGCGAGCTTGCGCAGGGTCGGGGGGTGGCCGGATTTGTCGAGCAGGGGGACCTCCGCGGCGCGCAGTGGGACCGTGGCGGAGGCGAGGATCAACGTGGCAACCAGAAGAGAAAATCGCGTGACCATGGGGAAGGAAGGGTTCAGGGCTTCACCGGTTCGGGGTGAGGGTGGGGCTGGCCGGGCAGGCACGATAGGCGGGAGGTCGGCGTTGGCAAGCGAGGGAGGCGGGAGTAACGGGTGAAAACGAGGTTGTCCCGGACGGGTGGTGCTGTCCTCGTGGTGCCGACCCGCCCCCATCCGGGTTGGCCGGAGGCTGCGGGTGAACCATCGCTCGACCATGTCCCTTTCCCTGCCCCCCGCCTCCGGACCGGTGCTTTGCTTTGGCGAAATGCTCTGGGACCTGCTGCCGCACGGGGCGTTTCCAGGCGGAGCTCCCTTCAATGTGGCCTGCCATCTTCAGCAGCTGGGGGTGCCGGTGGTGCCAGTGTCGGCGGTGGGTCGTGACCCGCGGGGCGACCAGCTGCTCGCGCTGGTGGAGGGTCGCGGCATTCCGGCGATTGGCATCACCCGTCTGGCCGACGCCCCGACGGGCACGGTCCGGGCGGAACTGACTCCGTCGGGGGACGCCCGCTACACCATCGCCACCGGGGTGGCCTGGGATCGCATTCCGGTGGAAGGCGCGGTGGCGGCGCTCGCTCCCCAGGCGCGCGCGCTTGTCTTTGGTTCGCTGGCCCTGCGCTCGCCCGAAAACCAGCGCACGTTCACCCGCTTGGCGGCGACGGTGCCGACCTCGGCCTGGCGGGTCTTCGACGTCAACCTGCGCGCACCGTTTGATGACCTGGCCCGGGTGCGGCGCTACGCCCCGCTGGCCAATCTGCTCAAGCTCAACGCCGCCGAGGCCGCACGCCTCGCGCGGGGAGCGTCCGAAGAGCCGGGTTACGAGGAACACGATGCCCGCCAGCTGGCGGCGGAGACCGGCGTGCCGTTCATCTGTGTCACCGCCGGTGCGCGGGGCGCCGGCTTGTTGCGCGCCGGAATCTGGACCTGGGAGCCCGGCCGGCCGGTCCAGGTGGTGGATACGGTGGGTGCGGGCGACGCGTTTCTGGCCAAGTTTCTGTCGGGCCTGCTGGGCGGAGGGGTCGCCGACGCCGAACTCCTCGCCGCCGCGTGCCGTCGCGGTGAGTGGGTGGCGTCCAAGGCGGGCGCATGCCCGGACGAGGAGAGGTGAAGGAGGACCGGACCGCTCCGCCGGCCGTTCTCCCCTGCGCTCAGTCCACGATCGCCACCAGACTGACGTCAAAGATCAGTCCGGAGCCGGGGGGCAGGCCGGCGACCGGCCGGTTGCCATAGCCCAGGGAGGGAGGCACCAGCAGTTCGATTCTGCCCCCGGGGCGGAGGAGCTGGACTCCGGCGCTCATGCCGGGCACGAGACGATCGAGGCGAAACTCAACCGGGTTCGGGGTGCGGTCGAACTCCTGTCCGTCTTTGGTCCGTCCGACGTAGCGGATGCGCACCGTGGTCGACGGCCCGGGCGTCTTGCCTTCTCCGGGTGCGAGGATCCGGAATCCCAGCCCGGTGGAACGGAACTCGAATCCCGGCTGGTCGGCGATGCTGCCAAACAAGGCCCGTCGTCGGGCCTGCTGCGCCTCCGCCGTCTGTTTCGCCTCGGCTTCCGCCGTCTCCCGGGCCTGCCGCGCATCGGCGGGCCGCTTGACGCCGAACCACCAGACGAGGCCGGCCAGCACCACCGCGGCCACGCAACCGAACAAGACCCCTGGCGAGAGCGCGCCGCGCGACCCGCGTGTACTCAACGGGACGTGCGGGGCGCTCATGGATCTGAAGTGAAGTGACGACTCAGCGCGCGATGCCGAGCCGGGCGGCCGCCGCGGTGAGTTCTTCGCGGGATGCCGTCTGATACTTCTCCGGCAGAAACCGTCGGTCGGAACAGGCGAGCACCGCGGCGAGTTCCTGGAAGGTGACGAGGCGCGGATCGAGCGGATCGATGAAGGAATCGACGGCACCCTGCACGTCCTCGAGCCGGACATCGTCATCCCGTTTCGCCAGCACCGCCCGCTCCTTGGCCCGGATGAGGATCGCCTCCACGTCGCTTCCGGTGAGGGGCCGAGTGCCCAATTCGGTTCGCGCATAACCCAGCGTCGCTTCGCCCAAAGTGATTTTCTTGACCCGGGCAATGACGGTGAAGAGTTCCACCACCTCATCGGGCGACTGCGCGGCAAAGAGCGGCACACACAGACCGAACCGGCCCTGCCGCTTGAGGTCGATGGCCATGAGGTCGGGCCGCGAGGTCATCGCGATCCATAACTCGCGACCCCGGAGCGAGGAGTCGCCGAGGTGGGCGGCGAAGGCCGCAAAGACCCGCGATGAAATGCCGCTGTCACCATCGGAGGACCGGTTGCCGAACACCGCGTCGGCTTCGTCGACCACCACAATGACCGGCCCGAGGGCGCGGATCGTCATGAGAATGCGCG
This sequence comes from Opitutaceae bacterium, assembly GCA_016794625.1. Classification (GTDB taxonomy): domain Bacteria; phylum Verrucomicrobiota; class Verrucomicrobiia; order Opitutales; family Opitutaceae; genus UBA6669. The sequence continues at coordinate 120,605 of JAEUGY010000016.1, forward strand.
CCTGCTGGCGCTCCGTTTCGCCGACCCACTTGGAGCGGAACTCTCCGATCTCGAGCACGGGCAGTCCGCACTCGCTCGCAAAACAGTCGATCAGGAAGGACTTGCCTACACCGATGCGCCCCGGCACGAGCACGCCGCGCTCGAGCACATCGTCCTTCTGGTGCTTGATCAGCCACGCCAGTTCCCGCAGCCGCGCCTTGGCCGCGGTATGGGTGGCCACCTGGTCGAGGCTCACTCCAGGGCGCGGGTCCTTGAAGCGGACGAGGCCCTGGCAGTATTCTTCGATCAAGCGGCGCTTGCCGGCACTGAGCCGCTCCGAGGTCAACTTTTCACCGGTGCGCTTGGCGGTCATGACCAGCTGCTCGACCTGCAACAGCGACAATCCGGACGTGCGGCGCGCGAGGTCGTCGACGCTGAACTCGGTGGCCTCGGCGAGTTTCATATCGCTGCCCGGCCGGTCGAACCAACCGGAGCCAATGAACTGTCGCCGCGCCGCGAGATCGGGCAGCGCGATACGCACGCTGGCGACATGCGGATTGCGGGTCAGGTCCCCGTGCAATTCCGACAAGGTCTCTGTCACCAACACCACGCCGATGTCACCCAGCTGCAGCTCCGGAGCGGAGGCCCACTTCATCAGCGTGACCAGCGCGCGCCGTTCATCGACGCTCGCGCCTGACTCTTCCGAGGCCGGCACGATCTTTTCCGGGAAGGTGACCACCAGCGTCACCCCCCGCTCCGTGCCTCGTTCTTCCGCGGCGCGCAGAAAGTAGCGTCGCAGCAGCGGTGCCAGCTGGAGAAAGTCGCGCGGCGGTCCCTCTTGGTGGTAAGCGGTGTTTTCCACCTCGTCGAAGATCCGCAGCCACTCGAAGAACCGCTGCTGCATGGCGGCGTTGCCGAACGTCAGCCCCTCGCCCAGATCGTAGTAGAGCAGCATGCCGCGACCGGCGAAAAGCCGGCGGGTGAGGAACGACTGCAGCGAGACATACTCCGGTTTGTCGCCCAGCGTCACCGGGAAGAGCTCAAAGATATTGCCGTGGAGCAGCAGGAGGCTGTGCGAGCCACTGTTCCAGAGCCGCGCCAGTTCGGCAGCCCAGGGGGGAAGAGGGGCTCGGGTCGGGGCGGCGGGGGGGACGGTGGACATGGGAGGAGGCGGGGCGGAAAATCCGAATGACGAATGACCAGTGGCCAGGGGCCACGGGTGGTCCTACTGGCGTTGGGGGGGGGCGGTGCGTTGGGGGGTGGGGGATGGGGTGGGGGTGGCGCTGGGGACCAGGCGGACGGGGAGGTCGGGCAGCTCGCGGGTGACGGACTGGTATTCATCCAGCTCCGACAACCACCGGTTGGTGGCGGAGAGGTGCTCGATGCTGGTGTCAATCCGGGCGCTGAGGGCGTCGGAGTTCTTGGCGGCGATGGCGTCGGCGCGGATCAGCTTTACCTGTTCGACCAGGCGCTCCTGCTCCGAGCGGACCAGGTCGTGGTTGGCCTGGGCTTGCTCAATCCGGGCCAGGCGTTGCCGCAGCGTGGCGGCGCGTTCGAGGCGCGAGGTGAGCAGCCGTTGTTTCGACTCCAGCAGCGGCGAGCCCGGCTGGGTGGTTTTGAGGGTTTCGATTTCCCGGGCCAGCACGTCGGTCTCCGCAGAAATCGATGCGGCCAGCGCCGGGACCTGTTCCTTGCGCTCGGTTTCCAGGTAGACCTCGAGCGATTGCTCGACCGAGAGCATGCGCAGGTAGGTCCAGAGCAACTCATCGAGTTTTCGCAGCGGGGTGGGGAGAGAGAGTCCGGTCGCACGCTGCATCTCGCCCGAGGCGCGTTCGATGTCCTGGCAGACCGAGCCCAGTTGCGACAACCGCGTGCGGCGGGCCGGTGACAGGGCGGCGGAGAGCCGTTCATGCTCCTTCTGAAAAGCCACCAGCTGGGCCGCGGCCTCCTGCTCGCGAATCGCATCCTGTTTCGCGGTGACGGAGCGCCGGAAAAACGGCAGGTCCGGTCCGAAGACCAGCCCCACCGCATACAACGTGGCTCCGGCCAGCAGACCGAGCGGCTGGCCGCTGGCAAAGCCCAGGCCGACCGTCAGCAGCGCCAGCCACAGGTGGTGGCGGCTGGTCCAGAAGAGACGGCGGTAGTTGGGCGGCGAGTCGCTCACGCAGACAGCGATAGAGAAACCCGCACGGAAGACAACGCCGCCGGCGGAGCCATCACTCGACCGTGAACCACTGCACCTCGACGCGACGGTTCTTTTCGGCCTCCGTGCCGGACGGCTCCTCCCAGCCGCGGCCGATCGTTTCGATTCGAGCGGCTTCGACGGACAGACGCTGGGTCAAGGTGGACTTGATTTCGGCGGCACGGTTCTTGGAAAGCTCCATGGCCTTGAGCGCCATCTGCCGGACAAAGGCCTCGCCCCCCTCCTTGCGGAATTTGTCGACCAAGGCGTTGTCGACATGCCCGCGCAGCAGGATGGTCGAACCCGGACTGACCTGCAGCAATCGCTTGATCGATTCCAAGTTGGTCATGTTTTCCGCATGCGTCAGATCGAGCTTGGAGGAGTTGGGTTCAAACAGGAACCGGATGTCCTTGCTCAGCAGCGGATCGCCTTCCAGAGCGCCGCCGCCCTGCGACCGGATCGGGGCGATGGCGACCGTCTGGCCCGCGAACGCACCAGCGGCCTGCAGAGCCTGCAGATAAGTGGCCACCATGTACTTGTCGGCATCCGTCGGCTGGTCGATGAGCGAACCATAAGCGAGCAGGGCGGAACTGAAGATCCCGCTGAAGCTGCCGGCCGCGTCGATCGCGCCCGAGTAGAAGGCGAGGTTTTCGGGCAGGTTGGAGAGGTGGACCTTGGCCAGTTCCTCGCGGGCTTGGGTGGGCGACCATTTGAAACTCTTCGCGATCAGATCGAGATGGGCGGCGGCATTGTCGCGCACCTGCCGGTTGCCCTCGAGCACACCTTCCGTCAGACCGGCCATGATCTTCGGGTTGGCCTGGGCGAAGCCCTTGTTCACCACCAGAATGTCCGCGATGATGAGCAGGTTCTTGTTGGTCGTGAGCAACACGGCGGCGCCTTTGCTGGCGGCGACCACTTCGGTTGTCTTCGGCGCCCACGAGACGCAGCCGGCGAGCCGGCCCGATCCGCTTTCCAGGTCCTTCAGGAAAAGATCACCGGCGGTGAAAGCGTCCGCGGCGAAGAGCAGATTCAGCCGTTCCGGGTCGGCGCGGTCCGTCGGGGTGCGTAGCATGTGCACGCCGAGCCCCGCCTCCTGGGCGAGGTAGCGGATGAAAAAGTCCGACTCCGTGAACTGGGCCGTGACGAGGGTCTTGCCCTTCAGGTCGTTGATCCGCCGGATTTCCTTGCGCACGACCAGACCGTCCGCGCCGCGGGAGAAACCGATCTGCACGGGAGCGACCACCTGGAAGTTGCGACAGTACGCGGTCAGCACGTCCACCGTCGTGGCGGCCGCGGCGATGCGGCCGGCGTTGAGCGCGGGCCAGCTTTCCTCCTCGGAGAGCTTGATGCGCAGCTTGAAGCCGTGCTTGCGGAAGAAGAACGAGTTCTCCGTCGGCTCCAGGCCGCCGTTGGCCACGATGATGCCGGAATAGCCCGCGTATTCACTCAGCTCGAGATCGATGATGTTGTCCTTCGCCACATACGCGGCGGCGGGCGGCAGCAGCGGGCAGGCGTCGAGCGGGGCGACGAAATCTGCCGCATTGAGCGCGGACTCACCACCGCCTTTGGCCGGGGCCGACGGACCGGCGGACGCCGGATTGCTCCCGGAGACGGCGGCGGGATTCAAGCGGTCCCACCACTTGTAGGCGCCAAGGCCGGCGGCGCCGAGAATCAGCAGGGTCAATACAACTTTACCGAGGGTCGTCATGGACAGGGGATTGAGGCTTTAAATTTGAGATTTGAGATTTGAAATTTGAGATTTGGGAGCCGGGGGGACTGGCGCGTCGGTTGAGTTCCGAGATTTAACGTTCAAATCTGAGATCTCAAATCGCCACCCCGTCCCCGGGGCGGCTTCTTCACTCGGTGATTTTCTGGCGCTCGGGCGGCGTCGTCGCGGCGGCGGCTGGAGTGGTGGTGCCGCCCTGGACGCGGCCCATCTTGGCCTGGTATTCCTTGAACAGCATCGCGCCGCGGGCCTTGCGCATCTCCTGCTGGCGCTGGATGCCCGAACCCATCTCCTTGGCGAGGTCGAGCGTGGCGCGCATCTGGCCTTCGCTGCCGGCGGCCGACTGGCGCAGCTGCTGCATCGACTGGCCCAGCTCGCCGCCGACCATGCCCTGCAGCTCCGAGATGGAACCCTTCATCATGCCGGCGAGGTTTTCGAGGGAGCGGCCGACCGCGACCTTGGCCTTGACGGATTCAAACTCTCGCTGGAAGCGCTGGATCTCGCGGAGACTGTTGGCGATGATCTCGGTGTTCTGCTTGTAGAGGTCCTCGAGGTTCTTCAGCTGGTCCTGGTTCTCCGCGATGTCCTGCTCCAGCGCCGCCAGTTCTTCGGCGAAGTGGGCGCCATTGGCCTCGTCGTTGGCCGCGGCCGCCGCCTGCAGCAGGCCCTGCAGCTCGACGCGCTGACGCTCCTGGCGCTTGACCTGGTCCTTGAGCAGCGCCACCTGGCCGGCGAGCTGCCCGTTGGCGTAGTGGGCCTTGTCGGCCTTGGCCTTGGCGTCGCGGATACCGCGTTCGACGACCGCCTGGTTGATGGCGTCGGTCTCGGTGGCCTGTTCGGCCGCAAGTCCCATCCAGATGAAGACACGTTTGATGGCGCGAAAGAAACCCATGGTGTTTGGTACGATTGAGGTTGGCTGGCGAAAAAGGAGTGGTCGATGGCTTGCGGAGCGGACTGTGGACTCCGGAGCGGTGACGCCCGGCCACGGCGGGAGCGCGAAGCGACACGGCTTATACGAAAAAAGCCGGGGAGGGGGAATTACAAACGAACGCCGCCCGCCCAGTCCAGTTACGGTTCCCCTGCGCGGGTTTCCCGTCTCCGATTCAGCCGAGGCGGTCTGCCCGCCCGGAGGGTCCACACGGGGTGTTTCCCGGTGCCGGCTTACTTGCCGGCGGGCCGCTGAGTCGTGAGATTCTCGGTCACGCGAGCCTGGTGACTGAAATAGTGGTCGCTGAGCAGGGGGTAGAGCCCGTAGAGCCGCTGCAGCAGGTCGGCGAGCAGGTCGCTCAAGCGGGTGGGCTTGATCGGATCGGCTTCGGGCACCCGGGTCGGCGATCCAAAGCGGCTGTCCACGGGCAGTGCCGCGAGGAAGCGCAGGATCGCGGCCACCGCCTCCACCGCCGCCTCATCATGGTCGTCCGGAGTGTCGGAGGCCACGGCGCGGAGGCTGGTCTTGATGCGGTGCAGGTTGTGAAAAAGGCTGCGCGGAGCGTCGGGTTGCTGGAGGAAAAGCTCGGCCACAAGCCGCGGTTCGCTGCGGGTCTGGTAAAGTCGGCGGTACGCGTCCTGCGAGCCGAGCATGCGGAGGAGCGCGGACAATTCCGGCGTATCCCCGGTCCGGCTGCGCGAACTGGCGGTCGCCGCCTTGTGCGCTTCGTCGAGTTTGCCGAGCACGTGACGCAGCGCACTGCAGGTCATGATGGCCCGCTCGAGGTGCAGGCCCATGCGCAGGAACTCCCAGCCGGCGTCCATCAGCATGGTCCGTTCGGCGGTGGCGAGGAAGGCGTTGACGTCGGTCAGCACGAGCTGCACGGCGAGCGCGGCGTTTTTCTTGCGCCGGTCCCCGGTGGCCCGGGCGTGGCGCAGGGTGTCGAGCTTGGTCGCCAGGCGGCTGAGCAACACCCAGGCTTCCGGGCTGACATTGTCGCGGAGCTGGCGCGCGTTCTCGGTCGCAATCTCGATCGACGACGCAATGGAGCTGGGATGGTCGACCGACAGCGTCATGCGCCAGTTGAGGTCCCCGGTCAGCGTGGCGTGGGGATTGGCCCGCGCGGTGATCTTCTCGGATCCGTGGCCGGTCGCTTCCAACAATCCACGCCAGATGGGCACCCAGTGACGACGGTCCCGGGCGGGGATTTCCTCCAGGGCGACATCGTCGAAAATCGCGAGCATCCGGGCCGTGGCTTCAGAGCGCTCCAGGTACCGACCCAGCCAGAAAAGCGTCTCCGCGGACCGCGAGCCCAGCGCGTGCTGACGGTGGCTGCCGGTGGCGCGTTCAATGTCCGGGCCTTCGCTCACACTGACAGTATCTCCCTGCAGGACAATGGTATCGGCACAAATACCAATGCGGTCGACCGGCGGGGGTTCGGCGCCCAAACGGACCAGGCCACCAGGCAGGACGGTGTACTTGCCCTGCTCGGCCAGAACGAAGGCGCTGAGGTGGAATGGGGACGACTTCTTCGAGTTGGGAACCAGGGAGCGAAGGTCGAGTCGTTTGCGGGCGACAAATGCGTAAGGATTCTCCCGAACCGTCTGATCAAGACCTTTTTCCGTCAGCAGCGTGGGGCGGGGCTGATGCAGACGGGGGTCGCCGATGCGAGGGTCCTGCACGGGCAGCACGACCATGGAGTCGCGCGATTCCAGGATGTAGTCGAGTTGATCGGTGTCGCCGCAGGTGTAGGTCGGGGCGGCGGGCAGCAGGGGTTTTTCGCCGAGATAGAACCGCATCAATTGCGGCAGGTAGGCGTCAATACCCCGGCTGTCGGCCACGCCGCAGCCGATCGAATTGGCCAGGGCCACGGTGCCGGCACGGATGCACTGCAACAGTCCGGGCACCCCGGCGGCCTCCCGGTCGGTGGAAAACACCACGGGATCGATGTGGGCGTCATTCAGCCGGCGGTAGATGACGTCGACGCGCTCGAGCCCGGCGATGGTCTTGAAATACACGCAGTTATCGAGCACCAGCAGGTCGTCGCCGCGCGCCAGAGGCAGGCCCATTTTGCGGGCGAGAAAACTGTGTTCGGCGTAAAAGGGATCGGTGGGCCCGGCGGTCAGAACGACCAGGCTGGGGGCCCGGCCCGCCTGCGGGGCGAGGGAGCGCAGGCCATCGAGCAGGCGAAGCGGAAAATTGATGATCGAGTGGTAGTCGGCCAGTCCGCCGTAGAGGCTGCCCGCTTCCTGGGAGAGGAAGCGCCGGTTTTGCACCGCGAAGCCCAGCCCCACCGGGGTGTTGGCCCGCGTTTCCGAAATATGCCAGCCGGCGTCGGTCTGCAGGAGATCGAAGCGCAACAGCATCGCCGGGGTGGTGCGGTGGGGCTCCAAGTGCAGGCAGGGCCGCCGGTAATACGGATCCGACAAAACGAGTTCCGGCGGGAGTAGCCGTTGGGTCAGCACCTCCTGGCGATCATAGATGTCGGTCAGGAAGGCGTTGGTGAAGCGCGCGCGCTGGATCAGCGCGGCCTCGAGGCGCGACCATTCCAGAGCGTCGATGACCAGCGGCGTCGGTTCCAGCTCCCAGAACACGCCTTGCGTATGGCTTGGATGCGGATCGGACGACAGTTCGGTCAGCCCGGACTCCCGAATCGTGCTGCGCAGGCGGCTGCGCAGGCGCTGGAGCTGCCGCGGGTGCAGGCGCGGGAAGTGCGTGGGACGGGCAGCGGCGGACATTCCAGAGGAAAAGGGAAGCGGGACGGAAGCGGGAGAAACCAGACAACGAAGGCTCGGGAGGGAAGAGTCCGGGGGGGGCTGGAGCAAGCCTGCGATCACATCGACAGCATCGTCACGCTGCCAGACGTCAAGAAGTGGCAAATGTCCCTAGGGGATTGGCTTGCCCGCTGGCCGTCGGCCGCGATCGAATTTCGCGGGGAAGTCACCGAGAGTTTGCCAAACCCTTGATGTGATCCTAGTCAGGAGGGGTGCAATGGTTTATTGGCATCGACGGCGGGGGTACCCACACGCGCGCATTGATCGTCAATGCCGAAGGTCAGGTGCTGGGTGTGGGTAAAGCGGGCAGCTCGAATTATCACACGGTGGGCATCACCCGGGCCGTGCAGGCCCTGAGCGAGGCGATTGCCGCGGCGCGCGCCGAGCGTCACCTTCACGGCCAGGCGGCGGGCGCGTTTCTCGGGCTGGCCGGTGTACGTACGGCGGGCGATCACCTGGCATTTCGTGAGCCCCTGGCTGGTTTGGGTCTGGTCAAACAACCCGATCGGATCGGGCTCGATCACGACCTGCGCATCGCCCTGGCCGGCGGCTGCGGGGATCAACCCGGGATCGTGGTCATTGCCGGGACCGGCTCTGCGGCTTATGGACGGGATCGCCAGGCGGTCACCGCGCAGGCGGGTGGCTGGGGCTGGTTGATTGATGATCAGGGCGGTGGGACTTGGTTTGCGCTCCAGGGCTTGCGGGCGGTGATGGAAGCGGCGGACGGTCGAGGTCCCCGGACCCGGCTGGAGCCGGCGATTTTTGCGGAATTGGGGGTGACCTCGGCGCGGGACGCCATGCTCTGGACCTTGCGACCCGACACTGCGCGGTCCCAGCTCGCGGCGTTGGCGCCGGTGATCCTCGCGGCGGCCGAGGATGGAGACAAGGTGGCGATGGCGCTCGTGACCGAAGGTGCGCACCAACTCGCGCGCATGGCGGCGGCGCTGGATGAGCCCCTTGATTTTGGAGGCGGCCCCATTCCCGTGGTGCCCGCGGGTGGACTCCTGTCGAAATCCTTCTACCTCGAGGCGTTCCGATCCGCTCTCGCGAAGACCGGGCACCCCTTCAACCTCGTGGCGCAGCCCGCCCCCCCGATCGCCGGAGCCGCGTTCCTCGCGGCGGAACTCGCCGGCACCCCCCTGTCCGCCGAAGCCCGCCGCCGCGTCGGCGAAGCCGCCCGTTCCGTGGGTTGACCGCCGAACGCCGCCGCGGCAGCGCCCTCCAGAAGAGAACCCTGCGGGTACCCCGTTGGAGGTGGCCTCGCCGAGGCCGCGACGGGACCCCCGGTCCCGCCCTTTCCGTCCCTTTTGTGATACGCGACGCCATTCCCCGCGGGGTCGGCGACCCCACCTCCAACGGACGACTTCGCCCGTCATTGTAGGGCTGGCTACACTTGCCCTCCATCGCCCTGCTACACCACGCGGGCGGACCCGGCGCGGAAACGTGCGGGCGTCACACCGGTCTTCAGCGCGAAGGCCCGGTGGAAGGCGACGGGGTCGCTGTATCCAAACCGGGCACTGATCTCCTTGATCGGCAATCGGGTCTCCTGCAGCAGCCGGGCCGCTTCATCGAGGCGCAGGTCGCGCAGGAACCGGCCGGCGGGCAGGCCGGTGAGCCGGCGAAAGAGGGCGCGGAACTGGCTGGGCGACAGTTCCGCCCGCGTGGCCAGGCTCTCGATGCTCACGGGGGCGCTGGCATGCGAGCGGGCCCAGTCGATCGCCCGCAGGACGCGGCCCGCCGCCGGGGAATTCTCCGCCACCGCCGGGGAGGCGGCGTCTCGCAACGCTTCCACCAGCAGCTGGATCAGGCAGGGCAACTCCGTGGTTTCCGCGGTGCGCGGCCGGTGGACCTTGATCCGCCCGGTCTGCAGCGCGCGGACGCGCAGCATGAGGGCGCGGACCCAGGCATCCGCTCCGGCGCCGCGCCAGAGCGTGGGTCCCTCTTCGTCGTTTCCGGAAGGGGCGGCGGAGACATAATGCTGAACCCAAATGGCACATCCTTCCGCGGTGGCGCGGCCGACAAACGAGTGGTGCGGCGGGATGAACAGGGCGTCGCCCGCGTGCGCGGTCAGGGTCACCGTCCCGATCTCAAAAACGGCGCTGCCCCGGGTCATGACAATCAGGTCATGGTGAGGCCATCCGGCGGGTCCAATGACCGCGCCGCCGAGGTAGCTGCCAATGCCATGGCGCACCGCCCTGGGCAGCGGCAGGAGGATCGGCCACTCCCCGGCTGGAGAATCAGGCGATGGACTCACGGGTATTGATGCGATCCATTTGCCGTTGTGGCATCGTCGGAATCATCAAGAAACCGGCATTTCTGTCAATGGCGCCCGCGGCCGGGCTGGCCTAGGGTAAGGGTCATGGAACCGACCGTTTCCCCCACTGAAACCGTCCGCGATCGCGGTGAACTCTCGCCGAGGAGTCGCGGCGCGTTTTTGAAGGCTGTATCCGACTTTCAAACCGAGCTCTTTCGCGTGAGCGCGGGCTTCCTGCCGGCCGTGCCGCGCTGGGAGCTGCGCCGCGAGGGCTCCGCCCTGGTGTTTCGCGACGCCCGGCGGGTGCAGGACCTGCGGCAGCGGTGCCGCGAACTGGGCGGCACCTTGGGAGCGAAGCACCTGAGCCGCGGGGTCGCCGGCGTCGAACTGATCGAGACGCTGTGTCACGCCCCGGACGCGGACGGCGCCTTCCGGGCGATCTTCGGCGTGGTCAAACCCGCGCTCCGCGAGGTGCTGGACGGATACCTCCGGGACGACCTGCGTGTCTTCGACGCTCCCAGCATTCCGGTCGTGGAGGCCAATGTCGCCGAACTGGACCGCCAGATCGCCTGGGCGAAGGAACAGCCGGAGATCTCCACCCCGGTGCCGGAGGAGTGGCGTCAACGGATCGAGGCCCTGACGGCCGGGCTCCGGACCGCCATGCAGACCGGTTCAGTCGCGGCCGCTCCCGTGCGGCGCGGGCGCAAGATCGGCCGGCTTCCGGTGCTCCGGTCCGTCATCCCGAACGGTTTTGTCGAGGGTCGCGCCCTGCGGCCGGAGGGCTACGACACCGACTACCGCAAGCGCGAGCACTTCATGGGGCACAACTTCTTCATGGAGATCCAGGCGGCCGACTCGTGCGCGAGTCTGCTCTTCGACGCGCCCGACATGCCGTGGGACTTCTATTTCGACACGGCGCGCCACATGTGGGACGAGACGCGTCACTGCGAGTTCGGCGAACTCAAGCTCAAGTCCCTCGGCGTCGACATTCGCACGATCGGCGTGGCCAACACCGCCTATGTCCTGCGGCAGACGATCGACCCGATCGACCGTTACGCGGCGCTCACCACGCAGGAGGCGGACGCCTTTCCGGGCAAGCACGCCGGGTTGAAGGACGCGATCGAGCATCGCGACGAACTCGCCGCCCGGGCCTGGAGCTACGACATCGCCGACGAAACCCAGCACGTCCGGTATGGTCACAAATGGATACCGGTGATGATCGAGGAGACGGGCGAACCCCGCAGCTACGACGAGATCAAGCGCGATGCGGAGAACTGGCGCCGCGACGTCCTGGCCGCGGCCTACTCCACGGCCGCCCAGGCCTACGAGCGCGGCGTCGGCGCCAGGGCGTGACGCCCGCCCGGGGCGGCGCGAGGGGATGAACGGCGACGAGACGACTTTTCTTTATGACCGATCCGATGCATCCCAGCCGCATGACGCCCCGTGAACGCCTGCTCGCCGTGTACTGCGGGCGGAAGCCCGACTGCGTCGCCTCGCTCGCCGACCTCTCCTACTGGCGGGCCGGCAATGGCGGGGGCAAGTTCATCCCCGGCAAGACGAACGGGGCGAATTTCGACGTGGTGGGGCAGCTGCTCGAGCTGCACCGGCAGACCCGCGCGGCCATCCACCTGAACGTCGGCTGTTTCTACAACGTCCGCTATGAGGGCGGTGTGAAATCGGAATCAGGCATCCGCGGTGAAACCTATCACCACCGGTTCGAGACGCCCTATGGCGTGGTCGAGGAAATCCGCGAGTGGTCGGACACGACCTTCAGCTGGCCGATCACGCACCACATGGTCCAGACGATCGAGGACCTGAAGATCATCCGTCACGTCGCCGAGAACACCCGCTACTCGGCCGACTGGGATCTCTATCGGGAGGCGGACCGGCTGGTGGGCGATCTGGGTCTGCCCGTGGTGGGCACACCCTACACGGGCATGGGCTTTCTCATGAGCCGGTATGCCGGGGTGGAGAACACGGTGCTGTTCGCGATGGATGAGCCGGAGGAGTTTGTCGCGACGGTCGAGGCGATCAACGCCTCCCACCGCTCCGTCTTCCGTCTCATGGCCGAGGGTCCCTCCCAGGCCCTGATTGTGTCCGACAACCTTTCGTCCGATGTCCAGAGCCCGCCCTGGTTTCGCAAGTACAGTGCGGCCCACTACCGCTGGATGGCGGAGACGGCGCACGCCTGCGGCAAGCCTCTCGCGACGCACATCGACGGCCGCCTGCGCGGGTTGCTCAAGGCGGTGGTGGAGTTGGGTATTGACGCGGCGGATGCGGTGACACCCGCCCCGTGGGGCGATCTCACGCCGGAGGAGTGCCGCACGGAGGCGGGGGACCGCCTCGTGCTTTCGGGCGGCGTGCCGCCGAGCGATTTCCATCCCCGGGTTTCCCTCGCGGCCTTTGAGCGCAGCGTGGAGGCCTGGCTTGCCCTGGCGGACCGCAGCCCGGCCCTGATTGTCGCCCCGGGCGACCAGCTGCCGCCGGATGGCGAGCTTTCGCGCGTCACCCGGATGGTCGAGATGGCGGAAGCCCGGCGGTTCTGAGCCCCGGTGGCACGCCCGGTGGGCGGCCTGTGTATTGGTTTTGTTACCGAACGATTCTCGTCCGGTGGGATCCCCCGCGCCAGGGTCCCGACGTCGCCTCCATCGGCGGCGTTTCTACACCTCTATCCGTCATGACCACGTCCACCCTCATCAGTAGCCTTTCCCTCACCCGCCGGGGACCGGCGCTCGCGGCCGGGCTTCTCGCCTTCGCCCTTGCGCACGTCACCTTGCCGGCGCAGGTCACTTACACCGTGATCGATCTGTCGCCCACGGGTTATTCGACCGCCAACACCACTCGGGGCGGGCATGCCGCCGGCTTCGTTTCCGACACGGCGCTGGGCGCCACCCGGGCCACGTTGTGGTCCGGAGCGGGGGTGACCAATCTTCATCCGACGTCGGTGGACAATGCGCAAACGGGCGCCCCCGGTCGTTCTGGAGTCGAGAGCATGGGCGGGAGCATCCAGGTCGGCTGGGCGGCGGGGGTGAGCACGGGCAACCGGGCCGTGCCCATGCTCTGGCGCGGAACCGCGGCCAGCGCGACGCAGCTCGCGATTCCGTTTGTCGGCCTCGGCGGTCAGGCCAATGCCACCGATGGTCAACAGGTGGGCGGTTACGGCTACTCCATCAACGACGAGACCGGCACCTCCGGGCCGGCGCTGGCGCTGATGTGGGACGCGACAACGGGCGCGGTCACGGATTTGAGTGACGGCAAAGCCTCCACCGTTTTTGGCGTCGGCGGCGGGCGTCAGGTCGGTTATGCGCTGAAGGGCAACGCTCAGGCGGCGATGTGGAGCGGCAGCAGCCGCACCCTCGTGATCCTGCACCCCAAGGACGCAGTCGTATCCTCGGCCAATGCGACCGACGGCACGCGTCAGGTGGGGTACGCGGGTTATGACATCCGTGTCCGTCAAGAAGCCGCCAAAGGCAACAAGACGGCGCGCTTCAACTATGCCATGGAATGGCGGGGCACCGCGGCGAGCGCCCTCAATTTGCATCCCTATCCGGTGAACGTCGAAGCGAGCGTCGTCTTCACCCACAGTTATGCCCATGCGGTGGCGGGTGACTACATTGTCGGCTGGGCCAGCAACCAGACCGCCATCAACACGCCGGGCTACAATCACGCCATCGTCTGGGGACCGGACTATCAGTCGGTCGACCTTAATCGCTTCCTGCCCGCCGGTTTCATTGGATCTCAGGCCTTCGATGTCGATGCCGATGGCATCATCTCGGGTGTGATGTTCCGCCCGAACGGCGAGCGTCACGCCGTGGTCTGGGTCCCGAACCTGTAAGTCCGCGCCGCCCACGTGCCGCGCCCCCAGGAGAGCACCCTGCGAGTGCCCGTTGTCCGCGGCCCGTTGGAGGTGGCCTCGCTGAGGCCGCGACGGGACCTCCGGTCCCGCCTCCGTGCTCCGTATTCTTTACGCGACGCCAATCTCCGCGGGGTCGGCGACCCCACCTCCAACGGACACCGTCCACAACGCGCAACCGGCGCCGACGGAGCGGCGCCCTCCAGGAAAGCACCCTGCGGGATTGCCAGCCCCTCCGGGGCTGGAAGTGCGAAGGGCGAAGAGTGAAGTGCGAAACGTCGGAAATCTGAACCCGACCCGAACACTTCAGCGTTAAAAATTCGGCGTTCAGCGTTCACCGTTGGGCGTTCCCCCGCTCCTCCGTTGGAGGTGGCCTCGCTGAGGCCGGGTGGTTTTTTGACGCGCCCCATCTCCTCTCTGGCCCGGGATTTGGGGCGGGGGCGCCCTGTCGATCGTATCAGCTAAGCGGTTGCAGGCCGATGGTGCCCTGCAGCCGGTTCAGGTAGTCCGGGGCGGAGATGCCGGCCAGTTCCTGCTGTGCCTGCCGTAACCGCTCTTGGATACCAAGCCGGGCGGCGACGTCGGCGTAATGCGGCTGGTCGAGGAAGAGCTCCAGCGACTTGACGTGCTGGGACCACAGCCGCTGGTCGGCGCGCTGCTTGGCCTGTAGGCGCTCGGCGTACCAGGAGCTGCCGAGCAGGTGCTCCCGGGTGAAGAGCTGGCGCACCGCGGGAGAGCGCAGACCCTGGCCGTCGGCCGTCTGCCCGTGCGCCATGATTTCGAGCAGCGCGCGCAGCGGCGGGCAGGCCAGACCAGCGCTGCCGTCGTTGAAATAGCTTTCCGCCACGCGACGATGCGTGGCCAGGATGTTGTCCATGCCGTCGGCAAACACCGCCATGTCCTGCAATTCGGGCCGCAGCATCTCCTCGGTGAAGACGACGTGCGGGTGCGCGAAGACGCGCGCGAAGTAGATCCGGATGAAGGCCGTGGTGATGCGGTAACCCAGGCGGCTCGCCGCAACCGTCTTGCCCGCGTATTCGAAGTCGACGCAGGGCTCGAGGCAGCCGTCGGCAATGAGCGAACGCGCGCTGCGCTCGCTCGGCGACATGCGCGCGAACACCTCGGGCACGAGCAGGCTGATGTCATGATCGACGCGCACCTTCGGGCCGACGTAGCCTGCGGCGGAGAGGAAGACGTCGTGGCCGGTCAGGATCAGCGACACCAGCGTGGCGTTGAGGTCGATGATCGGAGGCAGCGCATTGAAGGGACTCTTGGTCAGCGCGCCCTCGGAACCGGCGCCGGTCGTGGACGGCGATTTTCCCGTCATCGAGCTGATGAACTCCATGAAGAGCTCCGGCAGCTCCATGTGATGGATGGGATTGAAGACACAGAGCGGCCGGATCCCGGGCTCGGGCGGATTGTTCCGGCGGCCCGGCACCACCAGGTGAACCGGCGTCAGCGGCACCTGCCCGACCGGGGTGAGTT
This sequence comes from Opitutaceae bacterium, assembly GCA_016794625.1. Classification (GTDB taxonomy): domain Bacteria; phylum Verrucomicrobiota; class Verrucomicrobiia; order Opitutales; family Opitutaceae; genus UBA6669. The sequence continues at coordinate 135,786 of JAEUGY010000016.1, forward strand.
TGCGGTGCAGGCTCTGGCTGAGGTGGGCGAGGGCCGTCTGGTGCGGCCGCGAGAGGTCGGGGCGCAGCTGCAGGTAGCGGGGGTTCTTCGAGGGTTTGCCGTCCACCATGCGCGGATGCGCGGAGGAGACAAAATAGGCGGGCGCGGCCCCCTCGGCGGCGCGGCGGATGAGGCGCTTCATCGGCCCGGTGTAGGCGGAAAAGCCGATCGCGTCCTCGACGAGGGCGCGCGCGTCAGCCTGGGTCAGCGGCGCATAGTTGGAGAGGAAGTTGCCGGGCAGCGAGATGTCCAGCTCCGCCTGGATGTCGTATCCGCGGTGGATGGCTTCGTCGGGTCGCTGGAAGAGCCGCTTTTCGCAGTTCTGCACGAACTTGAGCGAATGGGTGGCCGCGGCCCCGGGGCGGCTCTGCGCGGAGACCGGCTGGTCGACCTGGGCCGGCGGCACCACGACGGAGGCCGTGATGTCATCCTCGAGCTGGACCTTGGCCGCGGGATGGAAATCGTGGCGCAGGCCGAAGACGCGCCACGAACCGTCCGTGGCGAAGCCGACGCGCAGGGTATTCACCACGATGCGACGACCATCGTGACGGAGCTCGTTCGCCGGGCGGCCGTTGATCTGGTCGACCGAAAACCGGCTGCGCCAGGCGGGACCCCAGTCCGGCTGGTAGAACCGCTTGACGACGAAGACCAGCTCCTTGATGTGCGGCGGAATCGACCGCAGCCAGGCGTTGTAGGCGTCGGAGTAATCGTGGGGGGAGGGCGTGAGCAGCTTGATCACGCTGCCAAACGAGCGCTCCGGGCTGAGGATGGGGCGGCGGTCCGGGGTGCCGCGCACGGTGCGAAAGCGATCGGAAAAGTCGCGGGCGAGGATGTCCGCCACCTGGTCCATGTCGCGTTCGAAGTCGGCGACAAAGACATTGCCGGAGATGATGGCGTCGGAGATGGCCTTGGAAATTTCCGACTTGCCGCCGCCGGACACGGTGCACGGCTTGTGGCAGACGGTGCCCTCGGCCACGGTGCCGATCAGGCGCCAGAGCGCACTGCCGCCCGACCCGGGCTCGAGGTGCACGCGGTATCCACCGGGGCGCATGTAGGTCTTGCCGGCGAGCAGTTTGATCTGTCGCTGGGTGCCCTCGGCGCTGGTCCAGGTCACGGTCTGGTCGCGCAGGCTGAAGTGCGCCTGCTCGGGCACGAGCACGACGCCTTCGAGCTGGGTGTCGAGGGCGTGTCCCTCGGGCTGGAGGATGAACCGGGCGGGATCCCGCGCCACCACATCCGCGACGCGGTAGTGTTCGGGTTCGCCGAAGGCTTCGAATTCGATGCCGAGATCGTAGCTGGGAAACACGAGGGCGCCGCCGGCGTGCTCCTCCTCGGCCGAGCCGTAGAGGTTGGCGGCGTAGCTGATCTGGGTCTTCACCTCTTTCTTGCAGTAGCCGTAGTAGTTGTCGGCGATGAGGGTGACCATCACCCCGCGGGCATCGCGGGCGCAGACCTTGAACGCGGAGCCTCCGTTGTAGAGCTCGTCCTCGGTCTTCCAACACATGCCGTCGCGGCGCTGCCGGGGCGTGGCCAGGTTCCAGTGCGGCAGTCCGAGGAGGGTCTTGGGCAGGCGGGTCAGATGCGGGGCGAGGATGACGCAGCCGGTGTGGCCCGACCAGCCGTGGATATCGAGGGCGGCGTCGTTCTCCGGCAGGTGCGGGTCGCCGGCGTTGCCAAAGATGGATTCGACGAAATCGAGATTCGAAACGAGTGAACCCGGCGCGAAAAACCGGATCTCCATGCGCTTCTCCGGCGTGAACCCGGGCACGGCGGGCACCACCAGGGGTCGGAGCAGGAGCGAGACGAAACACTCCGCGGACGAGGTCCCTCCGGCCGTAAACGGGAGCCGGGCCAGTTCAGGCGGGGGGTTGAGGGCGTAGCCGAGGAGCTTGGAAAAGGTCAGCCGCGGCACCGCGAACTTGTCGTCCGGCACCGGCAGGCCGCCATCGGCCACATGGAACACCCCCTGGGTGGTGCGCCGGTCATTGACGGGGTTGTGCAGCACCCCGTTGTGCAGACGGTAGCTCTTCAGCAGCGGCGACTCATAGGTGTCACCCCCCGGCGGCAGCGAAAGCTCGCGCGCCATGCCGGGCTCATCGAGCACGAAGGTCCGGGCCGGCAGCCGCGGGGCGGGGCCGAGGTCCGACAGGTACACGTGCAGAAAATGCTGAATCCGCGCGTCGGCCGGACAGAGGCGGTCGGCGAGCTGGCGCGTGATTTCGCGGTGACGGGCAAAGATCGGTGACGTAAGCTTCGTCCAGGTCGCACTCTGCGCATCTTCGACCGTCGGGCAGCCGAGCAGGGCGAGACGCAGATTGATGGCATGCTGAAGCGTGTGGCGATCGGCGGGGGCCTGGAGGTGGGTCATACGATGGAAGTGGCGAAGTCAGGGCGTCGCGGCGGGGAGGCTAGGCGAAAAGCGGGGGCATCGACAATGCGTGGATTGTGAAAGTCTGCGCGTCTTATCCGGTCGTGCGCAGGAGGCGGCGCAGCCAGACCCAAAGCACCACGCCCCGGGCGGTCCAGGCGAGCGTCCGGATCCAATTGCCCGCCGTGAGCCGGCCGAGGCGTTCGGCGTCGTAACCCGTCACGGAAAGCTCCTGATGCAACGGTACTTGAATAAACGCGGTGGACGCCCAAACCACGGCGAGGAAGGCCGCCGCCAACCAGGGCAGGGAGTCGCGGGGAGCCGACAGCACCGCTCCGAGCGCCAGCAGGAGCTCGACGGTCATCAAGGGAGCGACAATCCAACCGATTCGGTTCATTTCTGCGGAGTGAAAAGCGGGGAATTCGGCGGGCCCCACCAAGGCGAACAAGGGGTAGAGCACCCCTTGCACGACCCAAATGAGTCCACAGAGAAAGGCGGTCAGCACGAGTTGCGCCAGAACCAGGGTTGGCAGGGAGGGACGCATGCGGAGGGCATTCAGATCCGTGTCGCCCGGGTGCGCAACCGCATGTTGTGGGCGGCACCGGTTTCGGCGTCGGGGGAACGGCGCGCTTGCGTGTGGGCGGGAGCTGGGTTCGATGCCAGGGACTTAACACCCACGTTCTTGGATCCTTCCACCGGCACTTCTTCCGCAGCGGGCTCGGCCGCCCCGCTTACCTTGGGACAGGAATTGGGCGCACTGGCCCGTCGTTTGCCGAACGAGGACATGACGCTCGGGGACCTGATGAAGGAGCTGGGCGCGCGGGTCTCCGCCTTGCTCATCCTGGTCTGCGCGCTGCCGTTCTGCGCCCCGATCACGATCCCGGGTCTGTCGACTCCGTTTGGTCTGGTCATTGCCTTCCTGGCCGCCCGCTACGCCGCGGGTCTGCCTCCCTGGCTGCCGCGGCGGCTGCGGCAGGTGGTGCTGCCACCCAAGGTCCTTGCGCGCATCCTGGAGGTGGGCGGCAAGATCATCTCCTGGTTTGAGGCACGCCTGAAGCGTCGGTGGGCGATCGTGGTCGATGCGCGATGGAAACTGCGCCTGCACGCCATCGTCATCGTGCTGGCCGCACTGGTCCTCATGCTTCCGTTGCCGCCGTTCCCCCCATTCACCAACACGTTGCCCGCCCTGGTCATTGTGATCCTCACGTTGAGCACCTTGGAACGGGATGGTGCCGGGGTGATCTTCGGACACGGGCTGTTTGTCGGGACGCTGATCTATTTTGCGTTCTGGGCGGCGATCATTTGGGAGGCGATCACCCGCATCGCCGGCAAGTTCGGGCTGTGACGCGACGCCTGGGTCGAACCACCTCGCGGATTGCGTCGCGGCGGGCTCCGGGCAGCCTTGGCTCATGAACCGTTCCTCTCCCCGCACGAGCTCCGTGGACCTCGTGCGCTGGCAGTCCGGGGTCCCGTGGGCGGTGGAGGACCAGGTGGCGGTGGAGGAACCGCTCGAAATCCGGGTCGGCGGTCGGAGCCTGGCGGTCGTCATGCGCACCCCCGGCCACGATCGGGAACTGGCGGCGGGTTTTCTGCTCACGGAGGGCGTGGTGTCTTCGGGTCGCGAACTGCTCGACCTCGTGTATTGCAGCGACACGTCCACGCCCTCGGAAAACATCCTCAACGCCGTGCTCGCACCCGGGGTTGCGATGGATTGGGAGCGGCTGCAACGGCACACGTTTTCCTCCTCCAGCTGCGGCCTGTGCGGCAAAGCCAGCATCGAGGCGGTCCGGGTGCGCTGCGCCCCGCTGGCCGCGACCGCGGAACCGGTCTCGGCTGCGGTGCTGGCGGCGCTGCCGGACCGGCTGCGGGCGGCGCAGGCGGACTTCGCGGTCACGGGCGGCCTTCACGCGAGTGGGCTGTTCACCGCCGCGGGTGAACTCCGGGTCCTGCGGGAGGACGTGGGCCGCCACAACGCCCTCGACAAAGTGGTGGGCTGGGCGCTGCAGCGCGATACGTTGCCCCTTGCGGGACACCTGCTGCTCGTCAGCGGCCGGGTGTCGTTCGAACTCATGCAAAAGGCCTTGGTTGCTGGAATCTCCTGCGTGGCAGCCATTTCCGCTCCGACCAGCCTGGCGGTCGCGTTTGCCCGCGAGTCGGGCCAGACCTTGGTGGGGTTTGTGCGCGGGTCGCGGCTCAATGTTTACGCGGGCACATTGTCCGCTTAATCAGGTCGCAGAAAGCTCCTGGTCACCATGGTTCATCTCCGTTTCTTCCTGAGTCGGTGTTGGTTTCGAACGGACTCCGTCCGCCTGCGCGCGACGGGGTGGGGGTCGCGGGGTGCGATCTGGTCCGTGGTTCTCCTGTCCCTTCTCTGCCGCCTCCACGCCGGCACGCCGGAGGAGACGCTGAAGGAGCTCGTGAGCCGCCAGCAGGCGTTGCTGGCCGAGGCGGTGAAGAAGCCCTCCCAGCACGAACTCGAGGACCTGCGGCAGCCGCTCCAGGAGCTCTGCAACGCGTACGAGGACTTTCTGCGGGCCCATCCCAAGCTGGCGGCGGCCTATGTGAGCTACGCGCTCCTGCTCGATCATCCCGTGATCGATGAGCGCCGGCGGTCCACCGCATTGCTCATCCGCGCCAACCAGCTCGATCCCGAGGTGGCGCTGGTCAAGAACCAGCTCGGCAACCACGTGGCGGAGGACGGACGGCCGCTCGAGGCCCTGAACTACTTCCTGGCCGCCATCCGGCTCGAACCGAAGGAACCTCTGTATCACTATCAACTGGGCACGTTGTTGGTCGAGGCCCGCGACGACTTTCTGAAGAGCGGCGAGTGGACCGCCGAAAAGGTCGATACCTCCATCCTCCATGCCTTCCGCGAAGCCGCCCAGCTCCAGCCCGACAACTGGCGGTATGCCTACCGTTATGGACTCGCCTTCTATGATGTGGGCAAACCGGACTGGGCCGTGGCGCTGGCCTTCTGGCGCGAGTTCGAGACCAAACTCAAACCCGGAGTGGAACAGCAGACCTGCCGCCTGCATCAGGCGCGCGTGCTGGCCGCGCAGGGCGAACGCGCCCAGGCCGAAGCCGTGCTGGCCACCGTGACTGAGCCCGCCCTGGCCAAACAAAAAGCCAAACTCGTCGCCGAACTCGCCGCCCCGCCGGCGGGAAGTTCGAAGGGCGAAGAGTAAAGTGCGAAAGATCTGAAATCCCTTCAGCGCTAAAAGTTAAGCGTTCAGCGTTCCCCTCCCGTTGTAGGCGGCCTCGCTGAGGCCGCGACGGGACCCTCGGTCCCGCCTCCGTCCTCAATTTTCTTCACGCGACGCCCATCCCGCGGGGTCGTCGACCCCACCTCCATCGGACGCGCACGGGTTCTATCCCGCCGAACCACTTCAGCGTTAAAAATTCAGCGTTCAGCGTTCAACGTTCCTCCCCCCTCCGTTGGAGGTGGCCTCGCGGAGGCCGCGACGGGACCCTCGGTCCCGCCTCCGTCCTCAATTTTCTTCACGCGACGCCAATCCCCGCGGGGTCGTCGACCCCACCTCCAACAGCCAACACGAAGCCGCCGCCCCCAGACCTCGTTTCGCGGCTTTGCGCCTCGGCGTGACCCCCTGCCGATCCGAGGCACGGCCGCGCGCCCGGCCACCACACGCGAATTGACATATATGCGCAAACGTGCATATAGTTGTGTCCATGGCTGCCGACTGTTTGATGAGTCTTATGGGAAAACTTCCTTCGCCGCGCCTGTTGACCGAGGAAGCGCTGGGCATGATCGCCCGTCGCTTCGCCTTGCTGGCCGAACCCATGCGGCTGCGTCTGCTGCACGCCTTGTTTGAGGGCGAAAAGCCGGTCAACGCGTTGGTCACCTTGAGCGGCGGCACGCAGGCCAATGTCTCTCGTCACCTGCAGGCGCTGGCCGAGGCCGGCATCCTGAGCCGTCGCAAGGAGGGGCTGCAGGTCTTCTACGCGATCGCGGATCCTTCGATTTTCAAGTTGTGCGATCTGGTCTGCGGCAGTCTGGAGCAGAAACTGGTGCGCGACGCCGAAGCCTTCGGGCATCGCTCCTCGGGTCAGGCCTGATCGTCCGGAGTCCGAACCATGCAAAAGTCCGCGATCAAACGCACGGTCGACATGCAGATCATGGCCGACTGGGTGGAAACCGGTGCCCGCGTGCTCGACCTCGGCTGCGGGCGGGGCGTGCTGATGGAGTTCCTCGCGCAGTCAAAAAAAGCCGATGTGATCGGGGTCGATCTGGACGTCGACAAGATCACCAGCTGCATCAAGCGCGGCGTATCCGCGTACCAGGGGGACATGATGGAGTTCATGCGGGCCTTTCCCGACGATCACTTTGACCGGGTCATCTGCTCGCGCACGGTGGAGGAGCTGGGCGCCCCCAATGTCGTCATCGCCGAAGCGCTGCGCGTCGGCCGGGCCCTGACCGTGGGGTTCGTCAACCACGGCTACTGGAAGAACCGCCTCGACATCGTCTGGAGCGGGCGCAAGCCGAAGAACGACGTTTACACGACGGACTGGCACGAGAGTCGTCCCGCCAATCCGGCCACCATCGCCGACTTCGAGGCGTTCTGCGCCCTCAAGGCCATCCGCATCGCCCGCCGCGTCCACCTGCGCGGAGACTGGCAGACACCCTGCGCGGCCCTCCCGAATCTACTCGCCGGATACGCCCTCTACGACCTCGTCCGCGGCGGAGCGTAGGAGAAACGCAACGACTTCCGTTGTAGGCGGCCTCGCCGAGGCCGCGACGGGACCCTCGGTCCCGCCCTCCGTGGTGCGAGGGCCACACGCGACGCCCATCCCGCGGGGTCGTCGACCCCACCTCCATCGGACGCGCACGGGGCGATCCCGCCGGACCCCTTCAGCGTTAAAAATTCAGCGTTCGGCGTTCAGCGTTCCTCCCCCCCCGTTGTAGGCGGCCTCGCCGAGGCCGCGACGGGACCCTCGGTCCCGCCCTCCGAACCTCACTCTTCACTCTTCGAACTTCGCACTTCGAACTTCGCCGCTCACGCGCGCTTCCAATCCTCGCGGCGGGGTCGGGAGCGGAGGGCGTTGGCGGCGGAGTCGCCGGGGAACTCTTCCTTCACCGGGTCCCAGCGCACGGGCCGGCCGAGCTCCATCGCGATCGCGCCGACATGGAGCGTCGTGCAGAGGCGCTGCAGGGCCTCCGCGGTGTACATGGGCGGGCGGCCGGTCTTGATCGAATCGAGGAAGTCGCGCTGCTCGCGCGGCCGGCGGGGCCAGAGTTTGTTCGTGGCGGGGTCGTACTTGCGGCGGAGGAGGTTGAGGTCGCTGGCCTCGAAGGGACCTGACCAGCCGGTGTTGCCAACCCAGCCGTCCGTGCCTTCAAAGCGCAGGAAGGTCGGGCCCGAGACCACCTCCATGGTCACGCCGCTGGCGTACGTGTAGTTCAGTCGGTAGCGTTGCGGCACGGTGTTGAGCGCGCCGGGCGGGATCTCGCCCGTGCCCTCGACCGCCACGGGTCCGGAGTCCTCGACGAAGGCGGCCACCTGGGCGGTATCCACCAAATGGGCACCCCAGTCGGTCAGCGAGCCGCCGGAGAAATCGCGGATCTGGCGCCAGACCTGCGCATCCGTCAGGCCCGGGGTGTAGGGCCGGTGGGGGGCCGGGCCCAGCCACAGCTCGTAGTTGAGGTCGGCGGGCACGGGCGCCGGCGCCTCGAGCGGGAACACGGGCTTTTCCGGCAGCCCGACGCGGATGCGCTGGAGGCGGCCGATCGCGCCGTTGCGCACCGCCTCGGCCAGCACGTGGTAGTGGATGACCGCGCGGTCCTCGAGGCCGACGGCGAAAAGCGCACCGCGGCGGGCGACGGCCTCGGCGAGCTCGCGTCCTTCGGCAATGGTCAGCGTGGGTTTCTCACAAAAGACCTGTTTGCCCGCCTCGAGCGCGAGCAGCGCCATGGTCACGTGCCAGTGGTCGGGCGTCGAAATCACCACCGCATCGATGTCGCGCCGCGCGAGGAGCTCGCGGAAGTCCGCCACCGCCACGCAGGTCGTGGTGCCCGTGTGGCGCCTCACTTCGTCGCGGACGTGCTCGCGTCGCGACCGGAAGACATCGCACACCGCCAGAATCTCGCAGTCGTCCTGCTGCAGAAACGAGCGGAGGTTGACCCCGAGTCCGTGGGTGCCCACTCCGATGAACCCGAGGGTCACCCGCTTCGACGGCGCGGTCTGGCCGAGGACGCGGCGGGGGATGATCTGAGGGGCGACGGAGGCCGTCAGGAGGCCGGTGAGGCCCGTTTGGAGAAAGGAGCGACGGTGCATCAGCGTGAATTCACAGCGTGGACCCACCCCGGCGCTCCGACCAGCGGATTCTCCCGGCGGGGCGGTGGCGTCCCGGCCCCGGACCGTCCCGCCCATTGCGGCCGGACCGATGCGGTTTCCTCCGGGATTGTTTTCCTTTGCGTTTTGGGAGAATCTTGGCGGCTAAGAACCGCTTCCCTCGATGAACGACGCCGAACCCCTCTCCGACGACCCCCGGTCTGAACCGGGCGACGTGGGGCTGGTTGAGCCGCGCGACTTCATTTCAACCGAGCCGTTCACCTTCGAGTGTGGGCAGACGCTCCCGGGCTTCACCCTGCGTTACGAAACGTACGGTCGTCCCAACGCCGCCCGCGACAACGCCATCCTGATCTGTCATGCCCTCAGCGGCGACCACCACTGCGCCGGCATCCACTCCCTCGCGGACCGCAAGCCCGGATGGTGGAACAACTTGATCGGTCCCGGTAAACCGGTCGACACCAACAAGTTCCTCGTTCTTTGCTCCAATGTGCTCGGCGGGTGTCAGGGGTCGAGCGGGCCTTCGTCGACCAACCTGGCGACCGGGCGTCCGTACGGCACGGCCTTTCCGCCGGTGACGATTCGCGACATGGTGCGCGCCCAGCAACGGTGGCTGGAGGGCATCGGCGTGCCGTCGCTGCACGGCGTGATCGGCGGTTCCATGGGCGGCATGCAAGCCCTGCAGTGGGCGGTGGAGTTTCCCTCGAAGGTGCGCAAGGTCCTCGCCATGGCCACCACGGCGCGCGAAAGCGCGCAGGGCATCGCCTTCAATGAAGTCGGTCGTCAGGCGATCATGCAGGACCCGGATTGGAACAAGGGCGACTACCCCAAACAGGGCGGCCCCCGGGTGGGCCTCGCCATTGCGCGCATGATGGCGCACATCACGTACTTGAGTGACGCCGGGCTCGACCGGAAGTTCGGCCGCCGCCGACGTTCGATCAAGGCCCTGGCGACTGCGGCGCCCAACGAGACGACCGGACCCGTTCCCGGAGGCTTTGAGTTCGAGATCGAGAGTTACCTGCGGCACCAAGGTCAGAGTTTCATCAACCGGTTCGACGCGAACTCGTACCTCTACATCACGCGGGCGATCGACCAGTTCGACCTCGCCGCCGAAGGTACGCTGGAGCAGACGTTTGCCGCGGTGGAAGCGGAGTCGCTCGTCATGGGTTTCACCAGCGACTGGCTCTTCCCGCCCGAACAGAACCGCGAGATCGCGCTCGCCCTCCTGCGCGCCGGCAAGCGCGCCAGCTATGCCGAACTCGCCACCGACCTCGGCCATGATTCGTTCCTGCTCGAGTCGCCTCAGCTGTACGATTTGGTCCGCGGTTTCCTAAAGTAGGAACCGTGTGTTGGTTCGTTGTAGGCAGCCTCGCCGAGGCCGCAGGAGTCCAAGCACCCACAGATCAACCGTATGAATTGGGTGCCTGGCGGGCGTCGCTCCGTCGACGCCGGTGGCGCGTCGCGGACGAACGCTGAATTTTTAACGCTGAAGTGATTCGGCGGGATAGACCCCGTGCGCGTCCGATGGAGGTGGGGTCGACGACCCCGCGGGGATAACTTAGATTGTAGGGCTGGCCCTCGCGGCCACGCCTCGCGTCGTTCCCTCTTCGCGCTTCGCCCTCATGATTCACCGCTCCGCGGTGAAGGCGCGCCCGCAAGGGGCGGCCCTACAATGGCTTCGCACTTCCCGCCCTCCGGGCGGGCCCATTCGTCATTCGGAATTCGTCATTCGTCATTGTCCGGCCGCCGGCGTGAAACGCCGGCGGCCGGACTCTGCTCTTGTCGCCATCGGCGCGGGCTGTTGAATGACCCGACGGCATGTCTTCACCCCTCCGTACGGTGCTCCGCTTTCAGGAAAGCGGTCTCATTCTGGTCATCTTGGCGCTCGGAGCTTTGCTCTATGGCTTCAGCGGCACGGTGCGGACGCCGGTGTTTGAGCAGGGGCCGGATGGCAGCCGGCAGCGGGTATTTGTCACCGACGCGAGCGGCGAGCGGGTGCCGGCCTTCGTCGAGAAGAACAAGTTTCTCAACGCCCAAAACCTCGCGCAGCTGGCCAAGGACACGAGTTTCATCGCGATCATGGCGGTGGGCATGGCCTTCGTCATCATCTCGGGTGGCATCGATCTGTCCGTCGGCTCCACCTACGCGCTGGCCTCGGTGCTGGGGGCGCTGGCGTTGCATCACTTCGGTCCGGAAGGACCGGGCGCCGACTCCGGCACACTCGGCATCGTGGTGGGGGCAGGGGTCTGTCTGGGGACAGCAGCGTTGTGCGGTCTCGCCAACGGGGGGTTGATTGTGACCCTCGGGGTGCATCCGTTCATCATCACGCTGGGCAGCATGGCGATTCTGCGTGGCATCGCCTTTGTCGCCACCAAGGGGCAGTCCGTCGGTGGGTTTCCCCAGGGGTTTCGCGACCTGGTCCGGCTGGAAGCAGGCCAGGGGCTGAGTCTGGTGCCGTTGCTCGTCATGATCCTCGTCACCGTGGTCGGCTGGATCATCCTCGCCCGTCTCGCCGCCGGCCGTCGGGTGTATGCCGTGGGGGGCAATGAGCTGGCTTCCCGCTTCAGCGGCATCCGGGTCGCCCGGGTCAAACTCGGTGTTTACCTGATCTCTGGGATCGCGGCCGGCATCGCCGCCTTGCTCTCCCTCGGCTACTACGGCGCCGCCACCTCCGGCGATGGTCAGGGCTACGAACTCAACGTCATCGCCGCCGCCGTCGTGGGCGGCGCCAGCCTCGCCGGCGGCCGCGGTTCCGCGCTGGGGGTGGTGCTGGGTGCACTCATCATCCAGATGATCAACAGCGGCATCGTCATCCTCGGCATCGACCAAAACTACAGCCAGATCATCATCGGCGCCGTCGTCATCGCCGCGGTCGTGCTCGACAATTTCAACACCTGGCTCGGCAAACGGAGGATGGGGAAGGGGTGAAGCGGGGAAGGAACGTTGAACGCTGAACGCTGAATTTTTAATGCTGAAGTACGAACGGGTGCGACCAAGACATACGATCCACTTCTGCCTCAGATCCTTCGCTCTTCACGCTTCCCCCCTTCGAACTTCCCGCCCCCAAGGCCGACCCCTTCGCCATTCGTCATTAGTCATTAGTCATTCGTCATTTCCCATGCGCCTCCTCCTCCTCCTGCTGGCTGCGGCCAGCACTCTGGTCGCTGCTCCTCGCACGATCACCATCGGCCTGGTTGCCAAATCCCAAGGCAATCCGGTCTTCCAAGCCGCCCGGGTCGGCGCTGAAAGCGCGGCCAAGGCGTTGAGCGCCAAACATGGCGTGAACATCAAGATCGACTGGCGCACGCCGAACGAGGAAGACTCGCAGCGTCAGGCGGAGGCGATTGAACAGCTCGTGCTCGCCGGGGCCGAGGGTATCGCCGTGAGCTGCTCCGACGCGAACAAGCTGACCGACGCGATCAATTCCGCGGTCAACAATGGCGTGCCGGTGGCCACGTTCGACTCCGACGCCCCCAACAGCAAGCGGTTCGTCACCTACGGGGTGGACGACATCGAATGCGGCAAGCAGGTCATGCAGGAGCTCGCCAAGATCATGGGCGGCAAGGGTCGCATCGCCATCCTCGCGGGCAACCAGAACGCACCGAACCTCCAGAAGCGGGTGCAGGGCGTGCGTGAGGTGCTGAAGCAGTTTCCGGGCATCACCCTGAGCGGCGTTTACTACCACAAGGAAACGCCGCAGGACGCCGCCGCCAAGGTGGAGCAGGTCATGCAGGCCAACCCCGACCTGACGGGCTGGGCGATGATCGGCGGCTGGCCGCTCTTCACCGACAACGCGCTGAAGTGGCAGCCGGGCACGATCAAGTGTGTATCCGTCGACGCCCTGCCGCCGCAGCTCGCCTACATCCGCAGCGGCCATGTTCCGGTCCTGCTCGCCCAGCAGTGCTTCGAGTGGGGCAAGCGGTCGGTCGAGCTGCTGGTCGACAAGATTCTGTTCAAGAAGGATCCGCCGGCGCAGAAGGAGATCAGCGCGCTGATCCCGGTGACCAAGGACAATGTCGACGCCTTCGCGAAAAACTGGGAAGTCTGGCTGCCCAAGTAGTCGACCGTGCGGCGGGTGCCGTTCGTCCGCCCGGCGGTCGCGCATCCGCTTGAACCATGTCCGCCTTTCTTGAATTCCATCGCATCGGGAAGCGGTTCCCGGGCGTGCAGGCGCTCGACGACGTCAGTTTCTCGATCGAGCGCGGCTCGTGTCACGCCCTGATCGGCGAAAACGGCGCCGGCAAGAGCACGCTCGGCAAGATCCTCGCCGGTATCTATCAGCCGGATGCGGGCGAGATCCGGCTGGAGGGGCGGGCCATCGCGCCCGCCTCGCCGCTGGAGGCGCGGCAGCTGGGCATCGCCATGGTCCACCAGGAGCTGGCGTTCTGCCCCAATCTCAGCGTGGCGGAGAATCTTTGCCTCGGCGACCTGCCGCGCGGTCGCGCGGGCTGGGTTGATCGTCCGGCCCTGCGTGCCCGGGCCCGGACCATGCTGGCGGCGGTCGGGGCGGACCTCGATCCGGACCGGCTGATCGGCAGCCTCACGACCGGCCTGGAACAGCTGGTCCAGATCGCCGCCGCGGTCGGCACCGGCGCGCGGCTCATCGTCATGGATGAGCCGTCGAGCTCCCTTTCCGCCGGCGAAACGCGGGAGCTGTTCCGGCTGGTGCGGGAGTTGCGCGACCGCGGCATCACGCTCGTTTATGTTTCGCACCGGATGGAGGAGTTGTTTGCCCTGTGCGACACCATCACGGTGCTGCGCGATGGGCGTCATGTGGCGACCGAGCGCATCGCCGAGACCAGGCCACAGCGGGTAGTGAGCCAGATGATCGGCCGCGAGCTGCGCGTGCAGACGCCCGTCCACCTCACCCGCGAACCCGGCGCGGTGCAGCTCAGCGTGCGCGGGCTCGGCTCGCCGGGTGTGTTTTCCGGCATCGACCTGGACCTGCGCGCCGGCGAAATCGTCGGACTCGCCGGACTCGTCGGCGCCGGCCGGAGCGAGACCTTGCAGGCCATTTTCGGACTCGATCCCCACGCCACCGGCGAGATCCGCGTCAAGGGCCAGCCGCTGCCCGTGGGCTCGGTCACCGCCGCGCTGCACGCGCGGCTCGGGCTGGTGCCGGAGGACCGGAAGCGCCAGGGGCTGGTGCTCGGACTCAGCTGTCGCGAAAACACCACGCTCGCCGCCCTGCCCGGTCTGACCCGCTTCGGCTGGGTGCACCGCCGGCGCGAACGCACCCTTGCCCAGCACTACGCCACGCAACTCCGGGTCAAGACCCCGACGATCGAGACGATCATCGGCGGCCTCAGCGGCGGCAACCAGCAGAAGGTGGCGCTGGCCAAGTGGCTGGCGCGCGACTGCGACGTCCTGCTCGTCGACGAACCGACCCGCGGGGTCGATGTCGGCGCCAAGGCCGAGATTTATCCCCTGCTCGACGAACTCGCCTGCCAGGGCAAAGCCATCCTCGTCGTTTCCTCCGAGCTGCCCGAGTTGATCGGATTGTGCCGCCGCATCCTCGTCATGCGCGCCGGCCGCCTCGTCGGCGAAGTCCCGCACACCGCCGCCACCGAGGCCACGCTCATGCGCCTCATGGCCGGCGTCGTCGAAGAAGAGAGGCCAGCCCGGGACGGGCTGGAATGACGAATTCCGAATGACGAATGACGAATGGGCCCGCCCTGCGGGCGGGAAGTGCGAAGAGTGAAGTGCGAAACCATTGTAGGGCCGCCCCTTGCGGGCGCGCCTGCGCCGACGGAGCGGCGCCCTCCAGGAGTGCACCCTGCGGATCTCCCGTTGGAGGTGGCCTCGCTGAGGCCGCGACGGGACCCTCGGTCCCGCCTCCGTCCTCCGTATGCTTCACGCGACGCCAACCCCCGCGGGGTCGTCGACCCCACCTCCATCGGACGCTCCCGATCCCGCCGACCCCTTCAGCATTAAAAATTCAGCGTTCAGCGTTCAACGTTCCTCCCCCCGTTGTAGGCGGCCTCGCTGAGGCCGCGCTTGCTCTGTGGTTCAACGTCCGGCGATCGGAGATTTGACCACGGAGTGCACGGACTACACGGAGTGGCGAACCGGAAGTGCGTGAAATCTGAGGTCCGGCCCCACTCTGTGCATTCCGTGCATTCTGTGGTTCAACGTCCGGCGATCAGAGATTTGACCACGGAGTGCACAGAAAACACAGAGTGACGAACCGGTCGTGGCTGGAATCCAAGGTCAGGCCGCACTCCGTGCAATCCGTGCATTCTGTGGTTCAACGTCCGGCGATCGGAGATCTGACCACGGAGTGCACAGAAAACACAGAGTGACGAACCGGAAGTGCGTGAAATCCAAGGTCCGGCTCCACTCTGTGCATTCCGTGCAATCTGTGGTTCAACGTCCGGCGATCAGAGATTTGACCACGGAGTGCACAGAAAACACAGAATGACGAACCGGAAGTGCGTGGAATCAAAGGTCCGGCCCCACTCTGTGCAATCCGTGCACTCTGTGGTTCAACGTCCGGCGATCGGAGACCTGATCCGTTCGAATAGAAAAGTCTATCCGGACAGATGGGCTATGCCTTGGGTTAAGAGTGAAGTCCCTGTTTCGCTACAAAGCTCTCACCCGCGATCTCCAGCCAGTGGGCGACGGTGGGTGTCGGAGCGGGCCCCCGCCAAAGGGCGTGGACCGCGAGTCGGGGAGGGGCGGGACGCAGGGGTCGCACCACGAGGGTGCGTGGCAGGAGGTCGGCCAGGAGCAGGCTGCAGGGCGCGATGCCCAAGCCGGCCTGCACGAGCCAGAGGAGGCCGGGAAAGTCCTCGGCTCCGGGGTGGGGCACCAGCGGCACGGCCCGGCGGGTGGCGAGGTCGAGCAGCATACGTCCGAAATGGGGATTGCCCTTGAGCAGGAGCAGGCGGCTCCCCGCCAGTGCGGTCAGGGCCAGTCGTTCTCCCTCGGCCCGTGGGTCGTCCCGGCGCAGCACCACGCCCTGCTCCTCTCCAAAGAGCCGGCGCTCCTTCAGCCCGGCCTTGGCAGCCGCGTGCGCGGGCCGGCCGATGACGAGGTCGAGCTCGCCCGCCGCGAGCGCGGCCACGAGGGGCTCCTGGCTGTCCTGGCGAATCGACACCTCCACCGCCGGCCAGGCCTCGACGAAGCGGCGGAAACTCTCCGCGACCGCCGCCGTGGCCGCCGGCGGGATCAGGCCGAGGCGGAGGCGGCCGGACTCCCCGCGCTGCGCCCGCGCCGCCAGTCCCGGCAGGGTCTGCGCCTGCTCGACCAGGCGTCTCGCTTCGGGGAGCAGCGCCGCACCTGCCGCGGTCAAACCGTGGATTTTGTTCGAACGTTCAAGGAGTCGGGCCCCGACCGCCTCCTCCAGTTGCTGCAACTGCGTGGTCAGCGCGGGCTGCGCGAGTTTCAGGCGGTGGGCCGCTCGCGAAAGATGCAGCTCTTCCGCCACCGCCACAAAGGAACGCAGCCAGCGTAGTTCAAGGTTCATGTCGTTCTCATCATCGGAGATTACGATCATCGCAATCGTTTCATTCGATTTCTGTTATCATGGGTTCCATGGCAGACTGTCCTCATGTCGTCCCGCCACCTGCTCGTCGTCGTCGCCAACCCGGCCGTCTCCACCACCCTTGGCTGGCCGGTGGGTTTTTGGGCCTCGGAATTGATCCATCCGTATCACGCCTTTGTCACCGCCGGGCATCGGGTGACCATCGCCAGTCCGGCTGGCGGACGGGTGGAACTCGACGCCTACAGCGATCCGCGTGATCCGTCGGGTTACTCGAAGGACGACAGGCTGTCGCTCGACTACCTGGGTCGGGGCGACTTCACCGCGTTGCTCGGGGCCACGCCTGCCCTGGGCTCGCTGGATCCGTCGCGGTTCGACGCGATCCTCGTGGCGGGCGGGCAGTCGCCCATGTTCACCTTCCGCGGCAACGCGACCCTGCTCAGGGCGTTTCGGTCATTTCTCGACGCCGGCAAACCCGCCGCCGCGCTCTGCCACGGCACGTGTCTGTTGCTCGATTTGAAGAACGCCGATGGCAGCCCTTACCTTCGGGGACGCCGGATGACGGGTTTCGCCAACAGCGAGGAGGACTTCGCCGACCGCGCGGTCGGGCGGCAGGTGATGCCCTTCCGCATCGAGGATGAAGCGCGGGCGCTGGGGGCGGACTTCGTCGCCGGCCCGGCCTTTGCTCCGCACGCCCTGCGCGATGGTCTCTTGATCACCGGCCAGCAGCAGCACAGCGGCGAGGCGACTGCACGGCTGGTGCTTGCCGCTCTGGCGTGAAGGGATCCGCCGGGATGTGGCGGACCGCTTGTCTTCCGTTCGTTCTCTCCTCTTCTTTTCCAATCCGAATCCGATGAAACTCGCCTTCTTGGGTAGTGGCCAGGTGGGTGGCGCGCTCGCCGCCCGACTCGCTGCCTGCGGACATGAGGTCACGCTCGCGGCCCGCGACCTCCGCTCCGCCTCCGTCGAAGCCGCCCGACAGCGTGAACCCCGGCTGCGCGCCCTCGACCCGCTCGCCGCCGTCACCGCGGCGGAGGTGGTCTTCCTCGCCACTCCCTATGCCGCCGCCGAATCCGCAGTGCGCGCCGTCGCGTCAGCGTTGGAGGGCAAAGTGCTGGTGGACTGTACCAATCCGGTCGGCCCCGGCCTGACCCATGGCCTGGCCAGCACGCGCAGTGGTTCGGAGGTGTTGCAGGCCGCGGTCCCGGCCGCCCGGGTGGTGAAGGCATTTACGATCTACGGTTTCGAGAATTTCGAGCACAGCAGCTACCCCGGCTACGGCGAGTTGAAGCCGGCGATGCTGCTCGCGGGCGACGACCCCGCGGCGAAGCAGGTGGTGGGACAGCTCTGCAGCGACCTCGGTTGGGAGCCGGTCGACACCGGTCCGCTTGGATCCAGCCTGCACCTCGAGCACCTCACCCTGCTTTGGATCAAGATGGCCCGCGTCCAAGGCCACGGCCCCGACTTCGTCTGGGCCCGCCTCCGCCGCGCCGGAGGGCGAGGGACAGGCCAGCCCTGAGGGCTGGAATGACGAATGACGAATTCCGAATGACGAATGGGCCCGCCCGGGGGGCGGGAAGTGCGAAGGGCGAAGAGTGAAGTGCGAAACGCCTGAAACAGAAGTGGATAGTATGTCTTGGTAGCACCGTCCGCACTTCAGCGTTAAAAATTCAGCGTTCAACGTTCCTCCCACCGTTGGAGGCGGCCTCGCCGAGGCCGCACGATTTTTAAGGGACGCCCCACGTCCCTTCCTTAAATGGGATCGAGGCTCCCCTGGAGGGCAGCATGCCCTGAGCCCGTCGAAGGGCGTCGCTCCGTCGACGCCGGGGAACGGTTGACCGCGTCACTGCGCCCGTCCGTTGTGTTTTCCGCGACGCGCCACCGGCGCCGACGGAGAGGCTGTCTCGCAACCTCAGCACTAACCTCGTATAGCTCATTATACCAAGCCGAGTCGTCGCAAGAATTCATATACGCGTCTCCAGAGGGCCTTCGTTTTACAATTTAGCAAGGGGCGGCAGGTTGTGAGACAGCCTCCGGAGCGGCGCCCTCCAGGAGAGCACCCTGCGCGGGTGCCCGTTGGAGGTGGCCTCGCGGAGGCCGCGTCGGGACCCCTGGTCCCGCCTCCGTCCTCCGTATTCTTCACGCGACGCCAACCCCCGCGGGGTCATGACCCCACCTCCATCGGACGCCTACGGGGTTTATCCTGCCGCTCCGTACTTCAGCATTAAAAATTCAGCGTTCAGCGTTCAGCGTTCAACGTTCCTCCCCCCCCTCCCCTCCCTCCTCCTCGCCGCTCACCCTTTCTGCCGCTGGCGGTAGGCGCGGGGGGAGCAGCCCATCACCCGGCGGAAACAGCGGGTGAAGTAATACGAATCCGAATACCCAACCCGCTCCGCCACGTCGCGCACGGGCAGGGTGCTGGTGTCGAGCAGGCGGCAGGCGTGCTGCACGCGGAGGCGGATGAGGAAATCGATGGGCGCGAAGCCGGTGTGGTGACGAAACAGCGTGGAATAGTGGGTCACCGACACCCCCGCCGCCGTCGCGAGCTCGACGAGGCGCCGTGGGCGCTGCCAGTCGCGGCGCAACGCCTCGGCCGACGCGAGCACGCGGTCCCGCGCGGAGCGGGAATCCGTCGGCGCGATCGCGAGCTGGGCCGCCTCGGACAGGGATCGGCGGAGGGCCGCGGCCGCCGCCACTTGCTGGCGGAGGGAGAATCCGCGCTCGATCGCCGCATAGACGCGGTCGAGCGCGATCTCCTCCAGGCGGTCGACGGGCAGGCGGATCGTGGCTTCCCGCGCGGTGGCTCCCAGGTCGAGCAGCCGGGCCCACGCCGGTACTTCGTCCCCGGTGAAATGCGCCCAGGCGATGGTCCAGGGGTCTTCCGCCGCCCCGTACGCATGGGCGCGTCCGGCCGGGAGCCAGACGAGGTCGCCCGGCCCGACGGCGCAGGTCTCCTCGCCGAGGCGGTACCAGCCGGCGCCGCGGAGGCAGAGGATCACGAGGGTGGTGGGGGCACCGGTCTCGCGCTCGATTCGGTGGTGTCGCGCCGCCGGAAAATAGCCGGCATCGGTCACCTGCAGGCCGCGGAGGAGGGGCTGGGCGCGCGCCGCCGCGCGCAGGGGATCGGGTACGACCACCATGTGCTGTCCGGTGAAACCGTGGCGCACGGGGTCGCGGGGCATAAAGTGTAAGATCGTGCAGGTTTTTCCGCTGTCGATCCATTTGTTTTCGACCTCGGTGGCTGTAAGATCGTCGAACCCTCTTCGTCCCGATGCCTTCCTCCCCCGCTGTCACGGTGCGTCGCGAATCCGTGATCCTGCCGACCTACGTGCCGGACGTCCCGGATCGGTACCCCATGTTCCTCGACCGGCGGGTCTACCAGGGGTCGAGCGGTCGGGTCTACCCGCTGCCGTGCACGGTGCGCATCGCCGAGCAGCCGGTGCCGCGGGCCTGGCAGGCGGTCTTTCTCGAAAACGAGTATGTGCAGGTGATGCTGCTGCCGGAGCTGGGGGGGCGGATCCACCGGCTGCTCGACAAGACCAACGGCTACGACGCCCTCTATCATCAGGCGGTGATCAAACCGGCCTTGGTGGGTCTGGCCGGGCCGTGGTGCAGCGGGGGCATCGAGTTCAACTGGCCGCAGCACCATCGTCCATCGACGACGTGGCCGACCACGGTCGCGGTGGAGCGCGAGCGCAGCGGCGCGGTCACGGTCTGGATGAGCGAACACGACCCGATGTCCCGGATGAAGGGCATGCACGGGGTGCGTCTGCACCCGGGGCGCTCGCTGCTGGAGCTGCGGGTGCGGGCCTACAATCGCACGGTCGACGTGCAGACGTTTCTGTGGTGGGCGAATGTCGCCACGCGGGTGCATGCGGGTTACCAGGCGTTCTTTCCCCCGGACACGACCGTGGTCGCCGACCACGCGCGGCGGGCTCTGAGCCGGTTTCCGTGTTCACAGGGTCACTACTACGGGGTTGACTACGCGCGCCGTGGGCGCTCCGGGGTGCCGGCGGCGGAGCGGCCGCGGCTGTTTCCGCCGGTGCACGAGGGGTCGGCGGGGGTACGCGCCGGCGCGGAGGGTGGCATCCCGGCGAGCCGGCCGGATGACCTGTCCTGGTATGCGAACATCCCGGTGCCGACGTCCTACATGGCGGTGGGTTCGTCGGGCGATTTCGCCGGCGGCTACGATCATGTGGCCGGCGCGGGGCTGGTCCATGTGGCCAATCACCACATCGCGCCGGGCAAGAAGGTCTGGACGTGGGGGAATCATGAATTTGGATACGCCTGGGATCGCAATCTGACCGATCCGGACGCGGACGGCGTGTGTGCTCCCTACATGGAGCTGATGGCCGGGGTCTACACCGACAACCAGCCGGACTTTTCCTTCCTGCAACCGGGAGAAACCAAGGCCTGGACGCAGGGGTGGTACCCGGTCCGCGCGCTGGGCCCGGCCCACGCGGCCACGGTGGACGCGGCATTGCATGTCCGGCTCGACGGGCGCGCCTTGCAGGTCCGGGTCGCCGTCACCGCCCGGCATCGCGCCGCCGTGGTCCGGGTGGAGACGCCGGCCGGGCGGGTGGCCTCCTGGACGCGTACCCTGGCGCCCGACCGGCCGGGGTGCTTTGACCTGCGTTCCCGGGTGGCCCTGCGTCCGGGGGAGGTCACCGTGCGGGTGCTGACCGCAGAGGGGCGCACCCTCGTCTGCCATACGCCGGCGCCGCCGGCGGAGGGACCCATGCCCGCGCCGGCCGCGGCGCCACCTTGGCCGAGGGAGGTCGTGGGTGGGGACGAACTGTTTCTCATCGGTCAGCATCTGGAGCAGTACCGGCACGCCACCCGGCGGCCGGAGGAGTACTGGCGGGAGGGGCTGCGTCGCGATCCCGGCGACAGTCGGTGTCACCTCGCCCTCGGTCGCTGGCATCTGCGGCGCGGGGAACCTTTCGAGGCCGAAACTCACCTGCGGGCCAGCATCGCACGGCAGGTGGCGCGCAATGCGAATCCCTACGATGGCGAGGCTTACTACCAGCTGGGGTGCTGCCTGCGGCAGCAGGAATGGCTGCGCGCCGCCGATGCGACGTGGCCCGCCGGGGCCGGCGCGCCGGGGCTCGCCGGGGCCTATGCGGCGTTTTACAAGGCTACGTGGAACGAGGCCTGGCAGTCGGCGGGGTTTCACGCTCTGGCCGAGATCGACTGTTGGCGCGGCGACTGGCCCGCCGCCCTCGACCATCTGGACCGGGCGCTGGCGCGCAATACCGACCACCTGAAGGCGCGCGATCTCAAGGTGGTCGTGCTGCGGCGGCTTGGGCGTCACCGAGAAGCCGCTACGCTGCTGCGTGCCACGCTGGCGCTCGATCCGCTCGACGCCTGGGCCCGCGCCCTCGCGGGCCGGGATCCCGGGGGCGACGCCCAGGTGCGGCTCGACCTCGCCCACGATGGGCTGCGCGCCGGCCTGTTTGACGACGCGCTCGCGTGGCTGGACTCGGCTCCGGCGGGCGACCCGGCGCGTCCCGACGGTTCGCTCGGGGCGGAGGCAATGGTGCACCGCACGCGCGCGTGGATCGTGCACCTGCGGGGCCGCTTTGCCCACGCCGCCCCGCGGCCGGCCGCCACGCTGGCCGCGGTGCGGCGGCACCTGGCGGCAGCGGCCCGGGCGCGGCCCGACTACGACTTCCCGAGCCGGCTGGAGGACATCGCGGTGCTGCAATTTGCCCAGCGGGTCGCGCCAAGGGATGCCGGTGCGGCCTGCGCCCTGGGTCACCTGTTCTTTGACCGGCGGCGGCCATCCGAGGCCATCGCTCTCTGGGAACGTGCGGTCCGGCTCGACCCGGGGCTGGCCGTCGCCTGGCGCAACCTCGGCATCGCCTACTTCAATGTCACCCGGCAGCCGGCCCGGGCGCGGCGCGCCTACGCGGCCGCGCGGCGCGCCGATCCCACCAACGCACGGCTGGTCTATGAACGGGACCAGCTGGGCCAGCGTCTCGGGGAGTCGCCGGCACAGCGGTTGCGCGTATTGGATCGGGAACGGGCGTTGGTGGAACAGCGCGACGATCTCGCGCTGGAGTACGGCGCGCTCTGTCTGCAGGTGGGTCGGCTGGAAGCGGCGCGCGCCGTGATCACCGGGCGACGGTTTCAGCCGTGGGAAGGCGGCGAGGGTCTGGCGCTCGCGCTGCATGTGCGCACGCACCTGGCGCTGGGACGCCGGGCGCTGGCGGCGGGCGACGCCCGCGGGGCGGTCGCCGCCTGCACGGAGGCGCTCGCCGTGCCCGGCCACCTCGGGGAGGCGCGCCACCTCTTGTCCCATCCCTGCGAGGTCCACCTCTGGCTGGGCCGCGCCCTCGCCGCCGCCGGGGACCACGCCGCTGCGCGGCAGCAATGGGCCGCCGCCGTGGCGATGCCGGGCGGTCCCCGCTCGCTCCTCTCCGGCGCGGAACCCGAGCAGGCCGGATTCGCCGCCCTCGCCCTGCGGCACCTCGGCCGGCCGGCCGGGGCCCGGCGTCTGCTGCTCGCGCTGCTCGATCATGCGCGCGCGCTGGCCGCGGCGCCCGCCACGGTGGACTACTTTGCCACGTCCCTCCCGACGCTGCTGCTCTTCGACGACGACCTCGCCGCGCGCCAGCGATTGCGCGCCCGGGTGCTGGAAGCGCAGGCCCTGCTCGGGCTCGGCCGCACGGCCTCCGGCCGCGCGCGCCTGCGCGCCGTCCTGCGGCGCGATCCCGGCCACGCGCGGGCCGCCGATCTGCTCGCCACCTCTCTCCCCACGCCATGAAACGCCATGATCCTGCCCCGTCTCCCTGTCTGGCTGGCCTGCCTTCTCCCGTTCACCATGGTCGCCGCTGAACGCCTGTCCCTGTCGGGGACCTGGCACGTGGCGCTCGACCCCGGCGACGCCGGTCGCGCCGAGCGGTGGTTCACGCGCGACCTGTCCCAGCCGATCGAACTGCCCGGATCGCTTCCCGACGCGCGGCTTGGCCAACCCGTGACGGTGGAGACGCCCTGGATCGGCGGCATCTTCGACCGCTCCTTCTTCACCGAACCCGAATTCGCCCCCTACCGCCGGCCGGGCGCGGTCAAGGTGCCGTTCTGGCTGCAACCAGAAACCCACTACGTGGGCGCGGCCTGGTACCAGCGGTCGGTCACGTTGCCGGCGGCGTGGGCCGGGCGTCGGATCACCCTGCTGCTGGAGCGGCCGCACTGGCGTACGACGGTCTGGCTGGACGGGCGCGAGCTCGGCTCCGGCGACGCCAACGGGGTGGCGCACACCTTCGAACTCGGTTCCGAGGCCTCTCCGGGACCGCACCGGCTGACCGTCTGCGTCGACAACCGCAACGTGCCCGACCTGGGCGAGAATTCCCACAGCATCTCCGACCACACGCAGGGCACGTGGAATGGGATCGTCGGCCGGATCGAGCTGGTGGCGACCGCGCCGGTCTGGATCGAGGACCTCGAAATCCGCACCGACTTCGCCGCCCGCACCGCCACCGTGCGCGGTCGTCTGGGCCGGACCGCCGGCCAGGCCTGGCCCGCCTCGGTCGAACTCAGCAGTCCCACGGCGGCCGGCGCCCCGGTCCACGCCCCGGTCTCCGAGCAGGGCGCCTATGTGGCGGTGGTGGCCTTTGGCGCCGAGGCGGCGGCCTGGGACGAATTCACCCCGGCGCTGCACCGGCTCACCGCGGTCCTCGCGAACGGCGAGCGCCGCGAGCAGACCTTTGGCTTTCGCGAAATCCGGGCCGAGGGTCGGCAACTGCGGATCAACGGGCGTCCGCTCTTCCTGCGCGGCACGCTGGACTGCGCCATTTTCCCGCGGACGGGTCATCCGCCGACGGACGTGGCGAGCTGGCGGCGGGTGCTCGAAGTGGTCCGGGCGCACGGGCTCAACCATGTGCGCTACCATTCCTGGTGTCCCCCGGAGGCGGCCTTCGCCGCCGCCGACGAGCTCGGTGTGTACCTGCAGGTCGAGGCGGGAGTCTGGCCGAATCACTCCACGACGCTCGGTGACGGTAAGCCGGTCGACGCCTGGCTCGAGGCCGAGTCGGAGCGCATGCTGCGCGCCTACGGCAACCATCCTTCGTTCGTCATCTTCTGCGCCGGCAACGAGCCGGGCGGGCCGCGGCATCCGGCCTGGCTCTCGGACTGGGTGGAGCGGCGCAAGGCACGCGACCCGAACCGGCTCTACACCGCCGGGGCCGGTTGGCCCGAGGTGCCGGAGAGCGATTTCCACAGTCGGTCCGAACCGCGCATCCAGAGCTGGGGCGAGGGCCTGAACTCCCGGATCAACGCCCTCGCGCCCGAGACGCGCACCGACTACGCGGACTTCGTGCGCCAGCGCACCGCGCCGGTCGTCTCCCACGAGATCGGGCAATGGTGTGTGTATCCCAACTACGCCGAGCTGCCGAAGTACACGGGTTACCTCAAGCCGCGCAACCTCGAGATTTTCCGGGACGCCCTGGTCGCGAGCGGCATGGGCGCGCAGGCGCGCGACTTCCTCCACGCTTCGGGCCGGCTGCAGGTCCTTTGTTACAAGGAGGACATCGAATCCGCCCTGCGCACGCCCGAGATGGGCGGGTTTCAGCTGCTCGGTCTGCAGGACTTCAGCGGGCAGGGCACGGCCCTGGTCGGGGTGGTGGATGCCTTCTGGGAGAGCAAGGGGTACGTTTCCCCGGAGGAATTCCGGCGCTTCTGCTCCAGCACCGTGCCACTCGCCCGGCTCGACAAACGGGTCTTCACCACCGAGGAGCAACTGGTGGCCGACGTGGAGGTGGCCCACTTTGGGCCCGCGCCGCTGGCCGCGGCGCCGGCGTCCTGGCGGTGCGTGGCGGACGACGGCCGGGTGGTCGCGCGCGGGGCGTTCGCGCCCCGGACGCTCGCCGTGGGGGCGGCCCAGTCGCTCGGCCGGGTCGAGCTCGCGCTCGACGCGATTCCGGCGCCGGCCCGGTACCGGTTCATGGTGAGCCTTGACGGCACGCCGTATGAGAATGATTGGGACATCTGGGTCTATCCGCCCGCAGCCCGGGTGGTGACGCCGCTCCCGGCCGGTGTGACCTTGGCCACCCGGCTCGACGCGGGGGTGGAAGCGCGCCTCGCAGCCGGGGAGGCGGTGTGGCTGATGGTTCCTCCCGCCAAGGTGCGTCCGGATGCGAAGAAGGGGAAAATCGCACTCGGGTTCTCGAGCATCTTCTGGAACACCGCGTGGACGAACGGCCAGGCGCCCCACACCCTCGGTGTGCTGTGCGATCCGGCGTCGCCCGCGCTCGCCGCCTTTCCCACCGAAGCCCACAGCAACTGGCAGTGGTGGTACGTGCTCCGCGAGTCCGCGCCGATGATCCTGCAAGGCCTGCCGGGCGGCGTGCAGCCGATTATCCAGGTGGTCGACGATTGGTTCACCCACCGTAAACTCGCCCTCGCCTTCGCCGTGCGGGTCGGTCCCGGCCGCCTGCTGGTCACGAGCGTCGACTTGCGCGACGCGGTCCTCGACCCCGTCCGGCGTCAACTGCGCGCCAGCCTGCTGGCCTACGCCGCCAGCCCTCGGTTCGACCCCGCCACGTCGGCCACGGTCGAGCAGGTGCGCTCGGTGCTGGTGCCCTGAGGGTGCACCGGGCCGGGAACCCTCGCCAAACCAGCTCTTTCCGCGGAAATTCTGCGCCCGAACGGTAAGAAAGTGTGAAGGTGGCGCCCGCACGAGGTTCCCTCTTGCGTCGCCGGGGGCGTTGCTCTCGTAGGAAGGGACCGATTGCACCTGCCATGTCCTTTCTCTTCCAGATCCTCCTGACGATCCCGCCGCGGACGCCTCGTTGGGGATTGCTCGGATGGGTGTTTTTGGGGGTTTTCTTCCTAACTAATTCACTGAAGGCGCTTTCAGTCATTCCCCCTTCGTTTCCGGAGCTGGTGGCCAACGCCGAGCAGGTGGTGCGGATCAAGGTGACCAAGGTCTCGAGTCGCTGGGATGTCACCTCGCACGGGCCGGTCATCCGGACCTACGTGGAGTGTGAGCCCCTGCGTACGCTGAAGGGCGTCGTGCCGGCGGCACTGACGCTGCGTTTTCTCGGGGGCCGGGTGGGCGACGAGGCCATGACCGTGGTCGACATGCCCCGGCTGGACGAGGGGCAGACGTACATTGTTTTCCTGGCTCAGAACGGCGAGGCGATGTGCCCGCTGGTCAGCGCCGGCCATGGCAGCTATCCGATTGTCACGGATACGGCCACGCAGGTGCAGCATGTCGCCCGCAGCAATTTCCAGCGCCTGCGGGCCGTCGACGATGTCGAGACTCCCGTCGTGACCCAGGCCTCGCATCCCGCCCTGCGCGCCTACTCGGGCCCGGGCCTGACGCGCGAAGCGTTTGAGGCCGCCATCGTGCAGGAAGTGGCGCGGGAAGGAAAATAGACGATGCGCTCGTTTGCCCGGGTCCTTGGCTGGCTGCTCGTCGTCTCGATGGTTTCGATTCCGGCCGCCCGGAGCTACGTGCTGGACAATCAACTCTGGCAAGGACCGACGGTCACGATGCAGCTGCAGCTGGATCCGACTCCGCTCGGCCGCACGCTGATCGATGGATCCACGTCGTGGGGACAGGTGGCCGAGGCCGCCCTCAACGACTGGAACGCCACCATGCAGCGCATGCAGTTCGGTGTGGTTCGCAACTCCACCGCGCTCCTTGGGCGGCCCAACGGCCTCAACAACGTCTTTTTCAGCAACACCGTTTACGGCGACGCCTGGGGCAGTGGCGTGGTCGGTGTCGCCATCACCTACACCAACTCGACGCGGCGGCTGGAGAGCGATGTCATCTTCAACTCCAATCGCTCCTGGGACTCCTACCGCGGCAACATGCGCGCGAGCCTGGATCTCAAGCGGGTCGCCTTGCACGAGTTCGGCCACGTGGTCGGGCTCGATCATCCCGACCAGTCGGGCCAGAGCGTCACGGCGATCATGAACAGCACGGTCGGCAACCTCGACAGCCTGGCGGCGGACGACCGGGCCGGTGCGGTCGCCGGGTAC
This sequence comes from Opitutaceae bacterium, assembly GCA_016794625.1. Classification (GTDB taxonomy): domain Bacteria; phylum Verrucomicrobiota; class Verrucomicrobiia; order Opitutales; family Opitutaceae; genus UBA6669. Next base: position 162,970 of record JAEUGY010000016.1, read on the forward strand.
GGCGCGCCCTCCTCCGGGATCCCCCCGCCGACGATCGTCGGGGTCAGTTTCGTCTCGCCCGCCGCGGTGGGTTCGAGTGTGTCGTTCACCGTCACGGTCACCGGCACCGGACCGTTCACGTATCAGTGGTACAAGAACACGGTGCTGATCCCGGGCGCCACCGGCGTCACCTACACGTTGTCCAATGTCCAGGCGGGCGACGCCGGGAGCTACACGGTCACGGTCACCAACAGCGGCGGCGGCGCGACGAGTCTGCCCTCGGTCCTGGTCGTCTCGACCCCCATCCCGGTCATTGTGTCGCAGCCGGCCAGCCAAACCGTGATTGTGGGCGGTTCAGCCTCGTTCACGGTCAGCGCCACTGGCAGCGGGGTGCTTTCCTATCAGTGGTACCGAAACAGCCTGTCCGTACCGGGCGCGACGGCGGCCACGCTCTCGCTCTCCAACATCCAGCTTGGCCAGGCCGGCAACTACACGGTCGTGGTCTCGAACGCCGGCGGCAGCGCCACGAGCAATGTCGCCACCCTCACGGTCAATCCGCCGCCGAGCCCTCCGGTCATCCTGTCGCATCCGGCGAGCCAGACGGCCATCGTCGGCGGATCGGTCACGCTGTCCGTCTCGGTCAGCGGCACCGCCCCGTTTGTCTACCAGTGGCTGCGCGATGGCGCGGTCATCTCCGGCGCGAGCGGCTCGAGTCTGGTGCTCAACAATCTGACGCTCTCCGACGCGGGTGGATACACGGTCGTGGTGACGAATGCCATCGGCAGCGTCACCAGCAACGCCGCCGTCATCAGCGTCAACTCGCTGCCGGTCGCCCCCTCGCTCAGCGGGTCGCCGACCAGCCGGACGGTCCAGGTCGGCACCGCCGTGTCCTTCTCCGTCATCGCCGGCGGCACCGCCCCGCTGACATTTGTCTGGCGCAAGAACGACGTGATCATCCCGGGCGCCGGCCAGGCCACCCTCTCGTTTCCCTCGGTCCAGACTTCCGACGCCGGCGTCTACACGGTCACGGTCAGCAACAGCGCCGGCTCGGTCACGAGCCCGCCCGCCACCCTCACCGTCACGGTGCCCGCCACCGCCCCGGCCATCACCACGCCGCCGGCCAGCCAGTCCGTGCTCACCGGCGCCTCTGTCACGTTCTCGGTCGCCGCCACCGGCACCACCCCGCTCTCGTATCAATGGCGCAAAGACGGGGTTCCGATCCCCGGAGCCACGGGGGCCATGCTGGTGCTCAACGCCGTCCAGGGGTCCGACGCCGGCGGCTACAGTGTCACGGTGAGCAACGCCGGCGGCACGGTGACGAGTCCGGTCGCAACGCTGACCGTGACGCTGCCGCCGACTTCGCCCGTCATCATCAGTCATCCGGTGGCCGTCTCCGCCTCCGTCGGTTCCACCGCCACCTTCAGCGTCACCGCCGGCGGCACCGCCCCGCTGCGCTACCAGTGGCGTCAGGGCAATGCGACGATTGCCGGCGCGACTCAGGCGACGTTCGCCATTGCGACCGTGCAGCTGACCGACGGCGGCAACTACTCGGTGGTGGTCAGCAACGCTCTGGGCTCGGTGACGTCGACGCCGGCATTCCTCACCGTGCTCGTCCCGGCCACGCCGCCGGTCATCCTGGTGCCGCCGTCCGGTTTGACCGTCACGGTCGGTGCCACCGTGACCCTTTCCGTGCAGGCCGGGGGCACCCAGCCGCTCTTTTATCAGTGGCGCCGGGGCGGGGTGGCGGTGCCGGCGGGCACGGGTACCTCGCTCGTCCTCCATCCGGTGCAGGCCACCGACGCCGGCAGTTACACCGTCACGGTGACCAATGCCGCGGGCAGCGTGACCAGCGCCCCCGTGTCGCTCGTCGTCAATCCCGCCGCGATCGCCCCGGTCATCACTGTTCCTCCCGCCTCCCAGACCGTGATGACGGGTGGCACGGCGACCTTCGCCGTGACGGCGACCGGCACCGCGCCGCTCACCTACCAGTGGCGTCACCAAAATGTGGATCTGCCCGGCGCGACCGGCTCCACGCTCACGCTGACCGACCTTCAGGCCGCCAATGCGGGCGCCTACACCGTGGTCGTCGGCAACGCAGCAGGCACGGCGACCAGTCCGCCGGCGACGCTGGTGGTGTCCCCGCCCCTCGGCAGCCGCATCAGCAATGTGTCCATCCGCACCACCCTGGCCGCCAACCAGCCCCTCATTGTGGGCCTGAGCATGGCGGGCGGTTCGAAGCCGGTCCTCGTGCGTGCGGTGGGTCCCGGTCTCGCCGCGTTTGGTGTGGGCGATGCCATGACCGATCCGGAACTGGCCCTCTTTGGCGCCGGCCAGCTCCTCGCCGGCAATGACGACTGGGGTGGCGGCGCCGATCTGGCGGCGGCCTTCTCCGCGGTCGGCGCGTTTGGCCTCGCCCCGGCCAGCCTTGACGCCGCGTTGCTCGGCCCGGTCGATGGCGGTCGCACCGCCCAGGTTTCCGGCCCGGCCGGGGGCAATGTGCTCGTCGAAGCCTATGACGCCGGCACGGGCAATACGCCGCGGCTGGTCAATGTCTCGGCCCGCAATCGCATCGGCTCCGGCGGCGACGTGCTCATCGCCGGCTTCACCCTCACGGGCAATACCACCAAGACCGTGCTCATCCGCGCGGTCGGACCCACCCTCGGCGCGTTCGGCGTGCCCGGGGCGCTGGACGACCCGCGGTTGGAAGTGTACTCGGGCGCGACCCGGGTCGACGAGAACGACAACTGGCCCGCCGCGCTCGCGGCCACCTTTGAACGCGTCGGTGCCTTCGCGCTCACGCCCGGCAGCCGCGACTCGGCCCTGCTGCTCACCCTGCCGCCCGGCGGCTACACCGTGCAGGTCAGCGGCGCCGGCGGCACCGCCGGTGAGGCGCTGATCGAATTGTACGAAGTGCCGTCGCCGTAGGGGACGGTCCGTGACGCCGTCGGCCTCCGGCCTACTTGACGGCGATGTTGTTCTTCACCTCGGTCACGCCGTTGATGGTCGCGGCGATCTTGCCGGCCTGTTCCTTCTCGGCGGCGGTGTTGACGAAGCCGCTGAGCTGGACGACGCCCTTGAAGGTTTCGACGCTGACGTCAAAGGCCTTGATCAACGGGTCCTTCACGAAGGCCGCCTTCACCTTCACGGTGATGGCGCTGTCGTCGATGTATTGACCGGTGCTGGCCTGGGTGGACGTGGCGGCGCAGCCACCCGAGAGCAGCGCGGCGCCGAGCGAACCGGCGAGGACAAGCGAGAGGAAGAGCGGTTTGGATGTGGATTTCATGGTGGGAAAACGGGGGACGGGTGGAGCCGGGAGCGTGGGAGCGCCTCCGGGTCTGGGCAAGGCTGTTGGTCGTTCCGGGGCTGAGGTGAGGCGGGAAGGGGCGGTGTCAGGGCAGATCGTACACCTCGACCAACGCGACCCCGGAGCCGCCGCCGGCGCCCCGCACCTGCAGCGTGTAGGCGCCGGGAGCGAGCGTGGCGAGCAGGGCGCTGTCGGCGGCTCCTTCGGTCAGCGCGAAGGCTCCGACCTGAAGCGCTGCCGCGCGCAGGGCCGCGGCCTGGGGTGAGGTGTTCCAGCGGGTGTTGGCCGCGATGCGTTCGGAACCGCGGTACAGTTCGAGGGCGGGGTCGGGCAGCACGCCGGCCACGCCGAAGGCCGTCAGTCCGGGGCCGACGGCCCGCACGAGCACGGTGCGGCTGGTGCCCGCACCCACCACCAGCCCGGGGATGAGCAGGTTCTCACCCGTGCCGACGACGGCGCGGACCGACAGGTTGGCGAGGTGGGGCGCCGGGGTCGCCGTATCGACCGGGGGATCGAGGTCGTACACCTCGATCAGTCCCACGCCAGTGGAGGCGTCGAGCCCGCGGAGGTGCGCGGTGTAGCTGCCGGGCGACACGGTGGCGAGCAGGGCGCTGTCCGCTCCTCCCTCGGCCAGCGCGAAGGCGCCCGCCTGCGCCGCCGCCGCGCGCAGGGCGGCGGGGTCCGGAGCGGTGTTCCAGCGGGTATTTTCCGTGACGATACGTCCGTTCTGGAGCAGGCTGAGCGTGGGGCGGGCGAGGGGACCGGCCACGTTGAAGGCGGCGAGGCCGGGGCCGACGCCGCGCAGGAGGAGCGACTTGCTGCCGGTGCCTTGGACGACGAATCCGGTAATGAGCAGATCGCCGCCCGTGCCGACCGCCGCGCGGGCCGAGAGGTTGAGCAGGCGGGCCGGTGTGTCGGGTTGGGCGAGGGAGAGGATCCACGCGGTGAGCAGCGCCTCGCCGGCGGTGTCGCGTTCGCGCGTGCCAACCGGGGGCATGCGCTCCGCCCCGGCCGCACTCATGCGCTGGAGGAGCCGGGAATGGCCGGGGTCGCCCGGCACGATCACCCGGTCAGGGCCGGCGGTGCCACCGGTGAGCGCGCCGTTGACCAGCCCGGCCTGCGCCAAGGGGGTCGTGGCCCGGGCGTCCCAGAAACCCAGCGCCGGCCCGGCCGGCTGGTGGCACGACGAGCAGTTGGCGTCGAGGTGGGACCGCGCCCGGAGCTCGAGCGAGGCGGTGACATCGTCGGCCGCGGCGAGGCGGGGCAGGGTCGCGAGGTCGGGCAGCGTGGTGACATCAAGGTAACCGGCCTGTGCCATCGCGGTGAGCAGGGGCGCGGGCGCACCCGGCGCCGCCGGGCCCCGGTTGAGCTGGCGGGTGGAGAAGGCCAGCGCGTGACCGGCCGCCGGGGTGTGGCAGGCGAGGCATTCGCCGCGACTCGGGAAGCGCCAGGTCTGGGTGCGCGCCACGCCGTTTTCCACCACGGTGAACGCCTGATCCGCGCCGTCCTCGGCGACGAGGGTGGCCTCGGTCTGCGCGTCGTTCCAGCGGTAGGACAGGCCGTAGGTGCCGGTCGCGGTCTTGACCAGAAACCGCGTTTCGACCCGCCGCGCCGTGGCGGGATTGCCGCGGGTGAGATCGAGGTCGAAGTGTTTCACCCAGACCGCCCCGGGCGGCAGCGTCCAGTTTCCCGTGGCGGAAAAGCCGTAGCGGCTGGTGGTGTCGGTCAGCGCAAACCAGCGCCGCTTGCGCGCATGATCCGACCAGAACGACACGACGGGCTCGTAGGGCACCAGGCCCGGGGCCGGGGTCAGGGCGGCGACGGAGCTGAACGCACCCGTCGCCGTGAGGGTCGCCGGGAACGGCGTGCCCCCGGTGGCCGGGGTCGCCACGAGACGCCGGATCGTGCCGTCGTTCAGATTGACGATCAGCACGTCGCCGTTCGACGGATCGACTCCGAAGGAACTGATCCCGGCGAGCGTCGTCAGCTGCTGCACCCGGTCGGCTCCGACCGGCTGCGTGCCGTCGGGACGCAGCGCCCAGACGCGTCCGCTCGCGAAATCGGCAAAGAGGTAGTGGCCGTACAAGGACGCCAGGCGCGCGCCGCGCGAGACGACGCCGCCGGTGATCGACTGGCCGGCGGAGCGCGGGTAGTCCCAGACCGGGGCGATGAACGTCGCGGCCGCCGGTGGATTGGACCGCGGTCCGGCGACGTTGCCCTCGCGGTAGTTCCAACCGTAGTTGCCGCCGCGCACGATGAGGTTGACTTCCTCCCGCGCCCCCTGGCCGACGTCGGCGCACCAGAGCTGACCGTTCGCGGGGTCGAAGGCGATGCGCCACGGGTTGCGCAGTCCGGTCGCCCAGAACTCGGTGCGCACGGCGGCCGGATTGACCGCGGCGCCGAGGAACGTGGTGGCGCCGACAAAGGGATTGTCCGGAGGTACGGAATAGGTGCCGGGGTGCACCGACGGGTGCGCCGTGGGCGGAAGCGAGCCCGGACGCTGGTCGACGTCGAGGCGCACAATGCCGGCGAAGAAGTCGCGGTCGATGCGCTGGCTGTTCTGGAAGGAGTCGTTCGACGCCCCTTCGTCACCGAGCGAGAGGTAGAGGTAACCGTCCGGCCCGAACAGGATCTGGCCGCCGTTGTGGTTGCTCGCCTCATCCCGCTGACTGATCAGCGGCACCTCCGAGGCCGGATCGGCGGCGTTGGGCTGGGTGGGGGACACCCGAAAGCGCGACAGCCGGTTGTGCAGACCGCCGCCGGCCCCCGTCGTGGTCGTGACCGTGTACCAGACAAAAAAGCTGCCGTTGGTCGCGTAGTCGGGGTGGAAGGCGAGGGCGAGCAGACCGCGTTCATCGCTCAGGCTGGTGGAGACCGTCACCCGGGAGGTGAGATCGAGAAACAGGGTGCGCGTCGGTGTGGCCGCGGTCACATCCGGGATGACCCAGATCCGGCCGGCCTTTTCGACGACAAAGAGCCGGCGCGTGTCCCCTGGCGGGCTGACCACCGCAACCGGCTGACTGAACGTTAGTCCCGCAAAAGCGGCCGGGGTGGAGTAGGCCGTGGCCGGGGCCGCCGCCGGCAGCGTCAGGCTCGTCGCCGCCACCCGCGTAAGCGCGGTCTGCCCCGGCGCGGTGGCCGGCCCCGCCAACCCGGCGAGCAAGAGTAAAGCAGTGAGAAGCGGCACGCGCATCGTAGGAAGATAGAACCAGAGAATGCATTTCAGTTCCGCCCAGAGGTCCAGCCCGCTTGCCAGCCCCTGCGGGGCTGGAAGTGCGAAGTTCGAAGAGTGAAGTGCGAAATTTAAAGTGGCTGCGGCTTTAGCCGCAATCCCCCCTGTAGAGGAACGCGGAACGCGTTTCTCGCTCCGAAAGTGCACCCTGCGGGTCCCCGTTGGAGGTGGCCTCGCCGAGGCCGCGACGGGACCCTCGGTCCCGCCTCCGTCCTCCGTATTCTTCCCGCGACGCCCATCCCCGCGGGGTCATCGACCCCACCTCCATCGGACGCGTACGGGGTCTATCCCACCGTTCCGCACTTCATCATTAAAAATTCAGCGTTCAGCGTTCAACGTTCCTCCCCCCGTTGTAGGCGGCCTCGCCGAGGCCGCGCCTTGCACCCTGAGCCTGTCGAAGCGGTGAAGTGCGAAGCTCGAAGTCGTAGAGGAACGCGGAACGCGTTTCTTCATCCGCACCCCTCGCACCCCTTGGATGGCGCCGCTCCGTCGGCGTCATTCGGAGGTCCCTTCCGTACTTCAGCATTAAAAATTCAGCGTTCAGCGTTCAACGTTCCTCTCCCCGTTGGAGGTGGCCTCGCTGAGGCCGCGACGGGACCCTCGGTCCCGCCTCCGCCCTCCGTATTCTTCACGCGACGCCCATCCCCGCGGGGTCATCGACCCCACCTCCATCGGAAGCGTACGGGGTCTATCCCACCGTT
>JAEUGY010000033.1 GCA_016794625.1 Opitutaceae bacterium
GACGCGCGGGCCTTTGCCGTCGGGTCGGGCGGCCGCCAGGCCCACGACTCCGGCCGCCGCGATCAGCGGCGGCCGGGGCGAGACCACCGCGAGGTGGCAGACCAGGGCCGGGCTTTTGTTCAGTGTGATGACAATCGGGAAGGCATACGGTGTCAGACTCGACAGGGACCACGGCTCAGGTGCGAGCGGGCGAATGGAGGGGGTGACGAAATCGATTCCGATGTCGGGCATCTTGCCCCCGCTCTTCAGAATCGACCACCACGGCAGGTCGATGACCGACTTCAGAATATCCTGCAAACCGGGGGTTCGGCTCACGATGCTGAAAAACTCCAGCAGTGCGGGCAACGACCCGACCAAGGCCCGTTCGTCTTCCTGGGTCAGCCCGAATTGAACCGCACGCTTCTGCGCGGCCGCCACCACCTCGGGCGGGAACGGTCGGTTGCCAAACCCGAGACTCTGTTGTTCCGCGGGCAAGGGGTTGTCCGGACGCGGCTGGGTTCGCATGGCCTGCAGCTTGAGCATGACCTGACACGCACGATCGAGCCCCAGTCCGAGGTACTCCGCCTGCGTGAGCACACGGGCCTTCTTGCCGTCGCGTGATTCGCGGGATGCCGGTTTGCCGCCTTCAAACGGTCCCAGCACCCGGAGCGCCAGCGCCGCCCGCGATCCGGCAAAGCGGAATTCGTGTCCAGTGGAGCTGTAGAGGAGCATGCCGCGCGCGGGCGGAAGTTTGCTCTCCTTGTCGTTGAGCTCTGTCGCCTGGACCTGCACCAGCCATTGTTTGATCGCCTTCCCTTCGGTCCAGGTCACCAGCGCCGTCAACCCGTCGCCTGCCCTCAGTCCAACGCGCTCCTCAGCGATCACCAAGGGAGTAAGCTTCATCGCCGTCGCCGCGGCCGCGGCCTGCGTGACGGGCAGCAGCGGGTGGAACGAAAAGTCAGGCAGTGGCACCGGGGGTGGAGCCGCCGGCGCCGGTGTGCTGCCGGCCAGGATCAGCAGCACGAGCCACGCGTACCGGAGGGAGCGGAGGTACCGCGCGACGGGGCGCAAAGGGAATGGGTCGACCATGGAGGCGAACAAAGACACGGCCGGACCACAAGAGGTCCGTCGGTCAGCGTCAACGGCTGGAACCCGCGGCGGGCGGGCGGACCAGGCAGGGGCGCTTGGGATCGAATTTCCACCCGGGACTGAGGTACTGCATCGCCACGGCGTCGTCGCGACCTCCGAGTCCCTGGTCCAGATAGAGGCGGTGAGCGCGACGGACCTGCTCAAGGTCGATGTCGATGCCGAGCCCGGGCCCGGCTGGCACCGCGATCGCTCCGCGTTCAATGCGCAGGGGCTCGCGGGTCAGGCGTTCGCCGTCCTGCCAGATCCAGTGGGTGTCGAGCGCGGTGATCGCTCCGGGCGCCGCCGCACCGACGTGGGTGAACATGGCGAGGGAGACGTCGAAGTGGTTGTTTGAATGCGACCCCCAGGTCAGTCCCCACGCGTCGCAGAGCTGCGCCACGCGCACGGAGCCTTGCATCGTCCAAAAATGGGGATCCGCCAGCGGGATATCGACGGCGCCAATCCGGATGGCATGACCGAGCTCTCTCCAGTCGGTCGCAATCATGTTGGTCGCCACCGGGAGTCCGGTGGCACGGCGAAACTCGGCCAGCACTTCGCGCCCAGAGTACCCTTTTTCCGCGCCGCAGGGGTCCTCGGCATAGGCTAGGACGCGCGATTGGCCCCGGCACAGGCGAATGGCTTCCGCGAGGCTCCAGGCGCCGTTGGGATCGAGCGTGATGCGCGCCCCGGGGAAACGCCGCGACAGCGCGGTCACCGCCTCCATCTCCGCCTCGCCGGAGAGGACTCCGCCCTTGAGTTTGAAATCGCTGAAGCCGTAACGCGCGTGGGCCGCCTCGGCCTGACGCACAATCGCGTCGGCCGTCACCGCTTCTTCGTCCCGCACCTGAAACCACGCATCCGGGCCGTCTGGCTCCGATCGATACGGGAGCGGCGTGCGTTTCCGGTCTCCCACGTAAAACAGATAGCCCAGCACGGGGACCGAGGTGCGTTGCACCCCCTCTCCGAGCAGCGCCGCCACCGGGACGCCGAGGTGGCGGCCGAGCAGGTCGAGCAGCGCCGATTCGAGCGCCGTCACGACATGCACCGTGGTCCGGAGGTCAAAGGTCTGTTGCCCGCGGCCGGCCGCGTCGCGATCGGCATAGCGGCTCCGCACCGCGCCGAGGATCGCCTGATAGGCTCCCAGCGGCCGGCCGACGACGAGGGGACGACACGCCTCCAGGGTGCTGCGAATGCTTTCCCCGCCAGGCACTTCGCCCAACCCGGTCGCGCCGGCACTGTCGCGCAGGATGACCAGATTGCGGGTGAAAAACGGGCCATGCGCGCCACTCAGGTTGAGCAGCATGGCATCGCGGCCGGCAACCGGGATGACCAGCATTTCCACCACGATCGGCGTGCGGTCGGAGGGAGAAACGGGCGATGAGGGGGCGGCCAACGCGGGTTCAGGGGTGGAAGGCGACATAGAAGAAACGAGACCCTGTCACGCAACCCGCGCCCGCCCAGCAGGGCAATGCAAAGTCTCCGCTCCGGTGTCCCGCGAGCAACACCCCTCACCCGACTTCACTCGTCCAACTCGACGTTCCAGTAGGCCAGATCGAGGAAATCCTTCCAGCGTTCGCGTTCCTGGTTGCCCAGCACGAGCGAAATCACCGGGCGCCACTTCGGGCGGACGGGTTTGCGGATGAGCCGCATGTGCGCTTCGTGCGGGAGGCGGTTTGCCTTGCGCGAATTGCAGGGGATGCACGAACAGACAATGTTCTCCCAGGTCGTCTTCCCGCCGTGGTCGCGCGGGATGACGTGATCAAGGTTGAGCTCCTCGCGGGTGAAGGTCTTGCCGCAGTACTGACAGTGGTTCTTGTCCCGCTCGAACACGTTGTTGCGGGTGAGCTTGAGTTCCTTGCAGGGCAGCCGGTCAAAGTAAGTCAGCAGGATGACGCGCGGCAGGCGGATGGTCGTGCGGGGCGTGCGGACGATGTCCATCTCCGCCATGGGGGGATTGCTCTGGGAGAAATCCATCCAATCCATGAGGGAGAAAACCCGGAAGTCGTCATCGTGGTGATGTACGACGCTGGCGTGGCTGCGCGCCAGCAGGGCAAAAGCACGTCGGGCGCCGATGATATTCACCGCCTGCCACAGGCGGTTGAGCACCAGCACGGGTTGATCGAGCACGGCGTCCATACTGGGACCTTCCGGTATCGGGCCGTCCGGCACCTGTCAAGGAGCGGAACGCACGGATTCTGGCATCACCGGGTTAGACCGGGTCCAGCGCCCGCACATTTCACCTGTCCGTCACTCGCGCGCGCGCTTCAGCTGGGCCGCATAGTTGTCGATTCCGACGACAATCGCATTCGCCAGCTCCGCCCGGTATGCCGGCGTCGCGATCTTCCGTCCTTCGGCGTCGTTCGACAAGTAACCGGACTCGAGCAGAATGCCGGGACAATTGATCAGCGTCAGCACCTTGAAGCGGGCGAACTTCAGTCCCCGATCCAAGCTGCCTAGTCTGGTGATGAGCTGGCGGTGGAGGGCGTAACCGAGCACCGCATTCCAGGGGTCGGCGCCATGCCCGGGCAAACCGATGTTGTCGGAATTCTCGCGCTTGGAACTGCTGGACGAACGTTGTCCTCGCCGGGTCAGGATGTACGTCTCGGTGCCGTGGACACCGGGTTGGGGAAAGGCGTTGAAGTGAATGGAAACGAACAGATCCGCCCGCGCCCGGTTGGCGTAATCGGCCCGGTCTTCGAGTTCGACGTAACGGTCCGTCGTCCGGGTCATGATCACTTTGTAGCCCTTGGACTCGAGCTGGGTTTTCACCCGCTGGGCCACGTCGAGCGTCAGGCGTTTTTCATCGAGCTTCAGCGCCTTGTTCCGGGTCCCGGTGTCATTGCCGCCATGGCCGGGGTCGAGGCAGATCACGCGCAATCCGGGCACCATGCCCGCCACTCCGGCCGGGCGAAGAATGGGGCCGAGCAGGTCGCGTGCGTCGACCGTGCCCAGCCAGAGGGTGCCGCCGCTCGCCACGATGGGTTCGCCGAGGTAGACCCGGAGGCCGTTGATCGTGACTTCGCGCCGGTCTGCCTCCACCACGATCGTGGTGTAGTCGCTTGTCAGCTGCAGGCGCCGGCCGGTTTCCAGCCAGCGGGAGGTGAGACCGTACGTCGCGGCCCATGGGCGCAGATCGAGGTACGAGGCCCCAAGGAAACGCTTGATCGGTCCGCTGCCCTCCGCGGGCGGTGGTGAGGACCGGCCGCGGGGCGCAGCATGGACTTCAGCAGCCGCGAGCCCGAGCAGAAACATCGCTACACAACACCAGCGGGCCGGCGCAACACGTGCGCCGGGCCAGCCGCAAAACGGGCGACACGACCGGTGGTCGGCCCGCACGAACTCAATCCTCGTCGTCGTGACCCGAGTCGGAACCCGTGTCATCGATCGCTTCTTCATCCGGATGAATCGTGTACTTCCGCTTCCGCTTGTTCGGCGGATGCGGAGTCAGCATGACGTTGATCTGTTTGCCGAGCAGCTTGGGCTCGCTGTCGGGATGGCCCATGCCCGTCAATTCCGCCAGCGCGTCGGTGATGACCTTGAAACCGATTTCGGTGTGGGCCATTTCGCGACCGCGGAACTTGAGGCGCAGCTTCACCTTGTTGCCCTTGTCGAGGAATTCCTCGGCGTGGCGAATCTTGGTGTGAAAGTCGTTCTGCGCGATACGCGCCGAAAACTCGATTTCCTTCAGCTTGCTGGCGGTCGATTTGACGTGGCTCGCCTTCTTCTGCTCCTCGTACACGTACTTGCCGAAATCCATGATCCGGCAGACGGGCGGCACCGCGTTGGGCGCCACTTCGACGAGGTCGAGATTGAATTGCTGAGCAAGCGAGATCGCCTTGTCCGTCTGCATGATCCCGAGTTGGGTGCCTTCGGGAGAGATGACGCGGATCTGCGGGACTTTGATCCGCGCGTTTCGGCGGATGTTCGCAAAGGGGTCGTTATTGCGACGCTGATAATAGCCTGAGCGGTTGCCGCTCGAAGGGAACGAATTTGCCATCAATATAAGGAGCTCTGTGTTAGGTCATCTGCAGTTTCTCTCCAACCCCAGGGGGAAGACAACTCCTATTTCGACGTCCTCTCCCGCCGTCCCCGGGACCGAGTCGGGGTGGGTATCCGAACTGCCACCTCTTGGACGCCGGGAGGAGCCCCCACCTGCTAGATGCTAAAGCTCTCGCCGCAGGAGCAGCTGGCTTTGGCGTTGGGATTGGCGAACTTGAAGCCACCCCCGACCATTTGGTGGGAATAGTCCAGGACCGTTCCCTTCAGGTAGAGCGCCGTCTTGGGGTCGACCAACACCTCGACCCCGCCGGTGGGGACCACGATGTCGCCCCGCTTGGGTTCGAGCGCAAACTTCAGCTTGTAACTCAATCCGTTGCAACCACCTCCGGAAATAGCGATCCTCAGCCAATCTCCTTTGGCCTCGCGGGCGATCAGGCTCTTGATCTTCTTGCCGGCCGATTCGGTCAAACGCACCAGGTTCTCATTGCCAGCGCGCACCCCATCCGGCCAGGGCCGGACGCCGGCAGGGGTAGGCGCCGGGGTCGGAGCGGGAGCGGCGGGAACAAGGGTTTCAGCAGACATCGTCCCACCATTGAATCCACACCCGCGTCAGGCGCAAGCATCCGCCACACCGCGGTGCGGTGAAGCGTGAAGGTCGAAGAGTGAAGTGCGAAAAATCAGAAACTCCGAACCACTTCAGCGTTAAAAGTTAAGCGTTCGGCGTTAAGCGTTGCCCCCCCCCCCTCAGGGTTTGCTCTCTTTCCGGAGCACTTCCAGGAGGGCGAAACTGCGCTTCGGGTTGATCGCCCGGATGCGGCCGTCGGGCGAGAGGTCCGTGCCGAGTTTGATCAGCTGAATGACCTGATCGACGTTCAGTCCGGGGTGCACCGCGAGCAGCTTGGCCGCGAGGTTGGCCACATTGGGCGACGCCATCGACGTGCCGGAATACTTCATGCGCTCGCCGCCCGGGAGGGTGCTGTCGACTTCAAACCCATTGGCGTGCACATCGACGTTTTTGCCAAAGCTGCTGAACGACGTTTCCTCACCCGCCTGGTCGACCGCGCCGACGGTGAGAATGTTGGGGAGATCGATACCGGACGGGACAAACTCCGCAAAGGATGCATCGTTGTCGCTGTTGCCGGCCGCCGCCACAAAGAGGATCTCGGGCGCGTCCGCCATGGCCTGCGTCATCGCATCGCGGAAGAGCTGGAAGTACTCCCGCGCGGTCTTGCGGCGTTCCTCGGGGGTGCCGCCGGCGCCATTCGCCTCAAACGCTCCCTCGATGTCGCGGGGCGATCCACCCCAGCTCATGTTGACCACCCGCACGCCGTGCTGCTTGAGGTAGGCCACGGTCGCCCGCGCCGCAGCCGCTTCGCGCTCGGCTTGCTCCCGCGTCGGCACATCGGGAATCATGCGAAAGTCGAACGTGATGCGCACCGCCATGAGCCGCGCCGCCGGATTGCCGGCCGCCGCGATGCCGGCGACGTGGGTGCCGTGCGTGTAGTTGCCAAAGAAATTCAAGCTCTCGATAAAGGGCTTCACGTCGTCCGGCTTCAGGCCGGAGAGCAGGCGCTTGAGTTCGGACGCCTCCGGGGAATCAATGTTCGACTGGAGGTCGAGGAACCCCTTGGTCCGGTTGCGCATCGCCGGATACGCCGCCTTTTGCTGCTCATCCAAAGGCACCAGCAGGTCAGAGGTGGGTTTCGACTTCAGGTCGTAGCCGATGCCGTGCACGTCATCAATAAAGCCGTTGCCGTCGTCGTCCTTGCCGTCGACCGCTTTTTCTCCGGCGTTGGTCCAGCGCTGCTTGGGAAACAGCGCCATGTCGACACCGCTGTCCCAAATCGCCACGACCACCGGCGTGAGCTGCGGGGAGTTGCCAAGACTGACGTCGCGCGCTGCCCAGATGTCGGCCTTCACCTTCTGATTCGCCGCCACATACGCGGTCAGCGCCGCCACGCGCTCGGCCTTGAGCGGCAGGAGGTGTGCCACCACGGTGCGCTGCGCCACGAGGCCTTGGGCCACGTCGCCGCTGACGGTGCCGGTCTTGTCCACCCCGGGCTGGACGGAACTCTCGAGGCTGCCGAGGATGAGCGCCTCGGAACCCACCTCGGCGCCGGCCTTTGCCTGCTTGACGTTGTCCGCGACAATGTCCCAGGGAAGGGCCGCCAGCTTGGACGCGTAGAGCTTCTGAAACGCCGCGCGAAAAGCGGCCTCGGACGAGAAATCTCCACTGCGTCGCGCCGCCATGTACGACTCCACCAGCAATCCGGCGGTGTATTTGTTGGCCGGTTTCTCCTCGAGCGAGCGGATGGTGGCCAGGCGCTCCAGCGCGGAGTCGAATTTCCCCGCATGCACGTCGAGCAGCATGAGGGTGTTGAGGATCTCCTGCAGAGTGGTGCGGTCCGCGATCTCGTAGGTGGCGAGCAGCTTTTCGAGATCCGCCCGCACTGCGGCCGCGAGGGGCGCATAGGCCGCATCATTCGTCACGATCTCCGTGACTTTGCCCTTCAGGGGATAGCTGAAACGGGGCAGTTGATCCTGGGACGTGATCTTCGGTTTATCGGCAGCGATGGCGATCGCCGTCAGCGCGACCACCCAGCCGGTACCGGCCAGCAGCGTACGAAAGAGTGTCATCCCTCCACCGTGCAACGACTAGGCGCGGTGGCAAGCCGCGTGCGGCCGAATCTGGCGCCCCCCCCGCCCCTCCCGGGCTCAGGGTCGCGGGCCCGCTTCACGTTGCGCGACCAGTCGTCGGGCCAGAGCGACGGCGTTGGCAAAACTCCGTGGACTGGCCAGTCCTTTGCCCGCGATGCCATAGGCGGTGCCGTGATCCGGACTGGTGCGCACGTGCGACAGGCCGAGGGTCACGTTCACCGATTCGTCAAAGTCCACCACCTTGAGCGGCGCGAGGCCTTGGTCGTGATAGAGCGCCACCACGACATCAAATTCGCCGCGCAAGGCGCGCACAAAGAGGGTATCTCCGGGTTGGCAACGGGACACGCCGGGATGGGTCAGGCGGAGGCGCTCCAGCATCGGGTCAATCAGGTCGCGTTCCTCGGTTCCGAGCAGACCGTCTTCGCCGGCATGGGGGTTGAGTCCGCAGACGCCGATGCGGGGAGCCGACACCCCCTCGGCCCGGGCGAGCTCCACCGCCGCGTTCACCGCCCGTTCAAAATGGCCGAAGGTCAGGTGCGCGGGCACCTCGCGCAACGGGATGTGCCAGGTGAGCAGCACGACCCGCAGTTTGCCTCCGCAGAACGCCATTGTCGGCTCGCCGCGCCAGCGCGCCGCAAAAAACTCGGTCTGCCCGGGATACGTGTATCCGATCTGCGCGAGACGGGCTTTGCTCACGGGACCGGTCACCACACCGGCAAACTCGCCCGCCCCCGCCCCGGCCGCCGCCCGCTCCATCGCCGCCCAGGCCACGAGCGCGCTTTCGCCATCGGGGAGTCCGGGCACGGCCGCATACGCTTCGCGACCCACGGAGACCAATTGATCATCTCGCAACGGCAGGGCCGCCAGCCACGGAGTGGGGCCGATCACCACCAGATCGCGGGGTGGGGTTTCGAGGGAGCGCAACCAGCGCTCGATGATCTCCGGCCCGACGCCCGCCGGGTCGCCACAGGTGAGGGCGAGGCGTTTCATGGGTCCGCGTGTTCGCCACCGTCCGTCGCGGCGCCGCGGCGGGGGCGCGAAAACCCTCGCTTGCCGCCGGCAAAGAACTCTAGGAATCGCCGGCTTTCCGCCGCCCAGACGGGCTGCGACGCCAGCGTCTCCGCCGCGATCAGGCGGATGTTGCCGGGGGTGTAAAACACGCGGCGAAACAGGTCCTTCAGCTCCTGGATGGTCGTCCGGGGCAGGGCCCGTCGCTTCAAGCCGACGAGGTTCAGCCCGATCACTTCATCGCGCTCCGCCACCATCGTGAACGGGGCCACATCGAGGGTGATGCGCGCGAGTCCGGCCACCATCGCGCCTTCTCCCACACGGCAAAACTGGTGCACCGCCGCACCTCCTCCGATGAAGGTCCGTTCTCCGACCGTGACATGCCCCGCCAGGAGCACGTTGTTGGCAAGGATGACAAAGTCGCCGAGTCGGACGTCGTGGGCGAGGTGCACCCCCGCCATCAAAAAACATTCCTGTCCAATCGTCGTCGCCTGGCCCGGACGGGTGGCGCGGTTGACGGTCACGTATTCACGGAGGGTCGAGCGAGCCCCGATCTGTACGCCCGAGAGGGTCGTCGGATCGAAGCGCAAGTCCTGAGGCTCTCCGCCGATCACCGCATAGGGGTGAATGATCGCAGCGTCGCCCACAACGGTGCCGGTGCGCACGATGGCTCCGGGATGGATGACCGCTCCCACCCCGAGTTGGACGCCGTCTTCCACGATCGCCGTTGCATGCACGCCTTGAGCCATGTCTCAGCTAAAGCCAACCCCCGGCGCACGCCGAGCCAAAACCCAAGCCCGCCGTCAGCGCTTCACATTGAGATCCAGCTGCGCGTCCTTCAGCAGGTCGTAGTGTTTGAGGATCCGGATGACTTGCAGGGTATCGCTCTTGCGGTAGCTGCGGTTGGCGTCGATCCGCTCGATCAAGTCCTGCAGCATGGCCCGAAACGAAATGATCGCATCGACGCCGCGTTCTTTCAGGAGCTGCACACTCTGGGAGCGAAAGGGCTCCACCGTGGGCAGGCTGGGCAGCACGAGCACCTTGGTGATCTCACCGTCCGGCGCGTCCCCACCTTCGCGGGCATCGCTGGGGAATAGTTTTGCCGCGTAGTCCACCACCGTCGACTCAAGGAAGCGGAAAATCTCGGGTGAACTCTTGAGCATCGCCGGGGTGAACACATCGGTGTGCCACGGCTTGATCGCCACCACGGCGCGGTGGAGGTAGCGGAGCTCGTTGACGAACAGGAAAAAATCCGGCTTCCGTTCGCCGCGCTGCCAAAGGGGGTTGTAAACGAGCAGGTCAATCTCCTCGTCGTTCGTCTTTTTCCGGGCCGTGACCTGATACTTGCGCAGCTGGCGGATCAGGAATCCGTTTTGCTCAAAGTACTCGCGAACAATCCCTTCATCGATGGCAGACATGGTGATGACCGCGTCGCGGCCGACCCCGAGCTTGCACCCTCGGAGGCGCCGTGTCGATCCCGGGCTCCTCGAACCTAAGCGGCACCCACGGAACGGAAGGCGGCTTCGACCGGCGCAAGGTCCACCTCGTCCCGCGTCGCGGCCTCACCCAGCGACGTGAGCACCACAAAACGCAGGCGGCCGGCGCGGACCTTTTTGTCGCGTGACATCGCCGCCAGCAGCTCCGGCCAGGGCAATGGCGTGTGCAGCCGGACGGGCAGCGCATGGTTCGCCAAGACGCGACGCACCCGCTCGACCTCGGCCGCGGTCAGGTGGCCAAGTTCCTGCGAAAGCCGGGCCGCCGCCACCAGGCCAATCGCCACCGCCTCGCCGTGCAGGTAGGCGCCATAACCAGTCACCTGCTCGATGGCATGGCCAAAGGTGTGTCCGAGATTGAGCAGCGCCCGCCCGCCTTCCTTCGCCCGCTCGAACTCGTCGGCCTCGACGATCCGCGCCTTGGCCTCGCAACACCGCCGGATCACCGCCGCCAGTTTCGGGCTTTCAACCGTGAGCGGCGACCGTTCCAGATCGGCCAGCAAACCCGGATCTCCGAGCAGGCCGTATTTGATCACCTCCGCCATGCCGGCGGCAAACTCGCGGGCAGGCAGGGACGCCAGCAGTTCGGTGGCGATGAACACCGCCTTGGGCTGATGAAAGGCTCCCACCAGATTTTTGCCTGCCGCGAGGTTGATACCCGTCTTTCCGCCGACGGAGCTGTCCACCATCGCGAGCAAAGTGGTGGGCAGCTGCCAGAATCCGATGCCACGCAGAAAACTCGCCGCCGCGAACCCGCCAAGGTCGCCCATGACGCCCCCGCCCACCACCACGAGCAGCGAGGACCGATCGAGGCGGTGCTCGGCCATAAAATCGAGGATCCGGCCCAATTCGCCCAGCGACTTGGTCTTTTCCCCGGGCTCCAGCACGAGCCGGGGGAGGTCGCCCACCATCGCGTCGAGCGCGGCTCCTTGCGCCGCGACCAGGTGGCGATCGGTCACCACGACGAGCTTACGCCCCGCCGCCCGCACTTGGTCCACCTCGCTGCGTACGAGGGACCGCAAGTGATGTCCAAAGTGAATCGGATAACTCCGCTCGCCCAGTTTGACCGTGATGGGATCGACCATGAAGATGGCAGTGAAACACCCGCAGCTTGACGCGGTCAACCGTCGAGCACATCTCGCTGGTTTCGGCACCCGGTGTGCTTACTCGCCTTTCTCCTTCACGATGAAAAAACTCCTCTTCCTCGACTTCCTTCCCCGGAGCGCCGATCTCGCCCTGTTGCTGATCCGGCTCATGACGGGGCTCTCCATGGTCTGGTTCCACGGACGGGGAAAGCTGCTGAATTTTGAATCCATGCACACCCAGTTCCCGGATCCGCTGGGGGTCGGTTCCACCACGAGCCTCGTGCTGGCCCTCTTCGGTGAGGTGCTGTTTCCGGCCTTTTTGGCGTTCGGATTGCTGACCCGGCTGTCCGCCCTGATCAGCGCCTTCACCATGGGCGTGGCGTTTTTCGTCATTCATGGCGGCGCCCTCTCCGGCCAGAACAGCGGAGAAATGTCCTACCTTTACCTCGCCGCTTTTTGCGTACCGCTCCTCGCCGGGGGCGGGCGCTACTCGCTCGATCGCAAGCTGGGCGCGGCGGGTTAAGGCCGCGTGCGCCTCAGCACCGGTCGGACAAAAACCGATCTGACCCCGATTCAGGGATACGTGACGCGGGCGGGTCCACCGCCCCCGCTCACCACCGCCACGCGGTCACCCATCTTGAATCCGGGTGGGCTGGTTTGCGTGATCACCACGCTCTTGCCGCTGTCCAGCTTGATGATCATCTCCTGACCTTCCTTCCGGGTCACGGCTTCTTCCACCGCCTGACCCACGATGGCACCCGCCACCGCGCCGCCCGCCCGGGCCAGCTGGCGACCCGCGCCATGGCCGACATCGCTGGCCGCCGCCGCGCCGACCACCCCGCCGCCAAGGGTGCCGAGTTGGGTGCGCTGACCGGATACAACCACGCCATCGACCCGTTCAATCACGCCATATTCCACGTGCTGCAGGTGTCCCGTGGTCCGGGCGCTGACCGTCCGCCGACTGGACGGAAACGTGCACCCCGCTGTGACCAAACCGACCACCGCCGTAACGACTACGAACTTGTGCATAGAGGGAGAGGATTAACCCAGTTACGACCCAACAACACCCGGAAATGTTCAAACTTTCGCCCGCAATTTCGCCAAGCGCCCCCCCGCCCGTGCGCTAATCCTCGTTGCGCAAAAACACCCTGCCCCCGCCCGCAATCGCCCCGCTCAACCAGCATCGACGAAGCGACGCTCTCCAACAGAACTCATTCCCCGTCAACAGATTAATTTCGCCTGTCCCTTATTCAGACGCTCCTGGTTCGTTGGAGGGTTCGTCTGAGAGCCCTTAAACTCCGCCTGTCCCTTGTTTTGGCGCACTTGGTTCCCTGGAGGGCGCCGCGCCGTCGGCGCCACGGGGACGCACCCCGCGCCTCCTTCGCCCGATCATTTCTCCTCCTCGCGCAAAAACCCCTTGGACCCGAACGGGTTCGCCCCGCGTAACCAGCGTCGACGGAGCGCCGCCCTCCATCGGAATTAATTCCCCATCAACAGATTAATTTCGCCTGTCCCTTGTTTTGACGCGACTGCGCGGGGTCGACGACCCCACCTCCACCCGACCGCCTCCTCTCCCTCCGTTGGAGGTGGCCTCGCCGAGGCCGCGACGGGGCCCTCGGTCCCGCCCCTCCCCCACCTTCGCCTCAAAACAACACGCGTCCCTTTGCCAGCGGCGGCGCGACCAGACCGAGGATCCGGGAGAGCGTGGGCGCCAGATCATCCACCCCGACCCGCTCGGTCCTCACCCCGGGGGTCACCCCGACGCCGAACCAGAGCAGGGGTACATGGGTGTCATAATTGTAGGGCGTGCCGTGCGTGGTGCCATGGGTCCGGGACGACAGGAGGAAGTACGGCTGGAGCTGAAACAGCACGTCAGCGCTGCGCTCCGAATGAAAACTCGCCAGCATGTGCCGTCCCCACTCACCTGGCGCGATCCCGCGCAAGAGGTCGGTCCGGGTGTACGCCGCCCGCACAAAGGGCAGTTTCAGCAACGCGTCGCGCACCACTTGCTCCACCTCGCTCGAGGTCAGCTTCTTTTCCGCCAGCGCCTGGGGATGAATGAGCAGGGCGCAGTCGTCGTTGACCAGCCAGCGCTCCTTGTTCGCCAGGGGACCGAAGCGTTCGTTCAGCGCCGCTTCCGTGGCCCGGAGCACCTCCGCCGACTTGGCTCGTCCGGCGGGAACGCCTCGCTGGGTCGACGCGACGACTTCCGGGATGGGGGCCGCGCCGTGGTCCGCCGTCAACACAAGGGTACACCGGTCGAGGCCAACGTGGCGGTCGAGAAACTGAAACAGGTCTGCCAGGATACGATCGGTGCGGACCGCATTGTCCATCACCTCGTGGCTGTCGGGTCCATAGCTATGGCCAATGGTGTCCGGCGTGGAAAAACTGAGACAGAGCAGGTCGGTCACCCCACGGCGGCCGAGGTTCTCCCGCTCGACGAGCGTCTTGGCAAAATCCGCCAGCACTTCGCTTTGGAAGGGGGAGTTTTCGAAGGCGCTCGCAAACTTGGGCCCGGGTGTGGTTTCACCTCCGTCGATGCGTTTGGGGAGGGTGCGTCCGAGTCCGTACAGCGCGAGTTCATTGGGCATGTCGTCCGGCCCTTGCTGGGCATAGGCGGCTTCCGGCAAGACGCGCTCCCACACCCGGCCAAAATACGCATCCACCTTCTTCGCTTCATTCCACCCGGCCACCCAGTCGGGCACCTGCGCGAGGTAGTAGGTCGAACTCACCATCCGGCCTTCCTCCATAAAATAAGCGGCATCCGCCCTGCGACCCGCCATCAGGATGGCCGAGCGGTCCTTGATGGAAACGCCAAACACCTTCGGTCGCCCGCCGCGCGCCAGCTTGAGTTCGTCTCCCACGGTCGACGCCAGCAAGGAGCGAGCGGATCGCCCGAGGTAGGGGTTGTCGAGGCCCGTCACCGGTGGACGGCTGGGCGGGGGTAATCCGACAATCGGCGCGGTATCATCACCCACACACGACACCTGCTGCAGCGTCGCTCGGTCGATCCACTCGTTGGCAATGATCCCGTGCTGGTCGGCATGCACCCCGGTCAACATGACCGAGTGACCACAGGCCGTCTTGGTCACGGAGTGCTGGTAATGGCAGTCCACGAACACCGCCCCGCGTTCGAGAAAAAGATTGAATCCGCCCCGGCCATAGTGGGCGCGAAAGCGCTCCAGGTAGTCGGCGCGAAACTGATCGAGGCTGACCACCACCACGAGCGCGGGCGGCGCCGGTGCCGCGCCGGCCGCCTCTCCGGTCCAAGCCAGGAGGGACACCACGCAACAGGACCAGAATCGGAGGGAAGAAACCATGGGGAGAAAATCTGAAATCGCGCCCCCACCCAATGCACTCTGCGCCCACACGGAAGCCTAAATCGCATTCCCCGCCCCTTCACCACCCCCTCCCCTGTAGGTGGCCTCGCTGAGGCCGCGACGGGACCCTCGGTCCCGCCAAGCTTGTCCGATTCATTCACGCAGAGGCGCGAAGGCGCAAAACGAATCTCCGCCCTGCGTTAAAAGCCCCTGGCTCTGCTTCGTTGGAGGGCGCCGCTCCGTCGGCGCCACGGGGACGCACACCGCGCCTCGTTCGCTCGATCATTTGTCCTCCGCGCGCAAAAAACACCTGGGACCTGGACGCGATCACCACGCGCCACCGGCGTCGACGGAGCGACGCCTTCCCGCCTAACCCACTCCAATCCAATCGCCTAAATCCGCCTGTCCCTTATTTTGGCGCACCGGGTTCGCTGGAAAGCCCCCTGCAGGCAACCCGCTGTCGGCGGCCTCGCTGAGGCCGCGACGGGACCCTCGGTCCCGCCTCTACCTCCGCCCTCTGCCCCTGCACTCGCACCGCACCTACCCGCGGGGTCCGCGACCCATAAGCGTTAACTTTGAAAAACGACGAGGTGGAGATCACCTCGCTGAGCGGTTGATGGATGGAGGGCGTCGCTCCGTCGACGCCGGTTGCGCGTTGCGTTCACCCAGAGCGTTCGGACGTGGTAGTGCAGGGTTCGTCCCCCGGCGTCGACGGAGCGACGCCCTCCACCTGAAGCCAGGCGGTCGATCTCTGATTCTGTCGAAGGCTGCACGTGCTTCTTAATCCGCCTATGGGTCCCCGACCCTGCCTACAGCTGCCAGCGCTCGCCCGCGCGCAGCACCACGCAGGGTTGCCCGAGGCGGGCGCAGGTCGCGACGAACGGTGCGGGCGACGCGGTGTTGAACGCGAAAAGTTCGTAATGGCAGGGCACCACCCAGCGGGCTCCAATGTCGTGCGCCAGTTGCGCCGCCTCCGGCCCATCGAGGTTGCCCGCCACGCGGCGCTCGGGGGCGCGTCCGTTGATGGGCAGGAGCGCGACGTCGATCGCCCGGGGGCGGAGCAACTCCGCCATGCCGGGGTAACGCAGGGTATCCCCACTGTGATACAGGCAGTAGGGGCCCGCGCGCACCAGGAAACCCACAAACTCCGGCGACACCTCCTCGTGCGCCGCGGGCACGGTTTCCACCGAAAAGGGCCCGACGTCGCGGCGTTCACCGGGGGCGATGGGCAGGAGCGCCCCCGCCGAGGCCTCACCGAGGCGTTTCTTCGCAAAGGCCTCATTCGCCGCCGGGAGGACGAGCCGCGCCCCAGGACTGGCGCGCAAGAGAGGGACGAGTGTCTCGGCGTCGAGATGATCCGTATGCGTATGGGTCGAGGTCACGAGGCTGACACCCGTGAGGCGCGACGGATCCACCACCCGCTCGGTCAGGCGGACGTGGGGCTTGTCGGTCGCGGCGTACTTGTGCGTGAGCGCATCGCTCAGGTAGGGGTCGAAGACCATCAGTTCGCCCGCATACGCGACAAGAAAACCGCTCTGGCCCAGCCACCAGAGGTTGAGTCGCTCCGGCGCTTGCGCGCGCACGGCGGTCACCTCGGCGAGTAGGGCGTCATCCTGCTGGAGGGGTTTGATCATCGCCGCCGTCGTTCGCGCCGCGCTCAGAGGCCGAGCTCGCGGCGCACGGTCTGTACGCCTGCCACGAGGTTGGCCAGCTTCGGCTGGGCCGCCCAGCGCGCGGTCTGGCTGAGGCCGCAGTCGGGCGCGAATACGAGGCGGTCGGCGGGGGCGTGACGCAGGCAGAGGCGGACGCGGTCCGCAATGTCCGCCGGGGTCTCCACGTAGTAACTTTTCACATCCACGATGCCGACGGCCGCATCCATGTGCCGCGCCACCTCGGCAACGAGCTCGATCTCGGCGAACTCGCGGCTGGCCATCTCGACGTGCAATTCATCGACCTTGAAATCCAGAAACGCCGGAAACATCGGCGCGAGTCGTCGCGGGCCGATCGCCCGTCCCTTGTAGTTGCCAAAACACAGATGGGTGCAAATCCGCGCGCGGCCGGTCACCGTCTCCACGGTCCGGTTGAACAGGTCAACAAAGCGGCGGGTGTCCTCCTTGTACGCATAACAGCTCATCGAGGGCTCATCCACGCAGAGCTCGCGACACCCCGCCGCCACGAGGTCGGTCAGTTCCTGCCGCACGATGGGCAGCAGCGCCTCCGCCACCGCCCAGCGGTCCGCGTACTGGCGGTTCGGGAGGAGCCGTCCGCTGAGGGTGTAGGGCCCCGGCACACTGGCCTTGAGCGTGGGTCCGCGCGGTGCGAGGCGTTGCAGGCGTTGAAACTCGGCCACCACCCCGAGGCCGCGCGGCGCCCGCAGGTCGCCGGTGATGGCGTGTTTGCCGCGCTGATCATGCGCCGGTGGTCCAAACTTCCGAGGCGACGCGGCCTCCAGTTCGATGCCTTCGAGGTGACCGTAAAACGAGAGATTGAAATCGAGCCGGGTCTGTTCGCCGTCCGTGATCACATCGAGGCCCGCCGCCACCTGGTCATGCACGGCGGCCACGACGGCATCATTCTGGATCTCCGTCACATCCGACCGCCCGAAGGCGTCGAGGTGCTGGCTGGCGAATTCGAGCCAGCCGGGAAAGGGATAACTGCCGATGACCGAGGTGCGCAGGGGGTGGTCCTTCATATGAATTGAATCTTGGATACAACGTGCGGAGGGTGAA
Source organism: Opitutaceae bacterium (assembly GCA_016794625.1). Taxonomy (GTDB): domain Bacteria; phylum Verrucomicrobiota; class Verrucomicrobiia; order Opitutales; family Opitutaceae; genus UBA6669. The sequence continues at coordinate 17,400 of JAEUGY010000033.1, forward strand.
GGGGCGCCGCTCAGGGCGTGCGCACCTCGATGTCCTTGAACCAGACCTCCACATCCTGGCCGCCGTGCACCTGCAGCGCGAATCGGCCTTCCCGCCGTCCGGGATCATTGCGGAGTTCGGCGGTGACCTTGCCATTGACCCGCACGGTGATGTCCCCGCCGCGCGCCGTCACGGACATCTCATTCCACTCGCCGGGTCGATACCAGGTCGCCACCTGCTCCGCCGTGGGCTTGGACACCCAGGAGCGACCATTGGTCTCATACAAACCGCCGACGTCCCGCGTCGCGTCGATCTCGGCCTGGAAACCGGTCACTCCACTGAAGCCTTTCTCCTCGATCCGGAAATACAGGCCACTGTTGCCCCGCAGCGACTTGAACTTCAGCCGGATCGAAAAGTCGCCGAACACGGCTTCGGACACCAGGTGCCCATACTCCTTCTCTTCTTTCACCTGCACGCCACGCAGGGCGCCCTGCTCCATCGTCCACGTGCCGCGACCCGTTACCTTCCAGCCATTGAGGGTGCGGCCGTCCCACAGGGGACGCCAGCCGTCCGCCGCTCGCACCGGTGCGGTCGCGACCAGGCAGGCCAGGGCGAAACATCCTCCCGCCACCAGGGCGCGCAGGTGAGGAAAACGGAATCGTGGGGCGTTCATAGGGAGGCTGCTACTGAGCGGACGACGGCCGGGACCACGCAAACGTCAACCGATCGCCTGGAGGCCAAACTGATATGACAATGCACGCGCCCCGCCCCCGCAACCGCCCTTGCCCTGCACCGGGCGCGGCACCACACTGAACGGCTCTTCGCTTTTCACCCATGAATTCCCCTGCCTCCACCGCCGTGGTCACCGGCGCCGGCTCCGGCGTCGGCCGGGCCGTCGTGCTCACACTCGCCCAGCAAGGCTGGCGCGTCGCCTTGATCGGCCGGCGCGCCGACGCGCTCGCCGAAACGATCCAGCTGGCGGGTCCCGCCGGGGCGCAGCTGCAGGCGTTTCCCTGCGACCTAGGGGATGCGCAGGCGGTCACCACCACCATCGCGGCCGTGCTCGCCCGCTTCGGACGCATCCACGCGCTGGTCAATGCTGCCGGCACCAACATTCCCCGGCGCGGGCTGGACGTGCTGTCGTCCGAGGACTACCACGCCACGCTCGGAACCAATCTGCACGGCGCCTTCTTCGCCGCGCAGGCTGTCTTGCCGGGCATGCGCGAACATCGCTCCGGTACCATCGTCAACATCAACTCGGAGGCCGGCCTGCGCGCGAGCGCCAAGGCGGGTGCCGCCTATGTGATCTCGAAGTTCGGGCTCGCCGGGTTGACCCAGACGATCAACGCCGAGGAACGCGCCCACGGGATTCGGGCGTGTTCGATTTTCCCGGGCGACATCAACACCCCGTTGCTCGACAAGCGGCCGCAGCCGCCCTCCGCCGAGGCGCGCGCCGCCATGATGCAGCCCGAGGACGTCGCCGCCTGCGTCTGGCTGGCCATCAGCCTGCCGGGCCGTGCCATCATCGAGGAACTGGTGGTTCGTCCCCGTTAGTCCTCCGATCTCGGTTCGCCGTTCTTCTCGCCCCTTCCCCATGTCTCGCGATCCCATCCTCGATTCCGGCCTCGACTCGATCTACACGCTGCGCACGTCCGCTCCCGGTCCCTCCGGCAAACTCCCGCTCGACCCGGCGCAGCTCGGCGCCCTCGCCAGCGGCGACCTGTTCGGCTGGACGCAAAACGCCGGCATGGGTTGGAACCCCGCGCGCATGCTGGGCAAGGAGTTCCTCATCCTCAGCACGATGGGCGGCATCCGGGCTCCGGACGGCACGCCGATCGCGCTCGGCTACCATACCGGGCACTGGGAGGTGGGCCTGTTGATGGAGGAAGCGGCGCGCACCTTTTCGGCCGCGGGCGCCATTCCTTTCGCCGCCTATTGCAGCGATCCGTGCGACGGGCGGACCAACGGAACCGCCGGCATGCTCGACAGCCTGCCCTACCGCAACGACGCCGCCACGTTGTTTCGCCGGCTGATCCGATCCCTGCCCACGCGTCGCGGGGTGCTGGGCATCGCCACCTGCGACAAGGGCCTGCCCGCCATGCTCATGGCGCTCGCCGGCACCCCGACTCTGCCCACGGTGCTCGTGCCGGGCGGCGTCACCTTGATGGCTGAGGAAGCCGAGGACGCCGGCAAGGTGCAGACGCTCGCGACTCGCTTTGCGCAGGGCGAAGTGACGCTTGAATACGCCGCGGAAATGGGCTGCAAGGCCTGCGGTTCACCCGGCGGCGGGTGTCAGTTTCTCGGCACCGCCGCCACCAGTCAGGTGGTGGCGGAGGCGCTGGGGTTGGCGCTGCCGCACGCCGCCCTCAGCCCGTCGGGCGCGGAGCTCTGGCGCGATCTCGCGCGGCGGTCGGCCACCGCCTTGATCGCCCTGGAAAAAGCCGGCACCACGAGTCGCGACCTGCTGACGGACGACTCCATCCACAACGCCATGGTCACCCACGCCGCCTTCGGTGGATCGACCAACCTGATCCTGCACATCCCCGCCATCGCCCACGCCGCGGGTCTGCGGCGGCCGACGGTGGAGGACTGGGCCCGGATCAACCGACAGGTGCCACGCATCGTCGATGTCCTGCCGAACGGTCCGCACCACTACGCCACGGCCCAGGTGTTCCTCGCCGGCGCGGTGCCCGAAGTGATGCTGCACCTGCGCGACCTCGGACTTTTGCGGCTCCACGCACGGACAGTCACCGGTCGCACGCTCGGGGAAAACCTGGTCTGGTGGGAAACCTCGGAGCGCCGTCAACGGCTGCGCGCCAAACTGCAGGAGCTGGACCGGGTCAATCCGGACGATGTCATCCTCGCACCCGCGCGGGCCCGCGCCCGCGGTCTCACGCCGACCATTACGTTCCTCCAGGGCAATCTCGCCCCGCAGGGTGCGTTGGTGAAGAGCACGGCCATTGCCCCTGAACGGATCGACGCCGACGGGGTGTTCCTGCACGAGGGTCCGGCGCGCGTCTTTACGTCGGAGGCCGCCGCCATCACCGCCGTCAAGGCGGGCGCGCTCAAGGCGGGCGATGTGCTCGTGCTGATGGGCATCGGCCCCGGCTGCGGCATGCCCGAAACCTACCAGGTCACGTCCGCGCTCAAATACGTGCGCGACGGCTCCAAGATCGCCCTGCTCACCGATGGACGCTTTTCCGGCGTTTCCACCGGGGCCTGCATTGGCCACGTCAGCCCCGAAGCCTGGGCCGGCGGTCCCATCGGCCGGCTCCGGGATGGCGATTGGTTGCGGCTGCGGATCGACACCCGCACGCTCGAAGGCAGCGCCGACTTGGTGTCACCCTCGCCCGAGGTGCTCGCCGCCCGCCCGCTCCACCCCGACCTCAAGCCCGACCCGCGCGTCCCGGCCGACACCCGTCTCTGGGCGGCCTTGCAGAACGCCAGCGGCGGCAGCTGGGGCGGCTGCGTCTTTGACGTCGACCGGATTCGGCATCTGCTCGACTTGGGCGCGGAGGCGGAGGCAAAGCGATCGGACGCGTAAGGCGAACCGGTCTGATCCGTCCGGCTAAAGGTATTCTCAGAGCACCAGTGATGCACGCTTGTGCCTGTCCGGTTCGCCCCTTGGCTGACGGCTCACCTCTCCCGTCACCCCATGAAATCTCCGCTGCAGGGCCTGATCGCCGCACCGCATACTCCGTTCTCCCCGCAGGGCGAACTGGCCGAAGCCGTGATCCCGCGACAGGCGGCCTTGCTGATGCACAATGGCGTCAGCGGCGCCTTCATCTGCGGCACGACGGGTGAAGGCTCGAGCCTGACCCAGGCCGAACGGCGTCGCGTCGCCGAAGCCTGGCGCGCCGCCGCCGACGAGCGGTTGAAGGTGATTGTGCATGTCGGCCACCTGTGTGGCGCCGAGAGCGCCGACCTGGCCCGTCACGCCGAGCAGATCGGAGCCGATGCCATCGCCGCAATCGCCCCGAGTTTCTTCCGTCCGCCCAGCGTGCACGAGCTGGTCGCCTGGTGCGCCTCCGTCGCGAGCGCCGCCCCGCGCACGCCGTTCTTTTACTACCACATGCCTGCCATGACCGGGGTCCATGTTCCGGTCGCGGACTTCATCCCCGAGGCGGAGAAGCGCATCCCCACCTTTGCCGGCATCAAATTCACGCACGAGGATTTGATGGACTACGGTCAGTCGGTCGCGCTGGCGCGGGACAAGTACCGCATGCTGTTTGGTCGCGACGAAGTCTTGCTTTCCGCCCTCGCGCTGGGAGCCGACGGAGCCGTGGGCAGCACCTACAACTACGCCGCGCCGCTCTACCTCCGGCTGATTGAGTCCTTCCGCGCCGGACGGCTCGACGACGCCCGGGCGGATCAGGCCCGCTCGCGCGCCTTCATCGCCCTCCTCGGCCCTTACGGCGGATTCGCGGCGGGCAAGGCGATCATGAAATTGATCGGGGTCGACTGCGGACCGGTCCGCCTCCCCCTGCGCGCCATGGACGACTCCACCGAACGCGCCCTGCGCGCCGCCCTGGACAAAGTGGGCTTCTTCGAGCACTGCTCCCGCCTCCCCTGAGCCGGCCCCCGCGCCGCCCCCCTCCGTTGTAGGCGGCCTCGCCGAGGCCGCGACGGGACCTTCGGTCCCGCCCTACGCGCCCGCTTCCGTCCGCACGACGCCCCCGATCCCGCGGGGTCCGCGACCCCGCCTCCAACGGAACGCTCACCCTTCCACCCCCACACCGGGCCGCAGGCTTTACCTCCCGCGCAAATCCTAACACGTTCCTGACGTGTCCACCCGCCCCCTCCTCGTCGTCCTCGACGGCCACACCCTCAATCCCGGAGACCTCTCCTGGGAACCCCTGCAGGCGCTCGCCGATTGTCGTATCCACGATCGCACGTCGGCGGCTGACATCCTCGCCCGCAGCGCGGGCGCCCGGCTCTTGCTGACCAACAAGACGCCGCTGACGGCGGCCACCCTCGCCGCCCTGCCGGACGTGCAGTACATCGGCGTGCTGGCCACCGGTTACAACGTGGTCGACGTCGCGGCCGCCCGCGCCCGCGGCATCCCGGTCGCGAACGTGCCCGCCTACGGGACGCAGTCGGTGGCGCAACACGTCTTCGCGCTACTGCTCGAACTCACCCAGCACACCGGCGCCCACGCCGCCAGCGTGCGGGCCGGACAGTGGGCCCGGAGCCCGGACTTCTGCTACTGGGAAAGTCCCCTGATCGAACTCGCCGGCAAAACCCTCGGCATCGTGGGTTCGGGTCGAATCGGCAGCGCGGTCGCCCGCATCGCCGAAGCGTTCGGCATGACGGTCGTTTTCGCCCGTCGCGCCGGGGGTCGGGCCGAACTCGAAGCCGTCCTGCGCCAGTCCGATGTCATCAGCCTGCACTGCCCGCTGACCGATGACACCCGGCATCTGATCAACGCGACCACCTTGGGCTGGATCAAACCCACCGCCCTGCTGCTCAACACCTCACGCGGCCCGCTGATCGATGAGCCCGCTTTGGCGGACGCCCTCAACCAGGGCCGCCTCGCCGGTGCCGGACTGGACGTGCTCTCCACCGAGCCACCGCCCGCCGGACATCCGCTGTTCACGGCGCGGAACTGCCTCATCACCCCGCACATCGCCTGGGCCACCGCCGCCGCCCGCCGCCGCCTGCTCACCACGGCGGTGGACAATGTGCGGGCCTTCCTCGCCGGACGGCCCGTCAACGTCGTCAACTGAAGTCGCCGGCCGGCCCCTGGCCGTCTCAGCGACTGTCTTCTTTCGGCGTCCGCTTGGGTTTGCTCTCGGTGCCCGTGGACTCACCCGCCCCTGGAGGCAGGGTTTTGTTGCCCGCTGCGGCGTCAGCCCGCGCCTTGTCCGCCGCTTCCGCCGTGGCCACGATAAATTCTTCCTGCGTCAACACCTTGTCCCGATTCTTGTCGGCCCCGGCAAAGCGCTTCTTTGCCACGTCGACGGGAAACTTGGCTTTCACCGCCTCGACGAACTCGGCCTCGATCACCTTGCCGTCACCGTTCTTGTCGGCGATCGCGAAGGGCGACTTCGGTTTCGGCGTCTGCGCCAGAAGGGCGCTCGAGGCGGGAAGGAGGAGACTGAGAACGATGAGGCGAAGGGTGCGAGGGTTCATGGAGAAAGTGGAAAGAGGAGGGACGAAGGCGGCGCCAGTCCGCGACCCTATCGTCCAAAGAAACACGTCCTGCGTCGATGGGAAGGATCCCTCATCTTGACGGATTCGTTTCCCCAGATGGGTCGACGGCGCGGTTCGGTTTGATCCGCCGGCCCAAGGTCACCCCCAGCCACGCCATCGGCAGATAGGCCCCCAGGAGATCGAGCGCGATAAACCAGCCCGGCGCCGGGATCATGAACGTGGCTGCCACGCCGCCAGCCAGAAACAATCCACCGACCGCGTAGGCAAACGCCGCGCGATAAGTCAGCGCAATCAACATGGCGCAAAGCACCCCCGCCAGCGTGCCGAGCGCGTGCGCGAGGAAGGGAAAGAGGTAATGGATCGGCTGAAGCAGGTGGACCGACGCCTTCAGCCCTTCGACCGTGCTCATGTCGACGCCGGCCGGCGGCGGGATCACGCGGGGGCCGACCTGGATCAGCACCATATTGACGGTCGAGCCGATCACGAAGCCACCGATCACAGCCACGATGTTCCTGAGGATCGCATTCATGCAGGGGGAATGAGTTGGAGGACGAGCGTCACCTCGAAATTCCGCGGAAACGCTCTGAGGACAACGGGATTGACCATTCAGTATTCACGAGTTCAGGCAACACCGTTTCGTCTCCCGCGACGCGCAACCGGCGCCGACGGAGCGGCGCCCTCCAGCAGAGCACCCTGCGGCCGCCCAAGTTGTAGGCGGCCTCGCCGAGGCCGCGACGGGACCCCCGGTCCCGCCCCCTTCCCGTTGGAGGTGGCCTCGCCGAGGCCGCACCGTTTGAGAGGTCGCAGACGGACCTTGTAGATTGAGATCAAGCTCACCTGGAGGGCGTCGCTCCGTCGACGCCGGGGCACGACCCACGCACCACCACGCCCGACCGTCTCAAGTTACGCGACGCGCAACCGGCGCCGACGGAGCGGCGCCCTCCAGCAGAGCACCCTGCGGCCGCCCAAGTTGTAGGCGGCCTCGCCGAGGCCGCGACGGGACCCCCGGTCCCGCCCCTTCCCCCCTGCACCCATTCCCCGCACCCGCCGGTCCGGAGGCTCTACCTCCCGCACAAACCCAAACACGTTCCTGCGAAAAGCCAAAGGCTCAGCCCCAAGATCGAGTTCCGCTCCCCGCTCGTCCCGTCGTTTACGTTGAGCCCGCTGCTTCAGGCGCGCTGAACGCTTTGCTGTAGTAGCCTGAGGGATCGAAACAGCAAACGCGCTTCTTCCCCGCCTTTAGCATGTCACACGCGTCGTTCACGCGTTTTGCGCGGGTCTTCGCCTGCCTGGCGGAGGTGATCCAGTGAATCCAGTCCACTCGCGCCAGGGTCGTCGTCGCCTCCCAGGTGCTGCGCGCGCCAGAAAGAGAATCAAGGGCTTCCGCAAGATCCGGCGGGACTTCGGGCTCCGGTTCTTGCGCCACCGGAGCGATCTCCAACGATACCGTCTCGCCCGCTTTCACGCCTGCTGCGCTCTGCAAGTCACGATCGATCCGGAGCCAGTGACTCAACTGGCCGTCCGGCTCGAGTGTAGCCTGAAACGCGTGCCCATTGATCGAGCCGTGCACGGAGGTTCTTCCCCGCCGGGGAAGCGTCTCGCTCACCGCCTTGGGCAGAACAACAAAGACCCACGCAGGGTCATGGCCCGACTCGACCGGACGAAGGAGTTTCGCTTTGAAACGTGCCATGGGGTCTTCAACCGCACCGTTGGTTCGACACGACGATTGCGCCTCTTGATCTCATCTGGGCAGGAACAGCAGTCCCAAAACTCCGACCAGATTGAAGGACGAATGGAGGATGAACGTCATCGCCACGGCAACCACCAGAGACTCCTTCCGCCATCGCTCATAGGTGAAGGCAAAATAGAAGCCACCCACCATCCCCGCCGCGAGAACGGTCGGTATCCCGGCAAAGGCATGAGCGAACGCAAACGGAACCACCGACACCATCACGCGCAGCGAACGTCTGACATGGAGCGCGGCCGCGAACTCGAGGGGTATGCACTGAAACACCAACGTCTCAAACAACGGACCGAGGATAAGCACCAATCCGATCAGCCCCCACACAGTCATCGTTTCAATGTCACTTCCGGGGCCGGCAGGCCATACCCTCTGCACAATGTTCCCGACCAGGTAGGCGAGCAGCACCGCCTCCAACCACGCGCGCCACAGGAAAGAGCCCTTCTGCTTCGCGGCAAGTCGCGAAAAGTGAGCGCGGACGACGTGTACGAGCGTCTTCAACGTTTCGTTAGCGGCGCGACTCCACGTGTCGTGCGAACCGATTCAGAATCGCTTGCCAGCCTTGCCGCTGTTGCTCGATGGAGTGGGTCTCTTCCGCGTCAAAACTCTCCCGTACCACGACGCTTCCACCGCGATCGAGAAATTCAACCAGCGCCGTGCGTCCGCCAAACTCCATTTCAATCAGTTCATGAGGAACAACCCGGGTGTAGGTGCCAGCAAAGTCGAAGCCGAAGCTCCCGTCCTTGGCTTCCATACGAGACGAAAACGCACCGCCCACCCTTAGGTCCACGGTTGAGGCGGTCGTGTGCCAATCGTCGGACGCAGCGTTCCACTGCTTGATATCATCCGGCGTGGTCCACGCACGCCATACTTCTTCAATCGGTGCTGCCACCTTGGTCTCAATCGTGATTTTCATGGTGGAAGAGGGTTGACGAGCAGGAAACCGGAGTGCTGCCCGGAGTTCACGGTATCCGCGGGGCTTCAGGCGTTTCGCAGCGAGGATGGAAAAGGGTTGCTTGGCGCCGAGCGTTAAGGAGATGTGCCGCCGACCGCGGCTGTCGCGAAGCCCCGAGGCGACCCCACAGATCGGCACTCTCTCAACGGATGACTAGCCATTTGGATCGGGGAGTTGAAGCAGCGCATCGATTTCAGGATCGATCGCTGCACGGAGTGCAGCTTGGAGCCGAGGATCCAGGTAGGTGAACTCGTCCGGCACATCGAGGATGCGGATATCCGGCAAAGGAAGGGAACGGTAGTGCTCCTGAATCCACCGCTTTTGTTCACGATCCATGACAAAAACGACATCCGCCCAATCGAGGTCAGACTGGGACACCCTGCGGCGGGCGTCGGCTCTGACGCCAGCGGACCGCACCTGAAGCCGAGCATCGTTCCGGTAAAGATGCTCGGCCGTGGTGGTGTCCGATTCTCTGTGTGCGGGTGTAGGTTTTGTTTAGGTTGATGTGATTGTGGTTGGGAGGGTCTGACGGGCCAGACTTAATTCTGGCCCGCCAAGCGCTCGGAAAAGACGATGGCAAACTGAGCGAGGGCCTTT
>JAEUGY010000041.1 GCA_016794625.1 Opitutaceae bacterium
CGGCACATGGACGGAAACGGTACGGGCGGTGACGCCCCCCAAAATGCCACCGGCCAGGGCAAGCCCCAGCCCGGCGGCAAGTGCGAGGAGACGACGTCGAAGTGAGGAGGACATGGTACTTGGTCGTTGAGGAGACAACTAGTCGCTGCCTCCACCCCCATCTCCGCCGCCGTCGCCCGCTCCGTCGCCGCCCGATGTTCCGTCGCTGGAGTTTGGGCTACCGTCCGGAGCGGGGTCGCCGGCGGTGGCGGCGAGTAGCAGGATCCAGGAGGCATCGTCCGAGCCGGGCGAGGCCACGGGCTGCAGCCACTCCTTGAACGAAGCCGAATTCAGTCGTGCCTCGACCTGTCGCCGCACCAGCGGCCACTCCGAGGGAGAAAAGAGGACGGACAGCGCACCGGCTGCGTGGAGGAGTATGAGCAGACTGGTGACCTGGGCGGTCTGTGACGTTTCGGATCGCGCCGCTTGCCGCAAGGTGTCGCGCCATGCCACCACGGGAGCTGCCGCGGTGGGTTCAGTGCGACGGCTGCGAAACACCCCTAGAACTTTATGATCCTTCCGTTGCATCCACCCCCTCGCCAGCAGGCGCTGGCGCAGCTTCTCCGCCAGGTCCGGCCCCAGCAACGGCATGGAGTGGAGCCCAGATCGGACTTCGAGCCCAGCGGGCTCGGCGGCAACACGCTGCCAGATCTTGTGAAGCAGCGGGTCGTCGATCGGTCCCTGGCCGAGGGCGCGGAGCAGGAGTCGCCCCGGAGTGAGCGAGTTGACCTCGAGTCGCTTCTGCGTGTTCAAATCGAGCAGCACGGCGATGGCGAGCGAGCGGTTGAACCGAGGAGAACGCGAACACGAGGCGTCCCCGTGTCCGGGACGCCACGCGAGCAACAGCACCAGCTCGGCCAGCAAGGGCGCAGGAGGCACGGAGGCCGGAGAGCGTGCGAGGTCGGGAGAGGTTTTCATGGCGAAGGGAAGGAGACGTGGGCCAGGGTTTGTCGCTGGCGTCCCGGGCCGGCCGGCAGGCGGGCGGCCCGTTCGATCAGATGGCGAATGTCGTCGAGCAAGGTGGCGCGTTCCCCTTCGGTCAGGTGAAGATTCTCCACGAAGAACCGGACCTGGTTCGGGTGCAGTTTCCCTGCGCCAGGGGACTCCACGTGGCGCGCAAAACCATCGGAGAGCAGGCTGAGGAACTGGTTGAAGAAGCCAATGATCTCCCGTTTGGGCAGCCGGCTGAGCTTTTCCCGACTGATGTAGGCACCTTGGGGAGGCACCGTGTAGGTGCGTTCCCGGGCTCCGTGGACCCAGCGTTCATCGCTCACGACCAGCGCTCCGCCCGCCACCAGACGCGAGATGTGTCGATAGAGCGTCGCCTGGGCGATGGTCGGAAATTCCGCGGCCAGCTGGGCGGTCGTCAGCGGCCGACGTTGCACCGCCGTGAGGATGCGAAGGTGGACCGGATGCAACACCAGGCGCGGATCCAGTTTTCCTCCCTCCGACTTGCGGCGGCGGGGGGGCTGGGCGCGAGAGGAGGATTGAGGCGGGATCATGTCTGCATTATCAAATGTGAGAATGCAAAAAACGCAAGCGTTCATCGTGCGGTGGGGCGGGGCGTGTCCGTCATGACGTTAACCAAATCTTCACGCAGTTGCGTGCACGTCCTTTACAGGGAGCAGGTAACCTTGCCGCATGTCTCCCTCTGCCAGCGCGGCGGCCGTGACCGCCGCTGAAGTCTCCCTCTTGGAAACGGAACGGGTCGCGCGCCGGTTTCGCGTGAACCCGGGTTTGCCCCCCGCGAACCAGCAGCGATTGAGGTGCGGGAAGGAATTGGCCTTGGCGGAGTAGGGGAAGGTGCTAAGGTGGAGGACAAACCGCGTTTTTCCGTTGCGTCTTTCCGTTCCGCACCGGGAACGCCTTTCACGCACGATCAGCTGGACACCGATGGAGTCACCTCCCACCTCACCCGACCCGTCCGGTCCGCCTCCTCAGGTTTCAGCGCTGCACCTGCAGGAGTTGATCACCACGATCGACGGCATCATTTGGGAGGCGGACGCGGTGACCTTTCGTTTCACGTTCGTCAGCCCGCAGGCGGAGCGGATCTTGGGGTTTCCCGTCCAGGAGTGGACCGAGAATCCGAGTTTTTGGGCGGAGCACATCTACGGCGAGGATCGGGCCGAGACCGTGCGGGCGTGTGAGCGGGCGACCGCGCAGGGACGGAACCACGAGCTGCTTTATCGCATGGTGACCAAGGCGGGACGCGTGGTCTGGCTGCGCGACATGGTGACGGTCGTTTGCGAACACGGACGAGCCGTCACCCTGCGCGGCGTGATGACGGACGTGACCCAGTTGATCGAGCTGCAAAAGGCGCTGCGCGGAGCCGAGGAGCGGTGGCAGTTCGCGCTCGATAGTGCGGAACATGGCGTTTGGGACTGGAACGTGGAAACAGGACAGGTGTTTTTTTCGAGACAGTGGAAACACATGCTGGGGTATGCGGATTATGAGGTGGGAGATCGGCTGGAGGAATGGAGCCGGCTGACCCACCCGGATGACCGACGCGTGGTGCTGGAGCGGTGGCAGGTGCCGGTCCAGGGCGTGGATGTCACCCACAAGATGGAAATGCGCATGCGCTGCCGGGATGGATCGTGGAAGTGGATACTCTCTCAAGGCAGGGTGATGGAGTGGGCCGGACCCGGCCGGCCGCGCCGGATCATGGGCACCCATACCGACATCGACGCACGCAAACGAGCCGAGGCGGATGTGGTGGAAGGAGCGCGCCGCCTCCGGATCGCGCTCACGGCCTCGCGGCTTGGAGTCTGGCGGAAAAACCTGCGCACCGGCGACATGGAGTGGGACGCCCGCATGCATGAAATCTACGGGGTGAAGGAGCTGCCGGGGTTCCGGGACTTTGTCGAGGCGGTGCACCCCGCCGACCGCAGCTGGGTGACCGATGCCTGGGAGCGAATCGCAAAAGGCCAGATCGAGTTTAGCGGCCGGTTCCGCTACCGCCGGCCGGATGGGCGCCTCATCCACATTCACACCCAGGGAGTGGCGCCGATTGATGACCCGGATTTTGATGGCTGGGTCACCGGGGTGGATGCGGACTTCACGGCGCACTACCTCCAGCAGGCGCGCCTGCGCGATGTGAACGAGCGCCTCGATCTGGCGTTGAGTGCGTCCAAGTTCGGAGTCTGGGAACTCGAACTGGAGACCGGCCGATTGATCTGGGGCGAATCGATGTATGCGCTTTATGGATTGATCCCGGAGGAGTTTGAAGGATCGCCCGAGGTGTGGCTCGGCTGCGTCCATCCCGACGACCGCGCCATGGTGGAACGACGCATGGCTGACCTGATGCGGGGAGCGGCGATCGAGCGCATCGAGTTCCGCATCGTTCGCCGCTCCGACGGAGAGGTGCGGGTGGTCGAGGGTAACGGATACCTGAAAGTCGACTCGGATGGCCGGCCCTTGCGGGCGGTGGGCATGAATCGGGACATCACCGCGCAAAAGGAGGCGGAGCAGACCCAGCGCCGCCTCGAGGCCCGGTTGCAGCAGGCTCAGAAGCTGGAGACGCTTGGCACACTCGCGGGTGGCATTGCGCATGATTTCAACAACCTGCTCAGCGGGATCATGGGCCATGTCGAGCTGGCCACGCTGGTGCTCCCGCCGCAGCATGAGGCAGCCGAGTACCTTGAGGCCTCGCATCGGGCCTGCCTGGCCGCGCGCGACCTCATTCAGCGTATTCTGGTGTTCGCCCGCCGGGGCCCGGATTCGCCCTTTCATACCGTCGACCTTCCCTCGACGTTGCGAGGCACGGTGGCGCTGTTGGGTCGCACCCTCGGCTCAAATCTCGAATTGGTTTTGGACCTCGCGCCCGGATTGCCGACCGTGGTGGGCAGTGAAAGCCAGATCCAGCGGGTGGTCATGAACCTCAGTGTGAATGCCGCGCAAGCGATTGGAGACCGGCCGGGCCGCATCCGAATCGAGGCTCGTGCGGTGGATCTGACGGCGGACGGAGCGGACGGATTGCCCAATGGATGCGAGCCGGGCCCTCATGTGCGACTGCGGATTGCCGACAACGGCTCAGGCATGGATGAAGCCACCCTGCAGCGGATCTTCGACCCCTTTTTCACGACCAAGCCCACCGGCAGCGGCACCGGTCTCGGCCTGTCCATCGTGCACGGGATTGTCAGTGATCACCGCGGTGGACTCAAGGTCTCCTCGGTGCCGGGACAAGGCAGCACGTTTGATGTGTATCTCCCCACGGGCGCCGTGGCCGACCCGATCGGCGCCGAAGGAAATCCGACCGCCGGAGGGTGGATCCTTGAGGCGTTGAAGGAGCTCAAGGTTCTCGTGGTGGACGACGAAAAGGACGTGGGACGGTTCTGCGCGCGGGCGCTCGAGCGCCACGGGGCCCAGGTCCTGCGCTTCGACCAGTCACCTGAGGCTTCGCGAGCTTGTGTGGTCGGCGGAGGCTGGCGTCCCGTGGTCGCCTTGCTGGACCTGGCGATGCCGGAGCTTTCGGGCGTGGAACTGGCCGCACAACTGCGAGCCGCCGATCCAGGCGTGCTTCTGGTGCTGATGAGTGGGGATCCCTCGCGCCATGCTCTCGGACCCTACCTCAACGACCCCTCCACCCGGATCCTGCGCAAGCCGTTCACCCTCGATCAGCTCTTAGGCGCCCTCACGGTGCTGCTCGCCGGGCGGCGAGATCACGAGGCAAGCTCGGCCACGTGAGTACAACCGTCCGGGAGCGTACGGTGGCAGCGCACGGGTTTGGGCCTCAATTTGACTGTCCTGCCCCGCAATTCTCGCAGCGGAGCGTGTGCAACGGAGGATTGCGGTCCTCTCTGGGAGCGGCCACGATTGGGTTTCGGTTCCGACGGCCGGCATGCTCCCTCTCCATCCTTGCCCCATGATCCTTCCCTTCCGCCGACTCCAGGCTTTGTTTGTCCTAGCGCTCACGTTCCTCGTACCCGGGGTTGTGGCCAAACCCATCAAAGTGGGCTTTGCCCAGACGGGGGCGGAGAGCGCCTGGCGGACCGCCAACACCCAGTCCATGAAGTCCGAGGCCGAAAAGCGCGGCATCGAGCTCAAGTTTGCCGATGGCCAGGGCAAACAGGAGAACCAGATCCGGGCGATCCGGTCGTTTATCGCCCAGCGGGTCGATGCCATTGTGCTCGCACCCATTGTGGAGACGGGCTGGGACCCGGTGCTGCGAGAGGCCAAACGCGCCGGAATCCCGGTGGTCCTTACGGATCGCACCATTCAGACCGCGGACGAGTCACTTTACGCCTGTTTCATCGGTTCCGACTTTTATGAAGAGGGCCGGATGGCGGCGGACTGGCTGGCGAAGAAAACGGGAGGGAAGGGGAGCATCGTCGAGTTGCAGGGCACTCCGGGTTCCGCCCCCGCCAATGAGCGTCGCCGCGCTTTCGCGGATGCGCTGACGAAGCACCCCGGTTTGAAGATCATCGACTCGCAGAGTGGCGACTTCCGGCGGTCGGGGGGCAAGGAAGTCATGGAGGCTTTTCTGAAGAAGCATGGTCGGGCGATCACCGTCGTCTATGCGCATAACGACGACATGGCCCTCGGCGCGGTGCAGGCGATCCAGGAGGCCGGTCGGAAACCCGGCACCGACATCATCATCGTGTCGATCGATGCGATCAAGGAAGCGATCCAGGCCGTCGTCGACGGCAAGATCAACTGCACGGTGGAGTGCAATCCGCTCTTTGGACCCAAGGTTTACGACACCGTGACCAGGCTGCTGGCCGGCGAGAAGGTCGAGCGGAAGTCCTTCAACAAGGACGAACTCTTCGACTCCACCAACGCCGCCGCGGTCGTCGCGTCCCGTCAGTACTGAGCAGCCCGCATGGAGCCGGCTCTCCTTGAGCTCCGCGGGGTCGGCAAGCGATTTCCCGGCGTGGTGGCG
>JAEUGY010000042.1 GCA_016794625.1 Opitutaceae bacterium
TCCGCGCTCTTTTCGTTTTTTGACCCACAGTCTTTTGGTCTGCCCAGATAGCTCAGTTGGCAGAGCACGTCCTTGGTAAGGACGAGGTCGCCGGTTCAAATCCGGTTCTGGGCTCCAGGTCAAAAGCACAAAAGCGTCGCACGACTTCCACGACGAAAATATCAGAGGTCAAAACAGCTATACTTCCAACACACAACACGTTCCCATTCCATGGCTAAAGGTACATTCGAGCGCAAGAAACCGCACGTTAACGTCGGCACGATTGGCCACGTTGACCACGGCAAGACAACTACGACCACGGCGATCCTCGCGGTCCAAGCCGGCAAAGGCCTCGCTGAGGTCAAGTCGTACGCGGACATCGCCAAGGGTGGAACGGTCCGCGATGCTTCCAAGATCGTCACGATATCAGTGGCCCACGTCGAGTACGAGACGACAAAGCGTCACTACGCACACGTTGATTGCCCCGGACACGCGGATTTTGTCAAAAACATGATCACGGGCGCAGCGCAAATGGACGGCGCTATCCTTGTGGTTTCGGCCGCAGACGGCCCGATGCCGCAGACTCGTGAACACATCCTCTTGGCTCGCCAGGTGGGCGTACCAAAGATTGTGGTGTGGCTGAACAAAGTTGATCTGATCGACGACAAAGAGCTCCTCGATCTCGTCGAGATGGAGATCCGCGAGCTCTTGAGCAAGTACCAGTTCGACGGCGACAATGCTCGCATCGTTCGCGGTTCGGCCACCGCCGCACTGGAAGGGAAGCCCGAAGGGATTGCCCAAATCACCGAATTGATGGATGCCATCGATTCTGAGATCCCGGAACCGCAGCGTGAAACGGATAAGCCGTTTCTCATGTCGGTGGAAGATGTGTTCTCGATCACGGGTCGAGGCACGGTTGCCACGGGTCGTATCGAACGCGGCATTGTCAAACTTAACGACACGGTTGAGATCGTTGGGCTTAAGGACACAACCACGACCGTCGTCACCGGCATTGAAATGTTCCGCAAGCTGCTCGACAGCGGTCAAGCGGGTGACAATGTTGGCATCCTTCTCCGCGGTATTGAAAAAGAAGGAATCGAGCGTGGGCAAGTGCTGGCGGCCCCGAAGTCGATTACGCCCCACAAGAAGGGTAAGGCTGAAATTTACGTACTGACGAAGGAAGAAGGTGGTCGTCACACCCCGTTCTTTAACGGCTACCGTCCTCAGTTCTATTTCCGGACGACGGATGTGACTGGTATCGTGAATCTGCCAACCGGCGTGGAAATGATCATGCCCGGCGATAACGTCAGTGTCGAGATCGACCTGATTGTGCCTATTGCCATGGAAAAGACGCAGCGATTCGCTATCCGTGAAGGTGGCCGAACCATTGGTGCCGGTCGTATCACGGAGATCTTGGTCTAAAACGGACAACAGGTGTTGTTCATTCTCGCCGAGGCTCCGATACGGGGCCTCGGCTGTGTCGTCTAAAAGTCTTGTACACAGGGGTGTAGCTCAATCGGTAGAGTAGCGGTCTCCAAAACCGTTGGTTGGGGGTTCGATTCCCTCCGCCCCTGCCAGTTTCTTACACATGAAAAACCCGTTCCGCAGCACTCGCATCTTCTTTGGTGAGATGATCGACGAGCTGAAGAAGGCCACCTGGCCGACTAAGTCCGAACTGCGCGACTCCACAATCGTGGTCATCGTTGCGGCGATCCTTTTGGGTGTTTTTACGAGCGTGAGTGATTTCGCCCTCTACCAAGTTGTGGATCTGTTTACGTCGTGGGTTAGTTGAGCAATTATTCTAATGGCTTCGTCGACTTCCGCACCTCTGAGTGCCCAATGGTTTGCACTTCACACGCTCTCTGGACAGGAGGGTAAGGTGAAGACGTACATTGAAAAGTTCAAGAAGGCCGAGGAACTCGACGATCACATTTTTGAAGTCCTGCTACCCACAGAAATCGTTTCTGAAGTAAAGGGCGGGAAGAAGACGACCAAGACCCGTAAGCTGTATCCTGGCTATGTCTTTATCCAGATGCACTTATATGGCGAGGATGGGAAAGTCATCAACCGCCCTTGGTACTTTGTGAAGGAAGTAGCGGGTGTAATTGGCTTTGTTGGTGGAGAGCGGCCCGCTGCACTTCGGCAGAGCGAGATTGATGAAATACGTGCTCGGATTGAAGCGGCATCCGGGAAGGAAGTTCCCAAGGTGCAATATGAAGTTGGCGAAGAAGTAAAAGTAACCGATGGAGCGTTTGCCAACCTCACCGGGCGAATTGATGAAATTGATCCTGAGCGTGGTAAACTAAAGATCTCGGTCTCCATCTTTGGTCGCTTCACACCGGTCGAACTTGAATATTGGCAGGTGCAGAGAATCACGGAGTGATCTTTGCGATGAATGGCAAAGTCCTAGGCGAACCCTCCTGCTCACCCGGGTTCAACCTTGAGCTCGCCAAAACCAGAATCTCATAATACTAAGTCAAACCCTTTACATCCATGGCCAAGAAGATCCAAGGTTACGTTCGCCTCCAACTTCCCGCTGGTGCTGCAAATCCGGCACCTCCTGTCGGTCCTGCCCTCGGCGCTCAAGGCGTCAATATCATGGCGTTCTGCAAGGAGTTCAACGCACGGACGAAAGACCAGAATGGCATGATTTTGCCGGTCGTCATCACCGTCTTTTCCGACAAGAGCTTCACGTTCATTCTGAAGTCTCCGCCGGCCTCTGTTTTGTTGAAGAAAGCCGCCAATATCGCGTCAGGTTCCGCTAAACCAAACCAAGACAAAGTTGGCAAGGTGACCAAGAAGCAACTGGCGGAAATCTATAAGCTCAAAGCCAAAGATCTTAACGCAAAGGACGAAGCGGCTGGTATTAAGGTCATCGCTGGCACTGCCCGCAACATGGGTATCGACGTCATCGACTGATTGTCCCCATCAACTATTTTGAGACAGGACGGTTTCCTGTCTCTCTCAGAAAACCGCCCGACGCGGGAGTCCCTCCGGGACGTTCGAACCGCAAGGAGTCAAGATGCCTGCTATCAAAAAGAGTAAACGTTATCGCAGCGCCGTACAGGTTGCTGATCTCAGCAAGGAGTATCCGCTCAAGGATGCTATCGATATCCTTGCCAAGTTCCCGAAGGCGAAGTTTGACGAAACCGTCGAGCTTTCATTTCGTCTTGGAGTGGACCCGACGGCGGGTGACCAGATGGTGCGTGGTACCACCCCGCTTCCCAATGGATCTGGTAAGAAGGTGAGAGTTCTTGTTTTCACCGACAACGCCAAGGCGGCGATCGATGCCGGTGCAGACCACGCTGGTTTGCAGGACATTATGGCCAAGATTAATGAAGGCTGGTTGGACTTCGATGTCGCAATCGCCACTACCGAGGCAATGAAGACGGTGCGCTCCATTGCCCGGGTCCTTGGTCCCAAGGGCTTAATGCCCAATCCGAAGTCGGGCACGGTAACTGACGACATTCCTGCAGGTATCAAGGCGGTCAAAGCCGGACGAGTAGAGTTCAAGATGGACAAGGCGGCCAATATCGGCGTTGGAGTGGGCAAACGTTCGTTTACTTCAGCGCAGATCCTTGAAAATGCCACGGCGGTGTTGGATGCGATAGGCAAAGCCAAACCTGCTTCATTTAAGGGCAATTACATCAAGACTGTCGCGATCTCATCTTCGCAGAGTCCCTCTGTGCATATTGCGTCGACAGAGTTTTCAAAATTTTAACCGGAGCCTCGACTATCCATGAGAGCTGAAAAGCAATATCTGATTTCTGAGGTCGAGACGCACCTCAAGAAGAGTGATTACGTCATTCTTGCCAATTTCACGAACGTGACCGTTTCGGACGTGGCGGACCTCCGCTCACGTCTCGCCGCGGAAAAAGCCGAGTTTCACGTTGTCAAGAACAGTTCTTTGCGCGTTGCCGCGAAGGCCCTGGGCTTGCCCGCAATTGATTCTGGGCTTTCTGGTCCCACCGCAATCGTTGTAGGTGGAAAAAACCCAGCGGGTGTGGCGAAGGTCCTTAAGCAGTATATCGAAGAAAAGAAGAAGCTCGCAGTCAAGGTGGGGGTACTTGAGAGCAAGCTCTTCAGCGCTGCTGAGCTTTCGGCCATTGCGGACTTGCCGCCGTTCGACGCGGTACGCGCGCAATTCTTGGGCATGCTGACGAGCACTGCTGCTGCATTTGTGCGTGTCCTTGACGCAAAGGTGAAGAAAGAAGCACCTGCCGCCTGATCTTTACCACAACACTTTGATGCACGGTGCCTAAAGCCCCGGGTATCAGCAACCATCCAAAGAAATGTGCTAGGAGATACGTCTCTTAAACGTGGCCTAATCCTTGGCTCGCTAGCATTTTCAGGAGACTAACATGAGCAATATCACGAAAGACCAAGTTATTGAGTGGCTCTCTGGCCAGTCAATTCTCGAACTCGCCGCCCTCGTAAAAGACCTCGAAGGCAAGTGGGGCGTTTCTGCAGCTGCAGCGGTCGCAGCCGCTCCGTCGGGTGCTGCCGCTGCCCCAGCCGCTGCAGCGATTGAACAAACCGAGTTCACAATCGTCCTGGCTGAAGCTGGCGCGAATAAGATCGGCGTTATTAAGGAGGTCCGTGCGATTACCGGGCTTGGCTTGAAAGAAGCCAAGGACTTGGTCGACGGAGCCCCCAAGCCCGTGAAGGAGAATGTGGCAAAGGCTGAAGCGGAAGAGATCAAGAAGAAGCTCGAAGCCGCTGGAGCCAAAGTTCAGCTGAAATAACCGGCTTGGGACCTTTTCGTACAAAAGCCCTAAGTTTTTCGGGACAGGCTGCGTCCGCACGCAGCCTGTCCTTTGCCTTTTTCAACTTTTGTTCTTTGTTTGTTGGGCGCCGCAGGCCTTTTGCCCGGCCGCCGATTCTCTGAGCGCTCCACCAGGAACGCCCTTTCTTTTCCAGTCGTTTCGTTTCATATCCGGGAACTCCCATGGCCGATCGTAGCAACCACGCAGACCGCATCAACTTCGGCAAGCTTCGCGAAGTTATCCAGCCACCGAACTTGATCGAGCTCCAGATCAGCTCGTATCTTGAGTACCTCCAGAAAGGCATACCCGAGAAACAGCGGAAGAATCAGGGTCTGGAAGCAGTATTTCGGGAGGTGTTTCCCATTGAGTCCTACGATGGACGACTGGTTCTCGAGTACGTTTCCTATACTATTGGTGATCCTAAGAACACGGAAATTGAATGCATTCGAGAGGGTATCACCTATTCCGTTCCCCTCTATGTAAAGCTGCGGCTGCGAGAAGAGGATTTCATCAAGGACGAGGAGATTTACATGGGCGAAATTCCCATGGTGACTGAGCGAGGATCATTTATCATCAATGGGGCTGAGCGCGTTGTTGTTTCACAATTGCATCGTTCTCCCGGAATTGCATTTGAGGTAGCGCCACATCCGAATGGGAAGCTTCTTCATTCGTTTAGGATCATTCCGGACCGTGGCACATGGTTGGAAGTGCAGTTCGACAACAACGATCTTCTTTATGTCTATCTGGATCGTCGACGCCGCCGCCGTAAATTCCTGATCACGACGCTACTGCGGGCAATCGGGTTTAGTGCGGACATCGATATTCTGAATCTCTTTTATGAGATCAAGGAATTGAAGGTGGCGAAAGCGTTGGATCTGGAGAATGTTAGTACTTTGGTTCTGGTGGAAGATGCGATCGACGCACAGCAGGGTGTCGTGCTGGCGCGCGCTTTTGAGCCCCTCACGAAAGCCATCGTGCGAACCTTCGAGAAGCACGATATATCCGCAATTCGGGTCATAGATACAGCGGCAGATGAAGGGGCGATTATTCGCGCCCTGAAGAAGGATCCGACCAGGAATGAAGAGGAGGCGCTGAAAGAAATCTACAAGCGGCTCCGTCCGGGTGAACCCCCGACGACTGCCAATGCCAAGGCCCTTCTCAAACGTCTATTCTTCGATCCCAAGCGCTACGATCTTGGTCGGGTTGGACGTTACAAGGTGAATCAGAAACTTGGACTCAAGGTAGACCTGGAACAGAGAATTCTTGAGTCAGGCGATGTTGTTGGAGCCACGAAATATCTGGTTCGTTTGAAGCGGGGCGAGGGTGTGGTTGACGATATCGATCACCTCGGTTCGCGTCGCGTGCGCACCGTGGGAGAATTGCTGGCTAATCAATGTCGGGTTGGCTTGGCACGAACCGAACGACTCGTCCGCGAACGGATGACCATGTACGATCAGAGCGTGGATTCGATCACGCCGCAAAAGTTGATCAATCCGAAGGCGTTAACTACGGTGATTCGCGACTTCTTTGCCCGGTCGCAGCTTTCGCAGTTCATGGATCAAATTAATCCATTGGCCGAAGTTACCCACAAACGCCGTCTTTCTGCGCTCGGACCTGGAGGCCTTAATCGAGACCGGGCGGGTTTCGAAGTTCGAGATGTGCATCCTTCTCATTATGGCCGAATCTGTCCGATTGAGACTCCTGAAGGTCCGAACATTGGTCTGATTAATTCACTTTCGACTTACGCGCGAGTTAACGAATTCGGCTTTATCGAATCTCCTTACCGCGTGGTTAAGGACGGGCGTGTTTCTGATAAGATTGATTATCTCACGGCCGATCAGGAAGAGGGCAAAGTGATCGCGCAGGCCAATGCCGAAATCGATGACAAGGGCAACTTTGTAGGAAAAGTAACTGTCCGTCAGGATGGTAACTTCTTGGAAGTGGCGGCCAGTGATGTCCACTTGATGGACGTGTCTCCCAAGCAGGTGATTTCGATTGCAGCAGGGATGATCCCATTCTTGGAGCACGATGACGCTAATCGTGCGCTCATGGGTGCCAACATGCAGCGGCAAGGGGTTCCCTTGCTCCAAGCAGAGTCACCATTCGTCGGAACCGGAATTGAAGAGCGGGTGGCTCGCGATTCAAAGATCGTTGTTGTAGCTGAAGAAGCAGGCGTGGTCGCATCCGTGGACGCGAAACGAATCGTGACCACTCGAGATGGTGAGTTGCCCCGCAACTTTGAAAAGCATCCAAAAAGCGACCAGAAGAATGGCGTGGCGGTCTATGAACTCCGTAAGTTCATGCGCTCCAACGCCGGAACTTGTTTCAATCAGAAACCGATCGTGAGGAAAGGGCAGAAGGTCAAAGTGGGGGATGTTATTGCCGACGGTCCATCCACGGACAAAGGTGAGATGGCCTTGGGCCGAAACGTGCTGGTGGCGTTTATGCCTTGGAATGGCTATAACTTCGAGGACGCCATCCTTATCTCGGAGAAAGTTCTCAAGGAAGATATTTTCACCTCAATCCATATCCAGGAGTTTGAAGTCACTGCTCGTGATACGAAACTTGGACCGGAAGAAATCACCCGAGACATCCCCAATGTAGGAGAGGAAGCACTCAAGAACCTGGATCATAACGGGGTAATTCGGGTGGGTGCAGAAGTGAAACCCGGAGATATTCTGGTCGGTAAAATCACGCCAAAATCGGAGACGGAACTTGCGCCGGAGGAAAAGCTGCTGCGTGCGATCTTCGGCGAAAAGGCCGCCGACGTTAAAGACACCTCCCTTGTGGTGCCATCTGGCGTCGCGGGCATAATCATGGATGTGAAGGTCTCTTCACGTATTGATAATCAACAGGAGAAGCTCTCTCCTTCCGATCGCCGCCGGCAGATCAAGCAGATCCAGGAGGATTACAAGACGGAGATGGACAAGCTGCGCGAGTCACTCACCGAGGCCTTGTCGAACATCCTCTTGGGCGAAAAGATCCCTCTTGATGTCGTCAACGGTCAGACGGGTGAGATCATCATCCCTGCAAATCGGAAAATCACCAAAACCCTTTTGCGGAAGCTCGCTGCTGTTTCGAAGCACGTCGAAATCGATCCATCACCTGTGCGAATCAAGATCATGGAGATCATCGGTTCCTATCAGGGTAAGTTCGACGAACTAGAGGGTGATCGCGAACGGAAGATTCAGGGAGTTGAGGCTGGTGAGGACGCCGGTACGGGTGCAATCAAGCAGGTCAAAGTTTACATCGCGACCAAACAGAAACTAGAAGTCGGTGACAAAATGGCGGGTCGACACGGCAACAAAGGTGTCGTTGCCAAGATCGTACCCGAAGAGGACATGCCGTTCCTGCCCGATGGAACCTCCGTTGAGATTTGTTTGAATCCTCTGGGGGTGCCCTCACGCATGAATGTGGGACAAGTCTTGGAGACTCACCTTGGTTGGGCTTGTAAGAAGCTCGGTATCAAGGTCGCCACCCCGGTGTTTGATGGCATTCCCGAGAAAAAAGTGCGTGAATACCTAAAGCAGGCAGGATTGCCAAACTCTGGAAAGAGCCCGCTTTATGATGGTCGAACGGGAGAAAAAATCGATCAGGAGGTTGTCGTCGGCTACATCTATATGATGAAGCTTAACCATCTGGTTTCCCATAAGATCCACGCTCGAGCGGTGGGCCCGTACTCCTTGGTGACGCAACAACCCTTGGGAGGTAAGGCGCAATACGGTGGTCAACGCTTTGGAGAAATGGAAGTGTGGGCGTTGGAAGCCTACGGTGCCGCGCACACGCTTCAGGAGTTGCTCACGGTGAAGTCGGACGATGTGCAGGGAAGAACCAAGATCTATGAGTCGCTCGTCAAGGGCGACAACACGCTGGTGGCCGGTACGCCCGAGTCATTCAACGTATTGATTAAGGAAATCCAGTCCTTGGGTCTCGACATTAAGCTCGCGAAGAATGACGCCCTTAGCTTCGGGAGCTGAAGCGGGGCTGTTTGCGTCAATAGACTTTAAACAACGACAGCGATAAATACATGAGCATTCAACCTGCTGAAACCGCCGCATCGGCCCGTGATGAAGCCCGTTCCGCGCTTGGCCTTGACGAAAACTTGTTCGATTGCGTTTCCATCACGGTAGCTTCGCCGGAAACGATACGTGCGTGGTCCAAGGGAGAAGTCAAAAACCCTGAGACGATCAACTATCGTACATTCAAGCCGGAGCCGGGTGGCTTGTTCTGTCAGAAGATCTTTGGTCCCGTACGTGACTATGAATGTGCGTGTGGAAAGTACAAGCGCATCAAGTACAAGGACGTAGTCTGCGATCGCTGTGGCGTGGAGGTAACGATCGCTCGTGTCCGTCGCGAGCGCATGGGACATATTGAACTCGCAGTCCCCGTAGCCCACATTTGGTTTCTGAAGAGTATGCCCAGTCGTCTGGGTCTTTTGCTTGATATGACCGCTCGCTCTCTGGAGCGGGTCATTTACTACGAGAATTACATGGTTGTGGATCCGGGGAAGACTCCCTTGGAGCCCAAACAACTATTGACCGACACCGAGTACCGCCAGGCACTCGACGAATACGGCGATGACTCGTTCGTCGCGAAAATGGGAGCCGAGGCAGTGCGCGAGGCCCTGAAGGGCATGGATATGTCGGCGACCGTCGCAGAGCTGCAGGAGCAGATGCGAGCCACGCGTTCGAAACAGATAAAGAAGAAGCTATCCAAACGGCTTAAGGTGATTCAAGGGTTCATCCATTCCAAGTCCCGTCCCGAATGGATGGTCTTGGAGGTTTTGCCCGTTATTCCTCCTGATCTTCGTCCTTTGGTGCCCTTGGAAGGTGGACGGTTTGCGACTTCGGATCTAAACGATCTCTATCGGCGCGTGATCAACCGCAATAACCGTTTGCGGAATCTGATGCAGCTCAAGACGCCGGATGTGATTATTCACAATGAGAAGCGCATGTTGCAGGAGGCCGTAGATGCTCTCTTTGACAATGGACGTCACGGTCGCCCTGTGACTGGAGCAGGCAATCGTCCCCTTAAGTCACTTTCGGACATGCTGAAAGGCAAGCAGGGGCGATTCCGGCAGAATCTTCTCGGCAAGCGCGTCGACTACTCGGGTCGATCAGTGATCGTGATCGGTCCCGAGCTGAAGCTAAATCAGTGCGGACTGCCTAAGAAGATGGCCCTCGTGCTATTCGAGCCATTTATCATCCGTCGCCTCAAAGAGTTGGGCTTTGTCCATACCGTGCGCGGCGCGCGAAAGATGATCGAGAAGAAGTCACCCGAAGTCTGGGACATTCTCGAAGAGGTCACGAAGGGGCATCCTGTACTTCTTAATCGAGCACCCACGCTCCATAGACTCTCGATTCAGGCCTTTGAGCCTGTCTTGATCGAAGGAGAAGCGATCCGCGTGCATCCTCTGGTCTGTACGGCCTACAATGCGGACTTTGATGGTGACCAGATGGCGGTTCACGTGCCGCTCTCCCTCGAGGCAGTGATGGAGTGCAAACTCCTCATGATGTCGACGAATAACATCTTCTCGCCGTCTTCGGGCAAACCGATCCTGACACCTTCGCAAGATATCGTACTTGGTGCATACTACTTGACCATTGAACCGCGTCGCAAGCCTGCAAAGGAACAACGTGTGCCGATGCTCAGCGGGTTGCAGGAAGTGCTCTATGCGAAGGCTGATGGCGCGCTCAAGATGCATGACTGGGTTGATATACCGAATCCCGACTACCATCGCGAAACAGTTTACGGGCATGCAGAGAAGAAACTCGTGCGTACGACGGTGGGAAGAGTCATCTTCAACCAGATTTGGCCCAAGGGGCTGGGCTTTATAAACTTCCCGGTTCCGAAGAGCAAACTTGGTGATTTGATCCTTAACACCTATAAGGTGGCAGGCGATACAGTTACGGTCGAGATGCTCGACAAACTGAAGGAACTTGGATTCCAGACCGCATTCCAGGCCGGCATTTCGATCGGGATAGACGATATGATCATCCCGGAGGATAAAAAGGATATCGTGGCGGATTCTCGAAAGAAGATCGCTGAAGTCGAGGCTCAGTTTAACAAGGGCATCATCACCGACGGAGAGCGGTACAATAAGGTGGTCGATATTTGGACTGGAGCCACCGATAAGATCGCAAAAGCCGTGTTTTCAAAACTTGAAAACAACGAGGGCAAGACTGAGGTCAATCCAGTGTATATCATGATGGATTCCGGTGCCCGAGGTAATAAGCAGCAGGTTCGTCAGTTGTGCGGAACTCGAGGCTTGATGGCCAAACCGTCGGGAGAAATCATTGAACGGCCGATTCTTTCTTCGTTCCGTGAAGGGCTGACCGTGCTTGAGTATTTCATTTCAACCCATGGTGCACGAAAGGGACTTGCTGATACTGCGCTCAAGACTGCTGACGCGGGCTACATGACGCGCAAGTTGTGCGATGTCGCTATGGATGTGATTATTGCCGAGGACGATTGCGGATCTCGCGACGGAATCTGGAAGAAGGCGATTTTTGAAGGTGACGACGAGATTGTTGGTCTACGCGAGCGAATTGTCGGACGGTGCTCGAGTGATGACGTCTACAACCCCTTGAATCCGAGCGAGCGTCTGGTCGGATCCGGTGATCTCATCACTGAAGAAATCGCCACCCGGATCGTGGAGTCTAGTATTGAACGGGTTAAAGTCATGTCACCCCTGACTTCCATCAGCAAGCACGGCATTGATGCGCGCAGCTATGGTATAAATCCGGCAACAAACCGGGTGGCCAAGATCGGTGATTCGGTTGGAATTATCGCGGCGCAGTCGATCGGTGAGCCGGGTACCCAGCTTACGATGCGTACATTCCACATTGGTGGCGTTGCGTCCGGCGGATTCAAGACGCCCGAAATCAGAGTTCGTTCAACGGGTATCGTCAGGTACCGCGGATTGCGACTCGTGCAAACCGCGGATGGTGGCAATATCGTTCTCAACAAGACGGGTAGCATCCAGATCTTTGATGCTGACGATAAGGAGCTGGAGACTTACAATATTGTGGTGGGATCGTTCCTTCATGTTGGTGATGGAGAAACGATTGAAAAGGGCGCGGTGCTGGCTCAATGGGATCCGTATAACGTGCCTGTGCTTTCTGAGAAGGGAGGCACATTGATCTTCAAGGACATGATCCCGGGAGTAACGGTTAAGCGCGAGTTGGACGAGTCTTCGGGTCGTATTGCCACCGTCGTTATCGAGCACAAGGAGGATCTGAATCCGCAAATTGAGGTGCGTGATTCCGCTAATCGTGCGTTGGCGGCCTATTCGATCCCGGTTGGAGCGCAGATCGTTGTGAATGAGAGCGACGTGATTGCGCCTGGTGCGCTTTTGGCAAAGACGCCTCGGCAGGCGTCGAAGACGAAGGACATTACGGGAGGTCTTCCCCGCGTGGCTGAGCTTTTTGAGGCGCGACGTCCAAAGGATGCCGCGGAAATGGCGCGCATCGATGGCATTGTCTCGTTTGAGGGCACGGTACGCGGCAAACGAAAACTGGTCGTGAAGAACGATGAGACGGGGCAGGAAGAAGAGCATCTGATCCCAACGGGGAAGCATATCATCGTTCAACCTGGCGATGTGGTCCACAAGGGACAGCATCTCACCGAAGGCTCTGCCGACCCGCACGAGATCTTGGAGATCCTCGGACCCAGTGCACTTTATGACTTCTTGATTTCTCAAGTCCAAGAGGTCTATCGGCTTCAAGGTGTGACCATCAACGATAAGCACATCGAGATTATCATTCGTCAAATGCTGCGAAAGGTTCGCATTACAGACCCGGGCGATAGCGAGTACTTTTGGGGCGAGCAAGTGGATCGCGCCGCGTTTCTTTCCGAAAACAAGCGAATTGAAGAAGCGGGAGGGAAGCCTGCGGAAGCCGAGCCGATCCTTCTTGGCATTACCAAGGCCTCGCTTGAGACGGAGTCGTTCATCTCAGCGGCATCGTTCCAAGAGACAACTCGCGTTCTAACCGACGCGTCAACACTTGGAAAAGTGGATCACCTGAAGGGATTCAAAGAGAATGTGATCATGGGTCATCTGATTCCTGCGGGCACGGGTTTACCTGCCTTCAAGCAACTTCGAATCAGTTTGCCCTTTGGTGAGGAACTTAACGTGGCTGATGATGCTCCGATTTCGGCTGCTACCTCGGCGTAAACGGTTGCGCCTGACGAAGTGAAATTCGAACTAACCAGCCGCGCGCTCTTGGCGCGGCTGATTAGGTGATTCTAGCCTCCTGACGGAAAGGTTGGGGCAACGCCTCGTCCTCCATGCAACGAGATTACGCTTGTCAACGATGAGGGTTTGCGCTTAGCTCTCTGTCCCTCCCGCCAAAACGATTTGTTGAGCCTAGCTCCTTTTCGTTATTCGCCCGGTCTACAAAGACCGGGCGATTTTTTTTGCCATCGTGCTCTCCCATCTGGAAGCACGCATGATTCCCGACGCAAAGAATGCGGAACATTCGGCAAGTGTGGCATAGTCGTGGAGAGGCGTTCCCGCTAGTCTCTTGTCCGGTTGAGGCACGGTATCACTCCGCGAATCGACACCCTCGTCATGAAACCGATCAAATTTAACAACACGGTCTTGCGCGATGGGCATCAGTCTTTGGCAGCGACTCGGATGACCACGCCACAAATGCTGCCTGCCGCCAAGGATCTCGATGAACTCGGTTTTGGAGCATTGGAAACCTGGGGAGGCGCGACCATTGACTCGTGTCTTCGGTTTTTGGGGGAGAATCCGTTTGCCCGTTTGGACGCACTAAAACCACTGACGCCGAAAACGCCGCACATGATGCTGCTGCGGGGTCAGAACATTGTCCAATACACCAGCTTTCCTGACGATGTGGTCGAAGCGTTCATCCGTTGCACCGCGAACCACGGGATGGATATCTTCCGGATATTCGATGCGCTGAACGATTTGCGCAATCTTCAGACTGCAGTACGGGCGGTGAAGGCTGCGGGCAAGCACGCACAAGGCACGCTGTGTTTCACCACCAGCCCAGTGCACACGCCGGACATGTTTGTGCGTCTTGCCGATGGATTGGCTGACTTGGAGGTGGATTCGATTTGTCTGAAAGACATGGCGGGCCTGCTGCCTCCCACCATTGCGTATCAGATAGTTCGTGGCATCAAGGACCGGCACTCCGATCTGCCGTTGGTTGTTCACTCGCACGAAACCGCAGGATTGGCGGGAGCAACGTATCTGGCGGCGATCGAAGCAGGAGCCGACGCGGTTGATTGTTCCATTGTGCCATTCGCAAATGGTACTGGACAACCCGATACGGTGAGAATGCTGGCCCTGCTTCAGGGAAATCTGAGGGCGCCAGTCCTTGATTTGTTGAGACTTGCCCGTTTGCGACAGCATTTTGAGGGTGTAGCCTCGGAACTGGCTTCGGTCATGAGTCCGGTGAACGATCGTGTTGATAGCGATGCATTGTCGTTTCAGGTGCCGGGGGGCATGCTCTCAAACTTCAGAAACCAGCTCAAAGAGATGAAGATGGAGAACAAGCTGGACGAGGTTCTGTCGGAAATCCCCGAGGTGCGGAAGGCACTCGGATGGATTCCTCTGGTCACTCCAACATCGCAGATCGTTGGGACACAGGCGATGCTCAATGTGAAGTTCGGTCGTTGGAAAAACCTCGCCCAAGCAACAGCCGATTTGGCGTTAGGCAAGTATGGACGAGCTCCCGGACCGGTGGACCCCGAAGTGGTTGCACTGGCGGCGAAGAGCTCTGGGCAGACTCCTGTCACAGGCCGACCGGCGGACCATCTTCCTCCGCGAATGGCGACGCTCCGTGCGGAGTTAACTGCCAAAGGGCTCCCTTCTGATGACGACACGGCAGTACTTTACGCGATGTTTCCTCGGGAAACGGAGGCACTCTTGCGGCCCAAGCCCAAGTCTCAGCCCACTGTTGCCAGTGGAACCGCGGCCGCCGCGTCGACGCCTCGACCCGTGACCAATGCAAGCACCGCAACGGCGGCTCCAGTCCCGGGATCGCGCCTTAGAATCAGTGTTGGAGGAGAGTCATTTGATGTGACCGTTGAGGATCTCGGATGACCTCCCACGGCCTGCCATTCCCATGTCTGCATATGAACGTACGACGAAGCTGCTCTCCGAATTTCCGGTCCCACCGATCGATGCGTGGCGCCGGATGGCCGAGGAATCGCTCGAGGGAGGAACGATCGAGCGAAAGCTAGTGACCAAACTTCCGGATGGGATTGAGGTTCAGCCCATCTATACCCGCTCGTCCGCGGAGCGATACGGTCTCGAGGCCGGAGTCCCTGGGGAGATTCCTTATACTCGGGGCTCGGTGCGCCAGACCTCCGAGGGAAATAGGATTTGTCAGGAGCTGCCGTATGGGAGTCCGGCCGATTTCAACCAAGCGCTTTTGCACGATCTGAATCGTGGGCAGAATTCTGTAAATCTGCTTCTGGATGTCGCAACGCGTCTGGGGCTTGATCCCGACGACGCACAAACGGCCGATGTCGGCGGATGCGGGCTGTCACTTGCATCCTTGGCCGACCTCAGTCGAGCTTTGCGGGGAGTTGATCTCTCTGCAGTACCGCTCTACGTGCAGGCTGGAGTGTCTGCGCTTCCCCTACTGGCGATGATTACCGCAGCGGAACTAAGCCAAGGGCGCACTTCCCGCTCTTTGAGGGGAACCATTGCAAGCGATCCAATTGGCGAGTGGATACAGCGCGGAACGGTTCCGGGGCCGGTAGAATGGTCCATTAATTCGATGGCGGACGCGCTCCGATGGGCAAAGGTTGAAGCCCCTGAGCTTCGTGTGATCGGGATACAGGCCAACCTTTGGGCCGAGGCTGGAGGAACAGCATCCCACGAGTTGGGCTATGGATTGGCGAGCGCAGTCGACTATCTGCGTAGGCTGGAGGTGATTGGAGTTCCGCCGTCGGATGCAGCTTCGCGCATTCTGTTCACTTTCTCGCTGGGTTCGCACTTTTTCGTCGAGATTGCTAAGGTGCGAGCGGCTCGTCTCCTTTGGACCAGAGTGCTGGAGGCTGCGAGTATCCCTCCGGCGGGTTGCGGGCTTGTCTGCCACGGAAGATCCGCGATGTGGAACAAGACCCTGCTTGACCCTCACGTGAATCTTCTTCGTTCAACGAGTGAGGCTTTCGTCGGCATTGTTTCCGGCTGCGAAAGTATCCACGTTTCCGCATTTGACGAGTGCTTGCGGATGCCTGATGAATTCTCGCGAAGGTTGGCACGAAACACGCAGGTTATCCTGAACGAAGAATGCCACTTAGGCCGCGTTCAGGACCCGGCCGGCGGCTCATGGTACGTGGAGACGCTGACGCGTGAACTCGCGGAGAAAGCGTGGGCGATTTTTCAATCGGTGGAGGCCCAGGGTGGGATGATCCGTTCTGTCCAGCTCGGGGAACCCCAAAGGGAGATCGAACGACTCGCAGAGTTGCGTCATCAGGGAGCTGAGGTCCGTCGTGACGGGATTGTCGGAACAAATCTTCATCCGAATCTGCAGGAAACGGTCGTAACGACCAGTCCGCTCGCTCACAGTAGCCAGGGCAACGGCCTGAGCCAGCGTACAGCGACTGATCGTATGATGCGCGATGCTCATCGCACTGCTGTAGTGGTTGAATCGCTCCAGAGAATTGGTACCGCAAAGTCGGTTGATCGGATGCGTGCGACGATCGAGGCTTTCACTGCTGGAGCCAGTATTGGCGAAGTTTCGAAGGCGCTTGGCATGATGCCTTCCGCGTCACCCGTCGTTCCGAAACTGGTGTTCAGGCGGCGGGCGGAATCATTTGAAGCTCTGCGACGGAAATCAGAAGACTATCGCATGAAGCACGGCCGGCTGCCGCGCGTATTCCTTTTGAATATGGGTCCACGTGCGCAGCACGGCGCACGGGCCGATTTCAGCAAGGGTTTCTTCTCCACCGGAGGATTTGAGGTGGTGGATTCGCGGGGCTTCTCCACGGTAGCCGCCGCAGTAACCGCTGGCTTAGCGGATGGAGCGCCGGTTCTCGTGATTTGCTCATCGGACGAATCGTATCCGGAACTGGTCCCCTCGCTGGCGGAGGAGATCAAGAGGATCAAGTGTCCGCCTCTTTTGGTGCTCGCTGGACATCCTGGAGAGCGCCTCGAAGCGTATCGGTCGAAAGGTGTGGATGAGTTCATTCACGTGAGAGCCAATGCCGCAAAGCTCCTCGCGTCGATCTACCAAAGGCTTGGACTGTAAGTTGACTCCACCTAACGATGAGTATTCCAAATTTCTCAAGTTGTGTGTTCCAGTCGCCCTTCGCGGTCCCCGCAGCCACAGGTCGGAAAGAAAGGGGCCCTGTGTGGCAGACGATCGAACAGATTTCAGTTAAATCGTTTTACACGCCGGAGGATGTGGCGAATTGCGAGCATCTTGATTACACGGCTGGCGTGGCTCCTTTCTTGCGCGGGCCGTACGCGACGATGTATGTGCAGAAGCCGTGGACCGTTCGGCAGTATGCCGGATTTTCGACTGCGACCGAGAGCAATGCATTTTATCGCAGGAACCTAGCGGCCGGACAGACCGGACTGTCGGTGGCTTTCGACCTAGCGACGCACCGCGGATACGACTCTGATCACCCGCGAGTGATGGGAGACGTAGGGAAAGCGGGTGTCGCTGTTGACAGCGTGCTCGATATGAAGGCGCTGTTCGACGGCATACCGTTGGACAAGATAAGTGTCTCCATGACGATGAATGGGGCGGTCCTTCCGGTGCTGGCTTTTTACATTGTGGCGGCGGAGGAACAGGGGGTGGCGATCGATAGACTGTCAGGGACGATCCAAAATGACATCCTGAAGGAGTACATGGTTCGCAACACCTACATCTATCCGCCGGAACCATCGATGAGAATCATCGCTGATATCTTCGAGTTTACGTCGAAGAACATGCCAAAGTTCAACTCGATATCGATTTCTGGATACCACATGCAGGAGGCTGGAGCTACCGCGGACCTTGAACTAGCTTACACACTGGCAGATGGGCTGGAGTACCTGCGAACAGGTCGGCAGGCTGGCATCGATATCGACGCGTTCGCGCCGCGGCTTTCCTTCTTCTGGGCGCAGGGAAAGAACTTTTTTATGGAGGTCGCAAAGATGCGAGCGGCCCGGCTGCTTTGGTCGAAGATTGTCCGCGGTTTCAATCCGAGCAACTCAAAGTCGATGGCCCTGCGAACACATTCCCAGACCTCAGGTTGGAGTCTCACAGAACAGGATCCCTACAACAACGTTGTGCGAACCTGCGTTGAGGCCATGGCGGCAGCGATGGGACACACGCAATCGCTGCATACGAATTCGCTCGATGAGGCGATTGCGCTGCCAACAGACTTCTCCGCTCGAATCGCACGGAACACCCAGCTGTTTCTCCAGGCAGAGACAGGTTTGTGTCAGGTCGTGGATCCCTGGGGTGGTTCCTACTACGTTGAGTCTCTCACGAATGAGCTCATGCATCTCTCTTGGAAACACATTCAAGAGGTGGAGGCTTTGGGTGGAATGGCGAAGGCGATAGAGACCGGCTTGCCGAAGCTACGGATCGAAGAGGCTGCCGCGAGACGACAGGCACTCATTGACTCCGGTCGGGAGGTGATTGTGGGAGTGAACAAGTTCCGACTCGATCGAGAGGATCCGATGGAAATTCTGGAGGTAGACAACACAGCCGTCCGAGAGTCGCAGGTGCGGATGCTGAAGAAGCTGAAGTCAGAACGGAATGCAGCCGAGGTACGGCATGCGTTGGACGCACTCACAGAGTCTGCGCGCTCGAAGAGAGGTAATCTGCTGGAGTTAGCGGTTTCCGCAGCGCGAGTACGTGCGACTCTGGGTGAGATCTCTCTTGCGCTGGAGGAGGCATTTAGCAGATACGAAGCGGTCACCCGGTCCGTGTCGGGAGTGTACAGCAGCAGTTACGGCGAACAAGGCGGCGTCTCGGAAATCAGACGCCTTGCGCAGGAGTTTGAAGGCAGTGAAGGTCGTCGACCACGCATTCTCATCGCCAAGATGGGACAGGACGGACATGATCGTGGAGCAAAGGTGGTAGCATCTGCGATGGCGGATATGGGATTTGATGTGGATATTGGGCCGCTCTTTCAGACACCTGAGGAGACGGCCCGGCAAGCGGCGGACAACGACGTGCATGTGGTTGCGATGAGTTCACTGGCTGGAGGACACAAGACGCTCCTGCCCCAGCTTGTTGCCGCGCTCAAGGCGCTGGGTAGAGAGGACATCATGTTGGTGGTCGGGGGCGTCATACCGGCGCAGGACTACCAATTTCTTCTCAACAGTGGCGCCGCGGCCATCTTCGGACCCGGGACACCGATTCCGGACTCGGCCCGAATCATCCTCCAGCGCCTTCAAACGACCAAGGAGACAGGATAGCGATGGCGTTTCTCGGGGCATTACTCCGCGGGTTGATGCGTCCGTTGCTTGTTGAATCGAACTGTGAATCACGGTGCCTCAGAGTCGAAATTGCCAGCGTGGGCTCCATCCGGCGGTGGTGAGGGTTTTGCCACGCGCATCGTTGCCGCGGTTCCTGATTCTGCGGACAGCGTTGTTTGCACGAGGAAGGGCGCGGCGCGACACATTGATGTGGCCGGTCTGGAGAAACGGATTACTACCGGTGATCGGGTGGCACTCGCGCAGGCGATCACCCTAGTCGAGAGCAGAACGGAACAGCATCGTGTTTTGGCCGATGAACTGATCGATCGGCTTACACCGCGATCGCAGCCCTCCATTCGAATCGGCATCTCCGGTGTACCCGGTGCTGGAAAGAGCACATTCATTGATTCTTTGGGCCTAAATCTTGTCCGGTTGGGGCGCCGGCTGGCTGTTCTATCGGTGGATCCAAGCAGTCCGGTCTCAGGCGGTAGTATCCTTGCAGACAAGACACGCATGGACCGACTTGCGCGCGAAGCCGGTGTCTTCATTCGGCCCTCGCCAAGCGGCGGATTGCTGGGCGGTGTTGCTCGCAGGACGCGCGAGGTCATCGGGCTCTGCGAGGCTGCGGGTTACGACACGATTATTGTTGAGACGGTCGGTGTCGGGCAGAGCGAGGTCGTCGTCCGCTCAATGGTTGATTGCTTTGTTCTGCTCACCATTGCCGGCACTGGAGATGAGCTCCAAGGAATGAAGAAGGGCATCCTTGAGCTTGCCCATCTCGTGGTGGTCAACAAGGCGGATGGTGAGAATAGAGTCCGGGCCGAGTCCGCTGCGCTGGAGCTTGAGCGTGCTCTTCGCTATCTCGATGCAAAAGGGGAGGACGAGAAGCCTAAAGTAAGAACCTGTTCCGCACTCACGGGTGAGGGAGTGGCTGAGATCTGGCTGGCAGTGGAGGCGTGCATTGACCGAGCCAGGCGTAGAGGTGATTTTGACCGGATACGGAGAAGCCAGAATGTTTCCTGGATGAATGACTTGTTGCTCCAGTTACTTGCTGACCGGTGCGAATCCAATAAGCAGTTACGTTCCATGCGTGCTGCAATCGAGAGCGAGGTGGCGGAGGGCCGCGTCTCCGCGCGCCGGGCGGCGCGGATGGTTGTTGATGAGATGATTACTGGTTGGCGGGATGAGTGCCGCGACGAGGCTCACAATCGTGACGCACTCTTTGGCAAGAAACGAGGAGTAGGCGTGGCTGACTTGCCGTAGGCTTGTTGAGCCAGTGGTCAGGACCACTCTCATAGCCATGATACAAAAAATCGATCACCTGGGCATTGCGGTTCGCTCCTTGGAAGAGGCGATTCCGTTCTATGAAAACGCGCTTGGACTGCGTTGCGAAGGCAGGGAGGAGGTTGCATCGCAACGAGTGAAGACTGCCTTCTTCAATGTGGACGGAGTTCACCTTGAGTTGCTGGAGCCCACCTCCGCCGACAGCCCGATCGCCAAATTTCTGTCGGACAAGGGAGAAGGAATTCACCATATTGCGTTTCGCACCAGCGATATTGCCGGTCAACTTGCGCAAGCTTCCGGAGCCGGAGTCCGTCTGATAAATGCTGAGCCCTTCGAAGGAGCAGCGGGTAAGTGGGTCGCTTTCTTGCATCCGAAGAGCACGCGTGGCGTCTTGACCGAGTTCTGCGCCTTGAAGAAGGGCGAAGCAGCACATTGAGGTACATTCACATGCCAATTCATCCTGATTTACTTGAGAATCTTCGTTCGCGCCGGGCGGTAGCGCTGGCGGGAGGCGGAGAAGACAAAATCATGGAGCGCCATGCAAAAGGGCAGCTCCACGCGCGCGAAAGACTGACCAGCCTCTTTCAAGCGAACACCTTCATGGAGTGGGGACTTCATGCCGATCACGACTGCCACGACTTCGGTTTGGAGAAGAAGTCTCTGCCCGGTGATGGAGTCGTCACGGGAGTTGGCTACATTGATGGAAGGCCTGTAGCTGCGTACAGTCATGATTTCACGGTGAGCGGAGGTAGTCTCGGACGTATCCACTCCAAGAAGATCTGCGACTTGATGGATTACGCGATGAAGTCTGGTATGCCAATTCTGGGCATCAATGATTCGGGCGGTGCTCGAATTCAGGAGGGCGACGATTCACTGTCCGGATACGGGCAGGTGTTTTTCCGGAATGTGCTTGCCTCGGGAGTGGTGCCTCAGATTTCGATCATTGCCGGACCTTGTGCGGGAGGAGCCGCCTACTCGCCGGCCCTGACCGACTTCATCATCATGACGAAGTCGAATGCCAACATGTTCATTTGCGGTCCGGACGTCATCAAGGCGGCGACTGGCCAGACGGTTACGATGGATGAGATCGGCAGCGCCCATGCGCATGCGTCGGTCAGTGGCAATATCCACTTCGTGGCGGAGGACGAGAAGCACGCATTGTTGCTCGTGAAGCGAATACTGTCCTTCATCCCGCCGAATAATGTGATGGATCCTCCGCATCGTCCTTCGCCGAACATCGATCTTTCCCCTGATGCCGCGTTGAACGATTTAGTGCCTGCCGATTCGAAGACGCCCTTTGATGTCACGCAGGTGATTCGGCGCTTGGTGGACGAAGGGGATTTCCTTGAGGTGCAAAAAGAATGGGCGAAGAATCTTGTGGTTGGCTTTGGCAGGATGCAGGGGGTGGTCGTGGGGATTGTAGCCAATCAATCCATGGTCAAGGCCGGAACCTTGGACATCGATTCATCCGACAAAGGCGCTAGATTTATCCGATTCTGCAACGTGTTTAATATACCTATCGTTACCTTGGTTGACATACCCGGGTTTATGCCGGGCCTGGCACAGGAGCGCGGTGGGATTATCCGACATGGCGCTAAAATGTTGTTTGCCTATGCGGCGGCGACAGTTCCGAAACTCACCGTCATTTTGCGAAAGGCATATGGAGGCGCCTATTTGGCGATGTGCAGTGCCGACATGGGTGCGGACGTGGTCTATGCTTGGCCTGGATCTGAGATTGCGGTGATGGGGGCAGAAGGCGCGGTCAAGATACTCTACCGCCGGGAACTAGCTGCGGCGACCGAACCGCATACGTTGGAAGAAACATTGGTCGCTCAATATCGCGACAAGTTCGCATCGCCTTATGCCGCTGCTCGCAAAGGAATGATCACCGACGTCATTGAACCGTCCCAGACGAGGGCTGTTCTATCTATGGCGCTCAGGAATACCTTGTCGAAACGTGAGACCCGTCCACCCAAGAAGCACGGGAATATCCCGCTATGACGGGCGCCATGCGTGGACATGAGTAAAATTGATCTCACCAGGATGAATATCAAGAGGGATAATTGCCTTCGGTTTGCGGGAATGGCAATTCATCGTTTACAGCGCTAACCAAGAACAAGTTAATCTATTTCCATGAAAAAGCTTAGAGTTACTGTCGACGGCAAGTCCTACGATGTCGTTGTTGAGGTTTTGGACGGTTCATCAGCGCCCGGCGCGGCTGAGGTAGGAAAAGCCGTAACCTCAGCAACTCCTGCCTCTCCTCCAAGAGCGGTTCTAGAGGCCGCGCCCAAGGCCGAAAGCAGCGAAACCGCACGTGCTACGGGCGGTGTGAACGCGGTGGCCAGTCCTCTCTCGGGCAAGATTGTTTCCATAGATGTCGTTGTAGGACAGGGGGTAAACGAGGGTATGCAAGTAGCGACGATCGAGGCGATGAAGATGAACACATTTGTCTACGCATCCAAACAAGGACGCGTAAGCGCGGTGCACGTAAAGGCAGGTGATGCGGTGGAGGAAGGAGCTCCTCTGATCGATCTCGCGTAGCGCCGCAGCATCTCTTTCCGCTCAGGGACGAGCTAGGGCCTGCGATGAAACGAGGCACCTTGGGGCTTGAGGGTTGCCTAGTTCGATCAACGTACGGAGTGGGGGACTAGGACGATGGATGATTGGTAGCTACGCGACCCAATCGACGAGGTTCGTCGCCTAACCGCTGACCACGCTGGTGCTGGTGGTCAGCTGATGCCAATTCACTCAGATAAGGTGGAATAGGGACAGCTCGTACACCACGACTCGGAGCCGAACCGCCGCGCGCCGATGCGGGCAGTTCGGGCCCGTAGAATCTAGTATGGCGTCACGGATTTACCCCTGAGGGTCGTGCGCTGGAAGAAACGCACGTTCATGCAAAAAGCCAACGATACTGCAGGCGGTCGCACGGAGCGAAAACCCCCTTTGCTGAAGAGGAACGGTAGGACACATCTGAAGATGGGGACGACGGTGCGCCGAGCGTTTCTGTGACATGATGCGTCGTCCCAAGCCGACTCGCCCCGGTTTCTTCCCCCGCGCTCCACTTTCTGTCAGATTGTTCTTGCCGAGGGGAGCATGGTTGCTAATTTCCCCCTCTTTTCGCCATTTCCGAGACCACAATTTCGTATGCCGACCATCAACCAACTCGTGCGCAAAGGCCGCCGGAATATCCGTGCGAAGTCTAAATCGCCGGCACTTTCCGGCAACCCCTTCCGCCGTGGTGTCTGCGTGCAGGTCATGACCCGCACGCCCAAGAAGCCAAACTCCGCCATCCGAAAAGTGGCCA
The DNA here is from genome assembly GCA_016794625.1 of Opitutaceae bacterium. GTDB lineage: Bacteria > Verrucomicrobiota > Verrucomicrobiia > Opitutales > Opitutaceae > UBA6669. Next base: position 23,738 of record JAEUGY010000042.1, read on the forward strand.
AGGTTCGGCTCACCAATGGGAATGAAGTCATTTCATACATTCCTGATGAAGGTCATAACCTCCAGGAGCACTCTATCGTCTTGGTTCGAGGTGGTCGTGTGAAGGATTTGCCTGGAGTTCGTTATCATATCGTCCGCGGTACGCTTGACGCTACCGGTGTAGAAAAACGCCGTCGGAGTCGGTCCAAGTACGGTGTTAAGCGCCCGAAGGAAAAGAAGGCCTAATCTTTAGCTAGGAGAATACTGACTATGTCACGTCGTCACAGAGCAGACAAACGCACCATTGAGCCGGATATCCGCTATGGCAGCCCCCTTGTTGCCCACCTCGTTCATGTTGTAATGAAGAGCGGCAAGAAGAACCTAGCCGAGCGCATCGTCTATGGTGCCTTTGAGAAGGTGTCGGAAAAGCTGGAAAAAGGCGATCCGGTTGACCTCTTGATCGGCGCGATGGAAAACGCGCGCCCTCGTCTCGAAGTCAAGAGCCGTCGTGTTGGCGGTGCCACCTATCAGGTACCGGTGGAAATTTCTTTCGAACGTCAGGAGAGCCTCGCGCTTCGTTGGATTGTTACTGCAGCGGGAACTCGCAAGGGTGTTCCCATGCGTGATGCGTTGGCCGCGGAGATCGTCGATGCCTATAACAACACGGGCAGCGTCGTAAAGAAGAAGGAAGACACGCACAAGATGGCTCAGGCCAATCGTGCGTTTGCTCACCTTCGCTGGTAAACTGATTATATTGGAAGCAGAGATCGCCCATGTCCGCCGCCATCGACATTAAAATCGTTACCGATAAAGCACATGTTTCATCGGTCAATTCACCGAATCGCCCATTTCCGCTGGAATGGACGAGAAACATAGGCATTGCCGCTCACATCGATGCGGGTAAGACCACCACGACTGAACGCATCCTGTTCTACTCGGGCGCGGTACACAAGATGGGCGAAGTGCATGAAGGCTCCACGGTGACCGATTGGATGGAGCAGGAACGTGAGCGTGGTATCACGATCACGGCAGCGGCCATTTCTTGCGCATGGAATGCATCGTGCGGCCCTTGGAAGGGTATCAAACAACGCATCAATATTATTGATACTCCCGGCCACGTTGACTTCACGGCGGAGGTTGAGCGCTCGTTGAGAGTCCTTGACGGCGCGGTCGCAGTGTTTTGCGCGGTTGCGGGCGTGCAGCCACAGTCCGAAACCGTTTGGCGTCAGGCCAACAAATACCGCGTGCCTCGCGTGGCGTTCATCAACAAGATGGACCGCACCGGCGCTGATTTCTTTAGAGCGGTGCAGGAAATGCGCGACAAGCTCAAGGCGAACGCACATCCGCTCTTCATCCCGATTGGCAAAGAGGAGAACTTTACGGGCCTGATCGATCTGGTCCAGCGTATCGCTTACATCTTTGACGAAACGACAGATCCGCTCGGACTGAATCCAATCACGAGTGAGATTCCAGAAGCTTACTCGACCCAGGCGCAGGAATATCGCGACAAGCTGATTGAAGCGGTCTCGGATTTCGACGATGTGATCGCCGAAAAGTACCTGAGTGGAGAAGAGATCACGAATGACGAATTGATGCTGGGTATTCGCAAGGCGACGATCTCCCTTCAGTTCACCGGAGTGATACCCGGTTCTGCGTTCAAGAAGAAAGGCGTCCAGCGGCTCCTTGATTGCGTCGTGAACTACCTTCCGAATCCGATCGATGTGCCGCCGATGAAGGGGCAGGATTCCGATGGAAAGGAAGTCTACGCCACTGTCGACGACAAGTCGAAGCTCGCCGGACTCGCGTTCAAGCTATGGAGTGATCCGTTCGTCGGAAAACTCGTCTTCTTCCGGGTGTATACTGGTACGGTTGCCAAAGGCATGTCCCTTTATAATCCACGCACCCGTCGCACCGAGCGTGTTTCGCGCCTGGTTCTGATGCGTGCCATTGAACGCGAAGAAATCGATGTCGCGTACGCGGGTGACATCTGCGCGCTCGTAGGCGTTAAAGACGTCATAACGGGAGATACTCTGAGTCACGAGGATAACGATATCCGTCTTGAACCGCCCTCATTCCCCGATCCCGTGATCGCGATGTCCATCGAGCCAAATTCGAAGGCCGATCAGGAAAAGATGGGAACGGCGCTGCAGAGACTGGTCGCAGAGGATCCTACCCTGCGCGTCTCCACCGACCCGGATACTGGCCAAATCATCCTTGCGGGCATGGGGGAGCTGCACCTTGAAATCATTCGCGATCGCATGAAGCGCGAGTTCAAGGTAGAAGCAACATCCGGCAAACCGCAGATCGCCTACCGTGAGACCGTTACTGTGCCTGCTGATGGCGAAGGAAAGTTCATCCGCCAATCCGGTGGCAAAGGTCAGTATGGCCACGTGGTGGTGAAAATCGAGCCCAACGAAAAGGGTAAGGGTGTCGAGGTCGTGAACGAAATCGTTGGTGGATCAATTCCCAAAGAATTTATCAAGCCGGCGACCGAAGGAATCCTCGAAGGCGCGAACAATGGTGTCGTTGCCGGTTACCCGGTCGTTGATGCGATCATCCGCATTGTCGATGGTTCATTCCACGAAGTGGACTCGTCAGAATTGGCGTTTAAGATGGCGGGCATTTTTGGCTTCAAGGAAGCGATGAAGAAGGCCAAGCCCATCCTGCTTGAACCCATCATGGCGGTTGAATTGACCACTCCGGAAGAATACCAAGGAGATTTGATGGGGGACATCAATCGTCGGCGCGGGACCATCCAAGGCATGGAGAACAAGGCGGGGGCGTGTATCGTCACGGCTGCAGTTCCGCTGGAAACTCTCTTTGGCTATGTGACGGACATCCGTTCGCTTTCCAAAGGACGCGCAAGCGCGTCCATCACACCTTCGCACTTCGAGCAGGTGCCCAACAATCTTCTCACGAAGATCGTTGAGTCGTCTTCGAAAGCGCCCGCACGTACCTAACCCTTCGTTCTTTTTTCGCCATGAAAGGCCAACGCATTCGCATTAAACTTCAAGGTTTCGACTATCGAGTCATCGATCAGTCTGCCTTGGAAATCGTTGAAACCGCAAAGCGCTCTGGTGCGCGCGTCTCCGGTCCGATTCCGTTGCCGACACGCATCGACAAGCTTTCCGTCAACCGTTCACCGCATGTTGACAAAAAGTCGATGGAGCAGTTCGAAACTCGAACGCACAAACGCTTGATCGATATTATTGAACCGACCGCCCAGACTGTGGATGAGTTGAAGAAGCTCAATCTACCGTCAGGTGTCGATATCACCATTAACGTTTAAGCTGCACCCAGCAAAGTACTCCACAGTCTAGCGGCAACTCCCCGCGAATGGGGAATCGCTAATGTAGGTCCTTAAACGGAAACCTTCCACCTACCACTTAGCCCATGTCAATCAGTACACTCATCGGTAAAAAACTCGGCATGACCCAAGTCTATGACGCGCAAAACGTCTTAGTCCCGGTCACCGTGGTCGAAGCAGGACCCTGCTCAGTGGTCCAAGTTAAAACTGTCGAAAAGGACGGTTACGACGCTGTTCAATTGGGTTTTTCCCAGTCGAAAGAAAAGAATGCCTCCAAGGCGGAGTTAAATCACGCCAAGAAGGCTGGGATCGCAGGCGCACCCCGGGTTCTCAGTGAGGTCCGCCTCGCTTCCAAATCCGCCCTCAAGCCGGGTGACGTAGTCACCGTCGATAGCTTTAAAGAGGGTCAGTACGTGGATGTCATCGGCATCACGAAAGGAAAAGGATTTCAAGGCGTGGTCCGCCGTTTTCGCGTTGCCGGCGGTCCGGCCTCACACGGATCGATGTTCCATCGACGCATCGGCTCCATCGGTATGCGTCAGACGCCGGGTCGGTCCTGGAAGAATCAAGCGATGCCTGGTCATATGGGCAACGAACGTCGCACCATGCAGAACTTACGTGTGGTGAAGGTACTTCCGGAAAAGAACCTCCTCTTGGTCAAGGGCGCCATCCCAGGCGCGAACGGTGACGATGTCATTGTTCGAACCGCGATTAAAGGACAGCCCAAGACTAATTCTTAAATTCAGGAGGGACCACAGCCATGAAGCTTAAAGTTTACAGTTCCGACGGTTCTTCGTCACGCGATCAGGACTTCCCCAATCTCCCCGTTTTTGAAGGAGATAAAGGTGTCCAAGCCGTGAAGGAAGTTATCGTCGCAATTCGCGCCAATCAACGTCAGGGAACTCGCTCCACCAAGACACGCGGTGAAGTGTCTGGAGGCGGTAAGAAGCCCTGGCGTCAAAAGGGCACGGGCCGCGCTCGAGCCGGTTCGATTCGTTCTCCTCTCTGGGTTGGCGGCGGCGTCGTTTTTGGTCCGCGTCCCCGCGACTTCTCCAAGAAGATCAACAACAAAGTCAAGGCTTTGGCTTTCAGCCGTGCCTTGTTCGATCGCGCTAGTGCAGGCGAAGTGGTTGTGATCGAGAAAGTCGCCTTCTCCGCGGCAAAGACGAAACAAGTAAAAGACGTCGTGGGGCGCATTGAGCCCAAGGGCAAATTGCTTTTGGTCGATGCACCCTTTGCTCCGGAATCAATTCGTGCGGCCCGGAATCTGGCGCGTGTTTCTCTCCAAGAGGCATCCAAGCTGAATGCCTTGGATTTGGCTCACTACAAAAAGATCATTGTCAGCTCGGCTGCGTTGGAAGCCATCCTTGCCCGTATTAACGGCTCCCAGAACTAAGATGAACGCCCATAACGTACTCAAGATGGTCCGGTTGACGGAGAAGGCCACCAAGGCTTCGTCGGAGCTGGGTCAATATACATTCGAAATCACGTCAGGTGCGACCAAGGGCGCTGTGCGACTCGCAGTCGAGCAGACGTTCAAGGTCAAGGTCACCCGCGTGAATATACAGAATTACCGCGGAAAAAACAAGCGTGGGCGTTCGGGACAACCGAGCGTAACGTCTGATTACCGCAAGGCAATAGTAACGCTGAAAGCTGGCGACAAGATCGAGTTGGTCTGAACGACCGCGCCTACCTACGGAGAATAATTCAAATGGCACTGAAACCTTTTCGACCCCTTACGCCGGCCCAACGCTTTACGCTGTTGAACCGGGCGGAAGGACTCAGCAAGAAACGTCCAGAGCGTGCGCTTACCGAACCCAAACCGAAGACGGGCGGGCGCAATGTCTACGGACGTGTCACCTCACGCCGTCGCGGCGGTGGTCACAAACAACTCTATCGAATCATTGATTTTAAGCGCTTCGATAAGGTCGGTGTACCAGCCAAGGTCATTGCGCTTGAGTATGATCCCAATCGTACAGCCCATATCGCGCTTTTGCAGTATCAGGATGAAAAGGCGGAAAAGCGCTACATTGTTGCTCCGAAAGGACTTGAGGTCGGTGCGACGATCATTGCAGCCAACACGGCTACGACCAATGATTTTCTGATTGGAAACAATTTCCCTCTGCATTTGATCCCTCCCTCCACAAAACTGCATTGCGTGGAGCTGGTGCCTGGACGAGGAGCGAAGATGGGGCGCACTGCGGGCACCTCGATCGAACTTGTCGCGGTTGAAAATGGAGTGGCTCAGCTCAAGATGCCCTCCGGTGAGATCCGTTTGGTGAGTCCAAACTGTCGTGGCACCATCGGCGAGGTTGGCAATGGTGATCATTCCAACGAATCGCTTGGTAAAGCAGGTCGCAATCGATGGCTCGGGCGGCGACCGCGTGTGCGCGGTATGGCCATGAACCCGGTTGATCACCCCAACGGTGGTGGTCAAGGTAAGTCCAAGGGTGGCGGTGGCCGTCAGCAGCTGGTGTCACCTTGGGGTCAACTCGCCAAAGGTTTTCCCACGAGGCGCCGCTCCAAAACCACGAGCAGCCAGATTCTGGTTCGCCACAATGGTCGTCCGCCGCGCAACAAGAAGTAATTATCACTCGCTACCATGGCTCGCTCCATCAAAAAAGGTTTCTTCGTCGACTACCACCTGCTCGAGAAAATCGAGAAGGCAACCAAGTCCGGTGCAACGAAGAAGCCCATTCAGACTTGGTCTCGCCGCTCGACGATCACCCCCGATTTTATTGGGCTCACCTTCAACGTTCACAATGGCAAAGCCTTCGTTGCCGTGTACGTGACCGAAAACATGGTGGGTCATAAGTTGGGCGAATTTGCTCCCACCCGCGTGTTCAAGGCCCACGGCGGCATGACGCGGAAAGAGATTTAAGGTTACTCGTACACGCAATCCTACTCCATCCGCCGCCAGGCGAGATGCCAATCACCACTCGATATCAACAAAGGACAGGATCGGCACTTGGCTGTCGGTTGCTGTCGCCCTCTCAGGGAATCCCTCTTCGATACCATGGAAGTTCAAGCAATCACCCGCTATGCTCGCATGTCGCCTAAAAAGGTGCGCGAGGTGGCCCGTACCATTCAGGGGCGCAAGGCTCCAGACGCCGTCGATCTCCTCGGGATCATTCCACGCAAGAGCGCACGGTTGATCGTCAAAACACTTAAGAGTGCGATCGCCAACGCAGAGAATAACAACAACCTCTCGGCCGATTCGTTGATTGTAAAATCAGCGATCGTTGACCAAGGGCCGGTTCTCAAACGCTTCAAGGCCGGAGCTCGTGGCACTGCGATGCCGCGCCGCAAGAAGATGTCGCACATCACGATCGTCCTGACCGACGGCAACACCAACTGATCCTCGCCATGGGCCAAAAAACGAATCCTACCGGTTTCCGTCTCGCAGTCCGCCGTAATTGGCAGTCGCGCTGGTTCGCCAGCAAGAAGGATTTTCCGAAACTGTTGCTTGAAGATCAGATCATCCGTCAAAAACTGATGGAAAAGCTGAAGCAGGCCTCCGTGCCGCGCATTTTCATCGAGCGCGCTTCCAACCGAGTTCGTGTTAAGATTTATACAGCCCGCCCTGGCGTTGTCATTGGACGTAAGGGTCAAGAGGTTGAAAAGATCAAGGAGGAGCTGGCGAAGCTGACTGGGAAAGAGATCTTGCTGGATATCCAGGAGGTCAAGAAACCCGAGATTGAGGCTCAACTGGTCGCAGAGAACGTAGCCCTTCAACTCGAGCGCCGCATTGCCTTTCGCCGTGCCATGAAAAAGGCGGTTGAAATGGCAATGGCTCTCGGAGCGGAGGGAATCCGTATCCAGTGTTCGGGTCGCTTGGGTGGTGCGGATATCGCCCGTCGGGAATGGCAGCGTAAAGGGCGTGTGCCGCTGCATACGCTGCGGGAGAATATCGACTACGGATTTTCTGAAGCCCAGACGGTTTACGGCAAAATCGGCGTCAAGTGCTGGATCTGCAAAAAGGAGTCCGACAACGCTGTCTGAGCTCGTCACCGATCCGATGGTCAGGTGTCACAAACGCCAGATCAGGATCGCCGATGAAACCTTCAAATACCGTATATTCCCATGGCTCTCGCTCCCTCTCGCACCAAGTATCGCAAATCCCAGAAGGGGTCTCGCGCTGGAAACGCAAAGCGTGGTAACACGCTCGCTTTCGGTGAGTTCGGTCTTCAATCGTTGTCCCGTGGTCCTATGACCGGTCAACAGATTGAGGCGGCCCGAGTAACTATTTCCCGTCATCTCAAGCGCAAAGGCAAATTGTGGATCCGGATCTTCCCCCACAAGCCAGTGACAAAGAAACCGGCTGAAGTTCGGCAAGGTCAAGGTAAAGGCCCGGTCGAATTCTACGTCGCTGTTATCAAGCCCGGGGCCGTTTTGTTTGAGCTCTCCGGTGTTCCCGCCAGTATCGCGAAGGAAGCGTTCCGGTTGGCTGACGCCAAACTGCCTTTCCGCTGTCGGTTCATCGTTCGTGGCGGTGCAGCAGCATAATCAAACCTTTATTCATCCATCGCCATGACAGCGAAAGAAATCAACGAGCTCTCTCCGGTAGAAATTGATACCAAGGTTCGCGAAAACCGCGAACAACTCCTCCAACTGCGCTTGCGGAAACAGACCGGACAGGTCGAGAAAACGCATGAGCTCCGTTCGCTGCGCAAGGACATTGCCCGCCTTCTGACCGCCGCGAAAGCAAAGAAGTCAGTCAAAGCCGCTTAACGCCATGTCCACTCGCAACACTCGTAAAACCCTGACGGGCTTCGTGACCAGCCGTTCTGGTGACAAGTCAATCAAAGTCACCATTCCGTACAAGACGCCTCATCCACGTTACCACAAGGTGATCAATCGCCAAACTGTGGTGCACGTCCACGACGAGAACAATGAGACCAAGACCGGCGACAAAGTCGAAGTTATGGAAACTCGTCCCCTCAGTCGTCTGAAACGTTGGCGCGTCATCCGAGTGGTCGAAAAGGCCGTTACTTCGGATGCTGTCGCAATCAGCGAAGCGGATGTCGCGGCGGCGGTTCCCACCAAGACAACCATGACTTCCTCGGCTTCTCCCAAAGTTTGATCGGGCAGATACCATAAAACATAATCGACCCTGCCATGATCCAACTACGTTCAATTCTCGAAGTCGCCGACAACACAGGCGCACGCAAGGCCGCGTATATTTCCCGTAAAGGTCAGAAGACGGATACGGCCGGCGTGGGTGACATTGTCACCGTCCATATTAAAGAAAGCACTACGGATGCAACCGTCAAGAAAGGCGAAGTCGCCAAAGCGGTTGTTGTAAGAACCCGTGCTCCCGTCCGCCGCGCGGATGGCAGTTACCTTCGGTTCGATAGCAACGCGATCGTCATCATTGGCGCTGACGGCAATCCAAAAGGCACGCGCATTTTCGGGCCCGTGGCCCGCGAGCTTCGCGCAAAGAATTTCATGAAAATCATCTCGCTCGCTCCCGAGGTGCTCTAACCGCTACGAACATGCAGAAGTTTCACATCAAAAGAGGCGATGAGGTTGTTGTCATCGCCGGTTCCCACAAAGGAAAATCAGGCAAGATTCTCGAAGTTCTTGCCGCGACAAATCGCGCTCGTGTTGAGGGCGTTGCGATGATCAAGCGTCACCTCAAGAAGTCGCAGGAGCATCCAAATGGTACCATCGCGGAACGCGAGGGATCAATTCATGTTTCCAACCTGCAGCTGAAGACCCGTTTCGACGGGAGCAAGCGCCGCGTGGCAAAGGCTCCTACGACCGCTTGATGCCAGATGGGCGGTGGAAGGTTCTTGCCAGAAAAGCCCTTCCTCCGCACCGTCGTCGTTTTTTCAGTTTAATCCTCTCATCTCTACGCCACCGGCTTGGAAATCCGGGGCCCTCTCCATGAGCACAGTACCAACTCTCAAGAAAACATACTCCGAATACGTTGTTCCCGAGCTAATTAAAAGCCGGGGATACAAGAACAAGCACGAAGTCCCTCGGATCACCAAGGTGGTGCTCAATACCGGGATAGACTCGGAGGCGGACAAAAACCTGATCGCGGACGTAGCGCGGGATCTCGGGTTGATTGCCGGACAGAAGCCCGTGTTGGCAAAGTCCAAGAAGGCGATTGCGAATTTCAAGTTGCGGGCAGGCCAGGTGGTTGGTGCGCATGTGACGCTCCGAGGAAACTCCATGTGGGAGTTCCTTTACCGTCTGTTGTCGGTCGCTCTTCCCACGATCCGAGATTTTCGCGGGGTATCTCCGAAGCTCGATGGACAAGGCAATTACAATCTTGGTATCAATGATTTTGCCATTTTCCCGGAAATCACGGTTGAGAATGTGAAGAAGACCATGGGACTTGATATCACCATTGTCACGACTGCATCCAATGATGAAGAGGGTCGGGAGCTGCTCAAGTTGATGGGTATGCCCTTCCGTCGCACCGAAGCCGCAAAAGCTTCCACCGCAGCTTAATCTTAACAACGATTTGCCATGCCGAAAACTTCTGCCATCCAGCGCAACGAGAAACGCAAGAAGCTCGTTGTAAAATTTGCCGCTAAGCGCGCCGAGCTGAAAGCCATCCTCGCCAATCCGGGTAGCAACGACGAAGAGTTCTTTGCAGCTCAAAAGAAGCTGCAGAAGCTCCCGCGTAACTCCTCGAAAAATCGAGTGCGTAACCGGTGTTCTATGAGCGGACGCCCACGGGCGTATATTGGTAAATTCGGCGTCTCGCGTATCCAATTCCGCGAGTTGGCTCTGGCCGGAAAAATCCCAGGTGTCACCAAGTCTTCCTGGTAACTCTTTCAACTTTCTTCGGGAGTCAATGTGCCGCAGGGCACTCTGGATATGACCCGTTGATATAATCAAACATCCATCACCATGACAGATCCCATCAGCGATTTTCTGACTCGACTTCGGAACGCATCGAAAGCGAAGAAAGCCGAAACCTCGGCGCCGCATTCGAATATGAAGGAGAGCATCGCCGCCATTTTGAAGGCGGACGGGTTCATTTCGGACTTTTCGATCGGAGCAGATGAAAAGGGCCACAAGACGCTTGTCGTCACGCTAAAGTATGTGAATGAGAGCCCGGCAATCACCAATCTCACCCGTGTGTCGACCCCGGGCAGGCGTCTCTATTACCGCTACAGCGAAATTCCGCGGGTTCTGAATGGACTCGGAATCAGCATTCTTTCCACGTCTCGTGGCTTGATGAACAACCAGGATTGCCTCCGCAATAAAGTCGGCGGAGAGCTGATTTGTAATGTTTGGTAACCGAGAAACATCACCATGAGTCGCATTGGAAAACAACCCGTTCCCATTCCTGAAAAGGTCAAAGTAGACGTCAAGGCGGATAACACCGTGTTCGTCGAAGGACCCAAGGGCAAGGTGAACAAGACATTCTCACCCGTCGTAAAGATCTCGATCGCCGACAAGAAAGTGACCTTCGCTCCGACAGAGGAGACGCGCTTTTCGCGAGCGATGTACGGCACGGCACGTTCGGTCGTGGCCGGCATGGTCAAGGGCGTTACCGAAGGTTATACAAAAGAACTGGAAATCCAAGGAGTTGGATTTAAAGCGAACCTGAAAGGTAAGCAGATCGATTTAGCCTTGGGCTATTCCCATCCTATTGTCTTCGATATTCCAGACGGGATTAAGGTGACGATCACCGATCAGACAAAGCTCAAGATCGAAGGAGTCGACAAGCAACTTGTTGGCGCCGTGACCGCGGAGATTCGTAGTTATTACCCGCCGGAACCCTATAAGGGCAAGGGCGTGCGCATCGTTGGCGAGCGCGTTCGACGCAAAGAAGGCAAGACAGTCGCCTAACGTCACAAGAAACATCAACCAATTTTGGGAAACCTCCCATGAATACTATTCAAAAAGCAGACCTCCTCCAGAAACGCCGTTGGCGGATTCGGAAAAAGGTCGTAGGCTCAGCGCTGCGCCCCCGGCTCAGCGTGAAATTTACGGCAAAGCACATTTACGCACAGGCGATCGACGACGCCGCTGGAGCGACGCTCGTTTTTCTTTCAAGTCTCGATCCCGAACTCCGGAAGCAGAACCTGAAAGCCAATTTGCTTGGAGCAAAGTCACTTGGTGTTGCTTTCGCCTCCAAGGCGAAGGCTGCTGGTCTTTCTTCCGTTGTTTTTGACCGCAACGGTGCCCGTTACCATGGCAAGGTGAAGAGCTTTGCCGAAGCCGCCCGCGAGGGCGGGCTTGTGTTCTAACCTAGACGCCCATGAGCACTGAAACTGTTACTACACCCGCTGCGGATACTCCCGGCGATAATCGCAATCCTTCGGGCAGCGGTGGTCAACGCCGGGGTTCTAGACCAGGCGACAACCGTGGTCCGCGCCGCGATGGCGGCCAGGGCCGTCGTGACCGACGGGATGCTCCGGCGAAGTCTGATGGACCCGAAATGATTGAGAAGGTTGTCTTTATCAATCGTTGCGCCAAGGTTGTGAAGGGTGGTCGTCGCTTTAGCTTCTCCGCGTTGGCGGTCGTTGGCGATCAAAAGGGCAACATCGGCGTGGGTCTGGGTAAGGCGAATGAAGTTCCGGACGCCATTCGTAAGAGCACCGAGCATGCAAAGAAGCGTTTGATTCATGTGAAGCTCAAAGGGGATACGATCCCGCATGAAGTCATGGGAGTTTTTGATGGAGGCAAAGTGCTCCTGAAACCGGCTTCGCCTGGAACTGGCCTCATCGCGGGTGGCGGTGTTCGCGCCGTCCTCGAGGCGGCTGGGGTCAAGAACGTGCTCACGAAATCTATGGGTTCGAACAACCACATAGCGGTTGTGAACGCCACGGTCGCTGCTCTTCGGCAGCTACGTCTCGCCGAGGATATCGCGAGCATCCGCAAGAGCTAGTCATCTTAAAATCCGAGTTCTCGGCGGCGGTGGCCGTTGAGGGCGCATCTCTAGGAATCCTATATGAAACTTCACGAAATGAAAAACGTCGACGGTGCGGTGCACCGTCGCAAGCGAGTTGGCTGCGGCGAAGGCAGCGGCCATGGGAAGACATCCGGTCGGGGTGGCAAAGGTCAGACTGCCCGATCCGGTGGAAGCATTCGTCCTGGTTTTGAAGGTGGTCAGATGCCTCTGTACCGCAAGTTGCCTCATCGTGGCTTCAATCAGGCTGCCTTTCGCACCGAACCATCGGTGGTGAACGTTGGAGACCTCGCGACGTTAGATTCATCCATCACGGAGGTGAATGCCAAGATCCTTGCCGATCATGGCTTGATTCGTAAGGATGAAACGTTCGTGAAGGTTTTGGGTGATGGAGAATTGAGCAAGGCGCTGAAGATCACAGCGGCCAAATTTTCAGCCTCAGCGAAGGCGAAAATTGAGGCGGCTGGTGGCCAGGCGATCGTCGCCTGAACCGTTTGTTCTGGGCCGCGCCTCTGCCGCGCGGCCCTTTTTGCACTCCGTCCTGCGAATTCTGACTTCTGAATTTCTCCTGTGTTTTCTGCTTTCACCAATTCCTTGAAGATTCCGGAACTGCGTTCCCGGATTTTCTATACGTTGGCGCTGCTTTTTGTAGCCCGAGTTGGCGCCCACATCCCACTGCCTGGGCTTGATCCCAAGCCTCTACAAGCGTTTTTTGGTGATCAGGCGTCCGGAGGCGCAAGTGCTCTGGTCGGACTGTATAACATGTTCACCGGTGGTGCGCTGGTCAAGGGCGCCGTTTTTGCGCTCGGGATCATGCCTTACATCAGTGCGTCGATCATTTTCCAATTGATGACCGCGGTCGTTCCAGCTCTGAGCCGGTTGCAGCAGGAAGGTGATGTTGGTCGTCAGAAGCTTACGCAGTACACCCGATATGCCACGGTTTTGATCTGCTTGGTACAGGGAACGCTTTTGATTTTGGCACTTGAGAATCCCGGAAGATTGTTTCCCGGCTATGATGTGAATCAGTATGGTTCGATCGTCATTGTGAGTAAGGTTTGGTTTCTGATCACATCCGTCATTTTCATGACGGCGGGGACATTGCTTCTCATGTGGCTGGGTGAGCAGATTACGCAGCGGGGAATAGGCAACGGTGTCTCGCTCTTGATCACGGTGGGCATCCTGGCTGACATTCCCGGTGCGGCGGCAGCGACCTACCAGTTGTTTTTCGCTCCGGTGGGTGTCGCAAGACTCGGATTGCCGCAAGCGATTATCATGGTCGCATTGTTTGTTGTTGTGACCATGGGGATCATCATGGTGGTGCAAGGACAGCGGAAGATTCCCGTGCAATATGCAAAACGTGTGGTCGGAAACAAGGTGATGGGTGGCCAGAGTTCCTTCCTCCCCTTGAAGGTGAACTACTCGGGAGTCATGCCGGTGATCTTTGCGAGCGCCATTCTCCTGTTCCCTCAGCAGATTTTCGCCCAGTTAGGTGCCGCAATGAACTGGAAGTGGATGATCGAGTTCTCCAACAATCTACTGAGAGGACATTGGACCTATTATGCGTTCATGGTCTTTTTGATTCTCTTCTTCAGTTATTTTTGGGTGTCGGTGATGTTCAAGCCGATCCAGATTGCCGATGATCTGAAGAAGTATGGCGGATATATCCCAGGCGTGAGGCCAGGTGACCCGACAGCTCAGTTTCTTGACTTCATTATGACCCGACTGACTCTCGCCGGGGCGATTTTCCTCACGGTCATTGCGGTCATGCCCGATGTTTTGCTCTTTGAGCTCAATGTACCGCAACGCATTGCTATTTTCTTCGGCGGCACAGGAATGCTGATTACGGTGGGCGTGATTTTGGACACCATGCGGCAAATCGAGACGTTCCTGCTCCAGCGCCACTACGATGGTTTCCTGAAGAAGGGACGAATCAGGGCAAGAAGCGTGGGCACGCAAAGTGCTACCAGCGAAGCTTTAAGCTCTGAAGCAGTGATGAAGCTGGTTTACCCGATGTTGGGTTTGTTCCTTCTTGGTTTGGGCATTTGGGCGTATCGACATTTCTCGGGAAATTAGGCTTTACTTCGGTCTTGATGACCCTAGATTCCGCCCTCTTTGCCGGTTCTGGTGATCGCACTCGAACCAAGTTGGTACTACTGGGTGTCGGCGTCAGCCGGTTAGCAGGCTACCAAGCGTTTTTGCGTTCTTTGAATTTTATTGAGCACGTCTCTCCTCGCTCTCTGATGGGCGTGGAGATTTCGCGTCCGCGAGCCCTCTCACTTGTTTCGCATGATCAGCAGATTGCGACTTTGAGACGCTGGTATTGGACACGCAAACCTGATGCGGGATTCCTTTTGTTGGATTTCCCGGCTACGTTGCTCCAGGCCTTGGTGTTCGATGAATGGGTGGAGGCGAGAAATGAGCGGGTCGACGCAGTGATAGGGTCGACCGTCTCGGAGTCCTGCCCGGAAGTTCACGAACATTATCAGAAGCTAGGTATCTTGCAGATGCCGAAGCTTATCCCAGCTACGCCATGATTCCCATTAAGAACGAACGCCAGATTGTTCGGATGAGAGAAGCTTGTGCGGTAGCCGCTGCGGTTCTTCAGGAACTTCGTCAGCTTGTGAGGCCTGGAATCAGCACGCAGGATTTGGAGGAATGTGGTCGGCTCGCAATTGCCCGACTCGGGGCTACGAGTGCCTGTTATGGCTATCAGCTAGCTTCCAGACGCTATCCGGCGCACACCTGTATCTCGGTCAATGAAGAAGTGGTTCACGGAATCCCTTCATTCCGACGAATCTTGCGTGACGGTGACATTGTTGCGATCGATATTGTGGTATCTTACAACGGCTACATTGGTGATAATGCAATCACCCTACCAGTTGGGCAAATCTCGCCGCGACTGACGGAGCTTTTGGAAGTGACCGAGGGCGCGTTGAAGATCGGCATTTCAAATGCTGTTGTCGGGAACCGTATCGCCGATATATCGCAAGCCATTCAGCGTCACGTGGAAGCGCACGGTTTCAACGTAGTTCGCGATATGGTTGGCCATGGTGTGGGTCTTGCGATGCATGAAGAGCCCCAGATTCCAAACTTTGGCCGAGAAGTACGCGACAAGATCCGACCCGGAATGACGTTGGCGATAGAGCCGATGGTGAATCTCGGTGGGTACAAGACCAAGACCCTATCTGACGGATGGACAGTTGTAACCGCTGATGGATCTCCCTCGGCTCATTTCGAACACACGGTGCTCACGACATTGAATGGTCCAGAAATACTGACCATTGCTCAAGCTCAGGTCGCCGGCAAGAAACCGGTTTGATACCACTCTGAATTTTCCGTTTTCCAACCAAACGTCTGTAAATCGTAAACCTCCTCTAATATGCCTCGTCTCCTTGGCGTAGAAATCCCGGCCAAAAAGAAGGTCGGCTACTCACTCCGTTACATCTACGGTATTGGCCCATTGCGGGCTGATCAGATTATCAAGGAGGCGGGTATTGACCCCAATCTGCGTGCGCAGGATCTCACGGAAGAGAATCTAAACAAGATTCTCCATATCATTACTGATCACAAGTGGGTTCTTGAGGGCGATCTTCGCCGTGAACTCGCGGCGAATTTGAAGCGGCTCCAGGCGATCAACTGTTACCGCGGGATTCGCCATCGTCGTAGTCTTCCGGTTCGCGGTCAGCGTACGAGTACCAATGCCCGTACCCGCAAGGGACCGCGTAAGACTGTTGGTGTAACCAAAGCTAAAGAGTAATTTCACGCCATGGCCGAAGAAAAGTCAGCTCCCAAGAAAGAGAAACCCGTCAAAGCCGCGACCGGAAGCGAAGCCGCGCCTGCTGCAGACAAGAAGCCAGCGAAGGCCGCCAAGGTGCCTGCTGCCGACAGCGCTGCACCCGCACCCGCGGATGCCGCAGCTCCGGTCGCACCCGCTAAGCCGGTTGAACTAGTAGGTGGCGTGGCAAGGCAACCAACTGCCGAGGAACTCCTTAAGGAAGAGTTGGGTGCAATCAAGATTCGTAAGGCAAAGGGTTCCAAGAACGTCACCACTGGTTTTGTGAACGTTTTGGCTTCCTTCAACAATACGATCGTTTCGATCACGGATTTGAAGGGCCAGGTAATTGCCTGGTCGAGTGCTGGGAAGTGCAATTTCCGCGGTTCACGTAAATCGACCGCCTATGCGGCGCAAGTCGTCGCTCAGGATGCTGCCCGGAATGCAATGTCCCATGGGCTGAAAGATGTGATCATTCGGGTTTCTGGTCCTGGATTGGGTCGCGATAGTGCGGTACGTGCACTCCAGGCAATTGGTCTCGAGATCACTTCGATCGTGGACGTCACGCCGATTCCCCATAATGGTTGTCGTCCGCGCAAGCGTCGTCGCGTCTAACGTCCTCTCTTGAGGACATCCTTACTTCATTTTCAACCTTTAGATTAGGTCTCTCCATGGCTCGTTACACAGGTCCTACCACCCGCATGAGTCGGCGCTTTGGCCAGCCGATTTTCGGCGCCACCAAAGCCTACGAACGTCGGCCCTTCCCCCCAGGGCAACACGGTCCCAAAAACCGCCGGAAACTCTCTGAGTACGCCGTCGGTTTGAACGAAAAACAAAAACTCCGCTACATCTACGGACTGCTGGAGCGTCAATTCCGGCGTGTTTTCGAAATCGCCAAGAATGAGCGCGGTGTCACGGGCGAACGTTTTCTGCAGCTGCTGGAAACGCGGCTCGACAGTGTTGTCTATTTGCTTGGGTTTGCCAAGAGCCGTGCTGCCGCACGCCAAATGGTCAACCATGGCCACGTTCGCGTGAACGGTCATAAGGTCGATATTGCCAGCTACAACGTCCGAGCCGGGGAAGAGATTGAAATCAAGAACACCCCAAGTTCTCGTCAGATCGCGACTCGCAATTTGGAAGAGAACCGGATGCGCAATGTGCCGGGCTGGCTCACATTGAATGCTGAGAGTTTCAAGGCCGTCGTCAATCGCCTCCCCACGCGCGACGAAATGGACCCTTCTGTCAATGAGCAGCTGATCGTTGAGTTCTATTCCCGCTTCTAAGCGGTTCCAACTCGCAGTTTGGAGTTTGCGTTCGGACCCCAATTGCGGGGTTTCTGGAAGTGAGCTCCGATTTACCTTTAAATCACTTCACTCGTTTCATCGCCATGCCCAAACGCCTCGGAAAGTTCGAACTGCCGAACAAACTTACCAAAATCGAGGAAGGCGCCACCGCCACCTACGCGAAGTTCATTGCTGAGCCTTTTGAAGCCGGCTATGGACATACCGTAGGCAATTCACTCCGTCGTGTTCTGCTCAGTTCGATCGAAGGGTCGGCCATTGCGTCGATCAAGATCGACGGGGTAAATCACGAGTTTCAGAGTATTGATGGGGTCGTCGAAGACGTCACCGACATCGTGCTCAATCTCAAGAAGGTCCTCGTAAACTCCGAAAAGCGGGAGCCGATCACCCTGCAAATCAAGGTGAATCGCGAAGGGCCCGTGACCGCGGCCGATATTCAGGCCGATGCCAATATCCGGATCGTTAATCCGGATCAAGTGATTTGCACCTTGGACAAGCCGCGGACATTTGAGGCGGAGATCGAGATTAAGACAGGACGAGGCTATTATCCGGGTGAGCAAAACAAGAAGGAGGAACAGGCGATCGGCGTGATTCCGATCGATTCTCTTTTTTCGCCGGTTAAGTTGGTCAAGTATGCCGTCGAAAACACACGCGTCGGCCAAATCACGGACTACGACAAGCTCATTTTGGAAATTTGGACGGATGGTCGGATTACGCCGGATGACGCCCTCAAGCAGTCTGCTTCGATCCTGAAGCACCATCTGGATGTCTTCGATCGCGTCAGCGACGAAGCTTACGAATTCGAAAATCAGCAGTCTGAAGTGAGCGAGGAACAGAACAAGCTTCGCAAGCTGCTCAATATGTCCGTCAACGAGATCGAGTTGTCGGTTCGGGCCGCTAATTGCTTGAACAACGCCAATATCACCACGGTCGGTGAACTGGCGATGAAGACGGAGCAGGAGATGCTTAAGTACCGTAACTTCGGCAAGAAGTCCCTTAACGAGATCAAGGAGAAGCTCGAAGCCCTCGGACTCTCTCTTGGCATGAAGTTTGACGAGCGATTGCTCGATACCAAGAAGGAAGCCTGATCATGATCTGTCGGACCGGTTCATGGATATGATCCGGTCCTAGAGTACTGACGAGGCCCGCATGAATCGCGGGCTTCAACACTTTTGGTCTTCGCGCCGTCCGCTGCCGCCCAACGCTGCGACCGGATTGCCGATCGGAGGCCTTCAACCCATAGACCACCATGCGTCACAATAAACATCACTCCTCCTTGGGCGTCACGCGCGAGCACCGCGCGGCCATGCTGTCGAATATGGCAGCATCGCTCATTATTCATGGTCGAATCAAGACGACCTTGACGAAAGCGAAAGCGCTGCGGCCTTTCGTGGAAAAGGTTATCACCAAGGCCAAGAAGGCCGCGGTGGCCACGGACAAGAAGGACAAGCTGCACCTTCGTCGTCTCGCCTTGCGGGATGTTCGTGATGAGGCTGCGATTGATCAACTCTTCGGTGAAAAATGCAAGGAGTTCGCTAATCGTCCGGGTGGCTATACCCGGATTTACAAGCTGAGCCAGCAGCGATTGGGGGATGCGGCGGAGCTTGCTTTGATCGAATTCGTCAAGGCAGATGATGCCGGCTACAAGAAGTCGAAGTCGCGGAAGGCGACGAAGGCAGCGAAACCGGCGGACGAATCAACGGAGTCGCAAGCCGTCGTGGCGACGCCAGCGCAGGCTTGATTTCCAATTGTTCGGATTGACACCAACGAGGCGCCAGACGCGAGTCTGGCGCTTTTTCGTGTACGCAGAGCAGGAACCCCGGCTTGTCTGTTGAGGCAGCAGACACCAGTTTGAATCCGTGTTTGACCTGACCACCGCTGCCGTAGGCTTCTGCGTGTTTGTGGCCGTTCTTTACCTCGGTTTGTGGCTATATTATGATCGCCGCGATCGCCGTCGCTTCGACGCCCTGAGGAGAAAACATGCGTTTCATTGTGTCCGCTGCAACGAAGTGTACGCGAGCCCCGAAGGAAACGAAGTTGCGGTTTGTCCTCGTTGCGGCCGGGAGAATGCGCGCCTGAGATTTTGAGCTCATTTTTCCGAGGGACCGCTTGATTTCACCGCCGCGGCCCGTTTCTGTTTTCCATGGCCCAGATCATCGCCGTTCTCGACTTCGGATCCCAATATACGCAGATCATAGCGCGTCGTATCCGTGAGTGCTCGGTGTATTCGAAAATCTATCACTTTTCGACGCCGGCCGAGACGCTGCGGTCCGAGGGCGTGATTGGGATCATCCTTTCCGGAGGTCCGAGTAGTGTTTTTTCGGAGAAAGCACCACTTCCGGACGAAGAGATCTTCAATTTGGGGGTTCCTGTGCTCGGGATCTGTTACGGAATCCAGCTCATGGGACGTCTCCTGGGCGGGGAAGTTGCGCACGGTGATCGTCGCGAATATGGCCATGGTACGCTGGCGATTCAGAAGCCCGGCCGACTGTTTTCCGGTCTACCCAAGAGATTGAAGGTTTGGAATTCGCACGGTGACAAGCTGACCCGCCTGCCTGCTGGTTTTTCAGCGATTGGGACAACGGAGAATTCACCGTTTGCGGTCATCGAGGACCGAAAGCGTGGTTTTTACGGCATTCAGTTCCATCCGGAGGTATTCCACACCGACCGGGGAGTGGATGTGATCCGTAATTTTTTGGTGGGTGTTTGTGGTGCGAAGCAAGATTGGACGACCGAGGACTACATCCTGCGGTCAATCGAAGGCATCCGTACCTCGGTTGGGAAATCGAGGGTCATCCTCGGTCTGTCGGGTGGGGTAGATTCCTCCGTCGCCGCAGCTTTGATTCATCGCGCGATTGGTCGACGCCTTACCTGCGTGTTTGTTGACAACGGTCTGTTGCGCAAAGGTGAACGCGAGGCCGTGGTGTCGCTCTACGAACGAAATTTCAAAATTGATCTCAGAGTGGTCGACGCATCCGCGCTCTTCTTAAAGCGACTGAAGTCCGTCAAAGATCCGGAACGTAAACGGAAGATCATCGGAAAGACGTTTGTGGAGGTGTTCGAACGATCGCTCCGGCAGGTCGGTGCAGCCAAGTTTCTGGCGCAGGGCACGCTTTACCCGGATGTGATTGAGTCGGTCGCGATTGCGGGTAATCCGGCCGCTCTCATCAAGTCGCACCACAATGTGGGTGGCCTGCCGGCGCGGATGAAGCTCGCGCTGCTCGAGCCGCTTCGAGAGCTCTTCAAGGATGAGGTGAGGGCAGTGGGCGCGGCGCTGGGATTACCGAGGGAGGTGGTCTGGAGGCAACCGTTTCCGGGACCGGGTCTCGGAGTCCGGGTCATTGGAGAAATCACCTCCGAACGCCTGCGCGTGCTGAGAGAAGCCGACGCCATCATTCAGGACGAAATGATGAAAAGTGGATGGTATTGGAAAGTTTGGCAGTCGTTTGCCGTCTATTTGCCCGTCAAGTCGGTCGGGGTGGTTGGGGATGAGCGCAACTATGCGGACGTTATCGCGATACGGGTCGTGGAGTCCAAGGACGCGATGACAGCGGACTGGAGCCGGCTTCCTTATGACCTTCTTCAGCAGATGTCATCCCGCATCACCAACGAGGTGCGAGGAGTGTCTCGAGTCGTTTTGGATATCAGTTCGAAACCACCTGCAACCATCGAGTGGGAGTAGAGCACCTTTTTCTCGAAACCTTATGGTGGCTTCCTCGGTCTCACTGCCCATGACGTCGTTCCTGAGAGTCGTGATTATTGCCGCCGTGCTCTTTTTGCCGGGTGCAGACTCTTTGTGGGCGCTGGACACCGATGCGACCATCGCGAAGGCCCGTCGATATCTTGGGTCCGAGGAATCATTGGATCAGGTGCAGTCGGTTCGGTTCGTCGGATCCTTGCAGACGGACACCAATCAAAGCATGGCGATTGAGATTATCTTTCAAAAGCCTTATCGGCAGCGTATTGTAACAACTGCTGCCGATCGAATGGAAACCACGGCACTGGATGACTACGAAGGTTGGCAGAAGATCGAGGATCTCAAGGACAAGGGCCGGTGGCGAATGAAGCTCTTGACGAAAGATCAGGTGAAACGACTCCGGGCAAACACGTGGGAAAATTTGGCTTTTTTCCGTGGGATCCAACTCAAGGGCGGTCGAGTGGAAAATCACGGGGACATCGCGATCGAGGGTCGGCAGGCGCACAAGTTAAGCTTCATGCACACCACGGGGAGCGTGTTTACCCGTTACTTTGATGCGGAAACAGGAAAGCTGATTTTGACCGAAACCGAGCAGGGCGGGAAAATTCGAGAGGAAGGCGAGATTGTAGCGGGAGGTCTGCGGTTCCCTCAGAAGATTGTGACAATCACGCCGGTGGAGGGTGGCAAAGAGCGTTCGGCGACGATTGTTTTCGAGAAGGTGTTCGTGAACGAAACCTTTGCGGCCTCGCTTTTTACAGTGCCCGTGACCGGGGCCCCGCCCGTTCGCTAGCGCGATTTTCCGCGAGATGGCGAATGGTTCATCGTTGCCGGGCGCGGCTCGTGGATTACCGTGATGGGCGGCTTCGAGGCCGAACTTTGTGCGCGTCCTAACCTATACTGACAAGTCGTTCCATGACGATCTCGCCGCGTTCTGCCGCGGAGCGATTGTGACCAAAGAGATTGCTGATTCGGTCCGGACAATCCTGGAGGATGTTCGCAACCGCGGCGACGAAGCGATCTCCTACTTTGCCGCCAAGTTTGACGGAGCGAAGCTCGCGCCCCGTGCATTTCGAGTGAAAGAGTCCGAGATTGCCGGTGCCCGAAAGCGGTTGCGGCCGGCTGACCAAAAAGCAATCGAGTCGTCGCTGGCGGCGGTGATTGCCTTCAACCAACGTGGACTCCCCAAAGATTGGAGTGCAAGAAACCCGCACGGGGCAGAGGTGGGTGAAATGTATCACCCCATTCGTCGCGTGGGCCTTTATGTTCCTGGCGGACAAGTTCCGTTGGTTTCGACCGTCTTGATGACGGCTCCGTTGGCCAAGATCGCGGGTTGCCCGGAAGTGGCTGCGTTTACCCCTTCAAATGCGGAGGGACGGATCGCAGACGGCCTTTTGGCAGCGCTCGACCTTTCGGGTGTGACCGAGATCTATCGGATCGGAGGAGTGCAGGCCGTGGGTGCGATGGCTTATGGCACAGTAACCTTACGAGCGGTCGACAAGATCTTCGGACCTGGAAATGCCTACGTCTGCGAAGCGAAGCGGCAGGTCTTTGGCACCGTGGGAGTGGACTCGTTGCCCGGTCCGAGCGAAGTGATGCTGGTGGTGGATGAAAGCGCCGACCTTGAATTTGCGGCGGCGGACCTTTTGGCCCAAGCGGAGCACGGTAGCGGTCGGGAAAAGATCTATTTGGTGGCGACATCGCAAGCCTTGGTGGAGGAGATCAAGACGCAGCTACATCTGCAGGTGAAGGCACTGCCCCGATCGGGAAAGATTGCGCCGGTCCTTTCGCACGGACTCCTCGCGATGGTCGTTCCCAGTTTGGACCAAGCCGTGGAAATTGCCAACTACGTGGCTCCGGAACACCTCCAGCTTTTGGTCGAGGAGGCAGAGCAAACCGCCCTGAGCCGTCGCATCACGACCGCGGGAGCGATCATGCTGGGCAACATGACTCCCACTGCTCTGGGTGACTTTGCGGCGGGCCCCAGCCATGTTCTTCCCACGGGAAGGGCAGGGAGGTTTTTTAGTGGCCTGAGGGTCACGGATTTTATGCGCCGAACCAGTGTGATGCGCTATGACCGTCCCTCGGTAAAAAAAGCGAGTACCGTGGTGGCTGCTTTTGCGTCGATGGAACAGCTCGAGGCGCACGGTCGGTCGGTGGCGCTCCGCGTTCGAGGATGATTGGTTTGGGAATCGAACCGTGGTTCCTCTCACTTTCCGTCGCCCGTAGAATCCATGTCTCTTTTTTCCGACCTCTTCTTGCCCCACATTTCTCGTCTCAAGGCCTACACGCCGGGCTTGCAGCCCACCGAGACGGGATGGACCAAGCTCAATACCAACGAGTGCGGTTATCCACCCAGCCCCCGAGTGGCTGAAGCCTTGGTCCGGGAACTGGAGGATGGAGCAGCTTCGCTGCGCTTGTATCCAAATCCGACCAGTGCTCCTGTGCGGCGCGCGATCGCCGCCTACCATGGTCAGGGACTTGAAGCTGAGAATGTCATCGTGGGGAATGGTTCGGACGACATTCTCAATCTACTGGTCCGGTGTCTTGGAGGACCGGGGGCAGCTACGGGATTTACGTACCCTAGCTACTCGCTTTACCCTGTGCTCGTGGAGATTCAGGCGGGGCACAGTCGCGTCATCGAGTTTGAACGCTCGATGGAGCTGCCTGTGGATCAGATCGCGATTTCTTCGGCCAAAGGGTTTTTTCTGACGTCGCCCAACGCTCCGACGGGTGTTTCCTTCGCCAACCGACAACTCGAGGAAATCCTGGAGCGATTTCATGGCATCCTGGTGGTGGATGAAGCTTATGCGCCGTTCGCCCGGGAGAATGCGGTCGAACTGTTGTCGCGGCACCCGAGACTTGTCGTGGTACGTACGCTCTCCAAGGCACACGCATTGGCGGGGATTCGCGTGGGCTATGCCTTAGGCCACCCCGAGATCATTGCATCGCTCGATCGCGTGCGAGACAGCTACAATGTGAGTCGTTTGTCGCAAGTTGCTGCCGTTGCCGCGCTCGGCGATGTCGGATATTACTCCGCACTGATCGAAAAGATCAAAGCGACCCGGGATTTCTATCGCAACGCATGGATGACGAAGCTCGGTTGGTTTTCGTTCCCATCGGAAGCCAATTTCATTTTCGTCGAGCCAAAGGCGCAGAACGGCCAGACGGGTTTGGTAATCGCGCAATCGGTCTATCATCATTTGTTGAGCCGAAAGATTCTGGTCCGGGCCTTCCCGAACCATCCCTTGACCGCGTCATTTTTGCGCATCAGCGTAGGGACGGACGATGAGATGCTCCTCGTCCACCAAGCTTTACTCGCATGGCAACCCACCGCACCCTCAGTTTGACACGCAAGACCGCGGAGACGGATATCTCCTTGTCCCTTAACGTGGACGGCACGGGCGTCGCGACCATCGATACGGGCATTCCCTTTTTCGACCACATGCTGACGCTGTTTGCGAAGCATGGATTGTTTGACCTTCAGGTCGCGTGCAAAGGCGATGTCGATGTCGATTACCATCACACGGTAGAAGATGTGGGGCTCGTTCTTGGTGAAGCATTTCGGCAAGCATTGGGTGACAAGCGAGGGATCCGGAGGTACGGCTTCTTTCTTTTGCCCATGGATGAGTCACTCGCGAGGGTTGCTGTAGATTTGAGCGGCCGGGCATGCCTCGTTTATGACGTATCACCCCCATGCCTGTTCGTCCGCGATTTCAACCTGATATTGGTCAAGGAGTTTGCCCGCGCGTTCAGCAATTCATTGGCCTGCAATCTTCACGTGAAACTCGAATACGGGGAAGAGCCGCACCACATTGCGGAAGCGATCTTCAAGGGACTGGCCAAGGCGATGGATGTGGCCACCCAGATTGATCCGCGGGTTTCGGATCACCTGCCGTCGACCAAAGGCAAACTTTAGCAAACGTCGGGGTCCGATTCTGATTGGAGGTTCAGGCTTCGGACGGATCCTGAATCTTCTCTGACTCGGGAGCGACGACTTCATGCTCATGACTGATTCAACGATCGCGGTGATCGACACCGGCATCTGCAACCTTCGCAGTGTCACGAAAGCCATCGAGGCGGTTGGCGGTCAGGTTGCTGTCGTCCACACCAGAGAGGAGCTGGCCGAGGCGAAAGCCGCCGGTCTGGTATTGCCCGGCGTGGGAGCGCTTCGTGACTGTGTTGCCTCGCTCCGGCGTAGCGGACTTGGCGACGCTGTGGCCGACTGGGTGCGCGCCGACCTACCGTTTCTCGGCGTATGTTTGGGCATGCAGGCCCTGTTTGATTATTCGGAGGAAGGTGGGATTCAGGGCCTGGGTGTATTCGCAGGTTCTGTGGTACGCTTCCGCCGACCACCCATGTTCAAGGTGCCTCACATGGGCTGGAACTCGGTTCGTTTTCTGCAGCCCGACGCGCCGTTGGCTCACGGGCTTCGCGCCGAAGGCGAGACCTTCTATTTCGTGCACAGTTTTCACTGCGAGCCCGTGGATGCGAGTTTGGTTCTGGCGCAGTGTGATTATGGAGGCTCGTTTTGCGCTGCGATCTCGCGCGGGCGGGTGTCGGCCACCCAATTTCATCCGGAGAAGAGCCAAGCTTCAGGACTTCGAGTTTATCGAAATTTTGTTGCTTTGGCCACTGGGGCATCGACCCCCGCACAGAGAGAAGCGACGGTTCTTTCGCCACCCTAACGACCTCTTCCATCCTAAGAACAGCTAACTGTTCCTTCGCTTTGCACTACTGGTCGGCCATCTATGTTGAAAGTAGGGCAACTTTTCTTTGCAAGCGGAGCGGTTTTTGCTGTCGTGTATACCTATGGCCAAGACCGCTACCCTAATACTCGATGACAAGGAACTTAGCCTGCCCGTCTTAGTCGGCACCGAAGCCGAAAAGGCGGTGGATATCTCAAAGCTCCGCAACGAGACCGGTTACATCACGTTTGACGACGGTTTTGGCAACACGGGCTCCTGCCAAAGTGCGATCACCTACATCGATGGTGAAGTTGGGATTCTTCGCTATCGCGGATACCCCATTGAGCAGCTGGCGGAGAAATCGAATTTCATCGAAACCGCCTACTTGGTGATTCACGGCGAATTACCCACACCCAAGGCGCGGTCAGAGTTTACGGAACGGTTGACACGGCATGCACCGCTCCATGAAGGCATGGCCCGGTTGTTTGAGGGCTTCCCCCCTGATTCGCATCCGATGGCGGTGTTGTCGGCGGTGATGAATGCCCTGGGGTGCTATTATCCGCACCTGGCGACCAACAACCATCAGCGCGATCTGGAGTATTTCGACGAGGCGGTCGCGATCGCGATTTCCAAAGTTCGCACCATCGCGGCTCACTCCTACCGCGTCAGCCGGGGTCTCCCGCTCAACTATCCCAAACGTACGCTGAGCTACTGCGACAACTTTCTCCACCTGATGTTTTCGGAGCCCTACAACGAGTACGTGCCGACTCCCGAGGTGGCTTCCGCGCTGAACTTGTTTCTGCTACTGCACGCCGACCACGAGCAGAATTGTTCGACGTCAACGGTACGCATGGTGGCGTCGGCGGGGGCGAATCTCTTTGCTTCGGTTTCGGCGGGAGTGAATGCGCTGTGGGGCCCCCTTCACGGAGGGGCGAATATGGCGGTGATCGAGATGCTGAAATCGATTCACGCGGAAGGCGATGATGGCACCAAGTTCATCGCAGCGGCCAAGTCCGGCAAAGGCGACCGGTTGATGGGGTTTGGACATCGCGTCTACAAGAACTATGATCCCCGGGCGAAGATCATCAAAACCAGTTTTTACAAGGCTCTGGCCTCGCTCGGCATCAAGGATGACCCCCTGCTGAACATCGCGATGAAATTGGAGGAGGTTGCGCTGAGTGACGACTACTTCATCACGCGTAAATTGTATCCAAATGTCGACTTCTATTCAGGGCTGATCATGCGTGCCCTGGGCATTCCGGAGGCGATGTTCACCGTCATGTTTGCGATCGGCCGTATGCCGGGATGGATTGCGCAATGGCACGAAGTTGCGAAGAATCCGAAACTGAAGATCTACCGTCCCCGGCAGATCTACGTCGGAGCACCCCAGCGCAATTACGTGCCGACCAACCTCCGGCAATAGTGTCGAGGAACGAGGCGGGTCTTGGCAGTCGTTTGACCTCGGCCTAGACTTTCGCTGTCGGCTCTTTGGCCTTGAAGACTTCGTCCGTCGAGAGGCCAGTCAGCCGGGTGATGCTCCCAATCAACCGCCAAAGGGTGAACATCATCATCGCCATGCTGGGCACCACGATCACGGGCCAGCTCCAAAAGTTCATCTGACCCAACTCGGCGTTGAACTCTGCGGTGCCGGTGTCGCTTTTGATCAGGAATCGTGCGAGCCCGAAATTCAGGATCGCACTGATGACGAAGCTCGCGGCCAGGAGCAGGCTGGCTTGGTTGAGCTGGCGCGCGAACGCCTGCTCCGAACCCCGCTCCACCAGCGCGCGCTGAACGCGATCCACATCGATGATCTGGTCGTTATAGATCAGTTGCCGTACGAGTGGGTTTCGAGACTTCAGGGAAGCTAGTACCGACAAACCGATCACCGTCGGTATGGCCGCTTCCTTGACGGCAAACCAGAATCGATCGACCTGGATCAAGGCGAATACCCCGGTCAACAACACGCTAAGAAACCCGATCACCGAAACGAAGTTCGCCTGGCGTCTCTGCGAAAAGTCCCAGAGGCCGTAGCCCAGCGGAAAAGCTAGCGCGATGATCAGTCCCCAGACTGGACCGAGGCGTTCCGGCTTGCTCAGCCAGGAAAGAAGCACCGACGGGAGAATGACATTGAAGAGAATGTTCAGCAGGAGGTTTTCCCGCTTCGGTGACTGCTTCTGCATAGGGAGGTTGAACGACGAAACCCCGACCGCTGGAAGCGAAATCCCGCACCACTTCCACGTTTGCGCATCGCAAGGAGCCCGTTCATTCTGTCGATCCATGATTCTTCTCGGTGTAAACATTGACCACGCGGCGACGGTGCGGCAGGCGCGGTATCGACAGCATGCGGCGACCTCCGGGGGGGCAGTAGAGCCTGATCCGGTCGCTCTGGCTCTCCTCGCGGAGCGGGCCGGTGCGGATGGGATTACGGTTCATCTTCGAGAGGATCGACGTCACATCCAGGAACGCGACGTTCTGCGACTGCGCGAGAGCATGGGCACCCGCCTCAACCTTGAGATGGCGTGTACCCCGGCCATGGTGGCTTTTGCCGTGGGTCTGCGACCGGATACCGTCTGCCTCGTGCCGGAGAGTCGGGAGGAGGTTACGACCGAAGGTGGCTTGGACGTGGTGGGAAACCGTGATCGCGTGAAGGACGTGGTGGCGGCAATGACCGCCGCAGGGATCGCGACGAGTCTTTTCATCGACCCCGACCTATCCCAGCTGGAAGCCGCGGTCGCGCTCGGGGCGCCGATGGTCGAGCTCCATACTGGCGCGTATGCCAACGCCTACTTCTCCTCACCCGCGCGTCGCCGCGAGGAGTTTGAGCGACTCACGCTCGGCGCGCGTCATGGGCATGCGCTAGGACTGGTGATAAATGCCGGGCATGGAATAAATTACGTAAATATTAGCGAAGTGAGACAGTTGCCCTTTGCGCACGAATTCAACATCGGACACAGCATCATCAGTCGATCCCTGTACACCGGGATTGAAGAAGCCGTGCGCGAAATGAAGCGACGCATGCACGGTGGATAAGCTGAGCGCTGGACTTGGAAGAAGGGGCGCTGGTAGTCTGTCAAGGGGTGGGACGCTGAACGCCGACCTCCTGTGCATGACTCTTGAATTACCGCCAGGTGGCTTTTTGGTCGGGTTGGGGGCAGACATTGTCGAAGTGGAGCGCATTCGTGGCGTGCTGGAACGCCAGGGGGAGCGCTTCCTCAGTCGGGTGTTCACGGATGAAGAGAGGCGTTATTGCGACTCCATGAAGTTCCCGCACAAACATTACGCTGCACGTTTTGCGGCCAAAGAGGCCGTTTCTAAAGCGTTTACGACGGGAATTGGTGCCGAGTTGGGATGGAAGTCCATTTCGGTGTTTCACGGCGAACGCCACGAACCCAGAGTGCGTCTCGACGAAAAGGGGCTTGCATTGCTAGAGCACGTGGGCGCGTCCCATGTCAGCCTGACCTTGTCCCACACCGATGGCATCGCGATGGCGGTTGCTGCCTTGCTCCGAGCGTAGTTGAAACGGACATGAACTCCGAGGACGCCCAACCGCCGCCGAAGGCCTCGGATCTCTCCAAGGTCCCTTCGTGGTTATTGTTGGGCTTTGTCGTCGGCGCACTTTTTGTCGGTTTGCTCAGGCGCGATTACTTGGTGAGCTCTTCGCCGGGTCCGGAACGGAGTGATAAAGTCGAACCCTCCCTGGCTTCGCCGTCGCCGGCGGTTCGTCCGGGTGAGCCCAGCTTGTCTGCGGTGGAGGCGATTTGGTCGGTCTGGGGCGAGCACGCCGTCTGGGTTGAAGAAGTCACGCAGATCTCAATTTGGAACACGGAGACCCTGGCATTCACTGATTTTTTTGAAGTCACACGCAGAGCTGACTCCTACTTTTTTCGGTGTATCCCCCGGTTGTCGCGTCCGCTTATCGACCGCGGCTTGGGCAAGGCGGCGCCGATCCAGTTCACAGGCCCACCGGTGATACCAGCCCGACGACCATGACCGCCGCTTGGATCGATTCGACGCCGGTGATGACCTGCGAGCAAGCTCGAGCGGTGGAACAGCGCCTTTTGTCCGGAGAGGAGGAGGCGGAATGGGCAGCCATGGTTCGGGCGGGAAAAGGCATTGCCGAACGGCTGTTGGTCGACTTCTCCGAGATAGGGGGCTTTCCGTCGGAGGGTCGCATGTTGGTGCTTGCGGGCAAGGGGCACAATGGAGGAGACGCGTTGATCGCCACGCGGGTGCTGTTGCAGCAGTACCCGCAGGCTCAGGTTGAAGTGTGCTTTGTCTTTGGAGAACGTTCGTTACGCCCACTTGCCAAGCGAGCGTGGCGCGACCTCCTCCACTCCGCCGCACAGCGAGTGGTGGTGCGCCGCTCTGACGATGCGCTGGGGTCTTACGACTTATGTTTGGATGGGGTGTTCGGCTTCCAGTTTCGAGCGCCGATGGACGCAGCGGTCGGGCTGTTCCTTGCTCACGTCAACCGCCGTCCGATCCGACTTCGGGCAGCTATCGACCTTCCGTCGGGCTTGGATGCGCCGGATGCGTTTCGAGCGGATTTCACCTACGCTACGGGCATCGTCAAACGCCCCCTCCTGACGTTGCCTAATGCCGGCAGGCTTCGCTTCGTTGATTTGGGTTGGAACGTCGATACCGGCGAGTTTGAGGGTGCACCTCGCGTGCTTTCGCCGAGAATTCTCGAACCCCTGACGCGACTCCGATCGTCGCAGGTCGACAAACGAACGTTTGGCCATGTCGGTGTACTCGGCGGTTCTCGATCCTTTCCCGGAGCCGTCTTGATGGCGGTGAAAGCGGCGATCCGCAGCGGCGTGGGTTTGGTCACGGCCTTCGTGCCGGAGTCCCTGGTGGCGACGTTTGCGGCGGCAGCCCCGGAGGCCATGTGGGTGGGCTGGCCGGAGTCTCCAGAGGGTGGATTGGCGCTCGAAGGCACCTACCTGTGGCGCGATAAGATCGATCGAATCACGGCGTGGGTGGTCGGGCCCGGAATGGGGCGGGCGGACGAGAGCCTGCATTGCGTCAAGGCTCTCCTCGGTTCGGTCAAGGTGCCCGTGGTGATGGATGCGGATGCGTTACAACCGAATCTGGTTCGAGTGGGGACCGTACCACGAATCTTGACCCCGCACGCGGGGGAGTGGGGTCGTATCTCGCAGCAGGAATCGGTGGAGTCATTCTCAGCGGAAACGAATGCGGTTGTGATCGCGAAAGGGCCATTGACCGGAGTGGTGGCGGCCTGGCAGCGCTACTACTCCTTCTTTGGTGGTCCGGTCTTGGCCCGAGGTGGAAGCGGCGACCTTTTGGCCGGACTTATTGGAGGACTCTTGGCCGCAGGGCCAGAAGATCCGTTGTTGGCGGCGACCCGGGGCGTCGTCTGGCACGGAATGGCGGCGGATCTTCTCGCACAAAGGCAAGGCCACACGGCCGTCGCAACCACCGATCTCCTCCAGTATTTGTCTCCTGCGCTTCGCTCCGCTTCGATCCAGGAACGATCGAGCCGATCCTAGGTTTGGGGGGGCTTGCCGCCCTCGGGCGAAGGGAGCGGAGGAGTGATTTGTCCTTCGGGCGAGATAGGATCGGGCGGGGACGTCGGAGTGGCTTCCGGGGCAGTCGTGGGATCAGCGGGGGGCAATGCTTCCGGGGGAAGGTACTCCGATCCCATGTCAGTATGATGGTCAGGCAGTTCCGGCGGTGGGGGCGTAGGAATGTACTTTTGTACCGGTCTAGGCTCTTCCATCGCGCGCTTGATCTCTTCCTCCACGCCGCTGGTGGCCTTTTTGAACTCACGGATCGACTTTCCGAGGCCGCGTGCGAAGTCGGGCAAGCGTTGCCCTCCGAAGAGCAAAAGAACCAGGACAAACACCAGAATCAGCTCGGGGCCGCCAATGTCGCCGATGAGCCCAAACAGGAAAGGAGACATGCTAAGTTGAAACACCATGAGTCGGGTTTAGAATTCAGACCGGGTTGGGAATGGCAATGGAAAGCAGGGAGGTCACTCTGGGTTTGGGCTCCTGCCTCATCGCGCAGCTGGTGCCCTACACGACGCTGATTTCGACCACAAAACTCTGGGATTGTCCCGGAGCGACCCAAAAGAGTCCAACTTTGTGTTCGGCCGCATTCGGAGGCCCCATCCACGGTTCTACGCAGTAATAGGGCGCTAGGTCGTCGCTTGTCCAAGTGACGATCGTATGCTCGGGACGGGGTACCTGCTTGGAGCCCAAGCGGATACGAACCTCGCCGGGAGCGCCAACCGGTCCGAACACGACCTCAGACTGCCGCAGCGCAGAATGAAGCGTATCGATTAACTCCGGCTGACTAATGAGTTCTTCTGGTTGAAGTTTGGGGCCGGAAATCAGCTGTCCAGTGGCATCCTGCCGAAAGGTCTTCCCGGCGGGGATGCGTATGGCGTAGTCCTTGCGCTGGTGCCCCTCGGTCCAAGGCAACGTAAAGTAGAAATGATGGCCCGCGCTCCAGGGAATGGGCTGGGTGTCGTGATTGGACAGAATGAATTCGCAGGAGAGAGCGAGCGGCGAAAACCGGTAGGCGACGGTGAACTCGTACGCGAAAGGATAGATCGCTTTGGCTTCTTCATCGGGCTGCAACACGGCGGTGAAGCCACGCTCGTGGAGGTGAGTGGTCTTGAAGCGTCCTTGGCGGGCGATCCCATGCATGGGCATCGGTCGGGACATGCCGTCCGCCGCCCTCCACCGGTAGATTTCCCCTCGGTCAAAGGAGCGGGCCGCAAACGGAAAGAGGATCGGATTGCCGCCGCGTACCTTGTGGAAGGCATCGATTGACTGCAGCTCTGGCCAATAGACGACGTCGCGCACGCTGCCATCCGCGTGTGTGACGTGCCAATTCATCAAGCGGGCCCCTCGTTCCGGCATGGCGAGGAAGGTCGACGACCCCACGCGCCAACGGGTGAGCGTATTGCCGAGGTAAGGCACCGATTCCATGATGGGCGTGATACGCCTTCAATGGACACCCCGCCAAGGGTTTTATGGAATTGGGGATCACTTTTCAACCTGCGGCACGCTTGCTTGCAGAGCAAAGCAGAGGTAAGGAGATGCCTTATGCTGGTTTTCTGCCGATCCCTTCGCTTGTTAGGTCTGACCGTCTTCACGACGGTGATGGCCTTGACGTGGTCGCGGGCGGCTGCGGAGCCCCCCGTGACTGAGAGTCCTTCGCTGGCTGGGAAATCGGGATCCGCGGTCAAGGTGGTGGTAATTCCCGTGCAGGACGAGATCGCCAAGCCGGTGCTTTACATCCTGCGCCGGGGCCTGAAGGAGGCCATTGAGATGAAGGCCGACGTCGTGGTGCTCGACATGAAGACTCCGGGCGGCGCACTCGACGTCACCTTCGAGATCATGGAAGCGCTGGGCAAATTTCCCGGCCGTACCATCACCTACGTCAACACGGAGGCCATTTCAGCCGGGGCATTCATTTCGGCCACCACCGGAGATATCTGGTTCGCTCCGGAAGGTGTGATCGGTGCGGCGGCCCCCGTACTCGCCACAGGAGGCGAAATTGACGCCTCCATGAAGCAGAAAATCGTCAGCTACCTCCGGGCCCGGGTTCGCGCCATCTCGGAGGGCAAGCCCTATCGCGGCGAAGTGATTTCCGCGATGATCGACGCCGACTTTGAGCTGAAAATCGGCGACAAGGTCATCAAGCCGAAGGGTGAGCTGCTTTCCCTGACGGCCAAGGAAGCGTCCGCCTCCTATGGAGATCCTCCCCAGCCGCTTCTCGCTGCTGGAATCGCCGAGAATCTCGAAGATTTGCTGTACAAAAAACTGGGTGCGACTCCGGAAAGTACGCGACATTTGAAGATCACGGGAGCCGAGAAGGCGGCCGTGTTGTTGAACAGCGTTCGCACGATCCTGCTCGGGCTGGGATTGCTCGCGGCATTCATCGAATTCAAGACCCCCGGATTCGGCGTCTTCGGCATCTCGGCCGCGATCCTGCTGGCCGCGGTATTTTTTGGTCACTACATTGCCGGATTCTCCGGCCATGAGCCGGTGCTGGTTTTCCTCCTCGGTGTCGCCGCGGTGGTGGTGGAGCTGGTGTTCTTCCCCGGTGTGGTGATTCTGGCGTTGGCGGGAATCGTACTGATGTTGGGCTCGCTGGTGTGGTCCATGGCTGACATCTGGCCCAATCAGCCGCTTGAGATCTCAGGCGACCTCCTGCTTTTGCCCGTGGCCAATGTCGGGGCGGGCTTGCTGATCGCGATGGTGCTGGCGGTTCTGCTGGCCCGTTTTCTGCCTCGGGGCTGGATTTGGGACCGGATGGTGCTGACGGCCAATGTGGGTCAGGGTCATCCCCCAAGCCAGGGGTTTGTCTCGACCGGGGAGGCTGCCGACAAGCTTGTGGGAGCGAAAGGGGTGGCAGTCACGGGTTTGTATCCGAGCGGACAGGTCGAGGTGGAGGGACGGAGGTATGAAGCCCACCTCGCGCTGGGTTCGGCGGATCCGGGAGCCCGCGTGATCGTAACCGGACGGGCCGGCTTTTCGATTCTGGTGGAAAAACTGGACGCATGAACGCGATCACCATTCTCTTTGCTTTGGGCGTTCTCCTGCTGGCCGTTGAGGTTTTTGTGCCAGGCATGGTGCTGGGGGTCCTTGGCGGTCTCGCTTTGCTGGGCGGAGTGATCATTGCCTTCATGAACTATGGCGTCAGCGGGGGCATGGGGGCGTTTGGCGCCGCCCTTGCCCTGGTCACCGTCGTTCTCATGGTCGAATTTGTGGTGCTGCCCCGAACGAAGGTGGGAAAGAGGATGTTTTTGACCACGAACGTCCAAGGAACCAGCCAGCCCCCGGTCGCCGAGGCCTCCGTGGTCGGCAAGTCAGCGGTCGCCCTGACCGCGCTGGTGCCATCGGGCTATGTGTCGATCGATGGCAAACGCTATGATGCGTTTTCCCAGTCGGGCCACGTGGAAAAGGGCGAGTCGCTTCGCGTACTTGGCATGGACAACTTTCGCGTCATTGTAACCAAATCTTAGATTCCCATGGATATCCTACGTTCCCCTACCTTCTGGGTCGCGCTGCTCAGCATCGGGCTGCTCTTCTTCCTGTTCATCGTACTCTCGTTCCTCAGCGTCTACATCAGGGCGTGGCTGGCCGATGCTTATGTCGGCATCACGAACCTGTTGGCGATGAGGCTCCGACAGGTGCCCTATGGGTTGATCGTCGATGCCCGAATTACGGCGAAGAAAGCGGGCACCGATCTTTCGAGTGATGAACTCGAAGCCCACTACCTGGCCGGTGGAAATGTGGTTCCGACCGTCCAGGCCATCATCGCGGCACAAAAGGCCGGCATTTCCCTGAGCTGGACCCAGGCGTGCGCGATCGATCTCGCGACCAAGGGGTCCGGCAAGAGTGTGGCCGAGGCCGTGCGCACGTCGGTGGACCCGAAGGTGATTGATTGCCCCAATCCGGAAGGCGGACGGACCACGATCGACGGCGTCGCCAAGGATGGTATTCAGGTGAAGGTGAAGGCCCGGGTTACCGTTAGGACCAACCTGGACCGCTTTGTCGGCGGAGCCAAGGAAGACACCATCATTGCCCGGGTGGGTGAAGGCATTGTCACGACCATCGGTTCGGCTGAAAGCTACAAGGTCGTGCTGGAATCGCCGGATAGCATTTCCAAAACGGTTCTCAAGCGGGGGCTCGATGTGGGCACCGCCTTCGAGATTCTTTCCATTGATATCGCCGACGTTGACGTCGGTGAAAACGTCGGTGCGAAGCTGCAGGTCGCCCAGGCTGAGGCGAACAAGAACATGGCGCAGGCCCAGGCGGAAATCCGCCGGGCGGCGGCCGTCGCCCTCGAGCAGGAAATGAAGGCGCGTATCCAGGAGATGCAGGCCAAGGTCGTGGAAGCGCAGGCCCAGGTGCCCCTCGCCATGGCCGAGGCGTTTCGCTCCGGCCGGCTCGGCGTGATGGACTACTACAAGATGGACAATGTTCAGGCCGATACCGCCATGCGCAAGGCGATCGCCGACCCCGACGGCAAGAAGTAGTCGCCCCGAGCCCCCGCAGAATCTCGAACTCCCGTGGACTGGATCTTCGATCACCTCCAGATCATTGTTTTCATCGCGGGCATCATTGCGTACTGGATCAACCAGCGGCGGCGGGAAAAGGCCGGTGAATCCGCCGATTATGACGGGGATGGAGTGCCGGAGGTGCCAACGGTGCGGCGCAAGCTGGATCCGGCCGAACCTGACCCCGAGGAGGCTGAGCGCACGCGCCGTATCCAGGAAGAGATACGCCGGAAGATTCTCCAGCGTCATGACGACCGGCCGGGTCCGGCCGCCGAGCCGCCGTCGCTGCCCGCGCCCACCGCGCCTGAGCCGCGGCCTTCCCTGCCGGATCCGACGACGGCGCCGCGTCCGCTGGCCGGTGGCCCCTTGCCCGACGTCCTGCGTCGCGTGTTGGAACAGGTGCGTGATCCGGAGGTTGAACGTCGTGCCGCCGCGGAGCGGGCGGTGCGCGAACGTCAGCGCCAGCTTCAGGAGCAACTGGCGGCCCTGGAAGCCGAGCGGCAATCCGCGCAGGCCCGGGCCACGTCCGTGGTTGCGGCGGCGGCCGAAGCCACGGCCCGTCGCGATGAGGGAGACGGGTCGTTGTTGGGCGACTTGCGCGGAGCGAAGAATCTACGCCGCGCCGTGGTGTTGCGCGAAGTGCTTGGCCCCCCGGTGGGTCTGCGCTAGCTGCGACCGCTCCGATTCGTTCGGGCGGTGGCGCCCGAAACGAGGGTGGGATCAAGGCTGGGGTGCAACAATCAGTGCGCTCCGGACCATGACGCCATTATTGACCGGCATGGGAGTGCGCTTCTTGAAAACACCGCCATCCAGCTCAATCGCCTCGGGAGGGGTGGCTTCCACTTGGAGTTGACCCCGGTGAGGCACCACCCTGACCTCCCCTCCGGACAGGCGGCCCTTGAAAAGCGTTTTCTTGCCTTCAACCTGTGTGACCGTAACGGATACCGATTGAAGTGCGTAAATCGTGATGGTGGGCTCGCCCGTGACCGGTTCAACCGCCACCGTCGCGCCCTGGGCGGCGTTGGCTCCCGGTGCGGTGGGAGCACCGTCGGAACTGAAGATTCGCACCCCGACGAAGATCATCACGACGAGCAACACCAGTCCGCCCAAAGCAACGGCACCCTTGATCAGCAGGGAACGATCGATTTGCGGACCCGCTCCCGCCCTCGGACGGAAGGTCGCCGGATTATTGTCCACGGGTTCGCCCGTGGGAGCCCCGTCCGCGGAGGCGGGAGCACCGCCGCTGGCGCCCGGATCCCGGCTCGCGGTCTTGGCGGTGGACACGGTGAGGTCCATGCGTCCGAAACTTTCGCGATTGAGCCCCCTCGTTTTGGACTCACCCAAACCCAAGCCCTTGTAGTCGTTGATGATCTTGTCACCCGGCAATTTCAGGAAGAGCGCATACGTGCGCAGAAAGCCCCGCACGTAGATCTCCGGCAGTTTGATGTCGAACTGGTTGTTCTCGAACTTGTGCAGGTAGTCGCCCCGAATTTTGGTCGCTTCCGCCGCTTCGCGGATGGAGACCCCTTTCCGTTTGCGAGCTTCTTCCAGTCGTTCACCGATCGTCTGCATGGTGGTGAGTAAGGTGAATTGAACGAGAGAGGAAAGACGGAACTGCCCGGACGAGGCGACTTTCCGCGTCAGAAGATGGCGGCGGAGGAGCCGTCTGGTCCGCCGTAGAGAATCTGGTCCCTGGCTAGAGGGAGTCGAGATCCACGAGGATCTCTCGTGGGCTGGAACCGTTTTCAGGTCCCACAATGCCCTTTTGCTCCATCAAGTCCATGATGCGGGCGGCCCGGTTGTATCCGATGCGCAGGCGGCGCTGGATCATGGAGGTCGATGCGCGGCGGGTGGAACGCAGCACGTCCAGCGCCTGCCGGTACAACTCTTCATCGTCGCCCAGATCGTCGCCATCGTCGGCATTTCCATCTTCGTCTTCCTCCCTGGCCGCACGATCGATCTGTGCCTGGACATCATTTGCGAAGAGGGGAGGCCCGTTTTTCTTGAGGAAGTTGACGACCTCATGGACCTCCTCGTCGGAAACGAAGGCGCCTTGGGCGCGAACCAGCCGCGAGCTTCCGGGAGGGGAGAACAGCATGTCGCCGCGCCCGATCAAGGTATCGGCGCCCTTGGTGTCGAGAATGGTCCGGGAATCGACCTGGGAGGCCACCTGAAAGGCGATGCGCGAGGGCAGGTTGGCTTTGATCACCCCGGTGATCACGTTGACCGAC
Organism: Opitutaceae bacterium; assembly: GCA_016794625.1. Lineage (GTDB taxonomy): Bacteria > Verrucomicrobiota > Verrucomicrobiia > Opitutales > Opitutaceae > UBA6669. The sequence goes on from JAEUGY010000042.1 coordinate 61,626, forward strand.
GGACGCTGGGTGGCGATGATCAGATGAATGCCGGCGGCGCGTGCGAGCTGCGCGAGACGGGCAATACTGGTCTCAATCTCGGCAGGGGCCACCATCATGAGATCGGCCAGCTCATCGATAATGGCGACAATGTAGGGCAGACGCTCTGGGATTTCGATCCGATCATCGTCCGCCGGGTCTAGACCTTCCAACGCCGGCTGTTCGACGGCCGCGGCTTCCAGGGTGGCGACGTGTTTCTTGCGGTTGTTGAAACCAACAATGTTACGGACGCCCACTTTCGCGAAGATCTGGTACCGCTGCTCCATTTCCCCCAGCAGCCATTTCAACGCGGCGGGAACTTTCTTCGGCTCCGTCACCACCGGGATCAGCATGTGGGGCAGCGTGTTGAAGATCTTCAGCTCAACGATCTTCGGATCCACCATGATCAGTCGAAGTTCCTTGGGACTCTTCGAGTAGAGAATGGAGGCGACGATGGAGTTGATGCACACCGATTTGCCTGAGCCGGTCGCACCTGCGATGAGCAGGTGGGGCATCTTGGTCAGGTCCGATACGATCGGTTTACCCGAGACATCCTTGCCCAAAGCGATCGGAATTTCCCCCCGGGAGAGACAGGTCCCCCAGTCCTCGCTCTCAAGGATTTCCCGCATGCCCACCGGCGTCGGGTGCTGATTGGGAACTTCCACACCGACTGCCGCCTTGCCCGGAATAGGGGCGAGAATGCGAACGGACTGCGCCCGCATTCCGAGAGCGATGTTCTTGTCGAGGCCCGCAATCTTCTCCACCCGAACGCCCGGCGCGGGCACCACCTCATACCGGGTGATGACCGGACCGACATGAATCTCTCCGAGCGAAACCTGAACTCCAAACTCTCCGAGGATTCGGAGGAGATTTTCGGCATTGCGGCGGTGTTCTTCCTCCGAGTTCTCGGGTGCGACGGGCGTTTGTTCCCGAAGCAGGGCGAGCGGAGGAAACTGGTAGTCGGCATCGCTGGCCGGCGGGACAAAACTCCGCGCTTTCTTGGGTTCTTCGGGTTTGACGATGTTAAGCTCGAACTTGCCTCCGGCCTGTACCGCCAGGTCCTTGGGATCGGAAAGGGGAGCCGAGCCCACCGGGGAGGATGTCACGGGATCGGGTGATGGAGCGCGTTTCTTTGCCGCGGATTTGGCCGCGGCATCCTCGGCCTGAGCGGCATCCAGCGGGATGATCGCATCGACTTTGCCCTCAACCAAGGTGTCTTCGGGTGCGGGAGCGTAATACCGATCCCGCGCTAAAGGAGCGGACTCTGCGATGGTTTCTTCGTCGGTCTTCGTTTTTGGGCTCGGAGTGGCTTTCTTGGAGGCGGCATAGGCTGCAGCCACCGCACGCGACCCTTTGGCCGAGTCGGTCTTCATGAGCGCCTGCGCTTCATTGAATTCCTGTTTGAGCGCCTCGTGTTCAGCCCGAATCAGGGCGCGCCGCTCACGCCACGCCTGAAGCGCGCTCATGATGTTCTCGATGTTGGTGGTGATGTCCTTCGAGAAGATGAACAGCAAACTGAGACCGTAGAGGATGCCCAACAGCAGCGCGGATCCGAAAACGCCGAGCGTTTCCTTGAAGGCTTCGTTGTAAAGCAGTGTGCCCAGCAGACCGCCGGTGCCTTGGGTGAAATACTGAGAAACGCCGAAACTCTCCCACATCGACCAGAGTCCGGAAAAGGAGACTATGCAGAGCATCATCGCCACCAGCCTGGTGAGGGCCAGCCGACGGGCGTTCCTTAGCGCCACGCATCCGAGCCAGAGCAAGAACAGTGGAATCAACCAGATGCTGACACCGATCCAATGGAGCGTCCAATACGACATCTCTGCTCCAAACACGCCGACCAGGTTTTTGTCGGTCGGGTGGGTCGTGATCCAGCGGCTCTGCGCGGGCGAATAATCGAGAAACGCGACGGCAAGCAGGATGCCGAGCACAAACAAGATGATGGCAGCGACCCAATTGGGGCGATGCCGAACACCTTGGAAAGAGGGCCCTTGGTTTGGGTTTGAACTCGCTGGTTTGGGCATCTGGTCTTGGTCGTCGGCAACGGCGGTCATTGCACGGCATCACGGGTCACCGTCAAACGCAATATCCTCCCGGCCCTCCCATCGGCCCCATCCTCCCTTTCACCAATTATGAACGAACTCATTCTGTTTCACCCGCTTTACCAGGAGAGAGTCTGGGGGGGCAGGGGGCTGGAAACTCGTTTGCATCGCACGTTGCCTGCGGGTCGACCCATTGGTGAAAGCTGGGACGTGGTTGATCGGGCTGAAGCGCAGTCCCGCGTGCAGGATGGACCTTGGGCGGGTTCGACCCTGCGGGACCTGTTGCAGGCGCACTCGGCGCAGATCATGGGCTCAAGTTACCCTCCGGAACGACCCTTTCCCATCCTGGTGAAGTGGCTGGACTGTCGGGAGCGTCTCAGCCTGCAAGTGCATCCGCCGGCCGAAATCGCCCCCGCATTGCGCGGAGAGCCGAAGACGGAAAATTGGTACATCGCGGAAGCTGAACCAGGAGCGAGTCTCATCGTTGGGTTGAAGCGTGGTACGTCCCGGGCAGATTTCGCCAAAGCACTGGTCAACACGGCATTAGAGCCATGCTTGCATCGATTTCCGGTTTCGATGGGCGACTCGATCCTCGTGCGCAGTGGCACCGTGCATGCCATTGATGCGGGCAACCTCATTCTCGAAATCCAACAGAATTCCGATACGACCTATCGGGTCTATGATTGGGGACGGGTTGGGCTGGATGGTAAGCCCAGGCAAATGCATGTAGCCGAGTCTCTTGCGTCTATTGACTGGACGGAATTCGAACCTCAACCTCTCCGGGCGGCCCGGACGGAGGCGGTGATCGCGCAGGCGCGCGAGTTCACGATTCGGAGGGTGCCCTTGCAGGGATCTGACCGTCTTCGGTTGCTTCGTGGTCAACAGCCGCGACTCCTCAGCGTGGTGCAGGGGGCGGTCGAGGTTCATTCCGCGGCCGGGCTCCGTCGTCTGGAACGGGGCGCCACCGCTTTGGTCCCCTTCGCGGGAGAATTTACGGTGGCTCCGCTTGAAGATTCACTTCTCCTTATGACAGAAAATTTTGTATAGTGCGGAATCGTCGCATGTTCCTTATGAATCACGGCACATCCCATCGGCCCAACCAGCGGGGAGGGGCCATGCTTCGCGTTCTCCTCTTTCTTGGCATCGTCGGCGCGGGGCTGTCTCTCGCCTGGATGCTGTTTCTGCCGGAGATCCTGGCGACGACGGTCAAGAAGCGCACCGGATTCGACGTTACGATCACCCGCATGACCTCCAATCCCTTCACCGGGCTGGTCCGGGCGGACGAAATCATCGTGCGAAATCCCGCTGGCTGGCCGTCGCCGTCCTTTCTGCAGATTCGGGAACTTCGTGCCGAGCTGGACGTGATGTCGATCCTGAGCAGTCGCGCGGTGGTGAAGTCGGCCTTCCTCGACATCGCCCAGGTCACTTGGGTGAGTGATGCGCATCGTGCCTCCAATTTGCAGGTGTTTGAGGAGCGCCGGAAAGGTGAAAAGCCACCACCGAAAAAGATCACAGCCCCGGCGAAGGAAAAACCGAAGGAACCGGAGGCGCCGCCGGAGTTTCTGGTGGAAAACCTCGAGGTTCGTTTGGAGCGGCTTGAACTGGCGGATTTCTCCGCGCCCAAGCCGATTCTTCGCGAAGTAAAAGTCGATTTTTCAAAGACTTACAAAGATGTGAGTGATTCAAAACAAGTGCTGGCCGGTGGGCCTCCTGGTCTGAGCGCGGCCGGCAGCGTTCTTCTTGCGCTCTTTCCCGGACCCTTGGGTCAGGCACTCGGCTCGGCGCTGCATGAGCCCCTGCCCGTAACGAAAGACAAAACGCGAAAGCGTCCGGATCCCCTGCGTGGAGTGTTGGAGAAACTTGAAGAAAAGCCGAAGCCGTAGTTTGCTTGCCGTTTATCCATGAACGAGCCTCAGCCCACACCCGCCACCACGTCCACCGCCACCAGTTCCTCCTCCGACGCCGCCGCTGCGCAAGCGTCTGACACAGCATCTCTGGTCAATGATACCGCGGCGCTCGAAGCGGAGCTGGCTCGGAAAGAGACCGATCTGGCGGCAGCCAAGAAGGAGGCGGCGGACCACTATGAGCGCTACCTCCGTTCCGTGGCCGATCTCGACAATTTGCGGAAACGGGCGGTGCGTGAGAAGGACGAGCTGCGTCAATATGCGGCCTCGCGCGTATTGGAGGACTTGATCCCGGTGCTGGACAATCTCTCGCTGGGGCTGGCGGCCGCCAAGGCCCCGAATGCGGATCTCAAGACGCTCGTGGGGGGAGTGGAAATGGTGCTCGTCCAGGCGAAGTCGTCGCTGGCCCAACATGGTCTGAAGGAGATCAATCCTCTCGGCCAGGTGTTCGATCCCAATCTGCATGAGTCGATCTCGGTCCAGCCGAGCACGGAGATCGCGGAAGGGCTGGTCAGTCTGGTGGTCCGGACCGGCTATAGCTTGAACGGACGGCTGCTGCGTCCGGCCTCGGTGATTCTTTCCAGCGGTGCGCCCAAGGCGGCCGAGACCTCCTCCTAACCTCTCTCCGGTTGAATCGAGTCAACCTACGTCAGGATCAGGAGACATTCCACCATGGCCAAACAAGATTACTACGAGCTGCTCGGCGTCGCGAAAGGGGTTTCCGAAGAGGAGCTGAAGAAGGCCTACCGCAAGAAGGCCATCCAGTACCACCCGGACAAGAATCCCGGCAACAAAGAGGCCGAGGAGATGTTCAAGAAAATCGGCCATGCCTACGAGGTGCTGAAGGACCCCGAAAAGCGCGCGGCGTACGATCGGTACGGTCATGCGGCGTTCGAGGGCCCGGGGGCCGGAGCGGCCCGGGGTCCGGGCGGCGGCGGGGGCGGTGGTTTCCACGATCCCTTTGATATCTTCCGCGAGGTTTTCGGCGGCGGCGGGGGTGGGGGTGGCGGAGGGGGCGTGTTTGACGAAATGTTTGGCGGCGGGGGCCAGCGCGATGGCGGCCGGGATGGTGCCGACCTTCGTTATGACCTCGAAATCTCGCTCGAAGAGGCGGCGCGGGGCGTCGAAAAGGAGATCACGTTCCGCAAGAACATGGTCTGCGACCGTTGCGAAGGAAACGGGGCCGAGCCGGGTTCCAAGCGCACCACATGCCCGACCTGCCGGGGCACCGGCCAGATCCGGCGAAGTGGCGGCATCATTACATTCACCCAGACGTGTCCGACTTGCGGCGGGGCCGGAACCAAGGTGGAAAAGGCGTGCTCCCAATGTCGGGGCGAGGGGCGGCTGCCGCGCACGGCCAAGATCAATGTCCGGATTCCGCCCGGGGTCGACACCGGCTCTCGGCTGCGGTCGGTTGGCAACGGTGAGGCCGGCGTGGCGGGGGGCGAATCGGGTGACCTCTACATTGTTCTGACGGTCAAGGACCACGAGTTGTTCGAGCGGCAGGGAGACGATCTCTTTTGCGAAATACCCATCAAGTTCACGCTCGCGGCCCTCGGCGGCACGATCGAGGTGCCGACGCTTTTCGGCAAAGCCTCCCTCAAGCTGCCGGGCGGTACCCAAAGCGGGACGACGTTCCGTCTCCGTGGAAAGGGCATGCCATCGCTGCGCAATCGCGGCGATCAGGGGGACCAGTTGGTCCGCGTGCACGTGGAGGTGCCGCAATCGCTCTCGTCGGAGCAGCGGAAGATTCTTGAGCAGTTTGCCTTGGTCAGCGGAGACGCCGAGAATCCGACCTCGAAGAGCTGGTTCGAAAAGGCGAAGAAGTTCTTTTGAGACGTTCCTCCATGGCCTCCGAACCCCTGCGTTTCTATCACCGTTATCGTCGCGCCATCGAGACCGAGGCGATTTACGGCGAAGCGTGGTTGCGTTGGGCCTATGAAACGCCGACGGGCCGGTTTGCCACGTGGCTGGTGGCGCGCCGGCCGCTCTTTTCCCGTTATTTCGGCTGGCGCATGAGCTGGCGGGCGAGCGGGCGTCACGTCTTCCCGTTCATCGTCGACTACAACCTCGACGCGGACGAGTTTGCGAAGTCGGCGTTCGATTACCGTACGTTCAATGAGTTTTTCACCCGGGCGCTCAAGCCTTCGGCGCGTCCGATTGCCGAGCCGGAGAACGCCCGGCTGGCGGTGTTTCCGGCCGACGGCCGGCACTTGGGGTTTGCCAATGTTGACGACGCGCCGGGTTTTTACGTCAAGGGAGCGAAATTCACACTGTCCGAGTTGCTGGGCGATGATGCCCTGGGTGCGTCCTACGCCGGCGGCGCAATGATCATTTCTCGTTTGTGCCCGGTCGACTATCATCGGTTCCACTTCCCGGTCCGGGGATTGCCGGACGATGGTCACATCATCGGCAAGTGGCTCTATTCCGTCAGCCCGATCGCGCTGCGGCGCAATGTGCGGCGTCTGGTCGAAAACAAGCGGCGCATCACGCAGATCGAAAGTCCGGAGTTTGGCCGGGTGGCGATGATCGAGGTGGGGGCGACCAATGTGGGCAGCATCGTGGAAACGTATGTGCCGGGCCGGGTCGCGGCCAAGGGAGAGGAAAAGGGCATGTTTAAGTTTGGCGGTTCCTGTGTGATCACGGTCTTTCAACGGAACCGCATCACGCTGGACGCGGATCTGCTGGCCCAGAGTCTCGCCGGACTTGAGCTCTACGCCAAGATGGGCGACCACATGGGGCGGGCCCGCTCGTCCTGACCAGCCCGGAGGCGGGCGCCGGGCGAGCCCTTCGCCCGTCGGTCCGTGGTCAACGCGTCCGGATCAGGCGCGCTCGATCCGGAAGACCTCGCGCGCAGGCTGCCGCTCAATCTGCAAATCGGCGAGCAGGGTCTGATTGTCCCTCCAGAAAGAGCGTCCGCCCACGCCGTGCACCGCGAGTTCACTCACGTCGTTGGCCGCTCCGGCGGCGAAGGTCAGCAGCGGGCTCACGGGCGCGGCGGACAGCGAGAACATGAGGCGCTTCCCGCCGGCCACCGCCTTGCGGAGGTCGGTCAGGTCAAACAGGAGGGAGCGGTAGCTCGAATCGGGCCCGTACACGTGCACGGACTCCAGCACCTCCTCGTGGATCTTCACCATGAGCCGGTCCACCTTGTCCTCGTCGGCCGGTTTCCTGGCCTTTTCGAAGAACTCGAGAAAGTAGTCCGCGACGCTGAACCCGAGGTCGTCGCTGACGTGGGTCGCGAGATTTTGGTAAGTGTGGAAGATTTTCTCGGAGGGGTCCGCGGGGAGGGTGGAGGAGGTCAACCGGTCGCAGAGAGCTGAATACTCCGCGTAGTCCGCCTCCGACTCCAGGCGCAGGAAGGCAGTGATGAGCTCGCTCAGCCGCCGGCTTCCGAGGTCCGGCCGCGTCACGGTTTCATGATCGCGATCCGGCAGCACGCCGAACGCGACCGGTTTCGCGGCCCGCGGCCACTCCTGCACCAGCGCCGGCTCCGGCTTGCGACCGAAGCGGATGGTGGTGCCGCTGGCGTTGAGATTGGCGGTGCTGACGTAGACTGTACCGTCGCCGCCGGGCCGGTCCGCGAGCCGTCTCAAACCCGTCTGGTAGGGTTTGCCGCCGACCAGAACGGCGGTGAGGCATTGGGTGGGGTCATAGAAGGACTTCGCGCCGAAGAGATCGCGCCGCGCCAGATTGCGTGTGTAGGGCGACCCGAGCTCCAGGGCGCTCAACACCTCCCGTCCCGACTCGAACCCGGTCCTCCAGCCCTTGATCACGCGTCCGATCATGGTCTTGCCCATGGACGCCAGGGGCGATCCGAAGTTGGCGGGCGCGAGCATGAGGTAGCGCCGGACCGGGCAGGCGAGGCCCGCTTCCAGATAGTAGCGTGTCATCCATTCCCGCGCGACCAGGCTGCCCGTGGAGTGGACGATGAGGTTGAAGGCGCCCGGGGTCAGCGGCACGCCCTGTTCCACCAGCGCCTGTTGAAAGGCCTTGGCCAGGTCGGGAATGGTGACGTGATCCTCCAGCGAAATGTAGTTCCCGAGGTGCAGGTCGAGCGCGGCGATCCGCTGGCCGGCCAGGTGCCGGGCCAGCGGTCGGAACGAATCCGCCGTGTCGCTGTAGCCGTGAAGGATGACGGTGGGAATCACGCGGAGGAAACCGGTGCGACCGGCGGAGGGCGCGGGCGGGCCGGGGCGGTCAGGCTTTCACCCGGCGGAGCAGGGTGATGCGACCGATCGGCAGCCATTCGGACACGAGGATGTCTCCGTTCTGCAGGAAGATCGCGTCGTGCGGCGTGATGAACTCGCCGGGCGTGAACTCGGGCCGCTTCTGGCTGCGCCGCGATCCGACCTTGCCGTTGTTGGCCATGCCATCTCCGAGCTGGGCGACGACCGTGTAGTTGCGATCAAGAATACAAACCTGGCTGTCGAGGTCGGGGCACACCATCCATTCACCCAGGGTGTGGAAGTGGCAGGGCATGCGCAGCCGGGCTTCATCCTTGATGGTGCGCAGGTGGCGTCCGTCCAGCGTGAAGGTTTGCAGGCGCCGGTTGCCCCGGTCGGCCACCACCAGCACGGGCTCGCTGCCGCGGGTGTCGACCCACTGGCCGTGCGGATTACTCAGCTCGCCGTCGCCTTTGCCGGGGCGGGCGATTTCGCCGATGAACTCACCCTTTGCGGAGAATCGCATGAGGTGATGGGAACCGTAGCCGTCGCCGATGTAGAATTCGCCATTGGGCGCGAACGCCACATTGGTCGGCACGAAGTTGATGGGCTTTTCCCCATAAACCGGATTCTTGCGCGGGTAACCCTGCGACCACAGCAACTCGCCCTTCAACGTGGTTTTGGTCACCTTGCAACGGGTGGTGTCGCAGTGGTAGAGGACCTCGGTCCCTCCCTCGCGACGGATGTCGAGCCCGTGGGCTCCACCTCGGTATTCCTCGCCGAATGCGCGCACAAACTTTCCGGTGGGATCGAAGACCGCGATGGCTTCCGGCCGCATGCTGGAGGCGTGCACCGTATGGGAGACATAAATGTAGCCCTGGCTGTCCTGGCAGAGGCCGTGCGTGTCTCCCCAAACCATGCCTTCGGGCGGGAGCAGCCAGTCGTGCACGCACTCGAACTGATGGGCGCCGCTGCCGATGATGGGATGAGGATTGCTGGCGGCGGCGGCGCGGACGAACGGCGCGGGCAACGAACTGACGGCGGCCGTGGCGGCGATTTGGGTGAGGAAGGAACGGCGGGATTGCATAGTCGCTTGGTTGGGGGTGGGGAGTTGCGCCTCAGGAAGGGGCCGTGGCGCGACGCGCGCCAGGAGCCATCTCGAACGGAACGGACTCCGTCACGACCGCAGTCTGCGCGAGCCCGTTCTCGGAAGGCAATCTCGCGATGTCGACCGCTGCCTCCGGATTCGGACTCCCCACGGACCGCGCCAAGACCTAGGGGGCGAGTTCGTAGAGCTCGACCAGGGCCTCGCCCGTGCCGCCGTCCGCGCCGGACACCTGCAAGGTGTAACTGCCGGGTGCGAGGGAAAGCACCAGTGCGCTGTCCTTGGATGCCGCCGGCAAGGGAAACGCTCCGGCCGCGGCAAATGTCGCGGCCAGGCCCGGATCCCAGGTGTCGTTTTCGGCGATGCGAGTCTGCGTGCTGGTGAAGACCCCGACCTTGGGATCGGCCAGTACCCCGGTGACTCCGAAGGCGGACAAACCCGGACCGACCGCGCGGACGAGCAGCGACTTGGGCGCGGTTCCATCGATCACCAATCCGACGATGAGAATGTCCGCGCCCGTGCCGACCCGATTTCGGGCGGAGAGGTTGGTCAGACGCGGCGTCAATCCGTCGCCTGCATCATAAAGTTCCACCAGGACGTTGCCGGCCGGGCCGAAGACCTGGACGGTGTGGCCTCCGGAAACGGTGCTGAGCAGGGCGGCGTCCAGACTCGAGTTGACCAGAGCGAACGCACCGAGGCGGACAAATGTGGAAATGAGGTCGGGGGTGCCGCCCCACGTGTCGTTTTCCGCCACCCAGGTGTTGCCCCGGAAAAGCGTGATCTTTGGGTCGCGCATGAAATTCGGGACATCGTACCGGGCCAGCCCGGGCCCGACGGCGCGCATGAGCACGGGCTTGGGTCCGCTGGACAGCGTGTACCCCACGATCAACGTTTGTGCCGTGTCGAGCGTGGTGCGGACGGAAGCGTTGAGAATCCGGCTGAAGGGGCCGACCGGTGCTGGTTCCACCGTCAGGGTGGCAGCTGCGCTTTCTGCCATGCCGCCGGCGTTGTAGGCGATGCAGGTGTAAACGCCCGCATCCGATAACTGCACCGGGGACAACGTCAGAGTCGAGCTGGTCTTCCCGGGGATCGGTTCCCCGCCTTTTCGCCACTGGTAAGTGGGAGCGGGATCACCACTTGCCACCGCGGTGAGTGAGACGGTCCCGCCGACGTAGGCCGTCTGCGTTTCTGGACGGGAAATGAAGACCGGTCCGCCATCGGTGAGGGCCGAAGCGGACGCCGGGATATCCGCAGCGTCGTTTGTGGATCCGACCGAGCGTGCGGCCGAGACACGGACGCCGGTGAATCCGATGCTGACGAGGAGAAGCAGCGCGACAGGGCGGGAGAGGCGAGGAGTGAGCATGGTCGCAGGGGAGAAGAGGGCGTTGAATGGGCTGAAATCGACCGCACGCTAAAGCGGACGGGGCGTGGAACGGTGTCCGGAGAGGATGACCTTGTGCGAACGGATGGACACCGAGAAGGCGGCGCAGGTCGGACGTTCAGTGGATTTGATGGCTTTTTGACGGCAAACGAGGTGCATTTTCGATCTCCAGGAAACGCGACAGACCTCACCTCGCGCGCGCGGTTCCGAGGTCACCCCTTGCGTCGCAGCGCCGCCCTCAGGCCGAAGCAGATCGCACTCCGTACTGCTCGCGGGTTGATTCACCGCGCGTCATCTGATTGTTTCCTCGCGGCATCAATTTCCACATGGATCCCCTGAAGAAGTACATTGAAACATCCGCCAAGGTGATTGGGTATCGGACTCCCGCCGAAAAAGCCTACGATCGGGAGGTCTTGCGCTGGCTGCACATCACCAAGGATATGCGTTCCGCGCTGGACAAAGCCAACGAGCGGTTTCCGGCGGGGGCACGGGTGGTGCCCGATGAGCAGCTGGCCGAGGAGCAGTCGCGCTATGAGTACATTCGGGGGCACGAACAGATCGTGCGCCGCCTGAAGCGCTGAGTGGGCCGTCCGCTCGTGGTTGGTCCCGGGGTCGGGCGCGCCGGGTCGGCGCGAGAATGATCCTTCGCCGTCAACCGGCTTCGTTCGCAGAGGCGGAATCCGCCCAAACGATCAACCAGCCGCTCTCCTGGTCCACATAGACGAGCGTGGAGGTGGTGCCTTCGGCCTGCACATAGTCGGCCCGGGCGGACGCGAGTGTGGCTGCAGGCCGGGTCGGCAGGTTAAAAAGGCCAATGGCGATGGCGACCGCCGCTGCGGCGGCGGACCAACCCCACGCGGCTACGCGCCGCAGGGAACCCGCAGCCGAACGTGGGGCATCGGAGGTGCGGATACGATGGCTCAGCCGGGCCCACTCGCGATCCGCATCGGGCGTTGGAATGGCCGCGGTCGCCTCACGCATCGCGACCGGTGTCGCGGCGAGCACAGCCCGCTGGCGGCGACAGTGGGCACACTGGGCGACATGCGTCTCGACACGTGCGAGCTCGGCGGTCCCAAGGGCTCCGTCGAGCTCGGCAACGAGAAGGTCGGTGATGTCGCGGCAGCGGTTCATTTTGACATCGTCGGTGGATTACCAGCGACGGGAGGAGTACGAACGGCCGTGATCGCTGTACCGACCATGTCCCCGACCGGTGTCCACCCAGACCCGTTCGGTCCGGTATTCATAATAACCGCCGACCTGCGTCCGCACCCGGCGTCCGCAAGAGTCGTAGGACGTGACCCAGCGGACCGGTACCCACACGCGAGTCCGAACGTGGTCCCAATATCCGGCTGGCGGGCAATCATCGTCGCGTACGACGACTACCGGAGGAGGACAGACCTCGGGGCCTGGCCGACGGTGGTCGCGATCGAGATGAGAGCCAACAATGACACCGCCGATAAAGCCGCCGATGGCGGCGGCAACCTTGTCGCCCCGGTCGCCCGCGCGAACCGGTGACGTCACGGCCGCCAAGGCGACCAGGGAGGCTGCAACGGTAAGAATGTGGTTTTTCATGGGAGTTGTAAGGTAGGTTACGCCCCATGAGACGTGGCTCATTCCTGTTTTATTCTGCCTTTTTTCGCGTCGATTCCACCCGCGGGTCCGGGACGGATAAGGTTTTACATAACCAGTTTTCAATCAGGGATTAGTACAGACTGTGCCCAGGACTCAACGCGCAATGACAATCACGGCGTACACGTTGCCGCCTTCCCCTGTGCCCGGTCCACCGAGCACGGCGGGCACGCCCGGACGCAGGACCAGGCCGCTTCGCATCAGCGTACGCCCTCCCTGCTGCCAAGAGACCTGGACCCGCTCGCTGCCGCCGGCATTCGATTCGGCCTCGATTTGCAGGCTGTGGCCCGCACCGAGGGAAATGTTGCCCTTCCCTGGCGGTTGCAGGGACGTCTGCCCTTGGCCCACCAGCTTGAAGCTCTCGAAACGCAGGATGCGACGGAGCGTGGCTTCATACGGTTTGAGCCTCGGGTCGGAGGCCCCGGGTTCCTTCGATGCGGAGACCAGCAGGGCCGACAATTCGATGGCATCCGCTGCTCGCAGTGCAGGGCCAACCAGACCCAACACGAGAGTCAGAAACAAGAGTCGTGGAATTAGTCGCATGGGAAGTCCTTTAAGATGAGGGTCAGTCGACGGCGGGCATGGTGCAAACGGGACATGACCGTCCCGATGGGCCAGTCGAGCGTTGTCGCGATCTCAGAGTAAGCTAGACCTTCGACATCGCGCAATGCGAGCACGGCGCGCAAGTCGGGCGAGAGCGCCTGCAACGCCCGTTCCAGGAGTTGGCGTCGTTCAAGGTGTTCGAGTTTCGCCAAGGCTCCAGGGGTTTCGTCCGCGGGCTCCCAGGTCTGCTCGGCTTCCCCCGGATGCGTCGATGGACGGGTGAAGGAGAGGAACCGGTCCAGCCACCGACGGCGACGCCGGAGGTGATCCAGCGCACGCCGGGTGGCGAGGGTAAAGAGCCACGTGGAAAATCTCGAGTCTCCTCGAAAGGAGGGCAGCTGCTTCCAGACTGCGATCCAGATATCCTGACTCAAGTCTTTGGCGTCCTGTTCATTGCGAACAATCGAGACCACCCTCCGAAAGATCGCGTCGTGGTGGGCGCGCATCAGCTGTCCGAACGCCTGGTCATCGCCCTGCCGGGCCAGCTGCAGCCAACGCTCCTCATCGGCGTCGGGGGCGCGGCCGGCAGGGGGAGCGGGTGTGGCGTCCGGCATGAAGGTGAGGGGGCATCCTTGGGTTCGCTTTGGGCGGGAGCAAGTTCCCTCTCGAATGCGTCCTTTTGCACGGGGCGGGATCGGGTCCGGTCATGCGAGGTCGATGAATGCGGAGCGTTCGTCGGGTTTACGGGTGCTGAGCTTAGTTTCTGGTAGGTTTTGCTTTGAATACAGGAAGTGCCGAACGGCGCTCACTCGTATTCTCCACCGCAGTGTTTTACCGTATACCCCGTCGACATTGGTATAACCCTCCCGTCTCCGCGTCTCGCTCGAAGGTGGGTTCCACCGGAAGAATGTCGCTGGCCGAGAGGCGCGGGGTCTCTCCTTTCGCCGCGGATCTTGGTTCCGCGGCGGGTCTCAAGTCCTGACATCTGGGTACTTGGGTCAGGTGGAATGCAGCGGCGAGGAGATGCGCCGCTGCATTCTTCCGGCCCGGTCAGGCCCCTTAAACGGCATCGGTGCCCGATCGCTCGTGCGCGAGGCGGTACTCGCGCGGGGTGCACCCGCAGGCGCGGCGAAACGCCTCGTTGAACCGGCTGATCGAATTGAAGCCGGAACTGAAGGCGATATCCACGATCTTTTCGTCGCTGGTCGCCAGCAGTCGCTGGGCATGCGAAACCCGGTGGTTGGTCAGGTAGTCAATGAGGGTGGTACCAAAGGCCTTCTTGAACAAATTCATGGCATAGTTGGGATGCAGCGACACGGCCTGGCTGATTTCAGTCACGGTCAGCGGCTCCGTGTACCGTTGAGCCACGAGGCACGCCATCTGTTCGACCTTGTTCAGTCCACCATCCTGCAGCGAGAGGCGTTGGGTGCGTTTCCGGGGTGTGGACGGGGTGGCGGGCAGGATGGCCGAGAGCCGCCGGAGCCGCGCCTCGATTTCCAGCATGACTATGTCCTTCGCTTCCGAGGTTCCGGCCTCGAGGTCTTTTTCCCATTGGGAAAAGAGGGCGGAATCAATGCGCAGGCGCGACGTGTCCGTGTCGCTGAGCAGCTCTCCGCGCATCAACGGTTGGGAGAGCTTCTCCGGCAGACGACATTGCAGGAACCAGGACAGCGGAATGGTGGCGACGTAGTAGTCGGTTTCCTTTCCAAAATCGATGATTTGGTGCGGGATCGCGGCCCAGAATGCGCTGAGATGACCTTGTTCTACCCGGATTTTGCGTCCCCCCAACAGATAGGTCACCCAACCCGATATCATGAGATTCAACTCAATTTCGTTGTGATGGTCCGGCCGGCGCATGGGCGACGGGCTCCAGCGCACGCAGGTGAAGCCGTACGGGGCAAAGTCGGGACGATTGGGGTCAAATTGCACCATGGGGACGGTGGGGGGTCAGACGGTGATGGGTGAGTCGAACGAGAGGGATGACCTCGCCCGACGAGACAGACCGGTTTCCAACCTCGAGCTGCTGAATTCTGGTTTCTGGATTCTCACTTGGGATGTCTGAGATCTTGCTCCTTTAAGTGGCTTTGGACTTAGAATACCGCAACAACTACCCGAAATTACGGAAGCGATAGGTCGAAAGATAGCATAATCTGGTGTCAGCGGTCAATGGCGACCGTGCATCACCCCAGCTTCCCCACCCACCCTGACCTTGACGATTGTCTTTACCAGGCTGGATACGCCGCCGGTTTGAGGCATCCTCGTTCCCCTCTTCCCATGAAAGCGTCTGCCCTGACCCTCGGAGTCATCATTGGTAATCGCGATTTCTTTCCGGACAAACTGGTCGCCGACGCCCGGGTCGACGTGCTCAAACTTCTGCAGGATCTCGGCATCACCGGCGTAATGCTGGATCCGTCCGAATCCAAGCTCGGCGGGGTCGAGACCCATGAGGAGGCGCGGCGCTGCGCCGACTTGTTCCGGCGCAATCGGGACCGCATCGATGGCGTCTGGGTCGTGCTGCCCAACTTTGGCGACGAAAAGGGCGTGGCGGACACGCTGAAGTTGTCGGAACTCAAGGTTCCCGTGCTGGTGCAGGCGTATCCCGACGACCTGGATCGGCTGGATGTCATCCGGAGGCGCGATGCCTTTTGCGGCAAGATCTCGGTCTGCAACAACCTCCGCCAAGCCGGTCTTCCGTTCACGCTCACCCGCAAGCATGTGGTTCACCCCTCGGATCCGAGCTTCCGGGAGGATTTGCAGGCCTTTGCCGGGGTTTGCCGGGTCGTGCGCGGATTGCGCCAGGTCCGGATCGGCGCGGTTGGCGCGCGTCCGGGTGCGTTCAACACCGTGCGGTACAGCGAGAAGATTCTCGAACGAAACGGCATCAGCGTGACGACGGTCGACCTGTCCGAACTGCTCGGTCAGGCGGCGAAACTGGAGGCCACCCACGCGCGGGTCGTCGGCAAGGTGGAGGAAATCCGCGCCTATGCGCCTTCCGGAGCGGTGCCGCCGGCCAAGCTCGTGCAAATGGCACGTTTGGGTGTGGTCCTGGATGATTTTGTCAGTGCCAACCACCTCGATGCCACCGCCATCCAGTGCTGGACCTCATTGCAGCAGAATCACGGCTGCAATGTCTGCACGAGCATGAGCATGATGAGTGAGAATCTTCTGCCGAGTGCCTGCGAGGTCGACGTCACGGGCGTGCTCACCATGTATGCCATGCAGTTGGCGTCGGGGTCGCCCAGCGCCCTGGTGGATTGGAATAACAACTACGGTGGCGCCGACGACAAGTGTGTACTCTTCCATTGCGGCAATTGGGCCAAGTCGTTTCTGCCCGATATTCAGATCAGCAATGCTCCCATTCTCGGATCCACGCTGGGTGTGGAGAACACGTGGGGGGCGCTGGATGGACGTACCCCGGCCGGTTTGCTCACCTACGGGCGGATCACCACGGATGACGCCGCGGGGGTCATTCGTGCCTATGTGGGCGAGGGGGAGCTGACCAACGATGAGCTGAAGACCTTCGGCAATCGCGCGGTCGCCCGCGTGCCCAAACTGCAGAAGCTGCTCCGCCATGTCTGCCGCGAGGGATTTGAACACCATGTGGTCATGAACGCCTCGCGTTCCGCCGGCGTCCTCGCCGAAGCCTTCGAACGCTATCTGGGCTGGGACGTTTATCATCACGAAGCACCGCAGGAGTGACATGACGGACCACGAACTTGCGCTCAAGGCCGTCGCCCTGCGTCGGCGCATGCTGCAGCTGATTCACGACGCCGGCGCCGGACACACCGGTGGCGGTCTGTCGTGCCTCGATATCCTCACGGTGCTGTATCACCGGGTGCTTCGCATCTCTCCGGAAACGTGCACCGACTCAGGCCGCGATCGTTATGTCCAGAGCAAGGGACATTGTGTCGAAGCGCTCTATGCGGTGATGTCCGACCGGGGTTACTTTCCCGACGCCGACCTCGACACCCTTTGTCACTACCGATCTCCGTATGTCGGTCATCCCACGCGGAAGATCCGCGGCATGGAGATGAACACCGGCGCCTTGGGTCACGGCCTGCCGATCTGTGTGGGCATGGCCTTGGCCGCCAGGATGGACGGAGCGGATTTCCGTGTGTTCACCCTGCTGGGCGATGGCGAACTGGCGGAAGGCTCCAATTGGGAAGCAGCGATGGCGGCGGCGCACTACCGGCTCGACAACCTGGTCGCCATTCTCGACCACAACGCGCTTCAGATCACCGGGTCCACCCGGGACGTGATGTCGAATGAGCCGTTGGAGGAAAAGTGGCGGGCGTTCGGATGGGAGGTCCGCCGGGTTGATGGCCACGATTATGCCGCGCTGACAGCCGCCCTGATGACGCCTCCACCGGCCGGAAAACCGCTTCTCGTCCTTGCCGATACGGTCAAAGGCAAGGGCGTGAGTTTCATGGAAAATGTCGGCAAGTGGCACCACGGCGTGCCGAGCGACGCTGAATTGGCGCAAGCCCTGGCGGAGCTCGCCGCGACGGAAACCCGGCTCAAGGAGGCAATCGCATGAGTGCTCCCGCCCCGTCCATGTTTTCGCCGGCCGCGAAGCTGCAGCTGGAAGCACTCAAGCTGACCAAAGGTCGCGCCAATTTGGAGGAGTTTGCCGACACGCTGCAGGCGCTCGCGACCGCGGATCGATCCATCGTTGCGGTCACCTCCGACTCCCGTGGCTCCGGCAAGCTCGGGCCCTTTGGCAAGGCGTTGCCGAAGCAGATCGTCGAGGTGGGCATCGCCGAGCAGAACCTCGTGGGGATCACGGCGGGCCTCGCCGCCTGCGGAAAGAAGGCCTTTGGCGTTTCGCCGTCCTGCTTTCTCACCGCGCGTTCCCTGGAGCAGATCAAGAACGACCTTTGCTACTCCAACGTTCCCGGGGTCCTGGTCGGCATCAGCGCCGGTGTGAGCTATGGCGCGCTGGGCAGCACCCATCATTCACTGCATGACCTGGCGGTCCTGCGTGCGATCCATAACATCATCATTCTCGTTCCGGCCGACAATTTCGAGACGCGCGAAGCCATCCGGTTCGCCGCCACGGCGACACGGCCGGTGTTCGTGCGTTTTGGCAAGGCGGCGATGCACCACCTGCACCCGCCCGGCACCTCCTTTGTCATGGGACGCGCCATCACGCTGCGCGAGGGGAGCGATGTGGCCTTTATCGCCAACGGCGAAACCGTGGTGCATGCAGTGCTGGCCGCGGCGCAGCTGGCCACCGAGGGCATTCGTGCCCGCGTGCTCAGTTTGCACACGGTCAAACCGCTGGATACCGCCGCCATTCTGGCCGCCGGTCGGGAATGCCGCGCGGTCATCACGGTCGAGGAGCACATGGTGGCAGGTGGAGTGGGGGAGGCGGTCGCGTCCACCCTGCTCACGGCCGGTCTTGCTCCGCGGTTCCAAAGGGTCGGCTTTCCCGACGAAGACACGGTCACCGGCGCCCAGGCGGATCTGTTTCGTCACTACGGCCTCTCCATGGAGGGGCTGGCCGCCACCGCCCGCGATCTGCTGGCGTCGCGACCGGGCCAGTGATTTCGCCCATGCCGCTCTTTCTGGCGCTCGATCAAAGTACGTCCGCAACGAAGGCCCTGCTGTTCGACGCGGACGGACGCTCCATCGACCGCGAGTCGCGGGACCACGCGCAGCACTATCCCCAGCCAGGATGGGTGGAGCATGATGCGGAGGAAATCTGGCAGAATACCCTCGCGGTGCTGCGCGCACTCTGGACGAGGCAGGGTGCGCGTGCCGCGGAGATCGCCGGTCTGTCCATCACGAATCAACGAGAGACCATCGTCGTCTTTGAGCGGGGAACGGGACGGCCCCTCCACCGGGCGATCGTCTGGCAGTGCCGACGCGGCGATGCGTTCTGCGCCGCGCATGCCGCCGCTGGTCGCGAGGCGTTCGTCCATGGCCGGACCGGTCTGAAGCTCGACGCCTATTTCTCCGCTTCGAAACTGCAGTGGCTGGTGCGCCATCGTCCCGAGCTCGCCTCCCGGATGGTCGATGGATCGGCCCTGGTCGGCACGATGGACGCCTACCTGATTTACCGTCTGACCGAGGGCAGGGTGTTCGCGTGTGACACCACCAATGCAAGCCGCACCTTGTTGTTCGACATTGGGCGACTGGCCTGGGACGACGACCTCTGCGCTCAGTGGGAGGTGCCCCGTCGCGCCCTGCCCGAGGTTCGGGAAAGCTCCTCCCTGTTTGGCCACACCACGCTGGGGGGCACCTGTTCGCGTTCGCTGCCCATTTGCGGTGTGATGGGTGATTCGCAGGCGTCCCTTTTTGCCCAGCGCTGCTTTGAACCCGGTTCGGCCAAAGTGACCTTTGGCACCGGTTCATCCCTCCTGCTGAACATCGGTGCCTCCCCGCGTTTCTCCACGCACGGAGTGCTCACCGCCCTGGCGTGGGTTCACGCAGGCGTGCCGACCTACGCGTTTGAAGGGATCATCATCAGTGCGGCATCCACCCTCACCTGGTTGCGTGATCAGCTCGGTCTCGCGCGCGACATCGCCGAACTGGAGCAGCTGGCCCGTGCAACGGCCGGCAACGGAGGGGTGTATCTGGTCCCGGCGTTCACCGGGCTCGGCCTGCCGCACTGGCAGCCCGAGGCACGGGCGGCGATCGTTGGGTTGAGCAGCCACAGCCATCGGGGGCATGTGGCCCGCGCCGCCTTTGAGTCGATCGCCTTTCAGGTGCGGGATGCGCTGGACGCCATGCGGACCGAGGCGGGCGTGCCGCTGGGTCGACTGCACGCCGACGGGGGGCCCACCACGAGTGCTTTTCTGATGCAACTCACCGCCGACCTAACCGGCGCGGATTTGCGTGTCGCCACCATGCCCGACTGTTCGGCGCTGGGCGCCGTACTCGCGGGCCGGCTCGGGCTCGGCTTGACGGGCTCGATCGCGGATCTGGCCGATCTTCCGCGTTCAGAAACTTCCTATCGGCCGTCGATGGAGAGCGCCGCCTCCGCCGGGCTGATGGCGGGCTGGAAACACGCGGTGCGGCAGGTGTTGGTTTCGCGGAGCGATCACTGCTGAAGATCGCGATTGGGTTAGAATACTGGAAGTATTCTGACCGTAAGTGAGGAGTCTCCAAGGGCAGAATCAGTTAGGATCACCTCACTCACTTCTTCTGTTCGTCGCCCCGCGGTTTTCCCCAACGTTAGTGCCTCTGTCGCTCCCGCTTTCCCGGCGGGCGACACGGTTCCTGCCTGCGACTCCTGCCCCCGGTCGGGCCGACGACGCGCCTCTTTCCCCAACTCATCAGCCCGCCCAATTCTGCGCGTTCCTGGAACGCAGGTGATCCCACCCGCGCCTGGAGTCCGGAATCTTCCGGACGGGTGCCGCTTGAATGCAATCCCACGCCGTCCGCCTCGTCGGGTGGCCTTCGATTCTCGTCCGCAACCTCAATCCACTCCTCCAACGCCGGGGTCACTCCTCGTGGCGTTTCTTTCTCCTCTACCCCATGCACGTACATCTGAAATCCCTCCCACGTGTCGGCCTGCTCGCGCTCTTGTCGGTTGGCTGGACACCCTTGTTCGGGCAGGCCGTTCCGGCTCCAGCTCCCTCGGTCAACAAGGACGACAAAGCCGTGGAGCTCGAGACCTTCGTGGTCAGCGGGCTGCGCGGCAGTCTGGCTTCGGCGGCCGAGATCAAGCAGTCGAATCTGCAGTTGGTCGATTCGATTGTGGCGAGTGACATCGACAAGCTGCCTGACATCAATGCCTCGTACGCGTTGTCGCGAATTCCGGGCGTTCAGCTCGCCCGCACCTTCTCGAGTCTCGGTGGCAACGGCGCCGTCACCATCCGGGGTCTGAACCAAATTGTGAATACACTGGATGGTCGCGAGGTGATCACTCCGGGCGGCATCGCCAATGGCACGGCGGGCGTCGGCGTCGGCCAGCGGACCTTCGACTATTCGCAGATTCCCTCGGCCTTGATCGCGGGGATCGACGTCTACAAGACGTCGGCCGCCAATCAGATCGACGGTGGTCTGGGCGGTCTGGTCGATGTACGGCTGCGCAAGCCCTTCGACTTCGCGGAGGGGGTGTCCGGTGGTGTGACCGTGGGTACGAGTCACTCCACACTCCGGGGCGGCAATGAGCAGAACTACAATCTGTTCGCCAATGCTTCCCGCGATACCGACATGGGCAAGATCGGCGTGCTCGTGACCGTGAGCAACATCACCACCCCCTGGCGCGAGGACGCCATCGGGATCGGCAACCCGACTCCCAATGCCACCGTCACCACCGGTGTCGCCTCGGCGCTCACGTCCACGGGCTATACGAACAATTCCTCCGAGGGTGAGTTCAAGACGGATGGATTCAACGCGGTTTTCCAGTGGCAGCCGACCAAGACGCTTTCGCTGTTCGTCGGAGCCAATCACAACCGCTGGCGCAACGTCCAGGATACCGTTCAGTTTCAAACCTCCACGCCGGTCTCGGCCTCGGTGGCCGGATCCGGGATCATGTTCGAAGGCAGCACGACCGCGACCCGCAGTGCGCGCTTCACCAATGTGACCGGCACCGCCTATGGGTTGATTCGAGACCTCGAGGACAACCTGAACATGTACAGCTTCGGCGGGAAGTACACCTCCGGAAATCTCACCGTGAACTTCGACTTGGCCACCTACACCAGCGAGTACCGGTTTCACAACAATCTCGTCTTTGCGTCGGCCACGATCCCTTCGCTCACCTACGATCTCGGCGGCGAGATTCCCTCGGTCACCATTTCTGGCGTGAGCCTGATGGATCCGAGCGTCTACCGGCTGTCGCAGGTCAACTACCGCCTGTTTCCCGCCAATTCCGACGGCAAGTCGGGTCGCGTGGACGCCGAGTACAATCTGAAGAGCGGTTTGTTCACCAAGATCCTCGGCGGTGTGCGCTATTCCGAGACGGGGAGTGACAACGGCACGACCGGACTCTTTCTGGGATCGTTTTCCATTCCCTCCTCCGCGAACCTGCTGAGCCAGTATCCGAATCTGTGGCGTCAGTCGCCCATCCAGAATCTCTTCTCGGGCTACAGTCAGACCCAGTTTCAGCAGTACATGGTGTCGGACACCCGCATCATGCGGGACGCCAAGTCGCTGTATCAGGCCTACAAAGCCACCAACACACCGGATACATCGGCGACGATCAATCCGCTGAGTCTCTTCGACATCACCGAGACGACCACGGCCGCCTACCTGATGCCCCAGTTCTCCGGTTCTTTGGGTGGCATGCATTTCGACGGCAATGTCGGTGTGCGTGCGGTCCAAACGAAGGAAAACACGGGCGGCTATCAGGGAGCCACGCCGGCCACGGCCCGGCCGCTCACGCTGAAGAGCTCGTACACCGACTGGCTGCCGAGCTTCAACTACCGGATGAAGATGTCGGACCGGCTGTTCCTGCGGTTTGCCGTGTCGAAGACCATCACGCGTCCGAGCTTTGGTTCCCTGTCACCTTCCCTGACCTTGAACGCCAACCCGGTGGATCCGAACCTGAATTCCGGTTCGCAGGGCAATCCCGACCTCAAGCCTATCCGTTCAACCGGATACGACCTGTCGGTGGAGTACTATCTCAACAAGTCCGATGTGTTCTACCTCGCGGCCTTCCACAAGGACGTCAAGGGATTCATCGGCAGTTTCTCCGAGCCGCGGACCTACGATGGGGTGACCTACCTGATCCGCACGTCCAAGAACCTCAATCCGGCCACGATCAAGGGGTTTGAGGTGGGCTTCCAGCAGTTCTTCACCTTCCTGCCCGCGCCCTTTGACGGGTTCGGTCTGCAGGCGAACTACACCTATGTCGACAGCAGCACGCCGACCACGGTGTCGGGCATCGGTGCTCCCGTGGACGCGCCGCTGACCAATCTGTCGAAGACGAGCTACAATGCCATTGCCATGTACGAGAAGGGACCGTTCTCGGCCCGTGTCGCCTACAACTATCGCTCCGAGTTCGTCACGGGTTTTGCCTACTACGTGAACACGGGTTTGCTGAACCAGGAAATGCGTGGTTACGCGGATCTCGATGCCTCGATCAACTACAATATCACCAAGAACATCCAGGTGGCTGTGCAGGGCGTAAACCTCACGAATGCGCTTCGGTACCAGTACTTCGGCTCGAAGCAGTTCCCGTCGAACATCTTTCTCGACGGACGGCAACTGATGGCGAGCGTGACGTTGCGGTACTGAGCTGCAACCCACCCGGCGGATCGAACGGCCCGGGTCGGGTCTGCCGGTCGTCCGCCGGCGACCGGCCTGGGGCCGGGGTGGTCGCGAGCGCGAGCGAGTTCAGACCTCGTCGTCGCGCTCGTGATCCAGGCGGTAGGCGCGGGGCGTGCAGCCGCAGGCCCGGCGGAAGGCTTCGTTGAAGCGGCTGATCGAGCTGAACCCGGAACTAAATGCCACGTCCACAATCTTCTGGTCCGTGGTGGTCAGCAGCCGTTTTGCGTGAAAAATGCGGTGGTGCGTCAGATGATCGATCAGGGTCGTGCCAAACACCCGTTTGAACAGGCGCATCGCCGAATTGGGATGCAGGCCGACTTTGCGGCCAATGTCCGTCACCTTGATCGGATCCATGTAACTCTGGGCGATGAAACACACCATTTGCTCGACCTTGTTCAATCCGCTGACCTGCAGCTTGGCTTGTCCGCGCAGGACCAGACTGCTCTGCTGCGTTTCCAACGCCAATGCGAGGCGACGGAGGCGGGTTTTCATCTCAAGGAAAACAATTTCGCGCACGGTTTTGTCGCCGGGCCGGAGATCGCCCTCCCATTGTCGGAAAAGTGCGGTGTCGAAGTCGGCCCGCCCGGCCTGCGGCTCGCTCACGACCTCGCCGCGGACCAGCGGTTGCACCAACAGGTCGGGCAGTTCACATTGCAGAAACCACGCCAGCGGGAGGGTGGCCACGTAGTACTCCGTGTCCGGCTCATAGTCGATGATCTGATGGGGGATCGCCGCCCAGAAGGCCGTGAGGTGTCCGGGCTTCACCTTCACGCGGTGCGCACCGATCAGGTAGGTCACCCGGCCCCGCACAAGCATGTTGAGCTGGATCTCATTGTGGTGATCGGGCCTCCGCATCGGCGACGGATCCCACCGGACGCAGGAAAGTCCGTAGGACGTAAAGTCGGGATGGTTGGGTTCGAACTTGGCCATAGGTTAGTATCCCGTAGAAAGTAGGCGGCAAACGGGCTGACACACCAGCCAAAGTCATTTATGCTCATACCCCACGTCACACCGAGCCCCACCCTGCTCCTGTCCGCATCCGCGCCCCCAACCGGTGCGGCGCGGTGGAAGGCCGGCGCCGCCACCGCCATGAAGTCCCTGTTCCCCCACGTCCTGCTGCTCGTTGGTCTGCTCCTCTGCTCCCGTGTCTCGGCGGGTGAGAAGGCCCTGATTGATACCACGCGATCGCCTCACGCGCGGATGTACATGCCGGACCTGGCTGATGTCCGCTGGAATGGCGGCCTGCTCGGCGAGCGCTTCGAGGTCGCCCGCTCCACCATGGTGCCGCACATGTGGACGATCCTCAGCAGCGAGAAGGACAGTCATGCCTGGCACAACTACCTCATTGCCGCCGGCCGGATCCCGGGGAAATTCCGGGGGCCCCCGTTTAACGACGGCGACTTTCTCAAGTGGCTCGAAGCCCTGGTGCAGGTGTACGCGGTGACACGCGATCCGGCGATCAGCGACCAGATGGACGAGATCATCGCCGTGGTGGCCAAGGCGCAGCGCGAGGATGGCTACCTGCATACCCAGACCATCATCCCGCAACGCGCGGGCGAGAAGGCGAAGGAGTTCGCGGATCGTGAACATTTCGAGACCTACAACATGGGTCATTTGATCACGACCGCCTGCGTCCATTACCGGGTGACGGGCAAGACCACGTTGCTGGAGTGCGCCCGCAAGGCCGCCGACTACATCGAGCGTCTGTGCCGGGAACGGCCGCAGGAGCTCGCCCGCAACGCGATCTGTCCCTCCCACTACATGGGCGTCGTTGAACTCTACCGGGTCACACGGGATCCGCGCTACCTGGAGCTGGGCCGGCAGCTGATCGAGATCCGCAGCTTGGTGCCGGAAAAGGACGGCAGCGATCACAACCAGGACCGCATGCCGTTCCGGCAAATGACCGAGGCCGTGGGTCACGCCGTGCGCGCCAATTACCTCTACGCGGGGGTCGCCGATGTCTTCGCCGAAAATGGCGATCGCTCCCTCTATGACACGCTCGCCGTGCTCTCCGACAATGTCGCCGGCCGGAAGCTCTACATCACGGGCATGACCGGCGCAATCTACGACGGGGCCTCGCCCGATGGCGTCGACCACAAGAAGCACAAGTACATCAAGACCATTCACCAGGCCTACGGCCGCGATTACCAGCTGCCCAATCTCACCGCCTACAATGAGACCTGTGCCACCATCGGCTACGGCATGTGGATCTGGCGGATGCTCGCGGTCACGGGGGACGCCGGGTACGCCGACTTGTTCGAGCAGACGCTCTACAATGGCGTGCTCCCGGGGATCAGCCTCGAGGGAAAACACTACTTCTATGTCAACGCATTGAAGAAACTCCACGACTTCAAGTGGCCGATGCGCTGGTCCCGCACGCGCGAGGCCAATATCCCGGTCAGCTTCTGCTGCCCCCCCAACGTGGTGCGCATCATCACCCAGATGCACAACTACGTGTATGCGCTTTCTGCGGATACGGTGTGGGTGAATCTCTATGCGGCCAGCACGCTCGACACGGCGTGGCTCGACGGCAGCCGGATCAAGCTCCGGCAGGAAACCGATTACCCGTGGTCCGGCGCGGTCAAGGTGGTGGTTGACGCGGCACCGTCCCGCGAGGTTACGCTGAAACTGCGGGTGCCAGGCTGGCTCCGCGAGGGCGCCACCCTGCGGGTCAACGGCAGTCCGGTCGCCGTCTCGGTCAAGCCTGGCACCTACCTCGACGTGAAGCGGACGTGGAGTGCCGGGGACACCGTTGACTTCACCTTGAACTTCAAGCCGGAGCTATGGGAGGCCAACCCTCTGGTCGAGGAGACGGTCAACCATGTGGCGGTCAAGTACGGCCCCTTGGTGTACTGTGTCGAATCGAACGATCTTCCCGAGGGGGTGCGGCTCCGCGAGGTGGTCGTCCAGTCCGGGGTGGAGCCGGTGTTTTCCTTCCGGCAGGAGCAGCTTGCGGACACGCGCGTGGGGACCCTGACGCTGCCCGCCCTCGCACTGCCGTCCCAGCCCTGGTCCGACCAGGAACTGTACCGGCCGGCCACCCGGCAGACGCCGCGGCCGTTCTCGCTCAAGGTGGTGCCCTACTACGCGTGGGGAAACCGCGGTGACACCGAAATGAGCGTTTGGCTTCCGGCGCGCTAGCCGGTAGCCCCTTGATCCTGCTTTCAACCCCTGTCCCATGACTGATTCCTCCTCGTCTTCTCCGGTCGCCGACACCGGCACGATCACCCGTCAGCAATGGAAGTGGTCCGCCCTGGCGGGCATGGCTTCCTACCTCGACGCCGGTTCGATTGTCGCGCTGGGCGCCGGTCTCGCCATCCTGCAAAAGGAGTTCGGGCTGAGCGACGGTGCCGTCGGCATCCTCGCCGCCATCGGTCCGAATGCCCTGGGCTGCGCCCTCGGCGCGCTGATTGGAGGCTGGCTGGGGGACAAGCTCGGCCGCAAACGCATCTACCAATACGACCTCATGGTCTATGCGTTCGGCATTCTCCTGGTCGCACTGGCGGTCAACAGCGAGATGCTCTTCATCGGTACCTTCATTGTCGGCGTCGCGGTCGGGGCCGACGTGCCGACGTCGCTTGCCCTGGTGGGTGAATTCGCACCGGACAAGGCGCGCGGTCGGTTGCTGGGGTTCACCCAGGTCGCGTGGTGTTTGGGGCCGGTGATTGTGCTTTGGCTGGCCCTGGCGCTGGCGCCGCTGGGATTGCTCGGTATCCGGATTGTCTTCCTGCACCTGTTTGTGGTGGCGGTGGTCACCTGGGCCATGAGACGGGGACTGGCGGAGTCCGCTCGTTGGACGAGTGCCGCAAAGTCGGTGGTGGGTGGCGGGCGGAAGCTCGCCGAACTTTTCAAGGGTGCAAACCTGCGCGCCGTCGTCTGGACGGCCACGATCTATCTCTTCTGGAATCTAGCGGCCGGCACCGCGGGTCTCTTCAATCCCTACATCATCAGCACCCTCGATGCCGGCAGCCAGGCCATGAGCGTGGGGCTCGCGAGCGGCAATTTTGTCATCACGATGATCGTCACGGTCACGATCTTCATGCGGTACTCGGATCGTAGTTACAAAACGCGGAAACTGATCTGGGGGGTGGGCGCTGTCATGCAGGTGATCGCCTACGGCCTGTTTCTCTTCATGCCGTTCACCATCCTCTCGGTGATTCTCAACATTGTGCTCTTCTCCGTGAGTTCGGCGTTGTCCGGCGAGGCCTTCTACAAGGTCTTCAGCCAGGAGTTGTTTCCGACCATGCTGCGTGGCACCGCCCAGGGTTTCACGTTCGGTGTCGCGCGAACCATCCTGGGCATCTGGAGTTTCTTTGTACCGATGCTCGCACATGCGGGCATCAAGCAGATTGCCGGGCTGCTCACGCTGTTCCTCTTCATCAGCGGCGTGGTGGGTTACTTCTTCATGCCGGACACCTCGGGCAAGTCGCTTGAGCAAATCCAAGCCGAGCGCAACTGACACGGAACCGCCCGTTTGTTCCCGTCCCGTTTCTCCTCATGACCGAGTCCGTCGTCACCCACCTGCGTTGCGAGTACCTGGTCGATCCGCTTGGGATCGACGAGCGCATCCCGCGCCTGAGCTGGCGTTTGGCCCTGCCGGTCCGCGGCGCCCGGCAGGTCGCGTACCGCATCCGGGTGGCCAGCTCGGCCGAGCGCCTGGCGCAGGGGGGCGCGGATCGTTGGGACTCCGGTCGGATCGGGGGCGATCGCACCACGCAGGTACCCTACGGGGGGGCTCCGCTGGGCTCGCGCGATGCGTGTTACTGGCAGGTTGAGTCCTGGGTGACGGGCGAGTCGCTTGATTCAGCCGGTGTGCTTTATCGTTCCCCCGTGGCCCGCTGGACCATGGGGCTGCTCGAGGTGAGGGACTGGTCCGCACGCTGGATCGCCGCGAACCCGGTACTCTTTACCCGCAGCCCGGAGGTTCAGGCCGCCACCCTGACCGTTCCAGGCACCCCGGCCGTCTTTCGTCGCACGTTCAATCTGCAGTCCGCGGTCCGCCGCGCCACGTTGTACGCCAGCGCCCGTGGTTTGGTCGAGCTGCGGATCGGGGGGCGCCGGGTCAGCGAGGATCTCTTCGCCCCGGAATGGACCGACTACCTGCAGCGTATTCATTATCGTACGTACGAAGTGACGTCGCTGCTCGGATCGGGGCCTCAGGAACTTACTGTTGCTTTGGGCGACGGCTGGTGGAGCGGCTATGTGGGCTGGCAGGAACAACGCGGGCGCTATGGTTCACTGGAAAACAGCGTCCTCCTCCAGCTTGAGATTGAGCTCCTCGACGGCAGTCGCCTCACCCTGGGCACCGATGACTCGTGGCAGTGCACCACGGGTCCGATCCTCTCGTCCGACTTCATGATGGGTGAGACGTACGACGCGCGCCGCACGCTCTCGGATTGGGTGCCGGCGCGCGAGGTGGCTCCGCCCACCGCTTCTCTTGTCGCCCAGCGATCGGAGCCGGTGCGCATCACCGAGACGCTGTTGCCGGTGTCACGAACCGAAGTTGCGCCGCACGTTCACATCTACGACCTCGGGCAAAACATCTCCGGCTGGGTTCGCCTGAAGGTGGAAGCGCCAGCTGGCACCCGTGTGCAGCTGCGTCACGGCGAGCGCCTCAATCCGGACGGAACGCTTTACACCGAAAATCTGCGCCGTGCCCGGGCGACGGATGTGTATGTCTGCCGGGGCGGAGGAGTTGAGAGCTGGGAACCGACGTTCACGTTCCACGGCTTCCAGTACGTCGAAGTCACCGGCTTGCCGGAGGCCCCGCGGCCCAATGCGGTGACGGCCTGCGTCATTCACTCAGCCACCCCGCCGGCGGGTCGCTTCGAGTGTTCGCATCCCGGGGTCAACCGGGTCTGGCTGAACGGCCTGTGGTCGCAGCGGGACAACTTTCTCTCCGTGCCGACCGACTGTCCGCAGCGCGATGAGCGCCTTGGCTGGATGGGGGACGCGCAGGTGTTTCTTCGTACCGCCACCTACAACATGGACGTGGCGGCTTTCTTCACCAAGTGGATGATCGACGTCGAGGATGCGCAGACGCCGGAGGGGGTGTTCCCTGATGTCGCGCCCCGGGTGCGCGAGGATCTGAATTTTGTCGGACTCGATCAGCTGTGCGGTGCCGCCGGCTGGGGCGATGCGGGCGTCATTGTGCCCTGGACCCTCTGGCGGATGTATGGCGACACCCGCATCGTCGAGCGTCATTGGCGGGCGATGACCGCCTGGCTTGACTGGATCGAGCGTCACAATCCGGACGGACTGCGCGTCAACCAGCTCTTCAACAACTATGGTGACTGGCTGTGTATCCCGAGCGACACCACGTTCCGGACGCACTCGCCGATGAAGAATCTGCTGGCGACCGCCTACTGGGCGGACGACGCCGCCAAGATGTCCCGCATGGCGCGGGCCCTCGGACGAGAGGCCGAAGCCGCCCGGTTCGAAGCCATGTTCAATCGCGTACGGACGGCGTTCCAGCAGGAGTTTGTCCGCGAAGACGGGCGGCTGACGGTGGAGCAACAGACAGCCTACCTCGTGGCGTTGGCATTTGACCTGCTGCCGCTCGCGTCGCGGCCCCGTGCGGCCGAGCGGCTTGTGGCCAACATTCGCGAACTCGACTGGCACCTCAGCACCGGGTTCATCGGGATCAGCCACCTCAATCCCACTTTGACCCTCACAGGTCACAGTGCTGTCGCCTACCGACTGTTGTTGCAGGACACCTTTCCATCCTGGCTTTACCCGGTGAAACATGGCGCCACGACCATCTGGGAGCGTTGGAATGGCTGGACGCACAAAGACGGCTTCTTCAACCCGCAGATGAATTCCTTTAATCACTACTCGCTGGGTTCGGTCGGCGAGTGGTTGTTTCGCCACGTGCTCGGCATTGAGCTCGATCCGGAGGTGCCTGGATTCCGGCGGTTTGTGCTACGACCCTTCGTCGGCCAGGGTCTCGATCATGCCCGCGGTGCCTATCGGTCCCTCCATGGCGAGATTCGAAGCGCCTGGCAGCGGGAGGGATCCCGACTGACCTGGGAAATCACGGTACCGCCCAACACCTCGGCGCGGGTCGCCATTCCCTGCGCCGACGATGGGGAACCGGAGACGGATGGACTGGCCCTGGTCGGACGCGAACCGGGGTTTGCGATCTGCGAAGCCCCGGCGGGCACGTTCCGATTCCAGAGCCGGGTATGAGGGAACCATGAAAATCACCCACCTTACGCCCATCATTCTGCACGCACCGGTCACGCGGGGTGGCATCGCCGACAGCACGCACAGCATCACGCACTGGGGCGCGCCGGGCGTCGCCATTCACGCGGACAACGGACTCGTGGGCTACGGGTTTTCCGGCACGCATGCGCATCTGCCCACCGATCGCCTCATCGTCGAGTGCGCCGTCGAGTCGTATGGACCGTTGCTGCTGGGCGAGGATCCGCGTGAGGTCCGCTTCCTGTGGGAAAAGCTGCACAAACACTCGCCCATCCTTTGGGTCGGGCGCTCCGGCCTGACCCACCTGGCCCTCGGTGCGATCGATATCGCGTTGTGGGACCTCAAGGCCAAGGCCGCTGGACTGCCCCTGTGGAAACTGCTGGGCGGCTCCGCTCGCAAGCGGGTGGAGGCTTACAACACCGACGGTGGCTGGCTCAACTGGCCGATCGAGCAGCTCGTCGCTGATTGTCGGCGGCTGGTGGAGCAGGACGGCTATCGGGCGGTGAAGATCAAGCTGGGCTCGGCCGACCTCAATGACGACCTGCGGCGCCTGGCGGCCGTGCGCTCGGCTCTTGGACCTTCCATCCGCATCATGACCGACGCCAACGGCAAGTGGACCCTGCCGCACGCGATCCAGATCGGGCGACGCCTGCGCGAGTTTGATGTGGTCTGGCTGGAGGAGCCGATCACGTTTGATGACGTGGCGGGACACGCCCGTCTCGCCCAGGCGATCGACACGCCCATTGCGCTCGGTGAGCAGCTGTACCTGGCCCATCAGTTCCGCGACTTTATTCACGCGGGTGCCGTGCACTATGTTCAGCCGGATGTGGTCCGGCTCGCCGGGATTACCGAGTGGTGGCAGGTCGCGGACCTGGCGCACAGCTACAGTTTGCCGGTCGTGCCGCACGTGGGCGACATGTGTCAGGTGCACCAGCACCTGTGTTTCGCCCATCCCGGCTGCAACCTGCTGGAGTACATTCCCTGGCTCCGCGACTGGATGCGGCACCCGGCGCGCATCGAAGCCGGTCACTTTGTTGCACCCGACGCGCCGGGCGCCGGAATGGAGCCGAGTGCGGAGGCGCTGACCCGGATCAACCGGATCTGAACCGATGGAACGTGTCACCGCCACCTACCTCATCGAGACGCCGCTCCCGGTGGACCAGGCCGCCGCCACGCTGGCGGGCGAGCAGTCCTCGGGCACGTTTGTGCCCGTACCGGGCGAAACCGAGGCGTTGAAGCAGCGTTTTGCGGCCCGGGTCGAGCGGATCGAGCCGCTCGAGTCGGTCACCACTCCCTCATTACCCACGGGACGTTCGCCCGCCTCGCGGTATCACCGCGCCAGAGTGACTGTGTCGTGGTCGACCGAAAACTTCGGACGCAATCTGCCGACCCTGGTCTCGACGCTGCAGGGCAATCTCTACGAACTCGCCCAGTTCTCCGGACTCCGGCTGCTCGACTTCACGGTGCCGGCCTCCTTCGCCTCCGCGTTCCGCGGACCGGCCTTCGGCATCGCCGGCACCCGCCGGCTGACCGGAGTCGAGGGACGCCCCCTCATCGGCACCATCATCAAGCCCAGCATCGGCCTCCCGCCGGAGCGGACGGCCGCCATGGTCCGGGAGCTCGCCGGGGCCGGCATTGACTTTGTGAAGGACGATGAGCTCCTCGCCGATCCGCCGCACTCGCGTTTTGACGACCGCGTGGACGCGGTCATGCGGGTGATCGACGAGCACGCCCAGCGCACGGGCCGGAAGGTGATGTTTGCCTTCAACCTCACCGACGAATTCGACGCCATGCAGCGCCACTACGACAAGCTCGTGGCGGCGGGCGCGACCTGCGCGATGGTGTCCATCAACAGCGTGGGCCTGGTCGCGGTGAAGAAACTCGCCGATCGCGGGCAGCTGCCGATCCATGCCCATCGCAACGGCTGGGGCATGCTCAATCGCGCGCCCATGCTGGGCATGGAGTTCGCCGCCTACCAGAAACTCTGGCGACTGGCCGGTGTGGACCAGCTTCACGTCAACGGCATTGCCAACAAATTCTGGGAACCCGACGACTCCGTGGTGGCCGCGATCGCATCCTGCCTCGCGACGGAGCCCCTGGGACGACCGCTGCTGCCTGTGGTTTCCTCCGGCCAGTGGGGCGGTCAGGCGCCCGAGACCTGGCGGCGCACGCGCACCGTCGACCTTCTTTATCAAGCGGGCGGCGGTATCCAGGCGCACCCGGACGGCCCGGCCGCCGGAGTGCGGGCACTCCAGCAGTGGTGGGAGGCGGCGGTGGCGGGTCTGAGCGTCGAGGAAGCGGCGGCGACGTATCCCCTGCTGGCCAAGTCGCTCGCGAAATTTGGCGGCACGTGACATGGGTGCCTCCCCTCCACTTCAACTGGCGTTCTTCGGGGACGACTTCACGGGTTCTACCGACGCCCTGGAGCAACTCGCGCAAGCGGGCCTGCGGACCGTGCTGCTCCATGAGCTGACCAGCGCAACGTCGCTCGCTGCGTTTGGACCGCTGGATGCGATCGGAGTCGCCGGGGCCACCCGCTCGCTCTCGCCTGACGCCATGGAGGCGCAGCTGCGTCCGGCCTTTGCCGCGATGCGTTCCCTCTCCCCCCGTCATGTGCACTACAAGGTGTGCTCGACGTTCGACTCCTCTCCGGAGGTCGGGTCGATCGGGCGGGCGCTGGAGGTTGGCGCCGCTTGTTTTCCGGCGCGCTTCGTGCCGCTGGTGGTCGGGGCTCCGGCGCTCGGTCGCTACTGTGCCTTTGGCAATCTGTTCGCCCGGATGGGCATTGGCAGCGCAGGCGAGGTGCACCGGCTTGACCGCCACCCGTCGATGAGCCGGCATCCGGTGACGCCGGCGGACGAGGCGGATCTCAGGCTGCACCTCGCGCGGCAGACGAAGAAGCGGATAGGTCTGGTCGACGTTCTCCGGCTCGATGCCGGCGATGAAGCCACTCGGAGTGCGCTCGACTGGGAGCTGGGCAGGGGTGCTGAGATTGTGCTGTTCGATGCCCTCACTCCCGCTCATCTCGCCCGCATCGGTGCCGTGCTTGAAGAGAGGGCCGGGGCCGGCGGCCCGCTCTTTTCGGTGGGCTCGTCCGGCGTCGAGATGGCGCTCACCGCCCACTGGCTGGCGCAAGGCACCTGCTTGCGTCGCATCGACTGGCCCGCGCCCGGGGTGGCCGAGCCGCTGCTGGTCCTGTCTGGAAGTTGCTCCCCGGTGACCGCGCGCCAGATTGCCTGGGCGGAGGGGCAGGGGTTTGCGGCGGTCGCGCTGGATGTTGCCGCCGTGGCAAGGGGTGAACCCGCTCCGTCCCGGGAGGCCTCCCGGGCGCTCGTGACCGCGCTGCGTGCGGGACGCTCGACGGTGCTCTTCACCAGTCGGGGTGGCGCAGAATCGGAGCAGGTGTCGCTCTCCGTTGCCGAGCGCGGCGTCCTCGGTGGCGCGCTCGGAGCCATCGCCCGGGAAGTGCTGGGCCAGGTCCCCGTGCGCCGGCTGCTGGTGGCGGGTGGTGACTCTTCGAGTCTCGTCGCGGCGAGCCTGGGCATCCAGGCGCTCACCATGATCGCACCGCTGGCGCCTGGCGCCCCGCTGTGCCGTGTGCATGCCCCGGGTTCGCCGGCTGACGGCATCGAAGTCAATTTCAAGGGCGGCCAGGTTGGCACCGATGATTACTTCGCACGCGTGGTTCGCGGTCGCTGACCGTCCTCACTCCTCTTTTGTTTCGCCTTCCCACTTTACCATGCCTCGCAAGACCCTGGCTCTCATCCACACCTCCGCGACCCTTGTTCCTGTCTTCCAGCAGCTGTGCAAGGCGCAGCTGCCGGACGTCGACACCTTCAACATTGTGGATGACAGCCTCGTCCGCGCCATTGGCGCCAAGGGGGCCCTGACCGCTGATATTGCCCGGCGGGTGCAGGCCTACATCACCTCTGCCGAAGCGGGTGGCGCCGATTTCATTCTGGTGACCTGTTCATCCATCGGACCGGCGGTCGAGGCGTGCGCCGCCTTCTCCGCAGTGCCCGTGCTGCGGGTGGACCAGCCCATGGCGGATCTCGCGGTGCAGACGGGCTCGCGGATCGGCGTCATCGCGACGCTCCCCACAACCCTTGACCCGACGGCGGATCTGGTCCGCCGCCGGGCGGCCGCGGCGGGGAAGTCCATCACCTTGACCTCCCGGTTGGTCGACGGGGCCTTTACGGCACTCATGGCCGGCGACGGTGACGGCCACGACGCGCGCGTGGCGGCCGCGTTGCGTGAACTGGCGACGGAAGTGGACGTCATTGTCCTGGCGCAGGCGTCGATGTCCCGCGTCGTGGAGACGCTTTCGCCGGCGGATCGGAGCATACCCATTCTGGCCAGCCCCGCGCTCGCCATCGCCCAGCTGGCCAAGCTCCTCTGAGCCTCGGTCGGACGTCATTTCATTACCCTCTTTTTCCGTTATGCTGCCCGCGCGCCGCTTCTGCCTGATCGTTTCGGGACTCGCGCTTCTGGCGTTGGTTGCCTCGCTTGCCTTTGGGTTTTCCGCCCTCGTCGGTCCGTTCGCGGTGGCCGCCGCCGTCGGACTAGCGCTCGGGCTCGGTGCGGTTGATTCGCTCAGGTCGTTTCAATACACGGCCTGGATCATCGCGGCGGTCGTTGCAGCCATGTTCTACCCGGCGACCTTTTTGAAATGGGGCGATTTTGATCTGCGCAACAAGTGGGTCGTGCTCGTCGTCATCCAGACCGTGATGTTTGGCATGGGCACGCAAATGAGCCTGCGTGATTTTGTGGGCGTGATGAAGATGCCCTGGGGCGTGTTTGTCGCGGTTGCCTGTCAGTTTCTGGTCATGCCGCTTACCGGATTCGTGCTGATCAAACTCTTTCCGCTGCCCGATGAGATCGCCGCCGGTGTCATCCTGATTGGAGCCTGTTCGAGCGGACTGGCCTCGAACGTGATGTGCTACCTGGCCCGGGCCAATCTGGCCCTCTCCATCACGGCCACCTCGATGACCACGCTGCTGGCGCCCCTCATGACGCCGCTGTGGATGAAGCTGCTCGCGGGGCGGCTGGTCGAGGTCAGGTTCACTCCCATGATGCTGGAGATCATGAAAATCGTGATCGTCCCGATCGCAGCGGCGCTGCTCCATGACGCTTTGAAGTCCGCATCCTCCGCCGCGCGCCGACGCTGGGAAATTGTAAACGCCGTGGCGGTGACGGGCTTGTTCTGCCTGGCGGTCTTTCACCGCTCCGAGCCACTCGTGTCGCTGCCAGCCTCAACCTGGCTGCTGATTGAGCTCGCCGGTTTTGCCGCCGGGGCCGTGGTGGCGGGCATGTTCTATCACCGACTGACAGGTTGGTTCCCCCGGATACCCGGCTTTATGCCTTATCTCTCGATGGCGGGTATCGTCTATTTCACGACAATCACCACCGCGGCGGGACGCAACCACCTGCTGCTCGTGGGCGGGACACTCATCCTGGTGGCGATCCTGCACAATGGCGCGGGTTATTTCTTTGGCTACTGGCTGGCGCGACTGGCCGGTCTCGACCGGTCATCGTGCCGCACCGTCGCGATCGAGGTCGGCCTTCAGAACGGGGGCATGGCCTCCGGTCTCGCCGGTGCCATGGGCAAGCTCGCGACCGTGGGGCTGGCGGCGGCGGTGTTCAGCCCGTGGATGAACATTTCCGGATCGCTGCTCGCGAACTACTGGCGGCGGCGGGGCGGCGGCACCGAAGGCGATGCGGCGGACTCAAAACCGGCATAGGCTTCGTTGCCTTAGGGCCTCGCGAAGGGCTAGGGCGACGGTGAGCTGAAGTCGAGGGTGGCGCTGGCGCCGGGTGACAGGGTGAGATCGCGCCCTTGCTGGCCGAAGTGAATCCGCGCACGCGTCCCGCCGTGGCTGCGAATCACCGCCTGGGCCAGCTTTCCGGCGCGCCAGACCAGATCGACCTCGAATCCGCCGCGGGCACGCAGACCGCGGACCTCTCCGTCCGGCCACGCGGGTGGCAGTGCGGGCAGGAGCTTGAGGACAGCGACGGGTTCGCCCGGCGTGGTGACCAGATTGCTTTGCAGCAGCATCTCGGCGATGGCGGCGGTGCCGCCGAAGTTGCCGTCGATCTGGAAGGGTGGATGTGCGTCCCAGAGATTTGGATAAGTGCCACCCGTCCAGAGACGCCGGTCTCCTTCCGTGGCGGCGGGCTTTAGGTGTGATACCAGCAAGTCGTGCGCCCGGTCGCCGCGACCCAGCCGGGCCCAGAGCGCCAGCTTGAAGGCGAGGCTCCAGCCCGTGCCGCCGTCGCCGCGCACCTGCAAGGTCTTCGCGGCGGCGGCCGCGAGCTCCGGGGTGGTGTCCGGCGAGATCTCGTGCCCCGGGTAGAGTCCCCAAAGGTGGGCGATGTGCCGGTGCTGGGGATCCGCCTCCGGCACGGGATCGAGCCACTCCATGATCCGCCCATCGTCACCGATGCGGGTCGGAGCGAGATGCGCGCGTTTGCGGGCCCACTCTTGGCGCAGGTCGGGATCCAGCCCGAGTCGCTCGGAGGCGTCGATGCAGGCGCCAAACAGGTAACGCAGGAGTTGCATGTCGGCCGTGGGACCGAGGCAGACATGTGCCTTGCTGCCGTCGGGGAGAAGAAAGGCGTTCTCCGGGGAGTTTGAAGGCGCCGTGACCCACCAGCCGTGACGCGGGCTCTCGATCAGCATGTCTAGGTAGAACAGACCGGCGCCACGGAGCAGCGGATACACGCGGCGCAGAAACGCGTCGTCGCGCGTGAAGAGATAGTGGTCCCAGAGGTGCTGGCAGAGCCAGGCGGAGCAGGAGACCGTGGAACCCCAACTGGCGGATTCACCGGGCGACGTGAAGCCCCACGGGTTGGCGAGGAGGAAGGCGACCCAACCGCGTGCGCCGTAGTAGGTGCGGGCGGTCTTGCTTCCCGGCGCTTCGAGCGAGGCAATCAGGTCGAAAAAGGGCTGATGGAGTTCGGAGAGATTGCAGACCTCCGCCGGCCAGTAGTTCATCTGGGCGTTGATGTTGAGGTGCCAGTCGCCATTCCACGGGGTCTGGATTTGATCCGCCCAGAGTCCCTGCAAATTGGCTGGCAACCCGCCGGGCCGGGACGACGAGATCAGGAGGTAGCGTCCGTAGTGGAAATAGAGTGCGGCGAGGGAGGGATCGGGCACTCCGGTTTGGAAGCGTTGCAACCGCTCCGGAGTCGGCCGAGCCGCAGCTGGCGCGTCTTCGGGTCCCAGTTCGAGGGACACCCGTTGAAACCAGTGCTGGTAGTCGTCGACATGGGCGCGGTGGAGGGCGCTGGCGTCCTTGGCTTCGATCCGGTCCATATCTGCGAGGGCCGCCGCCCGGGCGTCGTTGACCGCGCGTCCGGCGAAGGACCGGATGTCGGTCGCGGCGGTCACCCGCAGTTCGACCTCGTCGGCGTTTCGGATCACGAGGCGACCTGCCTCGCCGAGAAGGGATCCACCGCGGACACGGACGCGGAGCATGGCGGCAAAGCGGACTCCGGTGCCGCCTTCGCGTCCGTCGTTGAGCTGGCCGGAGAGGAGCAGGCGGTCCGAGCCAAGGGACTCGACGGTGGCCCGCTCGGCCCGGGCGAGCGTGGCGTCGAGGGAGATTGAGCCCGGACGGTCTGCCGTGAGTCGAAGCACGGTCGCCTGGTCCGGAGCGCTGACCCACGCTTCGCGCTGAAAGCGGACGCCGTTCTGGACGTAGTGCAGGCGGGCGGTGGCGTCACCCAGGTCGAGTTCACGTCGGTACTCTTCCACCGTTTCACCGACGCCGGCGTGGCGAAAGGTCAACAGCAGTTCGCCCAATGTCTGGTAACAACCGAAGGGAACATTGGCACCCATGCCG
The DNA here is from genome assembly GCA_016794625.1 of Opitutaceae bacterium. GTDB lineage: Bacteria > Verrucomicrobiota > Verrucomicrobiia > Opitutales > Opitutaceae > UBA6669. The sequence continues at coordinate 99,682 of JAEUGY010000042.1, forward strand.
CGTCCGGATCCGGCGCCAGCGCACGTGAAATGGGCGTTGACCAGAGCCTCCGCCTCGGCCGTGCGCCCGGCGAGGAGCAGACGACGGATCTCCGGCAGTGCCTGGGCGGCACCTGGCCGGTCGGCGTCCTGGGGCGAGCCGGACCAGACTCCCGTTTCGTTCAAGACGATCCGCTCGTGGTCCACCCGTCCGAACAGCGTGGCGCCCAGCCGTCCGTTGCCCAGCGGGGTGGCTTCGGTGAAGCGTTCAGCGGGCCGATCCAGCCAGATGATCCGTGACTCGGGTCGCGCTTGCGCACGCAGGCCCATGGCCGGGAGGAGCAGGAGCAGACCGAGCAAGAGGCGGCCGCGCATCCGCCACGCCTGGAGCTCCGTGGTCATCGTGAGGTGGCTGTGGTTGCGGAGGGCAAGGGGCGGGAGGTGGCGAGGGCGATGACGCGGCCCTGGTCGCCGACCGCGCAATAGAAGTGGTAAACCACGCCGTCGTGTTTGAGCAGCCACGGCTTATGCGCGAACGTCTTGTCGTACGGTTCACTGGGTTCAATCAGGTGGGGTCCTTCCCACTTGGTCCAGTTCACCAGATCATACGAGCAGGCGAAGGTGTCGAAGGCGTGCGGCTTCCAGCGAAAGCCGAAGTAGAACATGACCCAGACGTCGCCGATGCGGGCGATCTGGGGGTCGCCCGAAATGGCGGGTTTGCCGGGGGCGTTGTCCACCACCGGTTCCGAGCCCAGACGTGTCCAGTGGATCAGGTCGTGTGACACCGCCATGCCGATGGCCTCGTGGTTGCTCGTATGCCGGGCCTTGCCGTTGTAGAACATGAGGTAGGGCCAGCCAAGGGAGCGCTTTTCGTCGTGGATGATCGCACTCTTGTAGAGGGTGGCGCTCTCGAAGGCTCTCACGTCGGGCTGCGTGGGGGAGAGGATGGGGTTCTGCGGAATGCGGTTCCACTCGGCCACGGCGGCGGGCTGACGGCTCCAGACCATGCCGATGGAAAGTGGATCGGTTTCATAGCCCTGCAATGCGCCGCCAATGTAGGACATCCAGTACTTGCCCTCGTGCCGGCTTAACTGGTGGTCGGCGCCGTCCCAGCGCAGGTCATAGAGCGCGAGACCGGCGTCCGCCTGCCAGGCATCCCACGTGCCGTCGCTAAAGGACAGGATGCGCCCGAGCTTTTCCCACTGCACCAGATCATCGCTGCGCGCCAGGTAGGTCTGGTAGCCAATCTTGTCACGGATGGCCACATACACCATGTACCAGCGACCTTCGTGCCGGAAGACGTTCGGGCAATCGATCATCTCGCCGGGCTCTCCCTTCAGGACGACACCGACTTTGTGCGGCGTGCGCACCTCCTCGTAAATCTGCTGCATGACGGCGGCCGGAACCGGTCGGGCGGGCAGGGTGGGGAACGGAAGGACGGTGCGTTCGGCTCCGACCGAAAATGCCGTGAGCACGGCCGCGAGCGCCGGTCCGAGCACACGGGCCAGCGCGCGGGAGGGAGCAGTCGGCAAGGTGGCAACGTGGCGAGGCCTGGGTTGGGTGTGACGTAGGAACATGGAGACCGGGATCGGCAGCAAGGCCGGCCGGGGAGTCAGCCTAGGGCCACCGGTTCCTCACCGTCAACCCGGCGCCCCAGGCAAGGACTCTCAAGTTTCGCGGAGACAATCTCATGGTCGAACGACGGTCAGCGGGTTAACCTCGCCTCCTTGTAATCATGATGTCCCTGCTCATCGTCCTCATTCGACTTCCGTGGTGCCTGCGGCGTGGGCGGCATGCGGGTGTGGGGCTCTTTTTCGGACTGGTGGTGGGCGCGGTCGCGTCGCCGGTTGAGTTCTCCTTCCGCGTGCCGAACCCCGGGCCCGAACCGTTTGCCCGCGACGTTTGGGCATGGGTTGCGGCGCCCGACGGCACCGAGCGGGCTGTGCCGGCGTTCTACGACGGGGATGACGTCTGGCGGGTCCGCGTCGCGGCCCGCCGGTCGGGCTCCTTTCGGCTGCTTCGGGTGGAAGAGAGGATGGACGTGGAAAAGGGCACGTCCGGCGGAACGACGGTGAGCGCTCTCGCAATGACCGCTCTGGGACCGGATCGGGTGGATTACGCCGGCGCTCCTGCGCCGCCGGTGGTGCGCGTGGATCCGCGCGACCCTCGGTCCTTGGTCCGGGGTTCGGAACCGTACCTGCCGTTCGGCTTGAATTTGGCCTGGGGTGACGATGCCTTTTACGCGCGAACGCTGCCCGAGGCGGGGCGCGTCGGCGTAAATTGGACTCGCATCTGGATGGCTCCCTGGGCCGGGCTCAATCTTTCCTGGCTTCCACCTGAGCGCGGACCTTCACCCCGGCCGGGCGCGCTCGATCTTGAGGTGGCCCGGCGTTGGGACCGCATCCTGGACTGGGCCGGACAGGCCGGCATCGGCGTGCAGGTCGTGGTTTTCTCCCACGGTCAGCTCAGCACGCAGGTGAATCCGGTCTGGGCGGACCACCCGTGGAATGTGGACCGTGGTGGCTTCCTGACGTCGCCCTCCGACTTTTTCACCTCTCCCGATGCGCGCCGCCACACCCGGACCAAGCTGCGCTACCTGGCTGCGCGCTACGGGCATTCGCCGGCGGTGCTGGCGTGGGAGCTCTTCAACGAGGTCAATTTCACGGATGCGTGGAAGCGGCACGGGCTCGAGGACCGGATCGCGATGTGGCATGACGAGATGGCGGCCTGGCTCCGGCGCAACGATCCGGAGCATCATCTCGTCACGACCAGCCTGAGCGAGGCCCCGGTCGGCGCCCTCTGGCGTTCGATGGACTACTATCAACCCCATGTGTATCCGGTCAATGGATTGGCGCACGTCCGGCGTTTTCCCCTCATTGCGCTGCCGGCCGACAAACCGCTGTTCTACGGGGAGATTGGGGACGATCATCAGGCCTATGACGCGCCGGACGACAAAGCCTCCAACGCCGGCGTGGTGCCGGTGCTCTGGTGCGGGCTGATGGTGGACCACGCGTTTCCCGCCCAGACCTGGTACTGGCAGCGTCTTGTCGGGCTGCCGCGCTGGCCGGAATTCGCAGCCGTGGCCGGGTTTGTGCGCGATCAACGTCTGGCCTCAAGGTGGTGGTCGCTACGCGCGTTTGATCCCGTGGTGGAGACCGCCGGCCGGACGCCCCAGGTGCTCGGCGCCGGCTTTCACTGGGCCCTGCGGGGACCGGCGGTCGTGGAGGTGCCGAACGATGGCCGGGAGCCTGTCGACTTTGCGGACGTGCCGGAGTACATCGTGGGTTCTGCTCGGCTGGTGGCGGAGGGGCGCACGGATCGGTTGACGCTGCGCATCACTCGGGCGCAGCCTGGGACGCTCGAATTCAGGCTCGTGGACGTCGGGCCGGAGGGGGCGACGGTGGAGTGGCAGCGGTCCGGGGATTCAACCCACGTCCGGACTTGGGAGTCGCAGGCCAAGGGTCCTGACCGCGCGCTGCGGCCCGCTACGCTGCGGCTTCCCGTTCCGGCCGGACCGAGTGAAGTCCACCTTCGCAACCGGGGGCCGGACGCCATCCGTCTTCGGGAGGTGGATCTCGACCAGACCGGCCCGGCGCTTTCGGCGGTGGGCAAACGTGACGACCGCTTTCTTATGGTCTACCTTTGGCACCGCGCTGGGGTGCATGCCGCCCGGATTGTTCCACCCGAGCTCGGTACTCTCGTCATCCCCGATCTTCCGGCTGGAACCTGGCGGGTCACCTGGTGGGCCATGGAGCACGGGGGGCCCAGCGACGTCCGCTCGCTGCGGCACCCGGGAGGCGAGGCCAGGATTCCCACCCCGCCGATCTCCCGTCACGCCGCGCTGGCTCTGGAGCGGGACTGATTTGGGGATGGTGGCCACCCGGCGACCGCTCTCCGACTAGGTTCACTTCATTTTGTGGCGGGCGAGGTGCGCTTCCTGGGTGTGCTTGGCTCGTTGAGCGAATTCGGAGTAGGGCAGGCCGGAAAGCTCGGCGATGATCTCCGTCAGCAACGTCTGTCCGTTGACCGACCGCCGCAGTTCCTTCTGCTCGCGGAGCCGGCTTCGGATCTTCTCCAGGAACGGCTCGCCCAAACGCTGGTAGGCGTCGATCATCACGAAACGAAAGCCTCCGGGATGTGAAGGGGAAATCCGGGCTTCCGTTGCCGGCCTGTCGATGGCGTCGCGCTCTTCGCCCTTGTTCCAGTTGAGCAGATCCAAGCCCACGCCGAGTGTCCGCGGGCTCTCGCCCAGGTGCTTTTGCAGCATGTGGAGGGAATAGATTTCGTCCGCCCCCTGGAGCTTGATCGTGACCACATCGGAGAGAAAGCGCGAGAGCGTCGCGTCGAATGCGTCGCGGTCTTCGACGTAAATGCGCTGCGCACGGACATGCTCCTGGCAGTCCTGGATGTATCCACCGCGGAAACGGGTGTCGCGTCGCGCCATCCAGCTGAACGGATCGTACAGGTAGTAGAGATTGGCGACCAATGTCTCCTGCAGGTGCCGCAGGACTTTTTCCCCCACCTCGTGATCGGAGTAAAAAATCGGATAAGTGAGCTTCACCTCCTGGAATGCGCTCGACGGGATCTGAACGGGAAGCCCTCGCTCGATGAAGTGGAAGCCGCGCTGGGTGTCCAGGTTGAGCCCCTGGATCTTCTCGGTCTCGAAGGCGCGGTCCGTGCGGTTGGGATTGTTGTAAAAAAAGACCTCCCAGCGGGTGAGGATGCGTCTCTGCCAGCTTCCGGTGTCAGGGTCGTAGTGCAGGTCGGCGGCGTATTTGGAATCTGGTTTCTTGGGCGCGATCTTCTGGAGGCGATCCCGGTCCCAGACCACCAGGGCCTTGACCTTGAAAAACGGCTCGCGGATGAGGCGCGTCACAATGGCACGCTCCCGGCGCAACCACGTCGAGTCATCCAGCGTGAATTCACCGAAACCGAACGAGGCGGACAGCGTGCCCATCTCCCGTTCAAACTCCTTCCCCAGCTTGTAGCGGAGATTCAGGTGTCTGACCTCATCGATCACGAGTTTCTTGTGATAGCCCAGCAGGAGCTTGTTGAACGTCTTGGCGAATTGGACGACGACCTCGTTGCTGCCGGTGTACGCCTTGCCGGTGAAGCCATCGATGATGGGAATGTCGCCCCGATAGACGGTGACGTTGAACGGCTCCATCTGCACGACGTCTTGGGCCGTGGTATCTTGCGCCCGCAGGTACGGTGATACGGGGAGGATCAGCCAAAGTATGAGGGCGATGCGCTGGCGGAGCACTGGGGACAGGGGTGATCGGGAGGGACGCGAACGGGTCACTCTACCCAGGGCAGGGCGGCGAACAGGGGGCGCGCAGATGAACGATGCTCACGGCTTCGGGGCGACTGAGGGTTCGACCACCTCGGGCGTGCCTACGTCCACCGAGCTCTGGGGGCTGCGCTTCCGAATCTCCACTTCCTCGACCTGGATCTCTTTGTCGAAGAGGGGTGCGCCCGATTCGAGCATGTCCTTGTACACGAGGTTGAGGTCACGACGGGCGTCGTCGTGAATCATGGTCGTATGCCAGAGGATCCGAGGTTCGGGCTTTTTGCCATCGACCGCCGGTTCCGGGGGCGCCCAGGCGGTCACCCGCAGGAAGAGTTTTTCCGACTGCGCCTTGTGTAGTTTCGCCTCGAAGTGGGCCTGCCGCGACTTGATCAGAAATTCGGGCGTGGCCCCGAGAATCGTGAGGGTTGGCGGATCGGTGTGGGTGTTTTCCATCACCCCTTTCATGTACGGATTGCGGAGAAATCCACGACCGTAGAGCACGGTGATCAGGATATCCGGGGGCTCGCCCGGCCCGATTTCGCGAAATCCCTGCCGAGTCAGCACCGAGCGCAGCTGGGCGAGGATCGCGTTCTCGGAAATGGGCTTCACGATGGGCGCCGCCTCCTGGGTCTGGGCGATGGAAACCAGCGCGTACGCCTTGCCGTGGACCGGGCGTGGCTTGCGCTTGAATCCTCCGAATGGCCGTTCGACGTGGGTCCGAACAGAGATGGGCAGCTCGATGTTTGAATCCTTGCCCTCTGCGGCACGGGCGACCCCGGTGGGTGGCGCGGGTAGGGCCAGCGCGAGGAGTGTGAGTGCGAGTAGGCAGCGGAGTGTCATGCGACGAGCGGTGCGGAGCGAAGCGCGCGCGGCGCCTTGCCGGGACTGCGTGCCGGACACTCAAGACGGTTTCCCGTCGTTTGTCTATGTCGTGGATGCGAGTCGTCGGAGCCGGGCGACCGCTTCCAGGCCGGTGCGTCCGTTGTGGTACGGACACTTCCAGAAGCTGATCTTGGCCATGTCTCCGGCCGGGCGTCCGGCCCGATCCACCGATCGAATCCACTCGCCGTGGGTGCGGTCGATGAGGCGCGTTTCGATGAAGTCCCAGGACCGGAAGGCGGCTTCGAGATGCCGGGGGTGGCGCCCGATCTCGTACGCGTTGAGAAAACCGGTCACGGCTTCCGCCTGCGGCCACCAGTCTTTGCCGGTGTTCGTCAATCCCTGGGGACCGCCTTGGTTCATGACGGCACCGTCCGTGTCGATGCCTTCGGCCAGTGTCACCTCCGCGATGCGCACCGCGATCGAGCAGATTCGCTCGCGCAGCGGGGCGTGGTTGACTCCGTTCGCAGCCTCGGTGAGCAGCCAGGCCGCCTCGATGTCGTGGCCGTACGAAATCTGATCACTCTGCGGTTTCCAGTCGTTGCTGAAAAAGAGCCCGAGGTGCCCGGTGTCGCCCTGCAGCACGTGGTCCACCATGACCCGCAGCAGATCGATCTGGCTGCGTTCCAGGTCAGCGTCGGGCCAGACGCGAAGCAGGCAGGCGTACGCCTCCATGACGTGGAGCAGGGTGTTTTGAGACTTGGGCACGTTCATGTCGCCGGCGCTGAGACGCATGTCGGTGATGGGTTTCCAATCGCGCCCGAGCGCTTCAAGGTAACCGCCGAGCACAGGATCACGGGCGTGACGCTCCAGCAGGTGGTGCACCTCGATCGCGATCTCAAGCGGCTCGGGACGACCGCTGGCGGCGTGGTATTCGCTCAAGGCGTAGATGGCAAAGGCCTGTCCGTAGGTCTGTTTGCGGTCCTGCAGGACGGTGCCGTCGGGTCGCAGCGACCAGAAGAAGCCGCCGTGGCGCGAATCGTGGAAGTGGGACAGCAGGTCAAGGTAGGCGAAGTCGGCCATGCGCAGGTACTCGCTCGTGCGGTAACGGCGATAGGCGGCCGAATAGGTCCACAGGATACGGCTGGTGAGAAGCGCGCCGCGAAGGGCGCTGGGGTCCGGCTTCAGGTCCGGACCGACGGAGCCATGGAAGCATTCGCGCTTCGGATCGATGGCATGTTTCAGCCAGAACGGCAGAATGTTGCCGACGAGATCCGATTCGATCCGACGAGCGTAGGCTTCGGCGGCCGCGAGGCCGCGGGCCGGTGAGGGGGTGGTGGGGGAGGGCAAGGGTAACGGGACGAAAAAGCCTCAGGGGTTCGGGGCCGACGCGCGTCGGGCCTGGAGCTCCTGGTTGATCTCAAGCATCCGCCGGTCGTTGAGCGGATAGAAGAAAAAGATGATGATCGAGACGACTCCCAGCACCGCCGGAATCAGGCTCATGAGCAGGACCAGGCTGTCCTTGGTCGCGCCGGTGGGCGCGACGTTGGCCTCGAAGCCGACGAAAGCCAGGAGTTTGAAGGCGAAGAAGGCCGCCAGCGCCCAGCCGAACTTCTGGCTCATGGTGGAGGCCGAGAAGACCAGCGCGGTCGTGCGGCGACGCGACTTCCATTCGCCGTAATCGGCCGTGTCCGCGTACATCGCCCAGAGCAGGACCGGCAGCGGTGCACCGACGAGTCCGCCGAGCACCTCGATGGCGAAAATCGCGCCCAGTTGTCCGGCCGGCAACACATAGTACGACGCGGTGCAGAGGATCGAAATGAGGAAGAGCGTCACGAACAGCGTCTTCTTGGCAAACTTCGGGGCGATGAAATTGATCAGAAACACCCCGGCGACCGATGCGGCCTGACCCAGCGTGTTGTAGGTCGAGACCAGGCCCTCCAAGGTGAAGGACTGCGAGAGGAAGGTGAGCGGCTGGTCGGGACGGCCGTCGTAGATGAAGTACTTGAAGTAGTGCGTGGAGACCGAACTGCGCACGGCGACAAAGAGAATCCAGGTCAACGTGGTTGCTGTCAGCAGCAGCCATGCGTGGTTGGTGAGCAGGAACCGCAGGTCGCGCAGGACGGACGTGTTTTCGTCCGGCGCCGGTTTGATTCGCTCACGGGTGCCGAACGTGGTGATGAGAAAGAAGACGCACGCGACGACGCCATAGAGGACGAATGCGAGCTGCCAGCCCCGTTGGTCGTTGCCGCCGCCGAGTACGCGCACGAGCGGGAGCAAGGTGGCCGAGACCACCATGCCGGCCGAAAAGGCGAAGATGAATTTCATCGAGGACAGCTGCGTGCGCTCGACCGAGGTGTTCGTCATCACCCCGAGCATGGCCGTGTAGGGGATGTTGATGGTCGTGTAGAGCATCATGAGCGCATTGTACGTCAGGTACGCCCAGATCAGCTTGCCCGTCGGGCCGAAGCCCGGGGTGGTGAAGGTGAGCACGCCGGCGATCGCGAACGGCACGCAGCCGAAAAGAATGAACGGGCGAAACTTGCCCCAGCGCGACTCGGTCCGGTCGGCTGCCATGCCGATGATCGGGTCGTTGACTCCGTCCCAGATGCGGCTGACCAGCAACATGGTCGCCAGCGCGCTGGCGCTGATGCCAAACACATCGGTGTAGAAGAACGGCAGATACCGCATGAAGGTCTGCCAGTACAGCACCGAGGCGAAATCGCCGCAGCCATAGGCGAGCTTCTCGCGCATCGTGAGTCGGTCGGGGGAGGTGGTCATATCGGAAAAAGGAATCAGGGGAGCTGGTACACCTCGATCAAGGCGACGCCCCGGGCGCTGCCTGCGCCGGTGACGATCGCGGTGTATCCGGCGGGGGCGAGCGTAGCGGCGAGGGCGCTGTCCCGGCTGCCCGCGGCAAAGGCGAAGGCCCCGACCTGGGTTGACAGGCGAGCGAGCTCGGCGGACTGCGCCGGGTCTCCGCTCCAGCCGGCGTTGGAGCCCAGGGACACTCCGCTGCTGCTGGTCAGCAGCAGCTGCGGGCTGGCGAGCGCGCCGGCGACCCCGAACTCCGCGAGGGCCGGTCCCGCGGCGCGAATCAGGAACCGGGACCCGCCCGGCGGGTAGACGACAAAGCCGGCGATCAGCGCCTGATTGGGGGCCACGGAGCCGCGCGCCGAGAGGTTGACCAGTCGGACGGCATGACCGGGGGCAGCGTCGTAGATTTCCGCCAGCACGGTCCCGCCGCTGACGGCGTCGGCGCTGCGCACGAGTGCGGTGTACGCACCCGGCGGCAGGGCCACGAGCAGAGCGGCATCCCGACTGCCAGCCGGCAGGGCGAAGGCGCCGGTCGCGGCGAAGGTGGACGCAAGCGCACTCCCGTCCGCACCCTCGGACCAGGTGTCGTTGTCAGCAACGCGCGCGCCCGCACTGGTCACGAGGGTGATCCGCGGATCGGGGAGGGTGTTGCTGACGCCGAAGCCCGCGAGGGCGGGACCGACGGCGCGCAACAGCAGGGGCTTTGCGCCGGTTCCCTGGACCACGAATCCGACGATCAAGGTGTCCCCGTGCGTGGCGAGGTGGGCGCGGGTCGAGAGGTTGGCGAGCGAGCGTGGACCGATGGGGGGCGTGGTGTCGGATACGTCGAGCCGGACCGCGGGTGAACGTGTCTCACCCTGGGCGTTGCGCACGGTGACCGCATAGGCGCCGGCGTCCGCGGCGGCGATCCGGGCGAAAGGAAGGGTGGCGCCGATGGCGTCCGGCAGGAGGGCGCCGTCCTTGGTCCACTGGTAGGACAGCGGAGCGCCGCCCTCGGCGGTGACCGCGAGCGCCACCGTGCTTCCGGCCAGGGTTGCCGCCGCGGCAGGCGCCAGGGTGATCACGGGCGGCCGGCTGCGCCGGCGGTAGACGTCGGGCATGGTCTCGAGCGTGACCGTGCGGCTGTCCTGATAGACGCGGCGGAGGAAATCGGGGGAGTTTTGCGCCGGGTCGGATTCGAAGCCGTTCCAGGTGCAGAAGGAAGGCCAGGCGGCGCCGGCGGCGAAGAGGGCGTCGAGGTCGGGGATCGCCCCGTTTTCGGTCAGGGTGACGGGTTTACGTCCGCCGGTAAAGTCACGGAAACGTCGATACACATCGGCGTAGTGGGGATGGCTGCCGGCCGAGGGGTAGATGTCCAGGCCGATCAGGTCGACCACGTCGTCGCCGGGGTACCAGGTTTCGAGGGCGCCGGGCGTTTCGGTGGGATTGTAGCACCAGATGAGATTCGTCAGACCGTGGAGCCGGGTGTAACGGTCGAACATCAGGCGGTAGACCTGTTTGAAGGGTTCGGCGCCTTTGGCGCCCCACCAGAACCAGCCGCCGCTGCATTCGTGGAATGGCCGCCAGATGACCGGCACGCGGGCGTCGCGGAGTTTTTTCAACTCCTCGGCCATGAGGTCCGTTTCCCGCAGGAGCTCGGTGTTTTCCGGTGTGCCGGCGATCAGGGCTTGGCGCAGATCGAAGGTGGTTTCGTTGGTGTAGAACTTGGGGTTGCCCACCGGGGATCCGGTATCGACGAACCAATGGACACAAAATTGCACCACACCGCCGCGTTCGGCCCAGACGATGGCGCGTTCCGCCGCGCGCTGGCCCTGGCGGCCTCCGGCGCTGTGGGTGTAGAACATGAAGTCGAAGCCTCGCACCGCCGGGGTGAGCCCCGTGGTCCGGCGCACGAAGTCAAAATTCACCTCGTTATCCAGCCCGAACCAGTCGATGCGCTCCTGCTGTCCCGACAGGATCTTGCTGCCCGACGTCAGGCGCAGAAGCTCCAGCACCCAGCCCACTTCCGGGAGAGCGTTGGGTGAGACCGGCGCATCCGCCGCCCGCCCGCACGGTGCGGGCGCGAGCAGATAGGCGAGGGTGAGCAGGCACACCCAAAACGAGGGGCAGGGGGACGTCACGGTACGTCAGACGAGGGGAGAGAACGGCGCGGAGCGGGGTAAGACTGTAGCGGAACCTCGGGCGACCCTCCATGAGAGTGGTTGTTCGACAGTTGAGACCCTTGCCACGCGGGAGCGCCGGGGAGAGGCGTCCGCACCCGCGAACTCAATCCAGTCAACAAGGTAAATCTGCGGTGCCTGGAGTTTAGGTAGGGCGTAGCGGGGTACAGGTGCGCCCGCGCCGTGGAGGAACCCTGCGGCCTCAGCGAGGCCGCCTACAATTGGGCACCCGCAGGGTTCTCCCCTGGAGGGCGCCGCTCCGTCGGCGCCGGTTGCGCGTCGCGTTTACTGGAAACGGTCGGGCGCCTTGGTTCGTGGATCGTCCCCCGGCGTCGACGGAGCGACGCCCTCCACGGGATCTGGATCAACGGGGCGCCGATCAGGGAGCGATGAGCTGCCTCAGACCCGTTAGGTTCCGCTGGAGCACGGTTTCCACATCCGCGTCGTCGACATGACCGAGGATGCCGATCGGGCCGCGATAGCCGGAGGCCGCGAGGAGGCGGATCATGGCGCGCTCATGGGTGCCTTCGCCGATGGGAAGAATTTTGGGGCCCTCCGGCTTCATGCCGTTGAGGACCACGGCCTTCAGGTGCGGCAGCATCGCAGGAAGGAGCGTGGCGAACCGGCTGATCTGAGGGTGCGCGTGATGAAAGTTGTAGGTCAGGCCCAGGCCGGACGGACCGGCGGCGGCGATGATCTTCAATTGGTTCTCCGGTTCTCCAAACCAGTCACCGTGATTGTAGAGCGAGATCGAACTGCCGGTCCCCCGCGCCTCGTCGCGCAGATAGGACACCCATGCGACGCCGCGGGCCACGCGGGCTTCGTCGGTGTCGTCGGGAAACGCATTGGCATGGAACCCCACCCAGAATTCAACCGGCCGACCGGCGCGGTTCACGGCGTCGAAGACTGCACGATTGCTGTCGCCCAGCCGGCCCACCCGATCATTGCGGGCATCAATCCAGATCCAGAGGCCGCGCAGGCGGATTCCCGCCGCTTGGGCGGCCTCGATTTCGAGGGGCAGATCCTGCAAATGCTGCTGACGCCAGTCCCAGACGTACTGGGTGAAGCCGAGTCGCTTCAACATCTCCATGCGCTGGACCGGAGTGCGGTGCTGATTGTCGTAGGGAACAATGCACCACGCGAGGAGGTTGGCGGGTGCAAACAGGGCGGATCGAGGGAGGGGGCGGTCTTGCATCGCGAAGGAAGCGGCCGAGGGAGCGGGCGGGAGGTCCTGGGAGGCGGCGAGCGCCAGGCCGCCGGCGAAGACCAGGAGAAGCACCTGGCCCAGCGCGCGAGGGACGTGGCCGGTCGCGGGTCGGGGCGGAAAAGCGGGGGTACGAACGGCGGCGCGAAGGCTCATGCGTCCACGCATGGGCGCTTCCCGCGGACGTGTCGAGCCGGACCCGGCGGCCGGGCGCCGTTACTTGGACTTTTCGGCGGATTGCCGCTGCGTGCGGTAATTGCCAGGCGATTGGTCGGTGATGCGTTTGAAGACCACGCACATGTATTCCACGTGCTCAAACCCGGTCAGATCGGCGATTTTCTTCAAGGGGAAGTCGGTCTCCACGAGCAGCTGCTTGATGCGCGTCACCTGGATACGCCGGATCTCCGCCTGGGGAGAACGTCCGAGGTAGGTGCGAAACCGTTTCTCGAGCTGGCTGCGCGAGAGCGCCACGTGTTCCAACACGGAGTCGACGGAGATCCCGGTGCAGGCGTGTTCGCGGATATAGGCGATCGCGGCGGCCACATTGCGGTCGTCGATCGCGAGGATGTCGCTCGAACGCCGCGTGACCACGCCCGAGGGGTCGATCCGCAGATCCCGCTCGGGGGGCGACTCGCCGCGCATGAGTGCGTCGAGCAACTCGGCCGCCTTGTAGCCGGAGAGGTGGGCGTTGGTGGCGACGCTGGAGAGGGGCGGGTAGGCGAGGTCGCAGCGGGCCTCGTCGTTGTTCGCCCCGAGCACCGCCACTTCCTCGGGTACGAGGAGACCGACAGTCTGGGCGGCGTGGATGACCTGCAGGGCGCGCAGGTCGTTGCAGGCCATGACGCAGGCCGGTTTGGGCAGGTGTTTGAGCCATTGCGCCAGCTGATCCGTCTGCGCGAGATCCCAGATGGGATCGAGATCGCCGGGGTACTCCGTGTCGAAAATTTCCACGCGATGACCTCCCAGCTTGACCGCCTCGACAAATCCGTCGCGCCGTTCGCACGACCATGCGTTGTTGCGAAACCCGGTGAAACCGTAGTTGACGTAGCCGCGTTCAAGGAAGTGTTCGCCGCCCAGATGCCCCATGGCCACATTGTCGGGACGAATCTTGGGCACGTCGCCGAACGGGGGCACGTCATTCAGGTCGACGAGCGGAATCTTCAGTCGCGAACACTCCTGCACCAGGGCGGCGGTGGTATGGCGGCTGATCACGCCCTGCCATTGACGTCGCCGCAGCCACTCCGGATCGACCTCGGCGCGGGCCTGATCGTCGAGAAACGCGTCCCAGGGATGGTGCGACCGCGCGTAGTGGGTGATGCCACTCAGCATGGGTTTGCACTCTTCAAAGCGGGTCATGAAGACCAGCAGCACCTGGGGTGTCATGGCGGTGACCCAACACCCGGGCCGGGGGCGGCGCAAGGGAGAAGCCGCCGCCGCGGCGTAGCGCGGCGGCGGAATGACGAATGACGAATGACGAATGACGAATGACGAATGACGAATGACGAATGACGAATGACGGAGCCAGCCCGGGGGGCTGGAAGGGCGAAGGGCGAAGAGTGAAGGGCGAAACGACGAAAGACGGGACAGTCTCCGGGCCTTGTCGGGCCGGCCCTCGCGGCCGTGCCTGGCGTCGAAAACGCAACCGCGGCGAGCAACTGAAACCGCACCCGACTTTGCTCTATGGGTCGCAGGTTGGTTCTGCGGTCCTTGGTCTGCAACGCCAGACGCGCTCGTTACGCTTTGTACTCGGTCCAGGCTACATAGTGGCCGCGGGCGCTTGCGGCGATCGTTCTTCTAGTGTTTGAGGCGGGCTACGAGGTCGGGGGGGAGGAGGTCGAGGGCAAGCTGGCGGAGATTCGGATCAGGGATCTCTGCGCCGAAGCGGCGGGCGAGGGAGAGCCAGCGGAAGAGGGCGGCGGCGGACAGGGAGCGGAGGCGGGCTGCACTGACTTCCTTGAGCGTGCGTCGCACCTGGACTTCCGCGAGATCGAGGCGCTGGCCTTGGGCGAGCAGGGTGGCGAGGCTGACGCGTCGGTCCCAGGCGAGCATCCGGTCCGCACCGCCGTTGAGGAGGGGCAGCAGGGCGCTGAAACCCGCGGCAAAGGCGTCGCCATCATTGCGCGCCCCCTCGACCCGAATGAGGGCGATCCGGGCTCCGAGGTCGGCGGGAAATCGTTGGAGTTCGCGCCGCAGGCCGGCCGCGAGATCGGTCCATCCCATGTCGAGGAAGTACTCGGCCTGAAGGCTCAAGGTGCGGGGTTCCGGTTGCTCGTCGACGACCTCCAGCACGACCACGGACTCCTGTTCGAATCCACCGATCTTGGGCAAGCGATAGGGAAGGGGTCGAAGCCAGGTCAGGGGCACCCAGCGACGCAGGGCGCCAATGAACGAGGCATCGCCGGCCGGTGTGCCGACGCGCGCTGAAGTCTCCAAAAACCGGTCCCACGACGGCAGCACCACATAACGGACTTGGCGTATACGCAGCAACGCCAGAGCTTCATCCGGCGAGGTGGCGCGGGCGATGCGGAGCGCGGCGCGCAGGCCCTCCTCGTTCTCGGGGTGGAGCGAGGCGACGGCGCGCAGGCCTCCGTGAAACGTGAGCGCGGCGCTGACGGCGGGTGAAGCGAGCACGATGGCCGGGTCGCCGTCGCCCGCCTGCTTCGCCAGCCAGAAGGCGAGGTCGCGTTCCACCACCGCCTCCACATCGCTGCGGTCCAGACTTGGCCGTGCGGACGAGCCGGGCGGTGGCCACTGCAGCACCAATCCCGGAAACACCGCAAGGGCGACGATGACGGGCGGCAGCCAGTCGAGGTTGATTGGCACCGGCGGCAGGTTTTCTTCCCGGGCAAACAGGACCGTGGCCAGAACCCACAGGCCGGCGCCGGCGGGAGCAAAGGCGCTGAGGTGGGTCCAGGTTAGCGCCAGCAAGGGCAGTGCCGCACCAAGAGCGAGCAGACCCGGACCGGGATCGCGTCCCCGGCGGACACGCTGCGCCCAGATGCCAAGGGCGAGGACGGCCGCACCCCAGGGCAGAAGGACGGCGAGAAACGTGCGCCGGGCGCCCTCCTGCGCCAGCCCCGCGGTCCAGCTGCCCGCCACCAGGTCGGTCAGAGGCGACAGGCGGCCGGCCAGCGGATCGAGCGCACCCGCAAAGGAAACCGATTGAGAGCCATGGTACAGCGGCGCCAACACGATCAGCCCGAGGGCAAGGATTCCGGTGAGGAGGGTGACAGGACCGAGTGAAGGCCGCCGCCCAGTCTGTATCCAGGGAATCAGACGGGTCAGCAACTCCCCCCAGCCCAGCCAGGCCAGGGCGTGCACCGGATGCAGCCGTCCCTCCAGCGCCGGGGGCGGGGCGGGCAGGTTCTCCAGCGCGAGCAAGCCGAGGGCGGTGGCGGCACCGCACAGCGCCCAGAGGCGCCAACCGCTCGCATCCACCGTCGCGTCGGCGGACGCGTCGCGGCGCCGGACCAGCCGCGCGTGGACCAGGGCGCCGGCCCCGGCTCCGAACACGACCAACAGCACGGGCACGAGTTCGAGCGAGAGTCCGAGCCCGGCCGCCATTCCCGACCAGGCCCAGGTCCGGCGTCGGCCGGCCGGGCGGTCCGCCCGCGCGGCGGCGACGAGCCCGAGCAGGCTGGTCGCGAGGCAAATCCAGGCGAGGCCGCCCGGATCCGGCGCGCCCGGCAGGTACGCGGTGCCCAGGGGAAAGAGTCCGGTCCACCCGATCGCGGCCACGCACGCTGCGCGTCCTCCCCAGGTGCGTCCGATCCAAAGGCCGGCGGCGATGAGAAAAAGCAAACTGAGGGCGGGGTCAGCCCAGCGCGCCGCACGCTCGGCCGCGAGGGGCAGGGAAGACCCATTCAGAAGGTGATCCACCCACGCCACGGTCCCCAGCCAGAGGCGGTAGAGCAACGGGCTGTGGTTGGACCGGCCGGTCGGCGCATTGTCATGGTCAACCCTCCGGACCCGCCAGTCGCCGCCGGTGACCAGAACCTGGGTCTCGAGGATCCATGGGAACGCCTCCTCACTTCTCCCCGGAGCGAGCCAGGCGCGCCGGGCGTCGGCGTAGCCGGTCGGAGTGCGGGCATCGATCACGGTTGGCCCGACCGACCACTGGGCCAGGCCGGTGATGGCGTCGAGTCGCGTCAGTCGCACGTGGGTGGTCCACAGGTGCAGGGCGCCGCAGCCGAGGAGGACACACAGCCAGAGAAGAAGGCGGACGCGGGAAGTGGAACGCATGCAGGCGCGGGGCGGCGGGAGGGCGGGGCAGATGAATGAAAAGTCGGGAACGGATCAAGCTTCGCCCGCCGGGTCGGCCCCTATGCCCTCGCTCTGGGATTGCGCGCCCCGGGGATTTGTCGCCACCGTGCAGGCCCCTCCGCGTCCGAGGCGGCGCTAGCCGTCCCTTTGCGCGGTTCCTCTTTTTGCGCGCCATGTTGTCCCTCCCCCGTCTCTTCCTTCGTCACCGGCCGCGTGGCGCCGTCCTCCGGTCGCCGCGGGTGGGTAGGCTGCGGGCGCGAGTATTGGCGTCGCTGACTCTGATGGCGGGGGCGGCGGGTGGGTTCGCCTCCGAGGCCGGCTCCGGCGGGGTCCTGGCGCAGCCGTTCGCCGCGCGCTCGCGCCCGGCGGGCGCCACGCTGTTCACCCCGATGGCTCCGGGCGAAACCGGGGTCGTGGGGGAGAATCGCTACGAGGATCCTGCCATGTGGTGGCAGCGGTACCAAGAATTCTCGGTCGGAGCCATCGGCACCGGTGTCACGGTGGGCGACTACGATCAGGACGGCCGTCCGGACCTGTTCGTGGTCAGCAAGACCGAGTCCTGCCGGCTGTATCGAAATCTGGGTGGCTGGAAATTTGCTGACGTCACGGCACGCGCCGGGGTGGCCGACACGGGCGCGGATGCCGCGGTTTGGAAACAGGGCGCCAGCTTTGTCGATGTCGACAACGATGGCCGTCTCGATCTCTACCTCTGCCGGTTTGGCGCACCGAACCGTCTGTACATGAATCAAGGGGACGGGACCTTCCGCGAGGAGGCCGCGGCCCGCGGACTCGCCCTGGCCGACGCGTCCGGCATGGCGGCCTTTGCGGATTACGACCGCGACGGCTGGCTCGACGTCTACGTGCAGACCAATCTCCTCGACGCCAAGAACCGTCCGAATGGCCAGCCGGACCGGCTCTACCGCAACCGCGGCCGCGGCGTGTTCACCGAGACGACCGCGGCCGCCGGGATCTCCGGCGAGACCCAGGGGCATTCCGTGGTCTGGTGGGACTACGATGACGACGGCTGGCCGGACCTGTATGTGGCCAACGACTTCGCCGTGCCCGATCAGCTCTATCACAATCAGCGCGACGGCACATTTCGCAGCGTGGCCGGCCTCGTGCTGCCGTCTACGCCGTATTCAGCGATGGGATCGGACCTCGGTGACGTCGACAACGACGGCCGTCTTGACTTCTTCGTGGCCGACATGGCCGCCGTGAACCACACCAAGGACCAGCGCGGCATGGCGGACTCGCGCACCGTGGCCCGCGATCCCCGGGTCACGCCCGAGGCCGCGCCCCAGCTGCTGCGAAACATGCTCTACCTCAACACCGGCACCGGGCGGTTCGAGGAGGCGGCCACTCTCGCGGGATTGGCGGCGACCGACTGGACGTGGTCGGTGCGGTTTGAGGACCTGGACAACGACGGGCGTGTCGACCTCCACGTCACCAACGGCATGGTGCGCGAGCTGCACAACCTCGACCTCCTCGCCCGCATGATGGTGGCGGAAAGTCCGACTGAGCGTATCCGCATCATGCGGTCGAGCCCGGTTCTCGCCGAGACCCACCTCGCCTACCGCAACCGCGGGAATCTGCAGTTTGAAGAAGTCGGGGCGGCCTGGGGTCTGGACCAGCGTGGCGTCAGTTTCGGCGCGGCGCTGGCGGACTTCGACGGCGATGGCGACCTCGACCTCGTGTATTCTAATTTTGGAGCGCCGCCCACGGTGCTTCGCAATGACAGCGAACGCGGCCACCGGGTCGTGCTCGCGTTGCGCGGCAGCGCCTCGAACCGGTTTGGAGTCGGGGCCGTCGTCCGGGCCGAGACCGCGGCGGGCGTGCAGGTCCGGACCTTGTCGCTCTCCCGCGGCTACCTCTCCGCCAGTGAGCCCGTGCTGCACTTCGGACTCGGAGACGACGACCGCATCCGCCGGCTCACGATCGAGTGGCCGTCCGGAGTGCGGCAAGTCCTCGAGAACCTCGCCGCTGACCACCGCTACGAGGTGACCGAACCGGCGGTGACGAAACCGGGTCCCGCGCGACCGTCCCAGCCGGACCTGGCGTCCGGAGTCCCGACCCTGTTCCGCGAACAGGCGTCCGCGCTCGGGCTGGCCATCCAGGTCCGCGAGGCCGAGGTGGAGGAGACCGCGGCGCAGCCCCTGCTGCCCCTGCGTCACAACCGCCGCGGCCCGGCGCTGGCGGTGGCGGATCTGGATGCCAACGGCGAGGACGAGCTCCTGGTCAGTGGCAGCACCCTGGACCTGCCGCAGCGGCTGGTCCGCGTTGCGAGCGGATCTTGGAGCGCGGGACCGCTGACGCCGGTGCCGACGGCCGCCCAGGTCAATGATGGACCGCTCCTGGTCTTCGACGCGAACCGCGATGGCCGGATGGACGTCCTGCTCAGCCGCGGCGGCTCCAGCCTGCCCGCCGGTGCGCCCGACTACCAGCCCCTGCTCCTGCTCGCCGATGGCGCGGGCGCGCGCCTCCAGGCCGCGCCGGACGCCCTCCCACCGCTGCCGATCTCGACCGGGGCGGCGGTGGCGGCCGACTTCGACCGCGATGGTGTGCTCGACGTCTTTCTCGGCGGCCGCGTGGCGCCGGGCCTGTTTCCCCTTGCTCCGCCGAGCGCCCTGCTCTCGCGGCGCGACGGACGCTGGCAGGACGTGACCGCCGCCGTGGCGCCCGGACTCGCCGAGGTCGGACTGGTGACCTCGGCGCTGTGGAGTGATGTCGACGGCGACGGCTGGATCGACCTGCTCCTCGCGCTTGACTGGGGAGGGATCCAGTTCTGGCGCAACCGCGAAGGTCGCGTCCTGGAGAACCAATCCGAGGCCGGCGGCTTCGCGGCGGCGGGCACCGGTTGGTGGACGACCCTCGCGGCGGCCGATTTCAACCGCGACGGCCGGCCCGACTACGTGGCCGGCAACCTCGGACTCAACACGCCCTATCAGGCGAGCCCCGAGCGTCCCGAGCGCCTCTACCTCGGAGAGTTCCGGGACGGAGCGCCGCCGGTGTTGATCGAAGCGACCCACGATGGCGACCGTGTGGTCCCGCGCCGCACCCTCAAGCAGCTCGCGACCTCGCTGCCCGCGCTCCGCCGGAAATATCCAAAAAATAATGACTATGCCCGCGCCACCCTTGCCGAGGTGGTGGGAGCCGGACCCCTCGCGGCGGCGCAGAGCTGGACGGCGACCGAGTTCCGCAGCGGTGTTTTCCTTAGCCAGCCGGACGGACGCCACCGGTTCACGCCGCTCCCGCGGCGCGCCCAGCTGGCGCCCTGGCAGGGCGTGGCGGCGGGAGACTTTGATGGTGACGGCCGGGCCGATCTGGTGGCGGCGCAGAACAGCCGCGCGCCCGTGCCCTCGATCGGGCGTTTTGAAGGCGGGCTTGGGGTGATGCTCGAAGGGGATGGGGAGGGCGGGTTCCGTCCGATCGAAGCCGCCCGCAGCGGCTGGGTGGTGCCCGGCGACGCCCGGGCGGTGGCGGTGATCGACCTCGATCACGACCACGCGCCTGATCTTGTGGTCAGCCGCAACGATGCCCCCCTCCTCGCGTTCCGCAACCAGCCCGCGCCGGGGCGCCGCTTCCTTTCCCTCCGCCTGCAAGGCAAGGGCGGCAACCCGCAGGGCATTGGCGCCTGCGTCACCGTGACCGGTGCCGATGGCCGCTTGACTGCGATCGAGGTGTACGCCGGTTCCGGTGGACCGGGACAGTCCACAACCACGCTCTCGATCGGTTACTTCGAAGGACAGCCACCCCGGCACGTCCGCGTACGCTGGCCCTCGGGCCGGACCACCGAGCACGCGCCCGACCTGTCCGGCTCTGGGCAGAGTGTGGTGGAGCCCTGACCAGAAAGCGCACGGCGTATCGCCGCGGCACGTCTTGGGTTGCGCGCGAGCGTGAGGTAGGCGGAGCGAGGCGTGGCCGCGAGGGCCAGCCCTACAATCGGAGGGGAGGAACGTTGAACACGGAACGCCTAACGCTCAATTTTCAACGCTGAATCTTCGACCGGTGCTACCAAGACTTACTATCCACTTCTGTTTCCGACGTTTCGCACTTCACTCTTCGCTCTTCGCACTTCACCGCGTACGCGGTGCTGGCGTGGCCGCGAGGGCCAGCCCTACAATCGGAGGTTTCCGCACATTGTAGGGCCGTCCCTTGCGGACGCGCCTTGCCTTGCGCTCAGTTCTCGCGGAACTGGTCGAATACCTGGAGGCTGGCGGGGAAGGTACGGCCGGTGCGGCGGGCCTGCTCGACCGCTTTCCTTTCCTCGACGTCGATCCAGTGCACAAAGTACTCCTCGGCGGTCCGGCTCTGGCGGACGTTGAAACCTTCGGGCCACTTGATGTAGCGCCAATAGGCGCCCCGGTAGAACGGCATTTTCCAGCCCGGGATCCAACCGGCGTCTTCATGGATCATCATTTCGATCTCGGCGGCGAGACGCTTGAGTTCCGGCAGGGTCTCCGCGCGGTCGTAGGCCTCGATCAGCCGGTCGAGCTCCGGCAAAAACGTCATGGTCATATTGTTGGTCTGCGTCCGCACCTGCACCGGGCGCGGATGAGGCACACTGCCGGTGGCGGTGGTGACCGGCTTGCCGTCAAGACTGTACGCGTCGGTGTAGGCGTTGGAGCCGTGGTAGCGTTCCCAATACCGCGGGTAGAGTTCGACCGCGCGATTGAGGGCGAGCAGGGAAAGCTCGTGATTTTTCTCCTGCACCTTTTTGAACCCCGTGGTGCTGTCGAGCACCTCCAGCCGCAGCTCCAGCCCGGCTTTCAGCGCCTGCTGCTTCAGGATCGGAAGCATGTCCTTGAACTCCTGGCGTCCGGTGCTGAGCGTGAAGGAGAGCCGCCGGCCGCTGGAGTCGATCAAGATGCCGTCGTCCCCTTGTCGGTCGAAGCCGGCCTTGGCGAAGTGGGCGCGGGCTTTTTCGGGATTGTACGGGCGAGCGGTGAGCGTGGGATGGGTTCTCCAGCTATATCCGTCGGACCGCGTCTGCAGGCGTTCCGCATCGCCCCGGAAATACTGCGTGCAGACCGATTCGAAGTCCATGGCGTGATGGAGCCCGTGCCGCACGTCGAGGGTGTCGAGCAGGGGTTTCGCGCAATTGATCCAGATACCCCAGTCGGGACGGGGAATACGATTGTAGAACTTGTAGCGCAGGATGCGTCCGGCTGCGACCTCCGGATGGGTCTCGGGCAGCGTCTCGAACCAGAACTTCGGTGTGCCGAGCGGAATGTGGTCGAGGTCGCCGCGTGCAAACGCCTCGACGGCTTTGTCCGGGTCGCGAATGACTTCGAACCGGTAGCGATCCGGATTGAAGCGGCCGCGCATGAAACGCTGTTCCTCGCCCCACCAGCCCTTCACCCGGCTGAACGTGATGGACCGACCCTTCTCGATGTCCTTTTCCAGGATTTCATAGGCTCCCAGACGGGGCAGGTTGCGCCACTGGTAGCGCTCCAGCCAGTCGTTGCCGAAGTCGTGGAAAGCGTGGCGAGGGTAGAGGGACATGTCGCCGAAGCGCGAGACCAGGTCCGGTTTGTTCTCCGGGTGGACAAAGGCGAAGGTGTGGGCGTCGAAAATGACGAGGTGACGAAAGTTCGCCGTGTAGAAGTCGTTGTACCAAGGATCGCGCAGATGCGTGCTGCGGTAAAAGTAGAACGTGAACACGACGTCGTCGGTCGTCACCGGGCGACCGTCCGACCAGCGGGCCCGGGGATCGAGGTGGTAGTAGACGGTTTTGGTGGCGGACGAGAGCGCCCAGCGGTCCGCGAGAAGAGGCATCACCGACTCCGGCAGGTTGGGATGCGACTTCACCAGACTGGGTTCGGTATGGTCGCGCAGATAACCCCGGAAACCACCACTTGCGTCGGGACCGACCGTGCGCAGGGTGCGGGGAAAGTCGGTCAGGAAGAAGTGATACGTTCCGCCCTTTTTGGCGGCCGGATCGGCAAACACCGGCAGGTCACGTCCATCCTGCCACGCCAGGTCGGCGGGCAGATCGGCCGCGGTTTTGAAGACATAGAACTCCGCCTGCTCTTTCAGGGTCCGGGCGAGGTCTGCTTCCATTGACGCCGCGCCCTGGGCGGACGCCGCCGGGTCCGCCTTGGAGTCCTTGACGGCCGTGGGCTCGGTCTTTTTGCCGCAACCTCCCAGCGACAGAGCGATCCCGATCACCATTACGACGATCCCCGGCAGAACGGTTCGATTCAGCATGTCCCCATCTGCACGCACCCGATGCCCAAGAACAAGCCGAATGGACAAAGGGGGGGCACCGAAGCGGGTCGTCCCGTCCTTGGCGAATTCGGCTCCTGGGGGAGACCGAAGACGCAGGCCGGGGCGACAACCGCTCTCAGCGGCGTGGCAAACATCCTCCTGTGCAAGGGGGGGAAGACGTCTATAGTTCCTTCTTCCCCCTTTTCTGGCGATGCCCCCCTTTTCCGTCCGATTTCGCGCCCTTTGCGGGTGGCTGGTTGTGCTTGGCCTGGCCGGCATGGTCCGAGGCCAGAGCGTGCCGTCCGGCGGTGTTCGGCTGATCGCGCCGGCTGATCTGGCCGTTCAGGGAAACTTCTGGCAAGGATCCACCACGGGCGGGGCGGTGGCGTCGCGTGCGATCGTGCCGGTGACCGGTCAGACGTTCACGCAGGCGGCGCGGGTGTCGGTGGTCCGGCCCACCGGTGACTTCTGGGCGAGTGCGATCAGCGCTCCGAGCACGCAGGCGCTGGAACAGGGTGACGTGGTGCTGATCCATCTGTTCATCCGGGCGATCGAAACCCAGGATGAAACCGGGTCGGTATTCATGCAGGTGTATGCGGAGGGTCCGGCTCCGGCCTACTCCAAGTCCCTCTCGCAACAGATCTCGGCCGGGCTGGAATGGCGCGAGTACTTCCTCCCGTTTGCCATGGCCGGAGGTTTTCCCGCCGGGCAGTTCACCTTCAATCTGGGATTTGGCGCCTCGAGTCGGCCGCAGGTGATCGAGGTCGGGGGTGTTGAGGTGCTCGGTTATGGCAAGACCCGCACGCTCGCTGAAATGCCGCGCACGTCCTTTACCTATGAAGGCCGCGCCCTCGATGCACCTTGGCGGAAGGCGGCACAGGACCGGATCGAGCGCATGCGCAAGGCAACCTACCGGGTGCGGGTAGTCAATACGGCCGGCGTTCCGGTGCCCGATGCCCGGGTCCGCGTGCGGCTCGACCGCCACGCCTTCGGTTTTGGCACCGCCTTCGTGGCGGCCCGTGTCGTGAACCAGACCACCTCCGACAATCGCACGTACCTGCAGAAACTGACCGAGCTGTTTCACGCCGCCAGCACCGAGAACGACCTCAAGTGGCCGCCCTGGGAGGGTGACTGGGGATCAAGTTATTCACGTCCGCAAACGCTGGCCGCGCTGCAAACGCTGAAGCAGCAGGGTCTGGCGTTGCGTGGTCATGTGCTGGTCTGGCCCTCGGAACGCAATCTGCCCAATTCGATCAAGGCCCTGCTCCCGACGCGCGATCCTTCCGTGCCGGCCAAGGTGCTGGCGCACATCGATGACGTGGTCACCGCGACGAAGGATCTGCTGGGCGAGTGGGATGTATTGAACGAGCCCTACGACAATCACGATCTGATGGACTTCTACGGTTCATTGGTGATGGCGGACTGGTTCCGGCGCGCCCACGAGCGCCACCCGGCGGCGCGGCTCTACATCAACGACTATTCCATCCTGTCTGGTGGGGGACTCAATGTGGCGCATCAAAACCACTACGAGCAGACGATTCGGACCATCCTCAACGCCGGTGCGCCGCTCCATGGCATCGGGTTCCAGGGTCACTTTGAGGGAGCGCCGACCGGCATGCAGAAGGTCTGGTCGCTGCTGGAGCGCTACTCGGGCGCGTTCCCCGGGGTGGTGTTCAAGATCACCGAGTTCGACGTCGACACCGAGGACGAGGCCTTGCAGGCCGACTACACCCGCGACCTGCTCACGCTTGTGTTCAGCCATCCGCAGGCGGCGGGGTTTCAGGTCTGGGGCTTCTGGGAGGGATCGCACTGGCGGCCGAGGGCGGCGATGTACCGGCGCGACTGGACCGAGAAGCCCAACGGCAAGGTCTGGCGCGAATTGATCAACGGCACCTGGCGCACCGATGACACCCGCGTGAGCGAACGCGACGGCACGGTCTCCGGCCGCGGTTTTCTCGGCACCTACACGGTCGAAGTCGAGGCCGGTGGAAAAACCGTCAAGACGCCCCTCCAGCTCGGGACCTCCGGCGGACAGATCGACGTGGTCATCGATGTGGCGATGAACCCCGCGCCTCGCGTGGTGCAGGAACCTTTGGGGTTGAGCGTGGCGCCGGGTGAGTCGGCCACCCTGCGGGTCGAGGTGGCCGGGGATCCGGCACCGACCGTGACGTGGTATCGCGAGGGCGTGGCGCTCGGACGCACCGGCCCGGAGCTGGTGCTCAGTCCGACGCCGGGACCGGTCGCGGGGTCGTACGCAGCGGAAGTGTCCAATCGCCACGGTGTCGTCTGGTCGCGCACCGCCCGGGTGGCGGTCCGTACCTCCGGCGGGAAACCGGGCTCGTTGATCAACCTGTCGTCCCGCGGGCTCGTGCGTCCCGGAGACAGCGTGATGATCGCGGGTTTTGTGCTCGAAGGCACGGGCAAGAAGGCCGTGCTCATCCGTGCAATCGGTCCACGCCTTGCGCAGTTTGGTGTGCCGGGCACGCTGGCGGATCCGCGTCTCCGGATCTTCCGGGCGGGCAGTCCCACGCCTCTTGCGGAGAACGACACCTGGTCGTCCGCCCTCGCGCCCCGGTTTGCGGAGGTGGGAGCCTTTTCCCTGGAGGGCGACACGGGCTCGGCCGCCCTCTGGCTTGAACTCGACCCCGGGGCCTACACCGCGCAACTCGACGGTGCGGACGGAGGCAGTGGGGTGGCGCTGATCGAAGTGTATGATGCCGGAACCGGGCGGGCCCTGGAGCTGAAGAACCTCTCCACCCGCGCCGTGGCCGGAGCGGGCGAGACGGTGCTGATCGCTGGCCTCGTGGTGACCGGCGATGCGCCGGTCCAGGTGCTTCTGCGTGGCATAGGCCCGGGCCTCGCCAACTTTGGCGTGGCGGGTGTGTTGTCCGACCCCGTGCTGCGCATTTTCGAAAGCCTGCCCCAGGGCGGTTCCCGGTTGCTCGCGGTCAATGATGACTGGGGTCTGACTCCGTCGGTGGCCTCTCTGCGCACGGCGTCGGCCACGGCGGGCGCCTTTGCGGTCGACGATTGGGGTCGCGATGCGAGTCTTCTCCTCTTTCTTGAGCCCGGTGCCTACACTGTTCACCTGGCCGGAGCCGGCTCCACCGCGGGAGTCGCCCTGCTTGAAGCCTATGCCTTGCCCTGAGCCTGCGCGATCGCCCCAAGTCCACGCGTGCGGAGCGGGCGCTGGTCCGGATACCCGGGCCGCGGGCTCGCCTTGGCGCCTCCACCTCTGGATGGCTGGCGCTCTGCTCGCTTTCGGGGCCGCGGGATGCGGGCCGTCCGGTGACTCGGCGACGAGCCCGCGCGCGTCATCGTCGTCCACACCCGCAGCGGCGCCCCGCGCCCCGGTGGAGCTGGCTTATGAGTCGCAGCCCATCGGGCTGCCTCTGCCTGCACGGCCGGTGATTCCTCACCTCACGATTGCAGACCTCGATGCCGACGGGTTGGAGGATGTGATAGTCTGTGATGGCGTCACGCAGCGGATCGGCTGGATCCGGCAGTCGCCCCGCGGGGTGTTCACGGAAACCGCGATCGGCGATCCGGTGCCAGGCCCGGCTCACGTGTCCGTGTGCGATTTCACCGGCGACGGCCGTCTCGACCTCCTCGTGGCGAGCATGGGCACGATTCTGCCGAGCAATGATCGCATTGGCCGGGTCGTCGTCATGGAGAATCTCGGAGACGGCACTTTCCGCACCCGCGTGCTCGGGGAGAATCTCGCGCGGGTCACGGATGTGCGAGGCGCCGACGTCAATGGCGACGGCCGGATGGACCTCATCGTCGGCCAGTTTGGCTACCTGGAGGGCGAGATCCAGTGGATGGAGAACCTCGGCGACTGGCAGTTCCGCTGGCACCGCCTGCTCAACCAGCCCGGCACCATCACGGTGCCGCCGGCGGATTTCGACCGCGATGGTCGGATGGATTTTGCAGCCATGGTGTCGCAGGACGCGGAGGCCGTGCACCTCTTCCGCAACCTCGGCGGCGAGTTTCGCGACCTCGTACTCTGGCGGGCCAAGGATGAGTCGTGGGGATCGAGTGGCCTCGACGTGGCGGACCTCAATCGCGACGGCCTGCCGGACCTGGTGGTCAGCAATGGCGACGGTTTCGACGTGAACATGACCAAACCCGCCGTCTGGCATGGGCTGCAGTGGCTGGAAAACCGGGGCAACGGGGATTTTGTGTATCATCGCATCGGAGACATGCCTGGCTGCTACAGCCCCATCGGAGTCGACCTCGACCAGAATGGCCGGCCCGATATTGTGACCGTGTCCGGTTTCAACGACGTGATGGATCCCGCGGCCGTCTGGCTGATGGCCTGGATGAATGAAGGGCAGGGCAAGTTCCGCCCCGTGCCGCTCGCCCGCGAACCGACCCGTCTCATCACGGTCGCCGCGGGCGACCTCGATGGCAATGGCGTGCCGGTGCTTGTGACCGGCGGCCTGCACCTCTATCCCCCGTACACCCACATGAGCCGCGTGACGCTCTGGCGGCGCAAACTCCCCGCCTCCATCCGATGAGCCGCCCGATCCAGTCCGAGACGGTCCGCCGCTCCGGTCGGCGGGCGCCGATGCTGCTGGCCGCGGTGGCGCTGGTGCTCGTTCTGGCTGGCGGCTGGGCGATTTGGCGCCACCGGCTCTCCGCCGAACGCGTGGCCGCCATCCCGGCTTCCCCTGATTTGTCCCGTTGGTCGCCCGACTTTGTCCGGGCGATCGAGCAGACGACCGCCGAGGCCCGCACCGCGCGCGACCCCCGGCCGACGCTGGCTCGGCTGGCGGCGCTCTACCACGCCAATGGATTCGAGGCTCAGGCCGAGACCCTGGTGTCCCACCTCGAGCGTTCCGAGGCTGGCACGGCCCGCTGGGCCTACCTGGCGGCCGATCTCCGGGCACGGCAGTCGGACCGCGAAGGCCAGCTGATCAAACTCCGCCGTGCGCTCGAGCTCGATCCGACGTACGCACCCGGATGGATACGCTTGGGCGACCTGCTCGTCGAGCGAAGCGCCTTCTCCGAGGCCGAGCCCTGCTACGACCGCGCGCGGGAATTGTCCCCCGGTGACGTGCGGGCCGCGTATGCGGCGATTGCGTTTCAGGCCTGGCATGGCAAACGCGGGGATCCGCGCGCCGCCTTGCGCGAGCTCGGTGCCCGGCACCCCGGCATTGTGCAGGTGCACGAGCTGCTGGCGGAGATGGAAAAGGCGGCGGGTGACGCCGCCGCCTCCGCGCGCGAGCGCCAGCGAGCGGCCGCCGCCACCCGGTTTCTGGACACCACCGATCCCTGGCTCGATGAGCTCGGACAATTCTGTCACGATCCCACCCGCCTTGGCCTGATCACCTACAAGTTGCAGCGCGAGGGCCGGCTCGAGGACGCGGAGAAGCTCCTGACGCACGCGCTGCGGGTCGCGCCGGCAGAGCCCTCGCTCCGCATCAGCCTTGCCCAGGTCCATGAGCAGGCCGGACGCCCGACGCGGGCGCTTCAGGTGCTGGAGCAGGCCGTGCGGGAGCTCCCGGACGCCTCCGACCTGCCGCTGCAGCTGGCCCGACGACTCTCGCTCGACCGCCGGACGGAGGATGCGCTGTCCGTGGTGCGCGCTGCGCTCCAGCGGTGGCCGGCCGAGGTGGAGCTACATCTGGCACTTGGATACACGCTGCGCGACGCCGGCCGCCATGCCGAGGCGCTGCCGGCGTTTGTCGAGGCCGGCCGGCTCGACCCCAATCGCGTCGAGCCGTTGTACTTCCAGGCGTTTTCACAGCTGGCCCTCGGACGGCGCGAGCAGGCCCGCGATGCGGTCGACGAGGCCCTGCGCAAGCGTCCCGACTACCCTGAGGCGCTGACGCTCCGGGCCAGCCTGGCGATCGAAGCCGGGGATCTTGCCCGGGCCGAACCGCTCGTCCGGCGGCTGCATGCACTCCGCCCGGAGGACACCGAGGCCCGGGTGCTGTTTGTCACGCTCCACCTCCTGCTTGGCCTCGCGCGGGAGGAGGCGGGTGCGCCCGAGCAGGCGGACCGGCTTTACCGGCAGGGACTGGACGTCCAGGCCGATTTTGCGCCTCTCCTCCGCCAGGCCGGCCGGCTCGCCTGGGCCCAGCGACGCTGGCCGGAGGCGGTGGCGCTGCTCGGCCCGTATCGGACGCAGGAACCGGCCGATCTCGAAGCGCAGCTCTGGTTCGGACTCGCCTTGCGCGGCGTCGGCCAGGGTGAGCCGGCTCGTGCGGTGCTCACGCAGGGTCGAACCCGGGCGCAGGCGGCGGGCGATGCCGACCTCGCGACCCGTTTTGAGCGCGCCCTGCAGCCCTAGAAACGAGAACGTCACCACGTCGGCGGATCACCCTGACGGGCCGCGGGCGCGGGAATTCAGGCAAAGAAGGCGCGAAATCCACCGGCGCGATGAATCGCTTCGTCCGAGGCGACGCTGACGTGCACCTGGTCAATCGCGGATTCTGGATACCCTTCCGCCCGGAGGGCTTCGCGCATCTTGTTCCCGATTTCCTGGACCAGTCCGCTCCGCGTCGCGGTGGCGACCTCGGTGTCCCGAGCGAAGATGAACCAGAGTGCGAGGTGCTTCGGATCAATGCCGATCGCCCCGTAGAAGAATGCCTCACGCACGGCCGGGGCGCGCCCGGCGACGGCCTTCCGGACCGCCGCCAGCGCACGATTGACCACCGGTTCCAGGGCAGCCTGCCGTGCATCGGATTGCGGTTGGAAGGTCATGGCGCGAGCCGTGGCGGATGGGTCAATGAGGGATCCGCCGCCGCTCCCGGAGCAGCTTCAGACCGTACGCGAACGCGCCGACCATCAGCACCAGGCCGAGCAGGGCGGCGCCCGGCGCGTCATCGGACTCGCCGACGTAGATGCCCGCGACACCAAGGGTGAGGCCCAAGCCGATGAGGGACAGGGGAAGAAGCAGGGATGGCATGGTGCGGTGAAGAAAAACGGAAACGATCACCACGGATCGCGACGGAAACGGCTGCGGTAATTGCCCGCCAAGGTGGCGAGGTCTTCCGGTGGCAGCCGGTGAAGACTGCGGAGTTGGGACAGACCGTGCCGGGCCTGGGCTTCGTCGCCGGTTTCGATGGCGTGACGCGTGAGGATGCTCAAGGCGAGGGGATGCCCCGGTTCGGCGACCAAGGCCCGGCGGATTTCGGCCATGCCCTCCTCGACCCGATCCTGGCGGAAGAAGAGTGAAGCCAGCTCCATGGACGGACGCACCTCGTCGGGTTTGAGCCGCTGCGCCTGCCGCAGTTCGCCGATCGCCTCCCCGACGCGGCCGGTCCGAGCCAGCCGGCTTCCGTTGGCGAAGCGCAGGGCGGCCGAGTTGGGACAGTGTTTCAGTCCCGTGGCGAGGGCGCGTTGCATCGCTGCATCATCGCCCACGGTATTGAGCAGATCGACGAGCAGAGACCAGGCGTCGGCGTCCTCCGGACTCAGCGCCACCGCCTGTTCCAGATGACGACGCGCCGGTTCGTGACGCTTCAGCTGGTAGTGCAGTTTGCCCAGTTGCCGCTGGTAGGTGCCCTCCCGGGGAGCGAGCTGGATCGACCGCTCGAGCAGCCGCACGGCGGTGTCGGGCTCGCCGGCATAGGCGGCGACGGCGGCTCCGACGCTGACCCGGTAAGGATCGTAGCATTCATCGAGCAAGGCATCGAGCCATGGATCCCGCAGATCGTGGAACTCCCGCATGCCGATCGCGGCGCGAACCGCCTTGGCCTGGTCGGCGTCGCCGAAGTGCTCGTGCACTGTGACGAGGAGCGTGAGGGCGCCGACAAAGTCCGGGTGCTGCTGCCGGGCGCGGACCAGCAGCTCGCGGGCCCCGGTCCAGTCGCCCGCGGACAACCGACACCGGGCCAGCCCGAGCAAGGCGTACGGCTGGTGGGCGGTCCGGGCGAGCACGGCTTCGTAGACACGCGCGGCTTCGGCCGCCTGATTGGATTTGAGCAGAACATCCCCAAGTCGCAACCGGGCTGGCTCGTAGTCGGGATCGAGACGAACCGCCTCGCGCCAGAGAGGCAGCGCCTCCTCCAGCCGTCCGGCACCGGCCAGCAGACTGGCGAGCAAATGCGGCCAAAGCGCCTCGGTGGGTGCCACCTCGCGCGCGCCCGTGTAGCACCACGCTGCTTCGGCGGCGTGCCCGTTTGCGTGATAGAGTCGGCCCAATTCGGCGATGCCCGCGGCCGGTTGCCACCAGCCCCGGGCGCGGGACTCCGCCGCGGTCAGACGTTCCGCCAGGGCCGGGCTGAGGACGGCGCCGGCGGGACGGGCGGGCACGTAGGCCTGCACCTGCGCGCGCCGGTCATGGGCGCGCCAGCCCAAGCCGAGTGCGAGAAGCAGGCCGAGCGCAACGGCACCGATCTTCCAGGTGGAGCGCGGGCGGCGGGCGGCTGCAGGGGAGGGCGGGGTCATGGCGCCGGCGTCCACAGCGTGAGGCGCTCCATGTTGTCGAACGGTGGATACGCGTAGAAGGCGCCCGTGACCAGGCTGGCCCGGCCCGAGCCGTCGAGATCGCCGGCGGCGACGGAGATGAGCTGGATCGGGTGGCGGGCGAGCACGATCGGGGTGAAATTCTGGCGGCCGTCGTTGCGGAACACCATGAGGGAGGCGGCTTCGGGGTTCTTCCAGTCATTGAAACCGCTGACACAGACGATGTCCATCACCCCGCGACCTTCCAGATCGACTCCGATGGGACTGTACGCGCCGGCCATGTCACCGATGCGATGGAACTTGAAGAATCCCTGCCCGGCGTTTTCCAACCACTGCAGACCGTGCCACGAGCGTTTGCCCGGGTCGGCGTAGGCGAAGCCGTCGCCGTTGGTGTAGAGAATGTCGGGCCGGCCGTCGCGATTCAGGTCGCACAGGCTGATGCCGCTGCTCCCGTAATCTTCGTTGGTCGATCCGAAGAGGATCTTGTTGGTGAACGTGCCGAAGCCGCTGTTTTCAAACAGGTAGATTTCCTCGTACTGCTGGGAAACGAGGGCGACGATGTCGAGGCTGCGGTCGCCGTTCAGATCGGCGATGCACACGTTGATCGTGCCGGGCAGGCTGAGCAGAATCTGGCTTTCGAACTGCCACTGTCCCTTGTTTCGCATCCAGCGGATTTCGCCCTGGTTGTAGCCGAACTGGGCGACGGCGAGGTCGAGCTTGCCGTCGCCGTCGAAATCCCCCGCCCGCACATCGGTGACGCGGGCGACCCGTTCCAGCAGGGTGTGTTTGCGGAACGATTGTTTCCCGTCGTTTTCGAGGATGAAAACAGAACCGATCTTGTCGTTGTTGGGAAAGACCTGGCCCATCGAGGAGACCAGGAGATCCAGGTCCCCGTCGGCGTCCATGTCCGCCGCCTCCACATGCACGGGCGAAGCGAGCTCGGCCATCACCGTCGTTTCCTCGAAGCGACCCGGGGCGACCTGGCGTAGCCAGACCACGGCGTTCAGCTGATCGTCGCAGGCGAGGATGTCCATGCGCCCGTCGCGATCGAGATCCGCGACGTTGACATGGGAGATCCACGGTTTGCCCTCGACGACACGACCGACCGGCCGGGAGACGAAGCGTTTCAGGTCGACCTTCGGAGCGGTGGGTTGGAAGACCGGAGCGGGCCGCGGAGGCGGGCGGTCGCAGCCGGTGGATAAACCGAGCGCGAGGCCGACCAGCAGGAGGGCGACAGGCGTGAACGGGCGAAAGAACCAGCGGGAGGGCGAACGGCGAGCGAGGCGAAGGTGCACGGAGGGAGACAGAGGGAACCGGTGGAGGAGCCCGGCTCGCAGCCAGTGAAACGCAGTCCAGCCCGAGTGCAATCCGCGGACGCAGGTGCGTGTTGACGTGAAGCGAAAGTGAAGGCCGTTTCGCGCCCCGCAAACGGAGTGC
>JAEUGY010000031.1 GCA_016794625.1 Opitutaceae bacterium
GGTTCTTCCGGTTTTCTAGTGGCAGGGATGCAAAAAGCTTAGTTTAGACGGGTGTGACAGAACACGAAGCAGAACAGGCAGTGGCGGCGCATTATGGGATGCTGTTGGGTATTCTGAGTCCGTGGAGGGTGAAGCGGGCGAAGTTGGACATGGGGCAAAGGATGGTGGACATCGAGGTGGAGCATGAGCCGGGAAAGCCGGTGCGGTGTCCGCAATGCAAGCGGGAGTGCCCTCGACACGATCATGCGCCCGAGCGCACCTGGAGGCACCTCGATGTGATGCAGTTTACCACGCAGATTCGAGCGAGCCTTCCAAGATGCGCGTGCGAAGAGCACAAGGTAGTGACCTTGGTGCCGCCGTGGGCCGAGACGGGCTCGCGTTTCACGCTGATGTTTGAAGCCTTTGCCGTGCAGGTACTGCTGGCCAGTGGGACGCTGACTCAAGCCGCTGAGCTGCTGCGATTGGATTGGGACAGTGTGCAGAGGATCCTGGACCGGGCGGTGGCACGCGGACTCCAGCGACGTTCGACCGAAGCGGTCACGCACGTCGGTCTCGACGAGAAGAGCTTTGGCCGTGGTCACAGTTACGTTTCGGTGATGACGGACCACAAACCTGCTCGCGTGCTGGAGGTAGTGCCGGATCGTACGACGGAGGCGGCGGTGGCCCTATGGGAGAGTTTGCCCGAAACACAGCGCGCAAAAGTTATTGCCGTGAGCATGGACATGGGAGCCGGTTTCGCCACCGCCACCCGTCAGGCCGCACCCCAGGCTAAAATCGTCCATGATCGCTTTCACGTTTCCCAGCACCTGAACAAGGCCGTCGACCAGGTTCGTCGAGACGAACATCGTCGTCTTTTGGAGAAAGGCGACGAGAGCCTCAAACACACCAAGTTCCTCTGGTTGCAAGGAGCCGCCGTCGAGGGCGAACAGGCTTTATCGTTTGCGGAGCTTTGCGCCCGGGAACTGAAGACTGCCAAGGCGTGGGCATTTAAGGAGGTGTTCGTCGAGTTTTGGATACAGCCCGATAGCGTCTGCGCTCAACGCTTCTTTGAACAATGGCTCACCACGGTAAACCGCTCCAAGCTCGAGCCGCTCAAAAAGGTGGGCCGTATGCTTCAGTCCCATCTAAGCGGTTTGCTCAACTACTTCGACCACCCCATCACCAACGCCATCACCGAGGGCTTCAACTCCCGTATTCAGTCATTAAAAGCAGCCGCCCGCGGCTTCCGAAGCTTCGCCAACTACCGCACCCGTATTCTCTTCTTTTGCGGCAAACTCCATCTCGCTCCCGATTTGCCTCTATCACCTTGCCACTAAGAAACCGGAAGAACCTTCTTGGTGAAGAAGAGAATGTTGGTCTTGATGCCGGTGTAGGGGGCGAAGACGCCGTTGGGCAGGCGGACGATGGTGTGAAGATTGCACTTCTCGACCAGGTCTTGCTTGAGGCGGGTCTTCATGCCTTCGCCGAAGAGAAAGCCGTCGGGTAGAACGACGGCGGCGCGGCCGTGGTTTTTGAGCAGCTTGATGATGAGCGCCATGAAGAGATCGGCGGTCTCGCGGGTGCGGAAGGTCGCGGGGAAGTTGTTCTCGATGCCGTCCTCCTCGGTGCCGCCGAAGGGCGGGTTGGTGATGATAACGTGGACGCGGTCCTTGTCGGTGTAGTCCTTGTAGGGACGGGCCAGGGTGTTGCCGTGGCGGATATTGGTCGGCGTATCGATGCCGTGCAGGATCATGTTGGTCGTGCAGAGCATGTGGGGCAGGGCCTTCTTCTCGACGCCGTGGATACTCTCGATCAGGGCCTCCGCGTCCTGCGCGGATTTCACGTAGTGCTTGCGCTTGTGTTCGATGGTGCAGGCGAGAAAGCCGCCGGTGCCGCAGGCGGGGTCGAGCACGAGCTCCTCGAGCTTCGGGTCCACGCGATTGACGATGAACTGGGTGACGGCTCGCGGGGTGTAGAATTCGCCCGCGTTGCCGGCCGACTGAAGGTCTTTGAGGATCTGCTCGTAGATGCCGCCGAAGGTGTGGCGGTCCTCGGTGTTGTTGAAATTGATCTCGCTGATCTTGTTGATGACCTGGCGCATCAACGTGCCCGACT
Source organism: Opitutaceae bacterium (assembly GCA_016794625.1). Classification (GTDB taxonomy): domain Bacteria; phylum Verrucomicrobiota; class Verrucomicrobiia; order Opitutales; family Opitutaceae; genus UBA6669. The sequence continues at coordinate 2,095 of JAEUGY010000031.1, forward strand.
TCATGTAGTTGTAGGCATCTTCGAAGACGTTGCGGATGACCTGGGCGCGTTTGCCGGTCGGGCCTTCGAGAACGAGCTTTTCCTTGAGGGTGGGGAAGAGCTTGTCGTTGACGAAGTCGGCGAGCTCATTGCCGGTCATGCCTTCGGGGTCGGCGGCCCAGTTGCGCCAGCGGAGTTTCTCGGGGAGCGGCGAGGTGTAGTGGTCCTCGAGGAGTTCGATCTCGGCCTCGCGGTCGTCGTAGATCTTGAGGAAGAACATCCAGACGAGTTGGCTGATGCGCTGAGCATCGCCGTCCACGCCGACGTCCTTCCGCATGATATCCTGAATAGACTTAATCGCTCCGCTTACGTTGCTCATGCCGATGCTTTTTGATTAAAGAGTTCGCGCTCCAGATCTTGGAGGGCGCTTTCGTAGTTCGCCTTACCGCCGAAGGCGTCGTTGATGATTTCGACGGGGGTGCCCATCGTATTGAAAGGGGTGAGCTTGAGAACCTTGGGGCTCTCGATGGTGAGGATGCCCTCGTCGGCGTATTTATCCAGGAGGGCGTCGAGGACGGCGCGGGCCTTGGCGCCGTATCGGGTGAAGTAGTCTCGCTTCCGGACCTTGTCGGCGCGCTCCTTGCGCGTGAGCGGCGGCTGGTCGTAGGCGATGTGGCAGATCAAGTCAAAGTCGCCGTAATCCTTGCCGACCTCCTCGGCAAGTTTGGGCAGCTCGATGCCGTACTCTTCGAGCTCCTTTACGACGGCCTCCTTTTTCTTGGCGGCGTTCCACGTGGTGATGAAGTCGTCGAGGGAGGCGTATTCCTTGCGGATGTGCTTACGGCTGTAGTCGCGGTAGGACTCGGTGACCATGCGGCCGTCGTCGGCGCGGTATTCGACCGTTTTGGCGAGGATGTTGACCTCCACGGCGCTGACATGGAGTTTTTTGGAGCCGTATACCGTTGGGTCTTCTTCGACCCCGTCATCATCTTGCTCGGGCGGGTCAGGCGGCACCGGATCATCGTCGGGATCGGGCTCGTAGATGACGACGGGGTCGCCGTCGAAGTCGGGGTCTTTGAAGAGCTCGGTGGCGTTTTTGAAATCCATCACGGTGAAGAAGAATTTGCCGAACTCTTCCTCGATGCGTGTGCCGCGACCGACGATCTGTTTGAACGTGGTCATGGAGTTGATGGTCTTGTCCAGGACGATGAGCTTGCAGGTCTTGGCGTCCACACCGGTGGTGAGCAGCTCGGAGGTGGTGGCGATGACCGGAAATCTGGACTCTGGGTCGATGAAGTTATCCAGCTCGGCCTTGCCCTCGACGCTGTCGCCGGTGATGCGCATGACGTATTTGGGATGGTCGAGCGCGAGGCGGCCGGCGGCGTTGGTGATGGCGACGCGCATGCGCTCGGCGTGGTCGATGTCCTCGCAGAAGATGATCGTCTTGGAAAACGGGTCCGTGGCCCGGAGAAGCTCCATGACACATTTGGCGACGAGCTTGGTGCGCTGGTTGAGCACCAAGATGCGATCCATGTCGGCTTGGTTGTACGTGCGCTGCTCGATCTCGCGGCCGAGGTCGTCGGTCATGCCCGGCGGGGGCGTCCAGCCGATCAGATCCTTGTCGAGATGATAGCGGACGACCTTGTAGGGAGCGAGGAAGCCATCCTCGATGCCCTGCTTGAGTTTGTAGGTGTAAACGGGCTCGCCGAAGTAAGTGATATTGGAGGCGTATTTCGTCTCCTTGGGCGTGGCGGTGAGGCCGATCTGGATGGCCCCGGAGAAGTAGTCGAGGATCTCGCGCCAAGCGGAATCATCGGCGGCGCTGCCCCGGTGACACTCGTCGATGATGATCAGATCGAAGAAGTCGGGGGAGACGTTTTTGAAGATCTTGTCCTCCTCGTCGGGACCGGTGATGGCCTGGTAGAGGCCGAGGTAAATTTCGTAAGACGGGTCGATCTTGCGGTTCTTGATCTTGGTCATGACCGCGCCGAACGGTTTGAAGTCGTTCACGAGCGTCTGGTCGGCGAGGATATTGCGATCGACAAGGAAGAGGGTGCGCTTGGACTTTTTGGCCTTCCAGAGACGCCAGATGATCTGGAAGGTGGTGTAGGTCTTGCCCGTGCCGGTGGCCATGACGAGCAGGAGGCGTTTCTGGCCTTTGGCGATGGCCTCCAACGTGCGATTGATGGCCTCGCTTTGGTAATAGCGCGGTTCCTTTCCGTAAGCGTCCACGTAATACGGCTCGAGGACGAGTTCCTCCTCGGCGTCCTTGATATTCCGGTGCTTTTTGTAGCGCTGCCAGAGATCGTCGGGGGCGGGAAAGGAAGTGAGCGGAAATTCGCATTCAATCTCTTCGCCTATGGCAGGGACCTTGTTGTGCGAGGCGAAGGCGTCGCCGTTGGAGCTGAAGGCGCTAGGGACGTTAAGAATACCCGCGTAGCCCAGAGCTTGTTGAAGGCCGTGGCTGACGGTGTGATGGTTGTCCTTGGCCTCGACAATGGCGATGGGGACGCCTGCTTCTCGGAGCAAAACGTAGTCGGCGAATTTCTTCTTCTTTTTGTTCCGCGACGACATGTTGCCCCGGACGACGACAGGGCCGGGCGTCAAAGTAACCTCTCGGCGAATCTGAGTCAGCTGATTCCATCCGGCGTCCTTGATCGCGGGAGTGATGAAGAGATCGCAGATGTCGGATTCACTCAGCTGCTGTTTCTCTTTGTTCGTCATGCTGCGAATGGTTCCGCGGTGGGTCCGGAGATGATCGAACTCGTGCCAAGGGCGCGTCTAGAAAGTCGTGGGGGAAATGGCGGAAGGCCCGGGGGCGAGCGTCGTACTTTTCGGGGAGGGACTGCACGAAGCGCGATGCCGTGCCCGACCGAGAAATTGACGGGTGTGTAGTCCTGAACAATCCAGCCTCCGGCGACAAGTTCGACGTCGATTGTTTCGTGGGCAGATCTCTCAGGAGGGGACATCCGATGGGGAAAGGAGAGGGGCGTAAACTTAGGAGATCGAACAAAGGTTTTCGGCAGGAGAGACTAGTCTTAGGCCAAATTTGGGTGACCTAACGGAGGGCAGACCAGGGTGCATTGACTGAAATTTTCAGCTGGGCGTCCTGAGCATCAAGGTACAACTATGAATGCGTAAACGCTTCTAGGTTGTTCAGTACATAAAGCCCAGCGGTTGAACGAGAACCAGGTTGATCAGCGTGTGTTGAGCATCGCAGTGGCTGCGGCGGGACTGCTATGGGTAGTCACTTGCATCGGATGGAAGCACCGCAGTGAGAGTGACTGGCGGCTGGAGGGCAATTCTCTAATTTCCGGTGGGATCGGGAAGAATTAGCCGCAAGCACCCAAACCGTAGCGTATTTAATTACACTGAATTGCGTTTTATGTCGACATGCATCTCTCATGCGTTTCGACTTTAGACATGACCCGACTGACGCAGTTGACCGGGGTGTTCAAGTGAACACGATCCCGCCATGAGCGCGAATTCCAAGATTGAATGGACGGATTCTACCTGGAATCCGGTTCGGGGGTGCACGAAGATCAGCCCGGGGTGTAAGCATTGTTATGCGGAGACGTTTGCGGAGCGATTCCGCGGGACGCCGGGGCACCCGTTCGAGCACGGTTTTGACCTTCGTTTGGTGCCGGAGAAGTTGGGCGATCCCGTCCGGTGGGGAACGCCTCGGAAAATTTTCGTCAACTCGATGAGCGACCTATTTCATCCCGAGGTCCCGGATAGTTATGTGGAGCAGGTGTGTCGCGTCATGCTCGCCGCGAATTGGCACACGTACCAAGTCCTCACGAAACGCGGGGAACGGATGAGCCAGTTGCTCCAGACAAAACTCAAGAAAGCGGCGAGCGCTTCCCATATCTGGTGGGGTGTCAGTGTGGAGAACAAGACTCACGGGCTTCCACGCATCGACCAGCTGCGGGAGGCGAACACCGCGGTTGCCTTCCTGTCCATCGAGCCGCTTCTGGAGGACTTGGGAGCGGTTAATCTTGAAGGGATTCATTGGGTGATCGTGGGCGGTGAAAGCGGTCACGGCGCGAGACCCATCGACGCCCAGTGGGTCCGGTCGATCCGGGCACAATGCCGAACACAACGTGTGCCGTTCTTTTTTAAACAGTGGGGCGGGGTACGAAAATCGGCCGCCGGCCGTGAGCTCGATGGGAAGACGTACGACGAGTTCCCTACGATGGTGGAGACCCGCGTACCTCCATCGGAGACCCGCCTTAAGCTTTTGCATTCGCTGATGGAAGCGTGAGTTATGTCCGACTGCTTCGACGTCAATTACGCCGGTCGTGAGCAGTCGCAGATCAAGCATATCATTCTCGAGAAGTATCTGGAACGTTTTGCCGTCATCACGGGGAAGTGGTGTAGTGGCATCATCTATGTCGATGGATTCTCGGGTCCATGGAATGTTCAGTCGGAAAGTCTCGACGATGCGTCGTTCTCAATCGCCGTTCGGCAATTGCGGCGCGCTCGAGATACGGTCCGGACAACATTCAAAAAGGACCTTCAGGTTAAATGTCTCTTCCTTGAGAAAGACCCACACGCGTTCGAGCGCTTGAAGACTTTTGCCGCTGCGCAGAAGGACGTTGATGTCGTCGCACTCAACCAAGAATTTGAACGTGCCATCCCGGAGTTGGTGAACCGAATCAAGGCGGCAGGAACCGGCTACTTCCCGTTCATCTTTATCGATCCCACAGGCTGGAAGGGTTTCGCCATGAATACCATTGCGCCTCTTCTACGGCTCCAACCCAGTGAGGTACTGGTAAACTTCATGACCGGGTTTATCGTTAGATTTGCAGAAGATGCTCGCGCGGGAATTGACGCCAGCTTTCAGGAGACGTTCGGCGACGCGGAGTTTCGTGAATGTATCCGAGGGTTGGTCGGGCCGAGCCGTGAGGATGCTCTCGTGTTTGAGTATGCTCGTCGAATCTCCCAAACAGGGAACTTCCGGTTCACCCCAGTAACCGTAGTGCCACATCCAACGAAGGATCGAACTCATTTTCATTTGGTCTACGGGACGCGTCATATCCGCGGGCTCCAAGTCTTCAAAGAGGCCGAGCGTAGTGCGCTGAATATGACGGGGCGTATTCGGGGAGAGGCCAAGCGACGGGAGCGAGAGGCGCGCTCAGGACAACCTGAATTTTTTGGCGGTGCCGACTTCCCTGATGCGGACTATGTGGGGGCGCTGAGCACGCGCTACCAGACTCAAGCCCGTGAAGCGGTCCATCACCTGATACGCACTAAAAAGGAGCTGAGCTTCGATGACGTTTGCGGGACTGCGCTGGCCTATCCCACCGTTCAATTGGACTCAGCTCGCGCATGGGTGAACGAAATCGCGGATGTCGCGAATCTCGGTCCGCTCGAGCGAGTGGCGAAAATGGACGCTGGTCATCGGGTGAAGCTGCGAGAATCGAGCAATCGTGGAGAGCTAAATTTGGGATCGTGAACGCGAGACATCGATCAACGGGTTCAAACCTAGCCGCCTGATATCTGCCCGAACGGCGGCGGGTATCGATTGGACGTGTCTGCTTGGTGGCACGGGTTTCGCAATGGAAGGAGTCGACCCACTCCGTGGGAACTCCTTCTGGCTTGCGACGCCCGGCGGTTAAAGTCGGACGCTTCTCAGCCGGAGGGCGTTGGCGATGACGGTGATGGAGCTGAGGCTCATCGCGGCGCCAGCGAACATGGGACTGAGCAACCAGCCGGTGAAGGGGAAGAGCACGCCCGCGGCGAGGGGCAGGCCGGCGAGATTGTAGGCGAAGGCCCAGAAGAGGTTTTGTTTGATGTTGCGGAGGGTCGCACGGCTGAGGTGCACGGCGCGGACGAGCGCGGCAAGGTCGCCTTGCACGAGGACGAGGCCGGCGCTGTGCATGGCGACGTCGGTGCCGGTGCCCATCGCGATGCCGACATCGGCGGCGGCGAGCGCGGGGGCGTCGTTGAGGCCATCGCCGGCGAAAACGACCCCGCCGTCCTTCGCGCGATAGTCGCGGACGAGTTCCTGTTTGCGGGCGGGCGTGACGGCGGCGTGGTAGGCGTCGAGGCCGAGGTCGGCGGCGATCGCGCGGGCAGTCTGTTCGCGGTCGCCGGTGACCATGATGACGCGCAGTCCGAGGCGCTGGAGTTCGCGGATCGCGGCGGGCGTGGTGGGCTTGAGGGTGTCGGCGAGGGCCAGGGTGCCGGCGGCTCGACCGTCGACCGTGACCGAGACGAGGGTGTGGGTGGCGAAGGCGCCGATGTCACTGGCGGCGCGGCCAATGACGATGGGCTTTCCGTCGACATTCGCGCGCACGCCGAAACCGGGTTCAGCGGAAAACTCCGTCACCGGGGGCAACGCGAGTCCGCGTTCCGCGGCGGCCGCGACGATGGAGCGAGCCAGGGGGTGCTCGCTAGGCGACTCGGCGGCGGCGGCGAGCGTGAGCAATTGCTCTTCGGAAAGGCCGGACGCGGGTGAGACGTGAACCACGCGCGGGCGCCCGGTGGTCAGCGTGCCGGTCTTGTCGATCAGCAGGGTGTGCGAACCGGAAAGGCGCTCGAGGGCCGCAGCGTCTTTCACGAGCACGCCGGCCTGTGCACCACGGCCAATGCCGGTGACGAGCGCGACCGGGGTCGCAAGTCCAAGCGCGCACGGGCACGCGATGATGAGGACGGCGACAGCGTTGATCAGGCCATAAATCCAGCCCGGATCCGGTCCAAAGACGGCCCAGGCCAGGAACGTGAGCGCCGAGAGGCCGAGCACGATGGGTATAAAAATCGCCGACACGCGATCGGCGACGCGGGCGATGGGGGCCTCGCTGTCCTGCGCCTGTTCGACGAGCCGGACGATCTGCGCGAGCAGGGTATCGCGACCGATCTTTTCGGCGCGGAACGTGAAGCTTCCGGTGGTGTTGAGGGTGCCGGCGCTGACCTTGCCGCCGGCTGACTTTTCGACGGGGAGCGATTCGCCGGTGAGCATCGATTCGTCGATGCTGGTGACGCCGGTGAGGAGGACACCGTCGACCGGAATGGTTTCACCGGGGCGCACGCGCAGCACGTCGGCAATCCTTACCTCGGCCACGGGTACCTCCGTCTCCAGGCCGTCGGCAGCAACGCGATGGGCGACCTTCGGCGTCAGATTCATCAAGGCACGGATGGCGAGATCGGTGCGGGCGTGGGCGCGTTGCTCGATGATCTGGCCGAGCAGGACGATGGTAGTCGTGACGGCCGTGGCTTCGAAATAGAGCGGCACACCGTGCGGCCCGTGAAAGACGTCGGGAAACCGGTGGGAGAGCAGCACTGCGACCGTACTGTAAATGTAGGCCGCGCCCGTGCCGGTCACGGTGAGGGTGAACATGTTGGTGTCACGCTCGACCACCGACTTCCACCAGCGACGGATGAACGGTAAACCGCTCCAGAAGAACACCGGCGTGGTCAGGAGAAGCTGTAGCATGCCCGACAGGCGCGGCGAGATGCGGTGGAAAAAATGTGGCCAGATCATTTCGCCCATGGCGAGGACCAGCACGGGCAGGCTGAGCGCGAGTGCGACCCAGAATCGGGGACGAAGGAAGCGCTCGTCCGGCAGTCCCATGTAGACGGGGGTATCCTCGGCCGACCTATGCGCGTGGGGCAGGTTGTCCGCTGCGACCCCGTGCCCGGAATGAGAGTGAGAGTGGTTCATGCCAGGGAGACGGAGACGATTGCGTCTCCTTACAACCAGGCGAACCGCACACCGATCTCCGTGACTGACAACGGTGGCCTGCCTCGGGGGGAGGGGGGGGCGCCCCGGCGTCGCGATTTGCGCCCGCGCGCGATTACGTCGACGCGCCCCGGTCGTCGCAGTCGCAATCGAGGCATGCGCCGTTCGCGCAGGAGCCACAGAATTCCTGAAGCTTCTTTCGCAACTCCGCGCGGGCGCGGTGGAGCGTGACGCTGGCGTTGTTGGCGGTCATGCCGAGCGCGATCGCAGCGGCTGAAACCGGCTGACCTTCAAGATCGACGCGGCGCAGCAGTGCGGCGTGAGTCGGTTTGAGCGACGGCAGGAGATGCGCGAAGCAACCGCACAATACGCGCTCGGCATCTGCGTCGTTGGCCAGCGTGACGGCCGTGGTTGTCCAGGCGTCCTCTCGCCGGCGTGTGGCGTTGCGGCTGCGCGCCTGATCGATGATGACATTCCGGAGAATCTGGTAGAACCAAGCGACGCTTTTTTCGCCGCTCTTCAGGTCGTCGGCGTGCTGGAGCGCTTTGATCAGTCCGTTTTGGAGCAGGTCGTCGGCATCGGCCTCATTTCCAACACGAGCGACCAGAAAGGCTTTGAAGGCACGGCGGTGGGCGAGCAGCGCGGATAGAACGTCGGAGGAACCGGGCGGCGACATGCCACGAACGATAGAGGCGACCTGCCCCGCGTAAAGCGCCCGCTGACTTCGGGACCGAGTGGAGCGTCCCTGGTGGACGAGGACGGATAGCTCAGGCTCGGGCTTGGGCTAGGGGATCGTGAGGGCGTGCTGCAGCCTCGCGGCGATCTTGGCGGCATTGGGGCGGACGCGGATCAGGCGCGGGTTCCAGGCGAGCATGGCTTCGCGGTTGAGCGGCGCGAGGGAGGCGTCTTCCAGGCGTTGCGCTGCGCCGGTTGGCAGGTCGCGGGTGGCGAGTTCGGGCAGGATCGTCCAGAAGCTGCCGGATCTGAGGGCGGCCATGGTTTGGGGGAAGGACTGGCACGCGAGCGCGGGACGGAGCGGCACCTGGAGTGTCTTGGCGATGGCCCGGAGTCCGGAAGTGAATTGGCCGTCGGTGGTTTGTGTGGCGAGGGGCAGCTCGGCGAGCGCTTGGCGGAGGGTGAGCTTCTTCTTGGTCCGCGCCAGAGGCTCCGGCACGAGGGCGACGTAGCGGACGATGCCGAGGGACACCGCCTTCAGGCCCGGCGCCAGGGCGTTCTTGCGGATGATGCCGAAATCGAGGCGGCCTTCGGCCAGCTGTTGCACGATTTCCTGGGTGCGGAGGTTGAGGGTCGCGAATCGTGTGCCGGGAAACGCATCGATGATTGTTCCAAGTCGGGGGATCACGAGCCATTGAATCAGGCTGTCGCCGGCACCGAGGGTGAAGGCGACGTTGGTCTGTTTGCACTCGGCACGGAAGTCGTCGAGCGATCGCAGCTGTTCGCGGGCCAGCTCGGCGAGGCGCTCTCCTTGCTCGGTCAGCTTGAGCAGTTTCCCGCGGCGCTGCGCGACCTCACAGCCGAAAAACTCCGACAGCTCGCGCAACTGCCGGCTGTATTGGCTCTGTCGCACGGGATCGCCCGGAGCGGCCTGGGCAATGCTGCCGGCATCGCGCACTTCGATCAACACCTTCAAGCGGTCGAGCGAGAGGCCACGCTCGGAAAACAGGGTTTCAAACATGATTAAAGAGTCAGGTATGCCACGAGAACTCCCGTGGCAACGAAATCCCGTTTCGGCTAGACTGGCTTCGCATTCAGATGGCCCACACTCGCCAGGATACGCTGACCGCTCCTCCCGTTTGGTTTCGACCCTGGTACAAGCGCAACGTTGCCAAGCGAGAACGTCGGGCCGCCCGGAAGCACATCCAAACATTCCTCTTCAATCCAAATTCCAAAGCCAATCTTTCTGGGTAGTGAGGGTGAAGTTACTTCGCTGAAATCGAAATCCAATGCCGCGGCGCGAGCCACGGCGACCTTCGCCTGAGTTTCTCCCAGAGTTCCCTTTTGCGGGCAGTGAGTCCTCGGTTACTTCTAACCTGTCGGTCGGCGGTTCAAGTCCGTCCGCGCTTCGGCGCGTAGCTCAGTGGTAGAGCAACAGCGGTCGCAAGACCGTTCCCGAGGGCAGTGTTCTCCCGCAATTACCACCGTGTCCCGGCGTCCGGGCTATCCGTCCCTGAGCGAATGCTCGGGGACCCAGTAAGAAAAGGAGGCCGTCATGGCCAAGTTCAGTTCTCTCATTCCCCTGTCGCGCGGTGCGTCCGCGCCCAACACGGTCAATTTCGAAGGTGGCCGCGCCTTCACGCAGTCCGCCAAGCTCGAGCTGGTCTCGGTGCTGCTCACCACGTTTCTCGAGGACGCGTTCTATCGGACCGAGAAGCAGACCACGGAGAAGCTCCGTGAGCTGATCACGAAGGTGGGCGACCCGCGGTTCGTCGCGAAGGCGGCGCTCTACGCGCGCCATACCCACGGTATGCGCTCGGTGAGTCACCTCGTCGCCGGCGAGCTCGCCAAGTCCGTCAAGGGCGAGCGTTGGACGAAGCGCTTCTACGCCCAGATCGTGCGCCGCCCGGATGATGTCATGGAGACGCTCAGCTATTACCTCGCGGTTTACGGTCGGCCCGTGCCGAACTCCCTGAAGAAGGGGCTCGGGGCGGCGCTGGCGCGGTTCGATGCGCACCAGGTCGCGAAGTACCGTCGCGAGCACGGAGCCTTCAAGATGGTGGACGCGGTCAACCTCGTCCACCCGAAGGCCACGCCGGCGCTCTCGCAGCTGGTGCGAGGTGAGCTCGCGCCCGCGCAGACGTGGGAGACGAAGCTGACCCAGGCCGGTGCCGCCGCCACGGCGGAGGTGGTCGCGGCGGCCAAGTCGCAGGCGTGGGGCGAGCTGGTGCGCGGGCGCAAACTGGGTTACCTCGCGCTGCTCCGCAATGGGCGCAACATCCTGGCGCAGGCGCCGGAGGTGGTGGACGACCTTTGCCAGCAGCTCGCCGACGCGCGCGCAGTGCGCACGTCGCTGGTGTTTCCGTTCCAGTTCCTGTCCGCGGTCGAAGCGTTGAAGCAGGGCAACCTGTCCGGCGCCGACCGCGTGATGGACGCGTTGAACACGGCCATCGATCACTCGCTGGCCAACGTGCCAACGTTTGCGGGCAGCACGCTCGTCGCGCTCGATTCGTCGGCCTCGATGATGGGGCACCCGCAGGCGATCGGTTCGCTGTTTGCCGCGACGCTGGTCAAGGCCACGGGTGCCGACCTGATGCTCTTCAGCGACGACGCCCGGTACGTCACGCTGAACCCCCGGGACACCACGCTCACGGCGGCGCAGAGCATCCCCTTCATCTCTGGTGGTACGAACTTCGAGGCGATCTTCCAGCGCGCGAACCGCGCTTATGACCGCATCGTGATCCTGTCGGACATGCAGGGATGGATGGACGGCGGTGCGCCCGTGCAGCCGTTCGCCGACTACCAGGCCCGGTTCTCGGTCGCGACGCGCATCTTCAGCTTCGACCTGAACGGCTACGGCACGCTCCAGTTTCCGCAGGAGCGCGTGTACTGCCTGGCCGGTTGGAGCGACCGCGTGTTCGAGATCCTGCAGAAGCTCGACCGCGATCCGGAGGCGCTCGTTCGTGAGGTGGAGTCCGTCCCGCTGGAGGACTAAGCCAAACCGTTTGATGTTCGTCCGAAATACCGCCGGGAGTCACCCGAAGGTGCTAGAAATTCAGTCCGGTGGTCAGACTGACCGAGGTGCCTTCGGCCCAGCGGGCGGCGGTGATAAGCCCGGTGCCGTTGCGCGCCATGACGATGACCCGGCCATCCCAGTCTGTGAGATTGTTCACGGTGAGACGGGAGAACCAGGAGTACCCGCGCTTCGTCTTGTGCGAGTAGTTTGCGGTCAGGCCGGTGGTGAAGAAACCGTCCTCGACAAAGGGGTTGTCTGGGTTGGCGATGCCGCCGGCCACCGGCACGCCAACGTAGGCGTCACCCAGATACCGAACGTTGGCGGACAGTGAGAGGCCCTTGAAGCTCCCATCGATAAAACTGTAGGTGCCCACAAAAGCTCCGGTGTAGAGGCGGTTGTTGTACGACTGAATGCCCTCCTGTCCGAAGAACTGCTCCACCTGAGATTTGAGACTGGCGAGCTGGCCTGCGACGGTGGAACCGCCCGCGGGCAGTGTTTGGTACCGCTGGTCGGACCAGGTTGCCATGTTGGTGTCCAGGTAGAGGCGGAGATAGGGATTAACATTTGAAAGCTGCACGTCGGAACGGGACGCCGTCAGATAGAAACGAACCCTCTTGTTTGGATTGAACGTTGCCGTCAGCTCGTATCCGGAGCTCGCGTTGTCCTGCGTATCCCGCGTGGATGCGCCGGTCATGATGTTCTTGTCCTGCTGGCCAATGGCCTCCCAGATCGCATTGATGGTTGGGAGCGTTGAATTGATGTTGCTCGTGTACTGGTTGACGATGGTGCTTTCGTACTTGTTCAGCGAGAGGGACACCTTGTTGTCCCAGGCGTGGAGGCGCAAACCGTAGTCCTTGCCCTTTCCGCCGGTGGCTGGGAGTCCCTTGGTAAGGCCGATCGGGGACAGGGCCGCTGCTGCACCGGTGAAGTTCTCGGATTCGCTATAGGTGAGATCCAGCCACTTTACGGGCAGCGGATGGATCACAAGTGCCTTCGTGATCGGCTCGAACTTCTGCGAAACGTCGCGGGTGACCGGATTGTTGCGGGCCAGCGTGAAAACACCATTGGGTCCGGCGACCGGCTTGGCGGTGGACGTTGTCGACTCGTCCGTACGAAGCCCGTAGGTGGCAATGATGCGACCGTCCCAGAATTGGCCCTCGAAACCGAAGGTACGCGACTTGATCTCAGTCAGAGCGGTGGTCTGGGTCAGGACGGGAAGCGCCGTGGCTTTGACGCCGTTGCTTTCGACCACGTTGCGGTACGGCTGTGTTCTGAAGAACTTCACCCCATTGGCGAGGTCAAGATAGGCGCGATGGAAGACGCGATTCGAAGCGTCCGCCAGATTTGAAGAAGCACCAGGAAGCGGCGTTGTGTTTACTGTTTGAAGACGCTCCGTGGCCGTCCAGTCCGCGCGATCCTCAAGCAGGCCGAACACCTGAAGTTGGCCTATCCACTTTCCGATCCGCGGATTTCGCCGCTCGATGTCCAACGTGTAGGATGCCTGCAGCCGATAGACTTCGCGGTTGCCAATCCGCGTGTCTGTCTGGCCTCCATCTTCGACGTACAGTTTGCCGACATTGGGATTCGGCTGGCCATTGGGAAGCACGGCATTCGGGTCGGCCGAGATCGTCGCTCCAACCACCTTGATTGGCCAGTAGTTTTGTTCCTCCCCGCGGAAGTAGGCACCTTGAAGGATCAAATCTCTGCCGATCTCCTGGTCGAGATAGATCACGCCATTGCGCCAGCGATTGGGACCGACTCCATCCGGGCCCTTCACGTTGAGCGTATAGGGATAGACATCCTCAGTGAACACCGGTGTGGACGTCGTGGCTGATGTCGCCAGTTGGCCGGTCCAGTTCATGGTTGCGAGTCCAGGCTGCTGCACCAGCCGTGTACCGAGACGGGATGTGCCGGGAAGGGCGGTTGTGCCGGGAGAGGGTTGGATCGGACGCCCGGCGGCGATCCAATTGCCGACATTCTGCAGCGGCAGGACGACATTGCCGTAGAGGTTCTCGGCGTTGACCATCTCATAGCTGCCGCGAAGGGTGGTGCGGAAGTTTTCGCGATCCACCAGTTTTGCGGTGAGGGTGGTGAAAAGGCGCTTGTCCTTTTTCCACGTCGGTTTGATCGCGTAGCGCACATCCTGTTCCATACCGACCAGACGGATCGCGAGCCGCTTGTTCAGCAGCACACGGTTGACGTCGAGACTGCCGCGCCAGGTGCCCCAACTGTCGAAATGGCCTTCCAGCCCAACCTTGTTGGAGAACCCGGCGGACTTGGCCGTGCCGGTGATGACGCCGGTGGGACTGCCGACGCCAAACAGGAAGGCGTTGGGGCCGCGCGCTACGCCGATACGGTCCAGATTGTAGCGATCAAGATCGGTATAAACCGGGAAGAAGTCGATCGTCTGCGTGTTCAGAGATGACAGGCCTCGGATCGCGGGACGGACGTAGTCGATGTCGGGTGCGGCGGCGTTGAGATCGTCCGAGCGCACATTGCCCATGAAGTCGAAAGCAGCCGTGGCATTGAGTACGCCAATGTCATTGAGCAGTTCGCTGGTGAGCACATTGATCGGCGCGGCGATGTCACGCAGCGGCTTGTTGAGCCGGCTGCCGGAGACGTCGCGCTGCGGCACATAGCCCGTGTCCTCCTCAGCTTCCACCGTAAACGTCGGCAGTCGCATCGTCTCGGGCTCGGCGACCGCGCGGCTGGGTGCGGTCTGACTGCGGAGTGCGGTGACGGAAGAGAACGCGAGCGCGGAGAGACCGAAATGAAGAAGCGCTTTGACAACGGCAGCGACTGGCATCGTGCGCTGAGGATGAAGTGAGATCATGGGCAGGGGCAGACTTGAGTTGCAGTTTGGCCGGGTTGGATCGGCGTGGCTGGGGGTGTTCCACGAGGCTGGTGGAATCTGTCTGCTCTCCAAGGCGGACCAGTTATGCCAGTTACGCATTGCCTTATGTTTTTCTTACACTCCACTGTAGGCGCCCCCGTGCCGCTCGCCATCCATGCGCCGCTCTGCTCCCCCTTCCCGTGAAGCTATCGAGTCCCCCACGTCCGCCGAGGGATCGCCCGTCGAGACCGACGTGCCCCTTACCCATGCGACTCGCGAAGTGGCACCATTTCAGGACTGGGGATGTCTGCATATTTCGCTCGTATGGGCCTACGAGGGACTGGTGCGCCCCGAGGGCCGTCACCTCACACTCGAAGATTCGTACATCCGCTGTTGGTTGATCCGAAAAGGAAGCGTGACGGTGACCGCACACGGTGAAAGACGAGAGGCAAATGTCGGACAGTGGGTCATTCTGAACGGTGGCCGGCATACCCAGGACTTCACCGATGATGCGCGAATCCTTTCGGTGAAGTTTCAGCTCACGTGGCCAAACGGCGAATCGCTGTTTCCCCGGCTTCCGCCCTTGGTCATTGACTCTCCGGAGTACCCGGAACTGGAGCGCACGGGCGTTCCATTGATGCGCTTGGTGAAACGACACTTTCCCAGCGCGCATGACTACCTGCCACAACTCGCTTGCTCACTCGAAGTCTACTTCCGTGTGCAACACCTGCTGCCGCCCTGGCTGCTGGCGTTCCGACAAGTCATGGCGCGGAATAGCGTCGTTCCCTCCCGGCTGATGGTCGCCGATTCCCGTTCACTCGAAGCCGTCCGTATCCTTGATCACCATCCACTCGGCACGCGCTTTTCGGAGGGTGCTCTCGCAAAGAAGATCGGTCTGAGCCGAGCCCAGTTGAACCGCATCCTGACTCGCGATTTCAGTGTGAGCACACGGACCTACCTTGAGCGGAGAAAGAGGGAATCCGCCTGTGAAGCTCTCCTCCACACGGACATCTCAGTTAAGGAGCTGGGCTACACCCTCGGCTTTCGCCACGTGTCCCACTTCTGCGCTTGGTTCAAGCGTCTGACGCGTTCTACGCCGTCTGAGTTTCGTCTTGGAAGTGAGACCCGCGTTCAGATTGCGGGGAAGCCGGCGAAGGGTGCCATCGAGGGTTTGTCGCCCCGCAGACGATCCCGGTCCAGCGCGACTCGATCTTAGCTCAATCCCAAAGCAGCCTGTCGCCGTGGAGATCCCCCACGAGCTGTTCGATGGTTCGCTCGCCCAATACGCCAGCACCTTTATCCATGAGGGTCTGCCGAAGATGCACGCCGTCGAGTTGATGGGGCATCTTGTTCTCCGCCGCACACATCGCAGCCGCCAGCCCGGCGGCCTGTCCCATTCCCATGCAGGTACCCGTCACACGGTACGAGGCATGTGCCTCGTGCGATCCGGAGATGCAGCGTCCCGCCACGAGCAACCCTTCGACATCGCGAGGCAGCATGGCTCGGTAGGGGATGCCGAATGGACGCGTAGCGTGGATGCGGCCTGAACGGGCGGCCTCGTCCGGGTTCACCTCGTGTACGTCCAGGGGGAAATTGCCAAACGTCACGTCGTCCTCAAAAAACCGGCCTGTGCTGATGTCGTCCACCGTCAGCCGATAGTGCCCATGAATCCGGCGTGCCTCTCGCACACCGATGGCCGGCGCAGTCTGGACCAGGCGGATGCTCTCCAGCCCTGGCACGCCGCGTAGCAAACGGGTGAGTTCGTGCGCTTGCCGGCGCGCCTCGACGGTGGCCCCCGTCAGCTCGCGGGTATCGAGCGCGTTCACCCGATAGACATGTGTGGCCTGCACGGAAGCGGTGTCGCGACGGGCATTGTGGATGATCCACGGAACGTTTTTGGCGCGTCCGAAGGGCAGGGCCGGGCCTCCGTGTACTTTTTGGCTCGCGAGCAGCGCGTCATAAAGTTCACCGGCATTCTGCTGCACCGGAAATGCAGTCACCCCGTCGACCTCGAACATCAGAGTCATGGGTTGGCATAGTCCGTCACCCTCGCGGCCTAACTCGTACGACGCGCCCGCGCGTGCGGCGACGTCACCATCTCCGCTGGCGTCGATGACAACCTTGGCGAGAATGGCCTCACGGCCGGATTTGCTCTCAACGACCACTCCGCGAATGCGTCCATTCTCAACAATCGAGTCGACGACGTAACTGTAATACCACCACTGAGCGCGGGCCTCCTGCATCATCTGCTCCAGGACGAGCTTCATCGTTTCCACATCGAACGTGTGTGTCCATTTCCAGGCTTGCCACGCATGGGCTTTTTCCAGACGACCGATGAGGTCAGAGATGAGCCAGCCCTTTCCAGGCGTATCAAAGAGTGGGTTGAGCAGACCTGCGGTCCAGACTCCACCGAGCATGCCGTGGCGCTCCACGCACAAGGTGCGCGCACCGCTCCGTGCCGCGGCGAGCGCCGCGGCAACGCCTGCGGGTCCGCCGCCAACGACGAGGACGTCGACGTCGGCCACGACCCGGGTGGAGCGTGGCCCCTCGATCACCCTGCTCCGAAGGCTGTCGACATTCATGGCGTGGGCCGGACCATCGTGTCGGTGCAGGCCGGCGCGGTTGGAGATGGAAGCGTTCATAGACTGGGTTGAGTGCCGCGGGCGAAGCGGAGGATCAGGAGCATCCCGATCGGGTGCAGCAGCACCATGAAGAGAAAGCAATGGGTGTAGGAGGTGTGGCCAATGGCCCAACTCACCGCGCTATTCATGATGATGCCGCCGAAAGCGCTGCCCGCTGATATGAAGCCAAAGGCGGTCGCGAAAAGCGGCTTGCTCACCAGATCCATGACGAGCGCGGCATTGCAGGTAAGCCAGGCGGCATGCGCTAGTGCCACCACCATGGAAAAGGCGAATACGAATTCGATCGCCGCGAGGTGAGGCACCCACCCGATGAACAACGGAACCACCAGCGCAGCTGCCCCCATCACCCATCGTCGGGCGTTGGCTGGCAGGCGACCGCGGCGGACGAGCGCGTCAGACATGAATCCTCCGCAAATGAAACCAACGTCCGCGGCGAGGAAGATCAGCCACAGGCTTGTGAGTTGGGCTTGGCTGAGCCCACGCTCTGAGTGGAGATACTTTGGCATCCAAAACTGAAGGAAGTACCACACGGGGTCCGTGAGCATGCGGGCAGCCATCAGCGCCCAGATCTGCGGTGAAGTCAGAATTGCCCGCCACCGGTCCACTTCAGTGAGGGGCTTGCCGACCGGCGACGGCAATTGACCCTCAAGAATGTGCCGGCGCTCCGTCTCACTGACCCAGGGATGACGACTCAGCGGGCGGAAAAGCACCAACCACGGGATCACAAGGAGGAGTCCAAACGCGCCGGTAATGAGAAACGTCCCACGCCAGCCGTACTGGCTGGCGAGCGCGATGATGATGATCGGGGCGATCGTAGCGCCGACGGAAGCGCCGATGGCGTAGATGCTGATCGCCGTGCCCCGTTCCTTGTCGGGAAACCACTCCGAAACGACCTTCGGCGAGGCGGTGTAGCCTCCCGCTTCAAAGAGGCCGAGACATGCGCGGCACCAACCGATGCCTCCGATGCCCCGCGCGAGCCCGGTCAGTGCGCTCGCGGCCGACCAAAGACCCAGTGAGAATGCCATGCCAATGCGGGCACCCACGGCGTCCATGATGCGTCCGGAAACCAGATAGGATACCGTGTAGGCAGCCAGGAAGTAGCTTACGATCCGGCCGTACTCGGCGTCGCTCATTCCCAGATCCGCCTGGATCGTGGGCGCCAGGATGGAGAACATCTGGCGGTCGACGTAGTTGAGGATAGAGATCAGCAGGAGAAAGCCGACGATCCACCAACGGACGTGGCGGAACTTCATAGGGCGCTCCCGAGGGAAATGGCCGGTTCGATCTGCCGTGCACGCTTCGCACCGGCCCGGCGATTGCGGATGAGGTGGCTTCGCACGCGCACGTCTAGGTCTCGACTACAATCGCGCTATGGATCTCGACGGTCGGCACGGTGACCGAGAGCGTGCCCTTGCTCCATTCCCACACGGGCTGCGCCGCGTCAGCGGGTTCGCAAACCACGCGGGTCGGACGGTTGGCGAGCTGCATCTTGACCTTGACCGGTCCGACGGGTGGAAGGTGCTCCACGTGCCGGCGCACGGTCGTCTCGCGCTGCGAGGTGATGGTCCGGTTGAGAAGATGCACGATGTACCGGCTGTCCTGCTTGCGAAGATTGGAGGTCAAGATGCCATTGCCGACCGAATCGATCAGCACCATGGGGTTGGGCCAAAGCGTACGGAAAAGCGTGCGTAGCGAGCGACCCAGCTGCGGACTGCGGTCGCGGGTGTAGGCTGCGAATGCGGCACCATGGATAACGGCAACCTGACCCTTGCCGAGGGCTCTCACCGTGATGGCGGGTGTTCCGGCGAAATCGCCGGCCTCGGGTGTAGCAAGCAGTCCGGAGAATTCCTTCGCACCCTTCAGGGTTACCGGCTGCCACGGGCCCTTGATCTGGGACGATTCCGCGTCGGCGGGCAGGTAGTAGTAACCGCTGAGCGTTTCGCCTCGGGGTGCGACACCGGCGAACTCTGCGAGCGCGGGATCGCCTGCGACAAACGAGCCGCTGAGCACCACGCGGCCGCCGCCTTCAACGTATTTCGTCAGGGCACGCACCAGGCTTGCGGTTACGGGATTGGACTCCGGCAGCACCACGAGACCGTACGCGTTGAGCTGGTCCTTGAGGTCCTCCTCGTTTCGAACGTCCACGCTGTAGCCGGCGTTGAGCAGGGAGTGGACGGCGCCAATCAGTGCCCCGCGATCCGCCAGATGGCCAGCGATCTCATTCACCCGGATCGAACGGGTATAGATTGAGGACGCACTGTTGAGCACCACCGCTTGCGGCACGCCAGAGCTGCCTTCGCTGATCGCGCGGCGCGCGTGAACAAATTCAGCCACGCGCGCGAGCTGGTCATGTTCCCAAGTGATCAAACGACCGGTTTGAGTTGGGCGCGCAAAAATGATCGCGCCACCTCCGACGGCGAGCGATTCGGCGGCGCCCTGGCAGGTCTCTGCATAGGCGCGAAACTGCCCGGTGGGGGCGCTCTTGTTGAGGCCACCCGTATTCTCGTAGGGCGGCGCAATGAAGCCCCACGTCATTACATTCCAAGGCAGTCCGCGGCCGGCAAAGAAACGAGACTCGACCGTGATTTGATCGTCGCTGTTGGCGTCGCCGCTAAGGAAATCGACACCGAGTGTGATGGGGTCAGGAATGGAGGCGCTGTAGAGCCAGTTAATGCACACCAGGCAGTCCGGTTTCCGGGCGTGTACGGCGTCGGTGTACGCCTTGGCGTACTCAAGATAGGAACGGCGGTGAAAGGCGAGCCAGGCCGGCCAGTGCGGATGGGTGGCAACCAGCGGAGGATCGCTGATGCCGCTTTCTGCCTCAAAGGCATCCCGACACCGGCGACAATAGCAGGGCTGCATCGTCCACACGTCGCCATCGACCCAGAATCCATCGACTTCGTAGTCAACTGCGACCTCCAGCATTTGGGGAATGAGCCGCTCTTGAAGGTACGGACTCCGCACGCAAATCTTGCCCGTCTCGGCTTGGCCGCCGGCATCGCGCCGCGTCCACTCTCGGTGCTCCACGCTGGCCGCGAGATCCCAGATACCGCAGAAATGGACCAGCAGCGGCAGTCCAAGTTCTCGTGTGACTTCACGATGGATACGCAGGGGATCGTTGGTCAGCCCTGGCTTGGCCCTACCCACTTTGCTAGGGTAGGAGGAAAGCCCCGCGCTGCCTTTGCAGTCACACTGGATCCAGTCGGGTTTAACCTTCTTCCATTCGGTACGAAGATTTTCCGCAGACACGTCCTTGAGCCAGCGCGGGTCCGAGGAATCGGGCTGCAAATCGTAATGAATCCCAAACATGCCCGGCCCGCTGAACTTGGCCACTTTGGCCACTCGCCGCTGCGCTGCCGACGCGGCGGTGCCGCTCTGCGCCAGCAGCCGCGGGACGATCAGGGTACTGGCACCTGCCGCAAGCATGGAGAGGGTGAAGTCGCGCCGATTCATCGAAGAGGACGGAGAGGTCATGGTGTGCGGTTGTCTGGGGGTTGGCTCGGGGCGCGCCGGGTACCACCCTGGGGGCGGGATTGTGCTGACGGGCCTCTCGCGAAGATCAAGTGCACGGCGCTTGCCCAAGCCAAGGGACGAAAATTACACAAACTGTCTGAGTTGTTATGGATTTTCTACAGACTTTTGGCGCTCGGCATTTTCCACGAGCAGGCAAAGGCGGCCCGCAACGAGTCGTTGGAAGGAAGCATTTACTGACAGAAACAGGGTTGGGGCTGCCGGCCACCGGAGCTGCGGTGACCGGCAACGGTACACCGACAACGGAGGTTGCGATCGCAAGCCAGGCTAGGTTCCGCTCTCGGCGGAGACTTACGGAGCCCGCTTCTCGTCGGTAAACAACGAGGAGTGATGACACAGGCGCCGCCAGAGCGCCTGCCAGGTCTTCCAGTCGTGGCCGCCGGGTTGGGAGAGCACCCGTTCTCTCGCGAGGAGGGGACCCAGCAGACGGTGTCCTTCCGCCAGACGGTCGCTCTCTCCATAAGCCAGCCAGGTCGGTGGGAGGCTTCCGTGACTCCGGCCGAGAAACGTCCACAGCTCCGTCTCGACGGAGCCCGTCGCGTCGGTATGGGACGCGGCCCAGGCTGCGGGCCCACCGGCGGCGGTGATCTCCGCGAAGTGCTTCCGGCTCTGCCCGAGGTACGGTGCGATCAGCACCAGGGCGTCGATCTGCCCCGGTTGATCGCGTTCGTAGAGCAACCCGCCGAGCCCGCCGAGCGAGAGGCCGACGATCACGATGCGCCGGTAGCCGCGGGCGCGCGCCGGCGCGATCACGTCCTCCCGCAACCGGTCGATGACCGTGCGTTCGCGGTAGTAGCCCAGGTGCGCATCCACCGAGATCCAATCGGCGCGCACCCCGGCGCGCGCCAGCTCCGCGCTCAGACCCTGGCGCTCAAAATCCTCCATGCGATCCCCACGCCCCGGCAGGAACACCACCAGCGTCGAGGCCGCCGGTGCACCCGCACCCAGCGACCCCACCGTGGGAATCGGCTTCGGAGTGGCCCGCGGGAGAAACGAACACCCTCCGACCAGCCAAGCCAGCAGCCCGAAAAGAATGGCCACGCGCACCCTTCGAACGTGTGTGGAGGCGTGGGGACAAGCGGGTGCCATGTAGGCACACAGAAGCACGACTCCGCCGGATCCGCCACCCCGAGATCGAGGTTCGGCTGATCGGTTCCCGCGGGACACTTCCATCCGTCCCTTCCACCAGCCGTGCCACCGGCCATACCCGACTGAACGTAGGGTTGCGCGCCGGCTCGACACGCTGCGCGCCGGGAATGGAGACGACGTGCGAGTTGCGCGTGGCGTTGAGGGAGACGGGTTGGCGTGGTGCCTTGGGCCCAGGCGCTGCGTTGGCTGGGCAAGCTGCATGGGTAGCTGCCGGGGTCGGTGTGGCGCTGGAGAAAACCGGCGGCACGGTGGTCCGAGTGCACGAATCTCGAACTGGGAAAGGGAAGCCCGGTGGCGGGGGACTTATTGAGGGCGGTATCGAAAGCGTGGAGCCAGGTTGGGTTCGTGGACCGACGGTGCCCGACGGGGCACGGATCGTCACGGGCCGTGGGGCTCGAGACTTGGCCATGGCTGCTTGTCCCGCACGTAACGGTCCAGCCAGTCTTTCGTCAGGCGATTCACTTCCTCTGCATGCTCGCTCAGGCCGTGGTCGCCTCCTTCAAAGAAGACAAACCGAAAGGGGTGCTTGCTCTCATAGAGCTTGGAGGCCATCGCCAGCGCCCCCGACGGATGTACCCTCCAGTCCGAAGAGCCATGCAGCAGGAGGATGGGAGTCTGCTTGTGGAGTTTTTCGGGCCATCGCACCGCAGACCGGGCGACGAGTGCCGCTTCCCGATCCTCGGCGTAGTTTGGAATCAACTGGGCATATACATTTTTCTCCATGTCCGGCCGGCTCCGGATGTTCTCGAACGCGTCCGCCAGTCCGGCACTGATGATTGCCGCGGCGATCCGGTCAGTCCTGGCCAGAGCGAGGTACGCCATCATGCCGCCGCGACTCCATCCGATCATCCCAACCCGTGTGACATCGGCCTGGGGCACGGACTTGAGAAGGGGGAGCAGGTTGAGGACGTCGTTGATGTCCCGGCCGCCGAACTCCTCCTTTCCCTCGCCTCCCGCGTTGCCCCGATACTGACTCGCCACCACCACGTATCCCCACGACGCGATGCGGCCCAGGTCGGCAGCCGCTTTCAAGTCGCTGATGGCACCGAACTCGCGGTTTCCGCCGCGGTTGTAGATGACACAGGGAAGGTTCCCGCCCTTGCGCGGCACCACCAGATAGCCCTTCACCTTCAGGCCGTCGCTCAGGTAGGTGATGGCCTTGATGTCGATCTCGCTCAGAAGCGCCCGGAACCCCGGTCGCCGCACCTCCAGCCTCTCGATATCCGCGCTCTTCAGCGAGACCTCGGAGCTGTCAACCAGGCTGCCGTCCTGCGGCGCCGCGATGCAGGCCAGTGCGGCGACGCAGAACAGCGCCAGACCTTTCCGGGTCGAGTTCGATTTCACGGGGGGATCCAACCCGATGCCATGGCGAGACTCAAGCCAAGACCCCCTGGGATGAGTGGATCCGGGTGGTGGTGAGTCGTGTATGGCGGCCTGAAGGCAGGTGTAACAATAAGTTAGCGACAGCCGGAGGGACGGTTCAGTGAATCAGCGCTGGTGCTTGACGGGACGACATCCCGGTCGGATGCCCGCCGTCTGCGGCACCACGGATCGCGGACGCCACCCTTGACCCCGAGTCGTGCGGGCCGGGGCCGCTTCGCTCGCGGAGGCGAGGCGATTCCGCCTCAACACCATCGAGGCCGAATAGGAATACCGTCCGCCCTTTGCCTCTTAGCTCGGGCTGACCGGCGGCCTGGGCAAGTTCCACGAGCCGTGGGACTGGGCCCGTGCGGTGCATCTTGGCGCGGGGATCCAATGGCGGTCCGGCAGGGAATCGGTGATTGAGTTCGGCTGGCGCTATTCCCGCATGGACACGAGCGACGAGCGAGCTGGCGACGCACGGGATCTCGCGCTTCGGGGACCGTCCATCAGCTTCCGCCAATGCTTCTGATTCCGGAAGGCGGGTGCGTGGTTTGGCGCCCGACCTATTCCGCGTGCGCCAAGTCAAGAAAGGGTCAGGCCCGATCGATCACGCCGCGCTGGCGAAGGGCACGCCTGACTCGAGGTCGAGCAGGCGGAGCGGCCTGGTCGGATTCTTCTCACGTGCTGGGCGGCTGACTCCGTGCGCAACCTTGGTTCAAGGCACTCCGAGGTGTGCAGCCAGTTTGGCGAGGGTCTGGTAGCCGAGTTCCACCGCACCGAAACCGATGCCGGCCTGGCGTTGTTGTTTGGTTGGATGGAGCTGGCGCAGGGTGAGGACCGTTTTGCCGTCGCTCTGGGAGTCAAAGGTCAGGGTGACCCGAAACCGGCCGGGATCGTTGTCCTGGTCCACACCGTGCTCAAAGACCAGCAACTCCGGCTCTTTGATTTCCAGATAGACGACCCGGTTGGTGTACACGGTGCCATTCGGCGCCTTCATATCGAAGCGCCACCGGCCGCCCACGCGCACGTCCATTTCGTGCGTGGTGGTGACGAAGCCCTTGGGGCCGAACCACTGGGAGATGTGCGCGGCTTCGGTCCAGGCCTTGAACACCAGTTCGCGCGGTGCGTTGAAGACGCGGGAAAGCACAATCTCACGGTCGAGCAGGCCTTCGTGGTTATACTGTGGGTACATAAAGTGAATTCTATTTCTTTGTTTTGGTCGGGGACTGCAAATACTGGAGATAGTCCTCCAGGCGGTCGAAGCGCTCCTCCCAGGTGCGACGCGTCGCTTCAGCCCACGCGGTGACGTCGGCGAGCGCCTCGGTCCGGAGGCGGCAGGGCCGGCGCTGGGCGTCGCGACTGCGGGTGATCAATCCGGCCTTTTCCAGCACCTTGAGGTGCTTGGAAATCGCCGGAAGGCTGATGTCGAAGGGTTCGGCCAGTTCCTGCACCGTTCCCTCGCCGGTCGCGAGCCGTGCCAGGATCGCGCGACGCGTGCCGTCGGCGAGTGCGGAAAAGGTGGCGTCGAGGGTGGGGGTGGCGGAGGTCACCGAGGAGGGTTTGTATTTAACCTAGTAGTTAAACAAGCTGGATGGAGCCTGGTGACAAGCTCGATTTCCCCGGGGCGCCGGACGGTCGAGTCAAGTCGTGAAGGCTCATGCCGATGCGTGGGTTGCGAACGGAGCTGCGAACCGCTCCGTGCCGAGTGATGCGCAGTCGCGATTGGCATCGTCTCTCCCCGGCTCTCCCCCTGCCGGCTCGGGCCGATCCGCGGGGTGTGGGGTGCGGGCCCCGGGTCGGTCCGCGCGAGCGTGACCCCAGGCGCGTCTTTACTGCCGGTGCTGGTTGAACGTGAGGACCTGAGGTGGGAAGGTCCGGCCGGTGCGGCGCGCCTCGATCGTGGCCTTGCGCTCGTCCTCGTCGATCCAGAAGGTGAACCACTCGTGGGCCAGCCGGCTCTGGGCGGGGTTGAAACCGGCGGGCCACTTGACGTAGCGGGCGTATCCTACTCTGTAGTACGGGAGCGACCATCCGTTGACCCAGGTGGCGTCGTTGAAAATGAACTCCTCGATCGGGACGGCCAGGCGTTTGATCTCCTCCATGGTCGAGGCCCGGTCGTAGGCCTCGATCAGCCGGTCGAGTTCCGGGATGAAGGTCATGGTCAGGTTGTTGGACTGGACGCGGACCTTCCGGGGACTCGGATTGGGGTGTCCGGCGGAGCTGGTCGTGACCGGATTGCCGGCGGCGTCGAGGTAGGCGTCCTCGAAGGCGTTTGATCCGTGATAGGATTCCCAATACCGAGGGTAGGGTTCCGTTGCCTGCATCAGTCCGACCAGGGCGATCTCGTGGTTCTTCTCCTGCATCTTTTTCCAGCCCGTGGTCTGGTCGAGGACCTCGATCCTCAGCTCCAGTCCCGCCTTCACGGCCTCCTGCCTCAGGATGGTGAGCACATCGGCGAATTCCGGGCGGGGGGTGGTGACGGTGAAGGACAACCTTTCACCCTTGGCGTTGCGCAGGATGCCATCGTCGCCCTGGCTGCCGAAGCCGGCCCGGGCAAAGTGGGCCCGGGCCTTTTCCGGATCAAAACGGCGGTAGGTCAGGGTGGGATGCGTTCGGAAAGGAAAACCGTCGGACTTGGTCTCAAGCCGGACTGCGTCCCCGCGGAAAAACTGCTGGCAGACGAGATCGAAGTGGGTCGCGTGCTGAATTCCCAGACGCACCTCACGCTGGTTGAGCAGCGGCTTGTGCGAGTTGATGTAGAGACCCCAGTCCGTCTGGGGAAAGCGGTTGTAGAAGGTGGCCTTGACGATGGTGCCGTTTCGAACGGCAGGGTGGTTTTCGGATAGCGTCTCATACCAGAGCTTCGGCGTGGCCAGAGGATAGAGATCGAGATCGTTGCGCGCAAAGGCCTCCGCCGCCTTGTCGGCGTCGCGGATGACCTCGAGACGAAAGACGTCCGGATTGTAGCGCCCGCGGTAGAAGCGCTTGTCCCGCGCCCACCAGTCTGGGTTCCGCCGAAAGGTCAGGGAGCGGCCCTTTTCGATGTCCCGGTCGGCGAGGAGGTAGGCGGCGGTGGTGGGCAGGAAGCGCCACTGATACCGCTCGATCCAGCCTGGTCCGAAGTCCTTGTAGGTGTGCCGGGGAAAGGGGGTGAACTGGCACAGGGCGTTCAGCAAATCGGGTTTCGCCTGCTGACCGGTGACCGCGAAGGTGAGCCGATCGTAGACGGTGATGGATTCGTAGTTGATCGTGTAGTAATTGTTGAACCACGGCTCCATCAGGTGCGGGCTCCGGAGAAAGTAGAAGGTGAAGACCACGTCCTCGGTGGTGATGGGACGGCCGTCGGACCAGCGGGCGTCGGGATCGATTCTGAAATAAGCGGTCCTGGCCGCCGCATCGACGGCCCAGGAGCGGGCGATTCCAGGCATCATGCGTTCCGGATGGTCCGGATGAGGCTGCACCACCCGGACCGCGGTGAAATCGTGCAGGTACTGCCGGAAGCTGGCCGCGGCGTCGGGACCGATCGTGCGCAGCGTGCGGGGAAAGTCCTGCAAGTAGTAGGTAAAGGTCCCGCCCTTCCTGGCGTTCGGGTCGGCGAACTCGGGCAGGTCGGATCCGTCCTCCCAGCGGAGATTCGCAGGAAGATCGGCCGCTGTCTTAAAGAGGAAAAAAGCGCGCTGTTCCTGCAGCGTACGGGCAAGATCGGCTTCCATGTCTGGAAGCGCGGTTTCTGCGACTGGCGCCGCGTTCTTGCCGCAACCCGCGAGCAACGTGAGTGCGAAGACGGCCAGGAGCACGGGGGAGGGACGGAAGCGGGTGTCGGTCGGACGGTGCATGGGGAAACTAGGTTCGAGCTCGGTTCCAGACCGCGGGCGGGGGTGGAAGGCCCGCCGGCTGGGCTGCGTCCGGCGACCTGACTTCCGCAAGCGGCCACCGGCAAGGACTATGGCCAGCACATAGGGCGGAGGCGGCGAGTCAATGTTCCCGGGGCTAAACGGGGATTTTTCCCAAAAAAGACCCAAATACGGCTGGCCGCCGTCCACGGCAGCCGTTCATCGTGGCGCCATGTTTGAGATCACCGGCACGGTCAAAAAAATCTTCGACGAACAGACGTTCGGCAGCGGCTTCAACAAGCGTGAGTTTGTGCTTACCATTGAGTCGGGCAAGTTTCCCCAGGATATCAAGTTCGAGTGCGTCAAGGACAAGGTTGCCCTCGTCGCCGCGCTCAAGCCGGGAGCCAAGGCGAAGGTGTTTTTCGATCTGCGCGGTCGCGAGTGGAAGGAGAACTATTACGTGAATCTCAACGCCTGGAAAATCGAGGCGGTCGGCGCCGCCCCGGCTGCGCCGGCGGATGAGGAAGAGGGGCCGTTGCCGGAGGAGCCTGGTCAGCCCGTGGATGAAGATGTGCCGTTTTGATACTCCGCTTTTCGCCGCGCGAAGTTCCCGGGAGAGTCAGGTGAACGGCTGGTGATGGGGTGGATGCTGTCAGTCTTTGTTCCCGCACTGTGTGCGGGTTGCTTAACTACCCGGCGTCGTTGAGCGGGGTGCGTCCCCCGGCGTCGACGGAGCGACGCCCTCCAAGGGCTTCCATGGTAGGGCCGGCCCTTGCGGCCGTGCCGGGTGTGGGACGCCTGACGCTCGCGCGAAAACCGAGGCGTGCCCGCGAGGGGCAGCCCTACAATAGGGAGGATCGGGACCTGGTCCCGATGGAAGTCCTCCAAGGGGTTGTCGCATTGTAGGGCCGGCCCTTGCGGCCGCGCCGGCGCCGCGGAGCGGTGAAGTGTGGAAGGTCGAAGGGGGTGAAGCGTGGAAGAGCGAGGCGTGCCCGCAAGGGGCAGTCCTTCGACAGGCTCAGGACTTGCAGCCCTCCGACGGGCGCAGGGCTTGGCTCGTGGGCGCTTACCAGTGCAAACGGACGCGTCGTTGTTGGTCTGACCGGGCTGGGCTAAGGCTGGGGGCTCCGGCTCTCCCCGCATGCCGGCTGGCCTGGTTTACCCCATGATCACTGTTTTCGACTCCCTCAATATCGGTTTCTACTTCGCGTTCATCGTGGGGGTGGGGCTTTATTTCGCTCGCAAGAGCAAGGACACGTCCGACTATTTTCGGGGTGGCGGGGTACTGCCGTGGTGGATCACCGGGACCTCGGCGTGGATGGCGGGTTTCTCGGCTTGGACCTTCACCGGGGCGGCCGCGAAAATCTACGAAACGGGGACCTACGCGCTCGGGCTCTATTATTCCAATATCATTCCGCTCGTGGTGCTGCTGCTCGTCGGCTGCTACCGTTTCCGCCGGCTGCGGGTCATCACTCCGCTGGAGGCCCTGCGGCTGCGTTTCGGGCCGGGCGCGCAGCAACTCTACACGTGGTTGCGCCTGCCAATCATGATGATTTTCGGCGCCTTTGGCTTGAACGCGGTGGGCGTCTTCATGGCGGCCGTGTTCGCGCAGGATGTGACGGTGGTGATCGTCATCCTCGGCGTGCTCGTCGCCGCCGTCTCCATGCTTGGCGGATCCCTTGGCGTGGCCGCGAGCGACTTCGTGCAGATGCTGCTCGTGGTGACGGTGACGATCATCACGGCCGTCCTCGCGCTGGCCCAACCCGCGGTCGGTGGTCTCACCGGTTTGATCGAGCGCGTGCCGGCGGAACACTTCGCGTGGGGCGCGATTGCGCGGCCCGAGTTCATCGCGCTCTGGTTCCTCGCCCTGTCGCTCAACACCACGTTCGCCCGCAACAGCCTCGCGGACGAGGGCGCCGCCAAATACATGATGACCCGCAACGACCGGGATGCGCGTCGCATGGTCCTGATCCCGCTGATCGGCTCGCTGCTTGGACCGTTGATCTGGTTCATCCCGTCGATGGCAGCGGCGATCACGCACCCGAGCCTGGCGGGCGAGTTCCCCTTGCTGCGCTATGCCAACGAGGCCGCCTTCCTGGTCACGGCCCGCGATGTCCTTCCGCAGGGCATGCTCGGCCTGCTGATCTGCGGTATTTTTGCCGCCACGCTGACCACGATGGACGCGAGCGTGAACCAGGGAACCGGCATTTTTGTGCGGAGCTTTTATCTGCCGGTGATCCATCCGACCTGTCCGGAGAGGCGGTTGCTCATCGTCAGCAAAGTCGTGGCCGGGTGCTTCGGCGCGCTGATCATTATCCTCGCGGTGGTGGTCAATCGCTACCGGTCCCTCGGTCTCTTTGATCTGCTGAACCAACTCGGTGTCAGTCTTGCCATCCCACTCGCGCTTCCGGCCTGTCTCGGACTGTTCTACCGACGCACGCCGGCCTGGTCGGCCTGGTCGACGGTGCTCATCGGGTTTGCCGCGTCTTACACGGCGAAGTTCCTTGTCACCATCGACGTCCTCAACGCCGTGCCCGGTCTGGGCGGACCCCATACGCCGGAGGAGATCACGGTGTTCTCGATCATTGCCACCGTCGCGCTGGTGGTCGCCAGCGGCACCACCTGGTTCTTCTTCACGTCGCTGTTCTACGACCGTTCAACTCCTGCCTACCGGGCCGACGTCGACGAATTCTTCCATCGACTGAGCACGCCGCTCCCGCCCGATCACGGCCGGAGCGTGCAGGAGAATCATGCCTTTCCCGCGACGGTGGGAAAACTGTCCCTCGCCTACGGGCTCTTTGTCGCACTCTTTGTCCTTATCCCCAACAGCCTGGGCGGCCGGCTCTGCTACGCCGCGGCCGGCGGCTCCATGTGTCTGATCGGAGGGCTGCTGATCCGGCGTTACGGGCGGCGGTCCGTCGAGCCGGCCGCGCCGGAAAAGGCCGTCGCGAAGCCAGGACAGAACATCGCGTAGGCCTAGCGAGTCCGGGCGTTCTCCACACTTATGCCAGTCCGCGTGCTGGGCTGCGAGGCAGGAACATGCTTGGCCTTGACAGTCTAGGCAAAGGAGGGCTCGCTTCGGATCTGGCCTAGACCGTCTGGGTCAATTGTTCATGACCAAGGAAAAGTCCGACCTGATCTACGGAACGCTCGACATGCTGATCCTGCGCGCCCTTCAGCACGAGCCGCGACACGGGCTGGCCATTGCGGATCGCATCCACCTGGTCTCGGCCGACGTCCTCCGCGTCGAGCAGGGGTCGCTCTATCCGGCGCTGTACCGGCTTGAGGCGGAGGGACTGATCCGGGCGGAGTGGGGTGTATCCGAGAAGAACCGCAAGGCCCGGTTTTACGAGTTGACGGCGGCGGGCCGGAAGCGGCTGGCCTCGGAGATCGAGCACTGGGAACGGATGGCGGCGGCGGTGCGGGTCGTTCTGTCCAAAGCCTGACCTTCCTCCGTTCATGCGACGCCTTCGATCCCTGTTCTTTCGCATCGGGGCGTTTTTCCGGCGACGCGGGCTCGAGGACGAGATGAAGGCCGAGCTCCAGTCGCATCTGGACGGACTGGTGGATCGTCATCTGGCCGCAGGCATGTCGCCGGAGGAGGCCCGCGACGCGGCCCGACGGGAGTTTGGCGGGATTGCGCAGATTCAGGAAGAGGCGCGCGATGCACGAAGCGTGGTGTGGGTGGAGCATCTCGTGCGCGATGTCGGTTACGCGGTGCGTACCTTGCGCAAGAATCCGGGCTTCACCCTCGTCGTCGCGTTCACGCTTGCGCTCGGCTTGGGGGTCAATACCGCCCTCTTCACCTGGTTCAACGCGGCCGCCTTCCGCCCGTTGCCGGTGCCGGAAAGTGAGCAACTGTTCGCAATCACCCGGTTGGACAAGAACGGCAATGAGACGAAGGCCATGTCCCTGGTCGACTTCGTCACGTATCGCGATCACCAGAGCGTCTTCTCCGGCTTGGTCGCCGTGCGCAATATGGGCGTGGAACCCGCGGACGCGACCGAGTTCATGGATGCCAGAGGCGCGAAGAGCTCCGGATTTCGTGTCGAAACGGTCTCACCCAATTACTTCGCCGTGCTCGGCGTACCGATGGCGCTGGGTCGGCCGCTCCTACCGAGTGATGAGGACGCCTCCCGCGCCCAGCCCGTGATCGTGCTCAGCCATCAATTCTGGCAAAACTATCTGGGCGGTGATCCGAATGTGATCGGCCGGACCTTGCGTTTCCGCGGCCTGGCTGAAGAAGCGTTGAGCATCGTCGGTGTGGCCGGTCCGGACTTCTACGGCACCGGACCCGGAGCTCGGGTGGGGTGGGTTCCCACGTTGATGCGCCCGGGTGAGTCGTGGCGAACGGATCTGACGGCCACGGATTTCACCTTGACGGGCCGACTGCGCGCTGGAATTTCGCCGGAACAGGCCGCGGAGGAACTTCAGGCGATCGCCAACACGATGCTGGTCCGGCGTCATGAGGGTGCCCGAACCGGTGAGGTCATTGTTTTATCCAAGGCTTCAAGGTACCTCAACCTGAGCCCGCGGCAGCTGGTGTTGATGCTACCGCTGATCTGCATGTTCGGTGCCGTCTTTGTCATCTCCTGTGCCAATGCGTCCAATCTGATCCTGGCGCGATCGATGACGCGTCAGTTTGAGTTCGCGGTGCGGAGCGCGCTCGGAGCCACTCGCCGCCGTCTCCTGGCGTTGCTCGTCACCGAGAGTGTCGTGCTCGGGCTCCTCGGAGGAGCCCTGGGCTGGGCCCTGGCTGCAGCCATGCTTCGATTCGTGTGGCCCTGGTTGCTCGACATGCAGCCCCATGCTCGCGACGGCACCGCAGGGTTGGTTCTCACGGCGGACTACCGCGTATTCGCCTTTACGACGACCGTATCGGTGTTGGCGGGTTTGGCGGGAGGGCTCCTGCCCGCGTTGCACGTGACCCGCCGCAACCTCCTGCCGGCGCTCAACCGCGAAGGATCCGCGTTCGGTCGCAGCATCAGACTCTCGCGGGCTCGGAACTATCTCGTGGTCGCGCAGCTCGCGCTGAGTTCCGCGCTGATCTTCATTGCCGGGCTGCTGGTGCATCGCGCTTTGCGGACGCAGTTTTACGACCCCGGCTTTGACCTGTCCCGATTGCTCACGCTGGAGGTCATGGTGCCGCGCACGTTTGGAGCCGGCCAGATCGACGCTGCGCGACGGCAGGTGTGGGAGCGAGTCCGGGAACTGCCTGAGGTGGCGGCGATCAGTGAAACTCCCCGCTTTCCGTTTAGTTCGACGCCGGCGAAGGTCTCCGTTCACGACCCCGGAACGGCAGGGGTGCGCACGGTGCAGGTCCTGCAACTTGCCGTACCGGCCAGCTACTTGAGCACGCTCCAACTCCCTTTGGTCCAGGGACGCTTCTTCAACCGGGATGACACCCCGGCCGACCGGGTGGCGGTGATCAGCGAAACGGCAGCACGGGAATTGTGGCCCGGCCGGGATGCGTTGGGGCAGCGTTTTGAGGTTCCACGCTCTCTCGTCGCCGGGAACACGGCCTCCGGTGTGGAACGTCGGAACGAGGCGGACACGCCCCACACGTCCCTCACGGTGGTCGGCATTGCCCGTGATTCGCGGGTGTTTGATCCCTGGGAGCGCAGTCGTTCCATCGTCTTCCTGCCCGCTCCGCCGCAAACCCAAGCCGGCGCCTACCTGCTTATCCGCACCCCCCATGCGGCCGAGCGAACGGTCGCGACGCTGCACCAGATCGGACGGGACGCGACGGGAATGGCCCCCCGGGTGTTTACGGTGAAAGAGTTGTTCGCCGAGGTCTACCTGCAGTACCGCGTCGTGGCCTGGGTGGCGGGCATTCTCGCCGGTCTCTCGCTGATCGTCGCGGTCACCGGGCTTTACGGAGTGATGACCTATGCGGTCCATCAACGCGTGAAAGAGATCGGCATCCGGGTCGCCCTGGGAGCCTCGCCGCGCCGCGTGGCAACCGGAGTCCTCTATGAAACTCTTCGTCTCGTGGTCTGGGGCACGGTTTTGGGCTATGCGTTGAGCGTGGTGCTCGCCGTGTTTGCACGGGTGTATCTGTTCGGCGTGAGCCCGTTCGATCCTGTGGCCTGCGGCCTGGTGGCCCTGTTTCTGGCGATCGTAGGTCTTCTCGCCTCGTGGGTGCCCGCCCGTCGTGCGGCCCGCGTGAATCCCGTGGTTGCTCTGCGGGCGGAGTAGGAGCGGCCTAGGCTTGATTTACCGGATTCGGTGATCGATGATCGGGTTCCCTTCCACCCTTCCTCCACCGTTATGCGTCCCCCTTCGCGCTGGTGCCGGTTGTTTTTGCTGGTGTGTGTGTGCATTCCGGTCGTGCGGGCCGAACGACTGGTCCTCGCTCGAAGCACGGTCACGAACGACTACCTTGAGAACCGCATGAAGGACGGAAAACTCCAGCCGCAGACGTACGTTTTCATGCCCGGCCGTTTTCTGCCCGGCACCACGCGCGACAAGAGCCTCGAGAGGATGTCCTTTCGGGCGATCGCCGAGCGGCTGGCGGTTGATTTGCGGCGCCAGGAGTTTCATCCCGCCGCGGCCCTGCAGAAGGCGGACCTGCTGCTGGTGGTCCATTGGGGGGCCACCGCGGGACGAAATCGCGACTCCGTCGAGCTGTCCCATGGCTTTGAGACGCTGGCCAACATGAATCACGAAGCAGAGGAAGCGCGTGGCGCCTTGGCGGAGGCGGTCGAGGCGGGCGATTTCATGAAGGCAGCCCTGGTCCGGGAAAACCTCGATTCCCTGGCGAGCCAGTCCGCGGTGGAAGCTCAATCCCTGCTCGGCGAAGGGCGCGGTCCTGGAGGGGCCGATACGGCGGCGCTCCTGGGGCTGACGACGGAGCTGCAGAAGGAAGGAGGCACCCTGGCCGAACAGGAACGAAGGAAAACGCTGCACGACATGACACGGGAGGAGTGCTACTTCGTGATCGTGATGGCGTATGATGCGCGCACGCTGGTTGAGACCCGGAAGTTCAAGCGCGTCTGGTCGCTCCGCGCGAGCATCAACACCGCCGGAGTCAATTTCCCGGAGGCGCTGGACCGCGTCGCCCAGGTGGCGGGCCAGTACTTCGGCACGCGGCAGAAAGGGGTCTCCTTCGACTACCCGCCCGAACGCCGGCGCAAGGAGACCGTCACCGTGGAGGACATTGTCGTCCTGGGTACGGTCGACCCCTGAGACAAGTTGCGCGAGGGAGGGTCAACCGCGGCCCCGCACCTGGACCCCGGGTTGACCCTTCTTTGCCTTTTGCCCGTGCAGTCCTCGCTTTGCCGGGTATGCTGAGGACCCACGTCGGCTCCCACCTCTCATGCGCAACGATATGAAGCTCCAACGCGCCGGTTCACAGCCCTCCGCCAAGGGTTCTTCGGACTGGTTCACGGGAACGGTCCGCATCGACCCTTTGTTTCAACCCACCGACCCGGCGCGCACCGCCGGTGCGAGCGTCACGTTTGAACCGGGCGCCCGGACGGCGTGGCACACGCATCCGCTGGGCCAGACGCTCATCATCACGGCGGGTCTGGGCTGGGCGCAGCGCGAGGGCGGACCGGTGGAGGAAATCCGTCCGGGGGACGTCGTCTGGTTCCCACCCGGGCTCAAACACTGGCACGGGGCCACGCCGACGACGGCCATGACACACATCGCCATCCAGGAGCAGCTCAACGGCAAGGCCGTGGAGTGGATGGAGAAGGTGGCCGACGAACACTACCGCCGCTGACCGCGCCGGCCGGCTTGGGCGTCTTCAGGCGCGGGCGCGGGTGCGACGCGGCCCGACCTTTGCCACCCATTGCACCAGGGTCTTGCGCTGTGATGGGGTCGCATCGTGCATCAGGCGGCCGAGATCGATCGCACACAGGGATGCGGCCCGGTGGGAAACAACGCCGGGATGCCCGTTGGAAAGCCGAGTCCGCACCACGGAACCGGGGTGGGGCAGGAGTTCGCGCCAGCCGCGGAGCGTGGGCAGTCCCGGCGCCGTCGGGAGCGGACCGGTGTCGCGCCAGAGTCCGTAATCCACTCCCCAGGCCCGGGCCAGGGCAGGCGGGAGGCGGGTGGGGTGGAGGTGACCGTGTTCGTTGCAGCCGGCGGTCATCGGCCCGGCGATCACGGGGCCGGCGTGTACGGAAAGACTGGCGACCAGCGTGTCGTCGGCGACGAGGGTAAACGGCAGGACCAGGAGGGCGTCGGTCTCGGGTCCGAGATTGCGCAGGCCGTCGTCATTCAAAAAGTCGATACGATATCCGGCGGTCTCCAGCAGCGCATGCCAGCCGCTGAGCGTTTCCTCCGCGGACTGGGCGTCGCCCGAAAAGGCGGAGGCGAGCCGCAGGCTGTCGCGGGAGTAGTGGACCACCGCCAGCGGCCGGCGCAGAAAACGCGTGCGCAAGGCGGCGAGCTGTTTCCCCTCGCGGGCGAGCCGGCCGGCCTCGGCGGTGCGGGGCGTGTCGGAGCCATCGAGGGCCTGCAGGCCGTTCATGCCGATCTCGTGACCCCCGAGGGTGGGGCGCCAGAGGAACCACCAGACTTGCTCGGCGCCCCGGGCGGCGAAGACCTGCGTGCAGTCCCGCAGGTAGTCCGGGCCGAATCCTTCGGGCGCGAACGGGTTCGGCCAGTGACGCTCATGCGGACCGGCCTGGGTTTCGCTCACATAGAACGCGGCCCCGGAGGCCTTCGCCGCGCTGCGCAGCAGATCGGTGCTGTAGGCGTGCCGGGCGAGATCGCGGGTGCGGTCGCCGGTGGCCTGGTACAGGTCCGTTCCAACCCAGTCGAGCCCCGCCGCCTGCGCCCAATAGTCCTGGCCAATGGCGAGGGACAGGGGGGCGCCGGTCTCCGGAATGTTGCAACCGATCAATTTCTCGGGACAAAGCCGCCGCAGCAGCTCGTGCTGCCGGGCGACAAACTCGGCGAGGTTGGCTTCGCGCCAGCGCATCCAGTCCAGCCAGGTGTGCGGATTCGTCCGGCCCCGTGGCACGAGCAGGTCGTCCCACGTGCCGTAGCGTTGCGACCAGAAGTTCGTCCACCAGGCGCGATTCAGTTCGTCGAGCGAGTCGCCATACTTCCCGCGCAGCCACTCGATCCACGCTTCCCGCGCGTAGGGATTGTGGTCGTACATCCGTTCCGGATCGGCCAGATGGTTCTGCTCCGCGTAGTTCGGTTCATTGTCGATCTGCCAGCCCCAGAGACACGGACGGTCGCGGTACTGCACCGCGAGGCGGGTGATGGTGGCGGCGGCCTGGGCCCAGGAAGCAGAGTGGTTCCAGCACCAGAAGTGCCGGTGGGAAAGACAGCGCCGGCCGTGCATGTCGAGAAGACGACCGTCGGGATACAGCCGATCGAACCAGGGCGGCGGGGTCGCCGTCGGCGTGCAGAGGCACAGCTGAAGCTTACGCTCCTCGACGGCGGCGACGAAGCGGTCGAAGGCGTCGAAATTGAATTGTCCCGGACCCGGCTCGTACCACGACCAGGAGAATTCGCCGAATCGCACCATGGTCACACCGGCGGCGGCCATGCGGTCGAGATCCCGGGCCCAGTCGGACTCCGGCCAGTGA
Source organism: Opitutaceae bacterium (assembly GCA_016794625.1). Taxonomy (GTDB): domain Bacteria; phylum Verrucomicrobiota; class Verrucomicrobiia; order Opitutales; family Opitutaceae; genus UBA6669. The sequence continues at coordinate 38,350 of JAEUGY010000031.1, forward strand.
TCGGGGTAGTAGGCGGTGCCAAAGGTCAGGGCCATGCAGCGACGGCACTCAGGACGCGGGACGTTCGGCTGGCAATCCGTCGTTTCGCTCATCGCCCGGTGAGCGGGAGGCCGATGCGTGACATGGGCCCCGCTCGTGGCGACCGAAGGAACGCTCGCCGCGACCTGAGCGAACTAAGGGGTTGAGTGAGGACCGGCGACCGCTTCACTCGGCGGAATGGCGACCGCTCCGGTGCACGTTTTCCCCCGGTGGGTGCAATCCCTGCTCCTCGTTGGCGCCGTGCTGGCGCGGATCGCGACGGTCGCGGCCGCTCCCGCCGACACGACACCGGCGGATGCCTGGCGGGAACTGGCCGCCGGCAACGCCCGCGAAGCACGAGCGCTCTTCCTGCGCGCAAGGACCAGCCAACCCGCGGCCTTGCGTGAGACCCAGATGGGCGAGGCGGTCGCGTTGCTCAACCTGCAACCGGTCACGACCCGCAACCGCGATGCGGCGCGCCGGCTTTGTGCCGAGGTGGCGGCCGCCAGCCCCGCGGACGCGTGGAACGTCTATGCCCGCTACCTGCTCGGACGCATCGCCGAGATCCATTCCAACCCGTCCGACCTGGCCGGTGCCGCCGGACACTATGAGTGGGTGTTCACCCGTCATCCGGATTCGGAGTGGGGCCAGACCGCGTTGGTCAAGTATGCGATCGTCCAACTGCAGGCGACGGTGACCGCTGAGGAGACCGCGCGACGTTACCAGCGGCTCGTCGAGCTGGAGCCGCGGTTGGCGGAGCCCTCGGCCCGACGCGATTTTCACCTCGTGCTCGCCGCGGCCTGCTTTCAGCACGGCTTCGGACGCGAAGCGGCGCTGAGGCACCTGTTGATCGCGGAGGCGGCCGGGGTGAAGCAGCCGATTCGCGCCGCGACGGTGCAGATCCAGATTGCCGAGCTGTCGCGGGAACTCGGACACCTGCCGCAAGCCCGGGCGTACTATGAACGCTTTCTGGCCGAGGCGGGCGAAGGCGACACGCGGGCACTCCTCGTAAAAGAGCGCCTCGCAACCTTGCCGGCGGGGGCGAAGCCATGAGGTGGGCTGCTCGCAGGGTGGTCGCGTTTGTCTGGGGCTGGGCGCTGCTGGCCGCAGCCAGCCCTGCGTTGCGCGCGGCGGAGGCGCCGCGGCCTGCCGCGGATGGCTCCACCGTCATTCGTTTCGCCCACGCTCAACTCGAGCCAGGCTTGCGCGAAGCGTTTGACGCGCTGGTGCGGGACTACCGGGCCGTCCGCCCCCACGTCCGCGTGGAACAGATCGCCGTGCCCCGTCGCGTCTGGGCCTCCTGGCTCCGGACCCAGCTGGTGGGTGGCACGGCGCCGGACCTGATCCAACTCGTCGACAACGATCCCAACATCATTCTGCAAAACTTCCGGCCGCTCGATGCGTGGATGGCGGAGCCGAATCCGCACAATGAGGGCACACCGCTCGCCGGCGTGCGCTGGCAGGACACCTTTGTGCGACCCTTGGCGGCCCCGCCCGCGTATTGGCCCGTGTATCTGGGGTACTACGCGGCGCCCATGACGATCTTCACGATGCGGCTCTACTACAACCGCGCGCTGCTGCGCACGACCACGGGACGCGAAACGTTGCCGGACTCGTTCGATGAGTTTCTGGCGGTTTGCGAGCAGGTGCGCAGCTGGTCCAAAGGTCGGTCGCAGCCTGTGTACGCGGTGGCGAGCGCCCGACCCACTCCCTCGACCGATGTGCTGTTTCAAAACCTGATGGCGGCGACGTCGCAGCGCTTTGTCACCGATCAAGACCCGGCGTACTCGCTAGGAGGCGGCACCATTGATTCCGGACGCTACATGATCCACGACGCCCTGTTCACCGGGGCGCTGACCCTGCGCGATCCGGCGATCCAGGCGAGCCTGCGGCTGGTGCGGGACGTCGGCCAGAACTTCCAACCCGGCTTCCTCGCCGCCGACCGTGATGACGCGATGTTCTACTTTCTCCAGCAGCGGGCCGTCATGATGGTGACGGGCAGCTGGGACTATCCCAGTTTGAGCAGCCAGGCGAAATTCGACACCGGCGTGCACGCGATCCCGTTGCCGGGCCCGGAGCATCCGGTTTATGGCCGCTTTGTGCGGGGCGAAACCTCGGAGGCCGACATGTCCTTCCGCGGAGCGTTCGCCCTGACCAAACGGTCGTCACAGTCCGAGGCCGCGATCGACTTCCTGCGTTACCTCACCAGCGTCAAGGCGCACGCCCGCTTCTCGCAGCTGAGCGGCTGGGTGCCGGCGGTGCGCGGCGTGGAGCCCTCGGCGAACGTGGTCGCGTTCTACCCGCGGCTGACCGGGTATCCGCGCGGTTTCGGATGGACCGTGGGCGTCGAGACCCAACGTCTCTGGCAGAATCATGCGTACCTCTTGTTCGCGAGTGACGACGGCGTTGAACGGCTGACCGCGACGCTGGAGCCGCTCCTGCACCAGGCGCTCATCGGTGACGAACTGAAGGAGACGCGGGAGTCACTCGGCAACCTCTCCAACTATGACACGCGCGCCGTGGCGGACTGGGCGCTGCGCCAGGCTGGCGCCGAGCCGCTTTTCCGTCCTGAACGGCGCAGTGAACTGCACGAGGCGCAGACGGCGCTGGAGCAGGACTACTTCCGGTCGCGGTACCTGCTCGCCAAGCACACGAAGCCCTGACGGAGCTCACTTGCGGCAGCGGATCCACCGGGCTCCGTGCGGAGGAAGAGGAATCACCGCGCCGCGGACGAGGGGTTGGCCGGAGACCGGATCCTCCCAGGAGTGATAGCGGTAGGCGTGTGGGTCCAGCCGGGCCCGGACCGGCGTGCCGAGGTCGTTCAGGAGAAAATAATGGTCCGCCGCCGGCGCCGCGAGCCGGTAGGCGATGGCGCCACGGCAGGTGTATGGAGACCGATGCCGGCCCAGGACGTAGCGCACGATGTGCGACTGGAGCCTGCGGTGGCCCGGCTGCCAGCAGGCGAGGGCCGCTTCGTAGCCGATCACGACTGCGGTGCCCCGGCCGAGCCGGTGCTCGGTCACGGCGGCGCCGCCACGCGAGAAGGTCTCGACCGTGCGGGCCGAAGTGGGCTGCAGGTCGAGAACGAAACCGTCGAGCACCTGCCGACCGATGGACCGGGTGACGTGGTTGCCGCGCGAGTACTGGAAATCGCCGATCCGCGTGCCGAAGAGCGCTTCGAACGGCGAACCGTCATGCGTGGGCAGGAGACGACCATCGTAGCCGTACCACGCGCACGGAGCGTCCAGGACCACGCGACCGCCTCGCTCCACGTAGCCGCGCAGCAGGTCGAGCAGCGCCGGATCAACCGCGAGCGCCGCCGGCAGGTAGATCACGGCGTAGCGATCGGCCAGCCCGGCGCGCAGATTGCGCGCGGTGACATGCTCCCACGGCACATTGGCATCGATCAAAGCGCGGGCGGCACCGATGCGGGCGCGTTGCGGCCAGTGCTTGTAGACGTCGCGTCCGCCGACCGCGAGCGCGGCGTAGAACGCGTCCGCTTCGAAGTCCTGGAAGACGCCGACCAGCGGTTCTTTGGCGGCCGACCACAGTTCGTCGCGGAGCCGCGAACACGCTGCGCCGATCCGCCCGGCCGCCACCGTCCGGGCGCAGGGCTTTTGGTTGCGATCGAGCAGCGCGTACTCACCGGCCTCCCAGCCGAAGCTCCGCGCGTTCCAGCACCATTGACCGAATCCCTTGAAGCCTCCGGCCACCCAGCTGAGCATCAACTGCTGGATCGTATTTTCGTCGATGGTGAAACCGGCGACCTGACTGCGCACCTCGGGAACGAACGGGGCTTTGCCCCCGCTCAATTGCTGGGGACCACCCGTTGATTCCCAACTCGCGGCCCAGCCACCCTTGAACCAGTCGGCGGCGAGTGACGCCTGCATGTAGATCGGGCGGGTGAACTCAAAACCGACCTCCTCGAAGTGCCAACCCGGATGGATGGATGGGTAGAACGAACCGCCGTCGGCCATCAAACCCGCCAGCCCTTCCATGTCGGTGGAGCGGGCGGCAAAGGGAAGAAACAGCCCCATTTCGCCGCCGGTGCGAAACGGTGCGTTGGGGTCATAGGCCAGCTGGGCGTCGCGCGTGCGGGCGATCTTTTCCAGGTGGGCGTCGGCGCGAAAACGCAGCACGTCCACCATGCGCCGGTATTCCTGCCGCTCGGCGCTGACGAAGACGGCAACCTCCCGCCGGACCTGCGACCACGTCCGCCACGGACGCGTGTTGACCATGGCATGGCCGAAATTCCAGGCCTCCTTCAACGCAGCCACGGTCCCGTATTTCTTCCGCAGCCAGGTGGTGAACAGACCGGCGGCTTCGGGCGCGATACCGTAGTCGTCGCGCTTCAGCGTACCGGGCAGACCATCCGTCTCATGAGCCGCCGCAGCCGACGGCGGCGGATCCCGGCGATCGATACGCGCGCGCAGGATCCGCTCCTGATATGCGAGCCAGGCGGGGTGAACGCGGAGCTGCTCCGGCGCGAGCCCGGCCGGCAGACCGAGCGTGCGCAGGAGGGCGGGAGTCGGTTCCTCCCAGCCGGCCTCCCCGTACCACCACGGAATGATGCCTTCGTCGAGGGCGGCATGGAGCACCGCGCGACGGTCCGTGCCCGGGCAGAGTTCACACTGCTTGAGGCAGTTGAAACCGAGCTCCTTCATCAGGCGGAAGTGGCCGCGAATCTCCGCCAGTGTCATGCCCGGCCGCTCGATGAACACGACGCCCACCGGCCACGGCCGGATCGCGCGCAGTTTCGCCTGCTGCGGGGTGGCGTGCAGGGCTTCACACCGCGACCGCAGCCACGGATCGGGGTTTCGGCTTGCGGAGGCCGTGTGATTGCTTTTGAGCATTTGCCGAGAAACAACCATGTTCGCTCAGGAGCGCCAACACAAAATCACCGAGTTGCTGGAGCAGCGGCGCAAGATCGGCGTGTACGATCTGCAGCAGCTGCTGGGCGTTTCGCCGGCCACGCTCCGGCGCGATCTGGCGCAGTTGCAGCGTATCGGGAAGCTGGTGCGCACCCATGGCGGCGTGCTGCACACGAATTTTCGCACGGGAGAGCCGGCCTTCGAGCGCAAGGTGCGCGAGGCGTCGGCGGCCAAGGCCCGGATCGCCGAGGTCGCGGTGCGGCTGGTCCCGCCGAATGCCACGGTCTTTGTTGACGCCGGCACGACGACGCTCGAAGTGGGCCGCCGGCTGCTGGGGCGTGACGACCTGACGATCTTCACCAACTCGCTCCCCCTGCTCAATGAGCGCCGCACCGGCAAGTCCGCCCTCGTTTCCATCGGCGGCGAGATGCGCGAAATCAGCCGCGCCCTCGTGGGCAGCGTGGCGCTGGACTGGCTGCGGCAGCTGCGCTTTGACCTCGCGTTCGTCGGGGCCTCCGGGCTCGACGCGACCGATGGCGCCAGCACGACGGAGCTGATGGAGGCGGCGGTAAAAAAGGGCATCGTCACGCGGGCGCGACGGGTGGTGCTTGTGGCCGACAGTTCGAAATGGGACAAGCCCGCGCCGATCCTCTTCGCGGGGTGGCGGGACTTTTCGGACTTTGTGACCGACCAGCGCCCGTCGCGGACACGAAGCGAGGCGCTCCAGCGGCATCGGGTGCACTGGCACGCCGACGCCGGCTGAACCGGTCATCCACGAATTTTCCCCCGCTGCCGTGCCCACGCTCCTCCCATGATTCCTCCCGCCTCACCTCCGCCGGTCCGTGTCGCCGTCATTGGCGCCGGCCTCATGGGCCGCGAAGTGGCCAGCGCGTTCGGTCGCTGGTTCGCCCTGCTCGATTGTCCCGTGCGGCCGGAGCTGGTGGCGGTGTGCGATGTCCATGCCGCGGCCCTCGATTGGTTTCGTCAGGTGCCGACCGTCAAACATTTCGACCTCGACCACCGCGTGCTGCTGGCGCGGTCGGAGATCGACGTCGTGTACGTCGCGGTGCCGCACCATCTCCACGAGCCGATCTACCTCGATGTCCTGCGGGCCGGGAAGGATTTGTTCGCGGAAAAGCCCTTTGGCATCGACCTGCCCGCGGCGCGGCGGATTCGCGACGAAGGGAAACGGCTCGGACGCTTTGTGCGTGTATCCTCGGAGTTTCCCTTTCTGCCCGGGGCGCAGCGGGCGTTCCAGCTGGCGCGATCCGGGGCGCTCGGCCGCCTGCTCGAGGTCCGCAGCGCGTTTTTGCATTCGAGCGATCTCGATCCGGCCAAAGCGATCAACTGGAAGCGCCAGTCGAAGTTTTGCGGTGAGGCGGGTGTGATGAATGATCTGGGGCTGCACGTGGCGCACCTGCCGCTGCGCCTCGGCTGGAAGCCGGCCCGGGTCTATGCGCAGCTGCAGCGCATCTATGCCGACCGTCCCGACGGCAAGGGTGGCCGGGCGCCGTGCGACACGTGGGACAATGCGGCGTTGCACACGACCGCGACGATCGCCGGGCAGCCGGTTCCGCTCACGTTGGAGATGAAGCGACTCGCGCCGACCGAGACCAATACCTGGATCTTTGAAGCCCTCGGCACCGATCGTGGTGTGAGGTATTCGACGAAGGAACCGAAGACGCTCTGGCTCTACCGGCGCGACCAGGAGCAATGGTGGGAAAAAACGGATCTCGGCTTCGGCACCCCGTTCAAGACCATCACGGGTCACATCTTTGAGCCAGGTTTCCCGGATCTATTGCAGCAAATGTGGGCGGCGTTTCTCGCCGAGCGCGCCGGGCTGCTCGGCGAACGCTTTGGCTGCGCGACGCCCGACGAGGCGGTCGCGCACCACGAGATCTGGACGGCGGCGTTGGCCAGCCAGCGCGATCAAAGCGTGGCCGCGATCGACTAGGCGACGAGCCACGACGTTTACGCACCATGTCGCGCACAGGCCTCATCGCAGGTGGCAATTGGATCACGGATCACGTCAAACTGATCGACACCTGGCCGCCGCAGGATGCGCTGGCGAACATCCTCGGGGAATCCGCCGCCAACGGCGGTTCCGCGTACAATGTCCTCAAAAACCTCGCGCGCCTGGGCGCCCCTTTTCCGCTCGAGGCGGTGGGACTGGTCGGGGATGACGCGGATGGCCGTGCCATCCTGGCGGATTGCGCGGTCCATGGCATCCGCACGGACCAGTTGCGCACGACCCGGGCGGCGGCGACGAGCTACACGGATGTCATGACCGTGCAGTCCAACGGCCGCCGGACCTTCTTCCACCAACGCGGGGCGAATGCCTTGTTGCGGCCCGAGCACTTCGATTTCACGGGAACCCGGGCGCGATTTTTCCACCTGGGCTACCTGCTTCTGCTGGATGGACTCGATGCGCTTGAGCCCGACGGACGCCCCGCGGCGGCCACCGTGCTGGCGCGGGCCCGGGCGGCCGGTTTGATCACCTCCGTGGATTGCGTGAGCGAAGCCGGGTCGCGCTTCCGGTCCCACGTGGTTCCGGCCCTGTCGGAAGTCGATCTCCTGTTCGCCAATGACTTCGAGACGGAACAGCTGACCGGCGTGACCGTCGGACGGGGCGATGGACTCGACCGGCGGGCGGTGGAACGGGCGGCGCGGGCCTTGCTCGCGCTGGGGGTGAGATCGTTGGTTCTCGTGCATTCACCTGAGGGAGTGTGCGCCTGTTCGGCGACGGGCGAGACCGTCTGGCAGCCGGCGGTGCGCGTGCCGCCCGAGCTGGTGGCGGGGACGACGGGGGCGGGAGATGCGCTGGCCGCCGGGGTGCTGTATGGCCTGCATCAGGCATGGCCGCTGCCACGCACGCTGGAGCTTGGCGTGTGCGCCGCCGCGGTGTCGCTCGGCAGTCCGACCTGTTCGGACGCGCTCGTCCCGGCCGAGGAGTGTCTCGCGTTTGGACGACGCCATGGTTTCGCCGTGCCACCGGCTTAGGACCGATCCCGGTCGTTGACGCGGTCCGGTTCAGGCCGCCCGATCTCCTGGATACGGCCTACGCCGGTGGATGGGCGTTGCGTTGGGAGGCGCGTTCACGACTGAGACGTGACGCCGGCCGGATGGTCCGACCCTCGTGCCAGCGGCCCTCGACAAACTCGGTCCTGGGGTGAGGGGAGAACCCGAAGTCCCGCTGGCTGATACGCGCCATCAACATGTCGATGCTGCACCGGCCGATGAGCTCGTGGTCCTGTCCCATGCCGGCGTAGCGGGCCGGCCCCGTCCGCACGCCCAGCGTGGCCACGCCGAGGTCGCGGGGAAGCCGGATACCCTCCCGCCGAAAGTAGTCCTCGAGATCCTGGTAGAAAGCGGTCGGCTGGTTGATCACGATCACATCGGGCTGGTGCTTCCGTCGCCACTGGCGGAGCGCCGCTTCATCCCAGCCCTCCATGTGCAGCACCGGCACGGTGATCTGCCCGTCGGTCTGGGCCTGAAAGAAAAGCAAGGCGGCCGAGTAGATGTGGGCCGTGCGCTTTTCCCAGTCCGGGTGAATGAGCAAGCCGGGGCGACGGTAGCCCCGCGCGGCGAGCTGGTCGATCAGCACCTTGGCATCGGCATGGTGGTGGCTTGCCACCCGGTGGATGGGAGCGGCCACCGTCAAACCATGGGTCACCAGGGCAAAGCGGTCCAACTCCCGGGGAAACGATTCCTCCACGTCCGATCCACCGAGACAGAGAATGCCCGTGATACCCCTTGCCTCGAGGATGCCGCGCAGCCGGCGCGGAGTCACCCCGGGGCCCGCAGCCAGAACCGCTCGAGCCGGTAGCCCACCTCGGCCGCGCGCCGCTGGGCGCCCGCGATCAAGGTGCGCAGGTGCGGATGCAAGCGCTCCGGGTCGGGCTCCGGAAAAAGCCCGATCAGCGCGAGCGTCCCATGCGTCCCCGTGGAGCGCACCTGACGAAGCTCCCGCATGAGTTCGCTGACCCGCGGGTTGAGCACGTGCCCGCGCGCGCGGGCCAGGGCGTGGATCCGGTCGCGGACGGCCTTCGACACGCGGGCGCTGTGGCGTAGCGCCAGCGAAACCGTCATGGGGGATACGCCGGCCTCCCGGGCGAGGGAACGCATGCTCATGCCCCTCTCCTAGGCGACAGGTTTACGTATAGCAATGAATCGTTTGAGAAAGCCGGGCCCCCGGGGAGGCTGGTACCGACCCAACGCGCCGGCGGTCCCCAAGCCCGCGGCCCAACCCCGTCAAACTCCCATGAATGCTACCTTGCGATTGCTTGTGCGCGGGCCCCTTGCGGCCCTGCTGATTGGACCAAGCGTAACCTCGCTGTCCGCCCAAACCGCCCCCGCCAAGGAGGAGCCGGTTCAGCTTTCCCCCTTCCGCATCGATACCTCCAAGGACAAGGGCTACCTTGCGACCAATGCCGTCTCCGGCACGCGCCTCAACACGGCGATCAAGGATCTGCCGATGCCGATCGAAGTCGTGACGAGCGAGTTCATCCGCGACATCGGGGCGAGCGACATGAAGGACGCGCTCGCGTTCAGCGCTGGCATCTATGGCAGCGACAACTTCACCGCGGAAAGTGGAGGCCCCGGTCTCTTCGACTTCTCGCCCTCCCGGCCGACCAACAAGCCGCTTTCGCAGCTGCCCACTGCGGTCAACATCCGCGGCTTTTACACCGGCACCCAGTTGCGCCTCGGTTTCCGCAATGGGACGCAGTTTGACGCGACCGTCCTCGGCGCGCCCGTGGATGCCGTGGACATCGACCGCGCCGAAGTGGTCCGCGGCCCCGCCGCGCTGCTGTACGGCGTCAGCACCCTCGGCGGTGTGGTGAACATCCTGCCGAAGATGCCCTCTCCCAAACGGCGCTATGAAGTGTCGCAGACCTTCGGGAGTTTCGACTACAGCCGCACGACCATCGACGCCACCGGACCGCTGCTCGCCGACGGCACCCTGAATTATCGCGTGTTGGGCACCCATCAATCCGGCGGAGCCGAGACGGACTTCTACGAATTGAATGTCAACTACCTGGCCGCCAAGCTCGAGTGGCGTCCCTTCAAGCACACCAGCGTCTATGGCGAGTACCTCTGGCAGGACTCGAAGCAGGAAGGTCTTGGTTTTGGCGCCAGCACGACGAACCGCGACATCTTCGACAACAATGACACGACCCTCGCGCGCAACCGCTACAACGAACTCTACAACTGGACGCGCGATGGGGGCGGCCGTTCGCGACGCACGTTCAATCTGGCCGGTCCGGATACGTTTGAGCGCAACAAGACCTGGAGCACCCTCCTCCAGCTGGAGCAGAGGCTCTTCGAGGGCCTGACCTTCGTCGCTGGCTACCAGTTCTTCAATTCCGACATCACCCAGCGCCGCATCATCAGCCAGCAGACGCTGAGCCTGACCAGCGCGCAGTACAGCCAGGTACCCGACCAGTCGCTGCTCACGATCTATCCGAACGGCCAGGCCAAGGTCATCCGCTACGACTGGGACAACGACCCGTTCGACGTCGATTCCCAGCAGTATCGGGCCGAGCTGACCTACAAGTTCTCGGTGGGATCCACCAACCACAACCTCCTGATTGGCCGCCAGAGCACGCGGGATGAAGTTTTCCGGCCCAACAACAATCCGACGATCCAGAACACCTCGACCAATGCGGGGCTGATCCGCACGGAGTTCCGCAAGGTCACCGACTACAGTCCCATCCGCTATGACGGCACGACGTATGAGCGTGCCCGCGACACCACGCAGTGGAACTGGTTCGATGGTGACTATGCGGTCTACAACGGGAAGTTCTTCTCCGACCGGCTCACGCTCATCGCTGGTGGACGACGCGACCGCTTCGCCTCCCGCGTACTCGATTTCGACTATGTGGGCGGGGTGCGGAACGCACTCCCGACCAACCCGGACAACGGACCCGGAACCCCGCGCGTCGCCGCCGCCCCGCAGCGCGCCGGTTACCGTTTCGGTGGCCGCCCGCAGAAGGAGACGACCGGCACGCTCGGTTTGAACTTCAAGATCAACAAGGCGGTCTCGGTCTATGCATTGACCGCCCAGGGCCTCTTCCCCAACCCCGGACAGCGCGACGGAGCTTCGCGTAACTTCGATGCCGAGACCACCCTCAGCGAGGAGATCGGCGTGAAGGTCGACCTCCTGGACGGCAAGATCTCCGGCACGATCTCCGGCTTCCGGATCAGCCGCGAGAATGCCACGTACTTCTACAGCAACGCCCCGGCGCCGCGCGCCAACTATGCGCCCTCGATCGACCTCGTGGCGAACAACGCGAACTTCAATCCGACCCGTCCCCGCACCTTTGCCGTGCGCTCGCAGTACTTCCCTGCTGGTTACACCGGAACCCCGGCCGCCTCCGCCGGCTACTTCCTGGTCAACTACGAGACGCTGGGCAGTAATGCGGTGGAGAAGGCCGCGATCGATGCGGCGTTCCGGGACACGCAGACGACCACGCCGATCAACTATGGCGACACCGCCAGCAACAATCCGAACCGGGGCCGCGGATCCGATGTTTCCTACGAGGAGGAGTCGAGCGGGATCGATGCCCAGGTGATCTTCTCGCTGCGCCCGAACTGGCAGGTGATCACGAGCTTTGCCCACATCACGAAGGAAGTCTCCGATGGCTTCAGCCTCGTCGATGCCGTGGACCTGAATGACAGTAAGAACTACGGCACGGAGTACGACGCGTGGCTCTACGAGCTCGGTCGCGACAACTTCAGCGATCCCAAGCGCGCCTCGACCTGGAATCGCCAGAGCATCGTCGGCAAGACGCTCGACCTTGGGCCCAAGCAGACCGCTTCCTTCTTCAGCAACTACAAGTTTGAGGAAGGTGCGCTGAAGAACCTGAGCGTTCGCATCGGGGCCATTTACACCGGATCCCGTCCGACGACGGTCGACTTCGGCGGCGGCAATACCAACGTCAACCTGCTGCGCACCCCCGACACCTCCAGCCGGATCGAGCTGCGCGGCGGCTTTGGTTACCAGTACCGGGTGGGACGTCAGAACTGGCGCTTCAACCTGTCCGTCGACAACCTGCTCGGCGATGTGAAGGATGAGACGGTCACCAGCTACACCCTGCCGACCGGCACGACGGAGCGGCGTCAAATCTCGTATTTCCGCCCGCGTAACATCCGGTTCTCGGCATCGCTCGACCTGTAGGATTGAGTGTTGACGGGATGATTCATCAGAACCGGGAAGCCCCCTCGGGCCTCCCGGTTTTTTGTTCTCCAGGCGCTTGCCTCGAAACGAATTCGTTCCGCTCATAGAGGCGCATCGCTCCCCATGGCTACTCCCATTTCCGCGAAAAAGGCGCTTCGAGAGTGGAGGCTCTACTGCTTCGTGGTGCCGTCGCTGGTGCTGGTGGCGACCTTTGCCTATTTTCCGGCGGTGAGCGCCGTTTATCATTCGTTCTTTGACTGGGCCGGAGGGGAGGCGAAACAGTGGGTCGGTCTCGACAACTTCCGGCGGGCGTTCCGGGACCAGGTGCTCTGGGACTCCTTTCGAACCGTCTCGGTCCTGATGGTCTTCAATCTGTTCAAGATGATTCCGGCGATCCTGCTGGCCGTCCTCATCCACCGGCTCCGCAGCGATCGCTGGCAGTACGTTTACCGCGCGTTGCTGGTCGTGCCCATGATCGTGCCGCACCTGGTGACCCTCTTTATTTGGAAGTTCTTTTTCGATCCGAATTTTGGCGTGCTCAATCGCATGCTCGACGTCACCGGATTCAAGCGCGTCCTGGTCTGGCTCGATCAAAGCGTGTTTCACTGGAACGTGTTTTCCCTGGACGCACCCATTGGATGGTTGTCCCAGCCGAATCTGATTCTGCCCTCGCTGTTCATCTGGGGCTTCCCCTGGATTGGCACCGTTGGCGTGTTGATTTACCTCGCCGGTCTCCAGTCGATCAGCACCGAGGTGTACGAAGCGGCGGAGCTCGACGGGGTGGGGCCGGTGGGGAAGTTCTTCTACATTGAGCTGCCGCTGATCCTGACCCAGGTGCGGCTCAACCTCATGCTGTTGATCGTTGGGACGCTGCAGGGCTACGGCCTCATGCTGCTGCTGCTCGGCGAGTCGGGTGGTCCCGGCGGGCGCGGCATGGTGCCGGGACTGTGGATGTACAACCGGGCCTTTATCGCCGGCGAGTTCGGCTACGCCTGCGCGGTGGGCATGGTGCTTTTCGGCTTCATCCTCGCCCTGACGTGGGTGAACAACCGCTACGTGCGGGTGGAAAAATGAAACCCGCGTCCCCGGCAACCGCTCCAGGCCCGCGTTCCGCGCGAACGGACTGGCCCAAGCATGTCGTGATCCTGGCGGTGGTGGCCGTGGAGTTGTTTCCGCTCTACATGATGCTGCAGGTTTCGTTCAAGGACAACAACGGCTTTGTCCAGCAGCCCTGGCTTCCCAGCCATCCCTCGACCTGGCAGTGGGAGAACTGGGTGTTTGGATTCAAGCTGATCGTGCCGTACCTGGCCAACACGGCGTTCGTGGCGCTGGGCGGGACCCTGGCTTCGTTGGGGCTGGCGATCCTTGGGGCCTACTTTTTTGCACGTTATCGGATGCCAGGTGGACACATCCTTTGGTCCCTGTTCCTCGTTCTGATGCTGCTGCCAAGCGTCGCGAACATTGTTCCCCTGTTCCTCCTGCTGAAGTCCCTTTCCCTGCTGAACACACTCTGGGCCTTGATCATCGTGGGCGTCGCGGCCGGGCAGGTGTTCAATATCTTTGTGCTCCGGAATTTCATCGAGGAGTTGCCGAAAGACCTCTTTGAGGCGGCGGAGATCGATGGGGCGGGCCACCTCCAGCAGATCCGTCATGTCGTGATCCCGCTCTCGGGCCCGATCATTGGCACGCTGGCGATTCTCGCCTTCCTGCAGGCCTGGAATGAGTTCCTCCTGCCGCTGATCGTGCTGCGCGACCCGAGCCGGTTCACGCTCGGCGTGGGTTTGATCTACCTCGATGGTGAATATGTGAAGCAGTGGGGCCAGATCATGGCTGCCTATTTCATTGCGGCGGTGCCGCTCATCGGCATTTTTCTGTTCACCATGCGCCTTTTCATCCGTGGTTTGTCCGCGGGTGCGATCAAGGGCTGAACCCCGTCGGCGCTGTTGCACGCATCCCCCTCCTCCGCCATGGCCCGTGTCGTCCTTGAGAATCTCCGGAAGACGTACTCTGACAAGACGGGCACCCTCGTCACTGCGGTCAAGGGAGTGAATCTCGAAATCCGCGATCGCGAATTCATGGTGCTGGTGGGTCCATCCGGATGTGGCAAAAGCACCACGCTGCGCATGATCGCGGGTTTGGAGGAGATCTCGGGCGGCGCGATCACGATCGACGGCGAGACGGTGAACGACGTGCTGCCGAAGGATCGGGACATCGCGATGGTGTTCCAGAACTACGCTCTGTATCCGCACATGTCGGTGTATGATAACATGGCATTCGGTTTGAAGCTGAGGAAGTTTTCCAAGGGGGAGATTGACGTGCGGGTGCGGGAGGCGGCGGCCATGCTGGGTCTGACCGACTACCTGGACCGCCGGCCCAAGGCGCTGTCGGGCGGACAGCGCCAGCGCGTCGCGGTGGGACGCGCCATTGTGCGCAAGCCGAAGGTGTTTCTCTTCGATGAACCCCTGTCGAACCTCGATGCAAAGATGCGTGTGAGCACGCGGACGGAGATTTCCAAACTGCATGGGCGCCTCGGGGCCACGATGATCTATGTGACGCATGATCAGGTGGAGGCGATGACGATGGGCGACCGCATTTGCGTGATGAAGGACGGAGAGATCATGCAAGTGGCCGCGCCCCTTGAACTCTACCACCGCCCGGCGAACCTGTTTGTCGCCGGTTTCATTGGATCACCGGCGATGAACCTCTTTCGCGGCACGCTGGTGCAGAAGGACGGAGCGCTGCTGTTTGTGGAGGACAATCCGGGAGCGACGCCGCTGGTCGTGGCCTGTGCAGGAACCCTGGCCGCGGCGGCGGCGTCCCGGGCGGGACACCGTGTCGTGCTCGGAATCCGTCCGGAGGATGTGCACGACCTGCCGGGCGCGGCTCCGTCGCCGTCCCCGGACACGGTGGACGCCACGCTCGAGGTCTCCGAGCCGATGGGCGCGGAAACCTATCTCCACCTCACGACGGGTGCGACGGCCTTTATCGCACGCGTGGGGCCGATCGATCGTTACCGGGCAGGAGAGCGCATCCGAGTCCGACTCGATCCCACAAAGATCCACCTTTTCGATCCGACCACGGAACAGGCCATCGTCTGAGCCGCTGGCGTGGCCGAAGCGGTGAGGGCGCTGGACCGGGGCGGGCTAGGAGCGCCGTCTGGTTTGCGTTCGAGTGTGCTTGCGACGACCTCGGTCACCCCCTCTACCAGGAGCCGTGGAACGGAGCAGGACGGGGGCCCTGGCGGTGGAGGCCAAGGCCGAGGAATTCGGGTTGTTGAACGGTCGACTTGCAGATGGGATGGGCCCGTGTCCTCTGCCACGCCAACGCCGCTAGCGTCCTTGCCTCCGGCGTTCGCCCGACGGGCCTTTGGGGTCGCGCTGGCTTTTCTCGTGGTGGTCGCTGGGTTGGGTACCTTGCTTCGCTGGCAGACACCGTGGCAGGGGGCGGGATTCCACTACGGCTTTTTTCTTCACGCGCATTCGCACGTGGCTTTCCTGGGTTGGGTCTTCAACGCGTTCTTCGCGCTCGCGTGGGTGCATTTTATTCCCACCGAGCACCACCGAGGCTACGCCTGGCTCTTCGCGGTGTGGCAGGGTTCCGTGCTCGGCATGCTGGTCGCATTTCCCGTCCAGGGCTATGGCGCGGTCAGCATTGCCTTTTCGGCGCTGCACATGGCCGGCTCGTGTGTCTTTGTGTGGCGACTGTGGCGAAGCAACCTGGCGGTGCCGATCGCGCGCGGAACGTTGCGGGTTGCGCTCGTATTCCTGGTCGTATCCGGACTCGGCCCGCTTTCGTTGGGGCCGCTGGCGGCCGCCGGACTGCGCGACACACCCGCCTACGCCCTGTCCGTGTATTTCTATCTCCATGCGCAGTACAATGGATGGTTTCTCTTTTTCCTGCAGGCCGTGTTGCTGCAGTCCGCGGTTCGGCGCGGCCTCGCGGTGGACGAGCACGATGCGCGCCGAGCGCTGGTCTGGCTCACGGCGGGCACGATCCTGACCTTTGCCCAGTCCACCCTCTGGCTGGCGCCCTCCGCCTGGATCCATGCCCTCGCCGGGCTCGGTGGTGCGGCCCAACTGGCGGGTTGCCTGTTCCTGGCGCGAAGTTTCCGCGGCGCGAGGATCCGGCTCAGCGGCGTGCATCGGGTTCTCGTGGGACTCGCGGTGGCGGCCTTTCTTTTCAAGCACGTGCTGCAAGCGGCGGCCGCCTGGCCGGGCCTTCTGGAATTGGGCAGCCACCGGTTCATCGTCATCGCCTTCCTGCACCTCGTTTTTCTCGGGGTGGTGACCCCGGCGTTGTTTGCGTGGGCGCTGGCGCTGGGCTGGCTGCCCGAGGGCAGACTTACGCACCTGGGGCTGACCCTTTTCCTCGCCGGGGCCGCTGCGACCGAGCTGCTCCTGGTCGCCGTGCCCTTTGGATTGCCGGCGGAGTTCCCGCTGACTTCCAGCCTCCTCGGCGCCGCGACAGCCATGACCACCGGCGCCATCGCGCTCCTGGCGGCCTATGTTTTTGGACGGAAAGCAGAGTGACCGCGAGGGAGCGCCTCGGGTTATTCGCGATCGAGGCTCTTCGGTTCGGTCTCGAGTTCGTGGCAGGCGCGGAGGAAGGAGGCTGCACTCCAGGCCTGGAAGGCCTTGCCCATGGGTCGGCCGGTCTGGCCGTGCGCCCATTCATTGAACTCCCACTCCTGGTCGCGCCCGAGCTTGTTGAGCTCGGCGAGACGGACGAGTTCGCGGCAGGCGACTTCATGGAACCCGAGCCGGTGGATGAATCGCACCCACAGGCCGCCGATGAAGGGCCAGATGCCGCCGTTGTGGTAGTGGTGTGGGAGGTTGAGCAGGTTGACGGTGTAATACGCGCGCCAGTCGGGATCGCCGGCTTGCACCACGGGATAGAGATTGGCGACCGGCCAGGGCTGGTTGACGCCCACCCCCCACATGAAGCGGAACGCCGTGCGCGCGCGGTCCACGTCGAGCACGTTCATGAGGAAAGCGAGGATGTTGCCGTAGGGATCGCAGCGCCAGTTGAAGGCAAACGGCGTGATCTCCGCCAGCAGGTATTGAGCGTCGCCGAGTCCGGACTGACGCTCGGCGAATCGATTCCGGCTCGGCGTGTGCACGTCCGGGGTCGTCGTCGGCCAGAAAACGTCGAGAATGCGGCTGCGGATCTTTTGTGACCAGCGAAGGTAGTCGGCGGCGCGGTCAAACCGGCCCATCAGTTCGAGGATTCGACCGTAGCAGACGTTGGCCCGGAACCAAAGCACCTCGTCATAGAGGACATTGTAGCTCCGTCCAAAAAGATCGGTCCAGTCACCCGCCTCCGGAATTTCCAGGAGGCCGTCGTTGTTGGAATCCTGGGCGCTCAGCCAGTTCATGATCGTCTGAAGCCGGTCGGCGTGCCGATAGAGCAGGGACAAATCGCCGGTGTGGTGCGTGAAATTGTAGAGGGCGATGATGACCCAGAGGCCGCTGTCGATGGAGGCTATGTTGCCGACGCCGGAATAGTCGGGTTCTCCGTCATCGAGACGGACATTGGCGGGGATTTGGCCATTGGGAGTGGCGGCGTTGAGCAACGTCTCAAGCGTCGCCACCTGGGCGGCGCGCACATCTTCGTCGTCGACGTGCAGAGTGTTCCAAACGGTGATGGCACCGTCGCGGGCCCAGACGCTGCGGTAGTTGGCATCGGTGCCGGTGACTGTGTTGTCGGAGAGCGAGCAGGCGGAGAAGCCGCGCGGCGTGATGTTTTTTTTGAGTGCGATGAGGGCCTTTTCGTAGGCGGTGGCAAGAAACGACTTCTCCCTTTCCGAGAGTGATCCGAGCTTGGTGCCGGTGAAGAGCATCCGAAAGCCCGGTTCCATATCCATCGGCTTGAGACGCGTCCCCTCCTTGGTGGGAAGAACGCGAACAACACCATAGTGGCAGAGGCCGTCGAGCACGCCGTCGGCGAGAATCTGGCGAGAACTGTAGGTTGGTACATCGACCGTGGCCTCGTAGAGTTCAGGCAGGGCATTCTCGACTATGATGCCTCGAACGCCGGGAAGTCGGAACATGGAGGCGTCGTTGCCCGTATCGCCGGCCACCAGCACGGTGTCGAGCGGCACACCCAGTCGTAAGCACAGCCATGATAGCGCTCCGCTTTTGGTGGCATTGTGTGGCAGGACGTCGAGATCGCGGGAGCTGGAATACACCAGCTTCACCTTCAACCCGGAGTTATCGAGCCTTCGTTTCAACTCTCGGATCGAGCCCGGTGTGGCCCGCTCAAGAAACCAACTGGACTTGAACTCGTGTTGGAACTCGGCCGGCTGGGGTCGGGCCCCGGGAAAAGTCGCCACAAGCTGCTCCACTGCCGCGCGATTCCACCCTTCGGCAAGATGGGCGCGCAACTCGTCGATCATCCGGCCGGCCTTGACGTCGAACACCTGGGTGCCCACTCCACCGATGTAAAAGTCCGCAGCGGGAAGGGTGCCATTGTCCACGAAGCGCCTCAGGTCGTGGACCAGTCGACCGCTGTTGTAGACCAGCAAAGGACGTGCCTCGGGGGAAAGATCGGTCCATGCGGTCATGAATCGATGGGTTGCCTCGGGGTTGCCGAGAAGAGTGCCGTCGAGATCGGTACTGAAGAGCCGGACTGGCGCTGGAGGTGGGGAGTGCATACCGGTGTGGATCAGGTTAGGTTGACGGATCAGGATCCCGCTTGGTCCTGCATAGGCTTGCCCTGCCTCAGTTGGTGGTCGAGACCGATGGTGACAGCCCCGACCCGGCGCTTGAAGGATCGTTGGAAGAACGTGTTATTGGGCACGAGGACCGTTTCTTCCGGGCTGACTTCCAGGGTCGTAAAGATCAAACTGAGGTCGATCACTTTGCCTTTCACGCCCTCCCCTCCAGTGAGCTCCACCTCGTCTCCGACCGAGAACGGTTTGAAGAGGACGAGTACAAAGGCGCAGAGAAAGTTGCTCAACACGCTCCACACCGCCACGAAGCCGATGGCAACGAGCCCCAACACGGTTCCGAGTAGAGCGATGATGGTGCCGAGCTGGAAGCCCCACAGGCTCAAGATCAGTGCGCTTCCCACCACCAGGATTGCGTAACGAAGCATCAGCCGAACAGGTGCGAACGCCAGCCGGGGCAGGCCAGCCCACTGGGCGAAGCGCAGGATCTTGCCGCGCAGCCCAAAGAACAGGATCAATGCGATCCCGC
Organism: Opitutaceae bacterium; assembly: GCA_016794625.1. Taxonomy (GTDB): domain Bacteria; phylum Verrucomicrobiota; class Verrucomicrobiia; order Opitutales; family Opitutaceae; genus UBA6669. Next base: position 57,612 of record JAEUGY010000031.1, read on the forward strand.
CGATGACGATACTCTCGATCAGCCGGATCAGGGTTTCCTTGTCGAAATAGTCCATTGGATGAAAAGTGAGAAAATTGGGTTGCTTACTCGCAAAGACTGCAGCCGCAGGAGACTGCGGAACACCACCGGGCCGAGACCCGGACGCTTGGCTTGCCCATGTTGGTGCTGAGCGACCCGCTTCGATGGTGAGGCACCTCGGCTCTCTGAGATTTCTATCAGCGTTCGGTGCGGTCGAGCGGCCGAAGTTCGGTCAATCGCCGTCGTTCCAGGGCTCGTCCCATTCCGTGTCGGTAAAGGCGAGGGCGGTGGTGCGCTCTTCGATCAGGCTGGTGAGTTGCTGGGCGATCCCGGTCCACGTAAAGAGACTGCGGGCCTTATGGGCGCCCATGCGTCCGAGACGGCTGGAGAGACGCGGGTGCCGAAGAATTTTCACGATGGAGATCCCGAGGTCCTCCTTGTCGAGTGAGTCGGCGTACAGTGCGTGGCGTCCGAAGGTGACGGCGCGGAACAGACCTCCGTGGGTGGTGATGACCGTCGGCGTGCCGCAGGCCATGGCCTCGATGGCGGTCATGCCGAACGGCTCATAGCGGCTGCTCAGAACGAACACATCGGCCGCCCGATAGTGGTCGGCGAGGTCGTTGTCCGCGACGAAG